>NZ_BOON01000008.1 GCF_016863255.1 Planosporangium mesophilum
GGGGGCGCCCGGAGATCTCCGGGCGCCCCCGCCGTGATGATCGGCGTCAGATCCGGTCAGCTCTTGAACACGTCCTTGACGGCGTCCTTGACCTTCTCGCCGGCCTGCTTGAGGTTCGCCGACGCCTGGTCGCCCTTGCCCTCGGCCTCAAGGCTCTCGTCGTCGGTCAGTTTGCCGACGCCCTCCTTGACCTTGCCGCCAAGGTTCTCGGCCTGGTTGCTGGCCTTGTCGTCGTATCCCATGTCAAGCCTCCCCTTTCTGTGGAGATACTGGTTACTTACCCGTCGGCCGGCAGTCTCAATCAGGCCGTGGCCGTACGGGTCGGCTTGTCGACACTCGGCACCCGGCTGACCACCGACAGCGGCTTGGCCACCTGCTCGAGCGAGCGCCCGTGGGCCGGCACCGCGTAGAACAGCGCGACGAGTCCGCCGACGGCCATCAGGCCGGCGCCGACGAGGTACCCGTAGAACAGCGGCGTGGGGTTCTTGGCGTCGCCGATCAGCTGGGCGAACACCCACGGGGCGATCACACCGCCGACGACCTGCGCGATCGCGAAGAAGAACGAGATCGCCTGGGCCCGCAGCTCGATCGGGAAGATCTCGCTGACGGTGAGGTACGCGCTCGACGCCCCGGCCGAGGCGATGAAGAACACCACGCACCACAGGATCGTCTGGGTGACGGCGTTGAGCGCGCCGATCCAGAACAGGTACCCGCTGACGGCCAGGATCGCCGCGGACAGCAGGTACGTGCCCGCGATCATCGGCTTGCGGCCCCAGGTGTCGAAGAGGCGCCCCAGCAGCAGCGGGCCGAGCAGGTTACCCAGCGCGAACGGGAAGAAGTACCACGGGATGCTCTGGTCCGGGATGTGGTAGAAGCCCGCCAGTACCAGCCCGTACGTGAAGAAGATCGCGTTGTACAGGAACGACTGGGTGACCAGCATCGAGAAGCCGAGCAGCGAGCGGCTGGGGTAGTCGCGCAGCATGACCCGCGCGATCTGCCGGTACGTGACCTTCTCGGTCGGCCGGACCTCGATGACCGCGTCCTCGCCGAGCTCGGGCAGTTCACGCCCGTCGGCGCGGACCCGGTCCTCGATCTCGCGGACCGTACGCTCGGCCTCCTCGGCGCGGCCGTGGGTGAGCAGCCACCGCGGGCTCTCCGGTACGTGCTTGCGCAGCTGCCAGATCGCCAGGCCGATCACCGGGCCGACGAACAGGCTGACCCGCCAGCCGATGTCCTTGGGCAGGATGTTCGGGTTGAGCAGGATCAGCTGCGAGGCGGCGCCGATCATGGCGCCCATCCAGTACGTCCCGTTGATCGCGATGTCGACGCGGCCCCGGTACCGGGCCGGGATCAGCTCGTCGATCGCCGAGTTGATCGCGGTGTACTCGCCGCCGATGCCCATACCGGCGATGAACCGCATCGCCAGGAACGACCACAGGTTCCAGGCGAAGCCGGACAGACCGTTGAAGACGAGATAGATGCCGAGCGTCACCAGGAACAGGTTGCGCCGGCCGAGCCGGTCGGACAGGCGGCCGAAGACCAGGGCGCCGACGACCTCGCCGAGCAGGTAGATCGAGGCGGTGAGCCCGACCTCACCGGCCGTCAGGTGGAGGGTGTTCTGGTCCTTCAGGACGGAGGCGATGGACGCCGCCATCTGGATCTCCAGCCCGTCGAGGACCCAGGCGACCCCGAGCGCGACGACCACCAGCCAGTGGAACCGCGCCCAGGGGAGCCGGTCTATGCGGGCCGGTACGTCACTTCGAACGGTCTGTTCGGTACTTGTCATGGGGGCACCTCCGACTGCCGTTTTCTCCCGGCTGCGGAGAAGTCAAACGCCGTTCACCTGCCGCTGTCGGCGGCCGGGCCCCGCCGCGCTCCCGCCGCACCGATCCAGGAGAAATGGCGCCACAAAGCGGACACGCCGCGGACCACAACTTCTAGATCGACGCGGACCCCTCAGGCGGCATGCCGTAGCATCCGCCACGGCGGCAGTGGAGGAACCCGGTGGAAATCCGGGGCGGTCCCGCCACTGTCACCGGGGAGTGACCCTCGTTCTGCGCCACGGCCGCACCGCGCGGCGGGAAGGCTGAGGGAAGCGTCGATCCGGAAGCCAGGAGACTCCGGCCGCCGCCGGGACCCCGCGTCCCGACCTTCGACCCTGCGACCGGGGCGCGGACCCCGACGGGAGTAGTGCCTTCATGACCTTCGTGCTGCTGTCCACGGCCGACACCGATCTCCTGGCAGCCCGGGCGAGCCAGGCCGGTTGGCTCGTCGCCAACCCCACCCGGCTGGAACCCGCGGACGTGCCGGCCCTCCTCGACGGCGCCGAACTCGTGGTCGTACGGCTGCTCGGCGGCCGGCGGACCTGGCCGGACGGGCTGGACGCGGTACTGCGCGCCGGAGTACCGGTGGTCGCGCTCGGCGGCGAGGCCACTCCGGACGCCGAGCTGACCGCACTGTCCACCGTGGCCGCAGGCGTCGCTCACGACGCCCAGCGGTACCTCGTCGAGGGCGGACCGGACAACCTGCGTGAGCTGTACCGGTTCCTGTCCGACACGGTGCTGCTGACCGGCGAGGGCTTCGCGCCGCCGGCCGTGGCACCGGCCTACGGCGTACACGGATCTTTCGAGCGGAGGCCCGAGCGCCCCACGATCGGGATCGTCTTCTACCGCGCCCACGCGCTCGCCGGGAACACCGCGTTCGTGGACACCCTCGCGGCCGCGATCGAGGACGCGGGCGGCAACGCGCTGCCGGTCTTCGCCTCGTCACTGCGTACGGTCGACGAGGGCCTCGCCGAGGTGCTGGGCCGCTGCGACGCGCTGGTCGTCACGGTGCTCGCCGCGGGCGGCACCCGGGCCGCCGACGCGAGCGCCGGTGGTGACTCCGACGCCTGGTCGGTGGAGGCCCTCGCCGCGCTGGACGTGCCCGTACTCCAAGGCCTCTGCCTGACGTCGAGCCGGGCGCAGTGGGCCGGCTCGGACGCCGCGCTGACGCCCATGGACGCCGCGATGCAGGTCGCGATCCCCGAGTTCGACGGGCGGTTGATCACGGTGCCGTTCTCGTTCAAGGAGACCGGGCCGGACGGGATCCCGGTGTACGTGGCCGACCCCGAGCGGGCGGCCCGGGTGGCCGGCATCGCGCTGTCGTACGCCCGGCTGCGTTCGATACCCAACCGGGACAAGCGGCTGGCGATCCTGCTGTCGTCGTACCCGACGAAGCACTCCCGGGTGGGCAACGCGGTCGGCCTGGACACCCCCGCCTCGGCCGTGGAACTGCTACGGGCGCTGCGCGCGGCCGGGTATGACGTCGGTGACTCCTGCGAGCTTGCGAGCGGGAGCGGCAAGTCCTTTCCGGAGGACGGCGACACGCTGATCCACTCGCTCATCGCGGCCGGCGGGCACGACGTGGAGTGGCTGACCGAGGACCAGCTGGCGGCGGCGCCGATCCGGGTGCCGGCCGCGCAGTACCGCCGCTGGTTCGACGCGCTGCCCGTCGACCTGAAAGCCGACATGTTGGACAAGTGGGGCGAGCCGCCGGGCGAGCTGTACGTCGACGGGGACGAGATCGTCCTAGCCGGCCTCCGGTTCGGCAACGTGACGCTGATGATCCAGCCGCCGCGCGGGTTCGGCGAGAACCCGATCGCGATCTACCACGACCCGGACCTGCCGCCGTCGCACCACTACCTGGCCGCGTACCGGTGGCTGGCCGGCAACGTCGACGCCGTCGTCCACCTGGGCAAGCACGGCACCCTGGAGTGGCTGCCGGGCAAGGGGCTCGGGCTGGCCGCCGGCTGCGCGCCCGACGCGGTGCTGGGCGACCTGCCGCTGGTGTACCCGTTCATCGTCAACGACCCGGGGGAGGGGACCCAGGCCAAGCGCCGGGCCCACGCCACCGTGGTCGACCACCTCGTGCCGCCGATGGCCCGCGCCGACACGTACGGCGACCTGGCGAAGCTGGAGCAGCTGCTCGACGAGTACGCGACCGTGCAGGCGCTCGACCCGGCGAAACTGCCGGCGGTCCGGGCGCAGATCTGGACGCTGATCCAGGCCGCCCAGCTCCACCACGACCTGCACCAGTCCGACATGCCGGGCGAGGACGAGTTCGACGACTTCATCCTGCACGTCGACGGGTACCTGTGCGAGATCAAGGATTCGCAGATCCGCGACGGTCTGCACATCCTCGGCGCGGCCCCGCAGGGCGAGGCGCGGGTCAACCTGGTCCTCGCCGTACTGCGGGCGCAGCAGGTCTGGGGTGGCAGCCACGCCTTCCCCGGCCTGCGTACGGCCCTCGCGGCGCATTTCGGGCTCGCCGAGGCCGACCTGCTGGCGGGGATCGCGCCCACCGGCGCGCCGGCCGGGCTGACCGCGATCGCCGACGGGCCCGCCACCACCGCCGCCGACCTGGTCGACCTGCTCGAGGCCGTCGCGCGCAAGCTGGTACTCGGCTGCGAGACCCTCGGCTGGGACCCGGCCAAGGTCCCGGCGGTCGTCGCCGAGGTCGTCGGGGAGCCGGTGGCCGAGGTGGAGCGCGTCCTGCGGTTCGCCGCCACCGAGGTCGTACCCCGGCTGAACGCCACGACCGACGAGCTCACGGCCGTCGTGCACGCCCTCGACGGCGGGTACATCGCGGCCGGCCCGTCCGGCTCACCCACCCGTGGCCTGGTCAACGTGCTGCCGACCGGGCGCAACTTCTACTCGGTCGACCCGAAGGCCATCCCGTCTCGCAACGCCTGGGAGGTCGGCCGGGCGCTCGCCGACTCGCTGCTGGCCCGCCACCGCGACGACACCGGCGAGTGGCCGGCGCTGGTCGGCCTCACCGTCTGGGGCACCAGCGCCATGCGTACCCAGGGCGACGACATCGCCGAGGTCCTCGCCCTGCTGGGCTGCCGGCCGACCTGGGACGACGCGTCACGCCGGGTCACCGGCTTCGAGATCGTCCCGCTGGCCGAGCTGGGCCGCCCCCGCGTCGACGTGACCATCCGCATCTCCGGCTTCTTCCGCGACGCGTTCCCGCACGTCGTGGGGCTGCTGGACGACGCGGTCGCGGCGGTGGCCGGGTTGGACGAGCCGGTCGATCAGAACTTCGTCCGGGCCCACGCGCTGGCCGACGCGGAGCAGCACGGCGACTGGCGGCGGGCCACCACCCGGATCTTCGGCTCCAAGCCCGGTGCGTACGGGGCCGGCCTGCTCCCGCTGATCGACGCCCGGAACTGGCGCGACGACGGCGACCTGGCCGAGGTGTACGCCGTGTGGGGCGGGTACGCGTACGGGCGCGGTCTGGACGGCCGGGCGGCCCGGGACGACCTCGAGACCGTGTACCGCAGGATGTCGGTCGCCGCCAAGAACGTCGACACCCGCGAGCACGACATCGCCGACTCCGACGACTACTTCCAGTACCACGGCGGGATGGTCGCCATGGTCCGCAGCTTGCGCGGCAGCGACCCGGCCGCGTACATCGGCGACTCGCACGTACCGTCGTCGGTCAAGACCCGTACCCTCGCGGAGGAGACGAAGCGGGTGTTCCGGGCCCGCGTGGTCAACCCCCGCTGGATCGAGGCGATGCGCCGCCACGGGTACAAGGGCGCCTTCGAGCTGGCGGCGACCGTGGACTACCTGTTCGGCTACGACGCCACCGCCGGGGTCGTCGACGACTGGATGTACGAGCAGCTCGCGGCCTCGTACGTGGGTGACCCGGGGGTGCGGGACTTCCTGGAGAAGTCCAACCCCTGGGCGCTACGGGGGATCACCGAGCGGCTGCTCGAAGCGGCCGACCGGGGGCTGTGGGCGGAGCCACGGCCGGAGACGCTCGATCAGCTGCGCGAGGCGTACCTGGCCGTGGAGGGCGACCTGGAGGGCTCCTGACTCTTTGGCGTACGGGCTCCGGGGCGGGTAGCCTGGCGCGGCCAGGTGATTACTGAGAGTGAGTCCCGTACCGTGTCCACTAGCCTCTCCTCCGTCATAGCGGCCACTGCCCAGTGGCTGGTCCGCGCCTACCCGGGGCCCGGGGGCACGTTCAGCGCGACACTCGCCGAGGTGCAGGCGCGGCAGGCCACCACGGTGGCTGCCTGGCTGCGGTACCCGACGGCGCTGGACGCGGCGCTGGTCGACATGCTGGGGCCGGGCGGCTCGGACCGGCTGGACTGGCTGGCGGGAGCCGAGGGGCAACACCCGTCCGAGGAGCACGCCTGGCGTACCTGGGTCGACGAGGTGGTCGCGAGCTGGGCGGCGTGCCTGCTCGCCGACCCCGAGCTCGCGACCGCCGCCGTGGCCGCGGTGGCCAACAGTGAACACATGATCGGGCTGTACTGCGACTTCCTGCGCCTGACCACCCCCGACGACCGGGACCGGTACGCGGCAATCCTGCTGCGGCACCCGGACCTGACCGGGCCGGTCGCCGACCTGCACCGCACGCAACTGCTCGAACTCCTGGACAACGGCGCGGCCGAGGCCGCCTGACGGGTCAGTCCTTGCGGCCCTTGGTGGCCTTCCGCATCGCGTCGCGGACCCGGTCGAACACGGCCAGCGGCGGCCCTGCGAGAATGTTGCCGATCGCCGACTCCGGAGTCTTGGGGTGGGGCCGGGTCGGTGCGGTCTTCTCCGCCAGCCGTACCGCGTCCGCCATCCGGCGGAGCTGGTCGGCGTCCACCTTCTCGCGCAGCTGCGAGAACTCGTCGCGCTCCTCACGCTCCGCGTGCTGGAGGACCGCGTTCTTCAACGCCTGGAACCGGATGTCGAACTCGGGCTTGTCCGGGCCGAGGTCGTACAGCTCCGCGAGCATGTGCTTGGCCTGGTCCTCCTCGTGCAACCGCTGCTCCACGATCTGCTGACCGGCGTTGATCACCCGGGCCGAGACCGGGTGGACGACCTCTTCCTCGGCGGTCTCGTGGATGGCCAGCATCCGTACGATGTCCTCGAACACCTGGCGCTTGCGCTCGCCCTGCGCCTGGTCCATCTCGCCGAACATCTGGCGGATCTGGTTGTGCTGGTCGACCAGCAGCTCCACCACGTCCTTTTCCCGCGTCGTGGTCATGGACACGACTCCTCACGTCGCCTTGTGTGCGGTCGAGTGCCGACTTCCCCGATCGGGCCCGCTCATGCACACGCCCACGCCGCGTCGCCCATCTGGCGATCATGGGGCCTGTCACGTTGACGTGGGCCGGGGCGGTGGGACAACATGACCTCCAGAACGGCGGTGGAGGAACCCGGTGCGAGTCCGGGGCGGTCCCGCCACTGTTACCGGGGAGCGACCCCTCACCGACGCGCCACGGCCGCATCTGCGGCGGGAAGGCCGAGGGAGAGCGCCGATCCGGGAGCCAGGAGACTCCGGCCGTTCGCTGACACACCGATACGCGGGCGTGGACACCCGCGGAAGGGATAGCGCATGGCCTCGCGCCTGAACGGCGGATGATCCCGCCGTACCCGTTCGCCGCCGTCGTCGGCCTCGCCGACCTGCGCCTGGCGCTGCTGCTCACCGCCGTCTCGCCGGCCGTCGGCGGGGTCCTGGTACGCGGCGAGAAGGGCACCGCCAAGTCGACCGTGGTACGGGCCCTCGCGAGCCTGCTGCCCGAGGTCGACGTCGTCCGGGGCTGCCGGTTCGCCTGTGACCCGGCCGCGCCCGACGCCTCCTGCCCGGACGGTCCGCACGCCGACCCCGACCGCGTGACCCGGCGGTCCACACTGGTCGAACTGCCGGTCGGCGCGACCGAGGACCGGGTGATCGGCTCCCTGGACCTGCAGCGGGCGCTCGGTGACGGGGTCCGGGCATACGAGCCCGGCCTGCTCGCCGCCGCCCACCGGGGCGTGCTCTATGTGGACGAGGTCAACCTGCTCCCCGACCACCTGGTGGACCTGCTGCTCGACGCCGCCGCGATGGGCCGCGCCCACGTCGAGCGCGACGGCGTCTCGGTGCAGCACGCGGCCCGCTTCCTGCTGGTCGGGACGATGAACCCGGAGGAGGGGGAGCCCCGCCCGCAGCTGGTCGACCGGTTCGGCCTGGTCGTCTCGGTCTCCGCTCCGGACGACCCGGCCCAGCGCGCCGAGGTGGTGCGCCGGCGGCTCGCGTACGAGGCCGACCCGGCGGGCTTCGCCGCGCGGTGGGCCGGCGAGGATGCCGCGATCGCCGGGCGCATCGCGACGGCGCGTGGTCGACTGCACGATGTGCGCCTGCCAGATACCGAACTGGACCGGATCGCCCGGATCTGCCTCGCGTACGGCGTGGACGGGCTGCGCGCCGACATCGTGATCGCCCGGGCCGCCATCGCCCTGGCCGCCTGGCACGGCCGTACCGAGGTGACGCCCGCCGACGTGGCCGACGCCGCCCGGCTCGCGCTGCCGCACCGCCGCCGGCGCGACCCGCTCGACCCGCCCGGTACCGACGAGCAGCGCCTCGACGAGGTCCTGGAGGAGAACCGGCCGGACCCCGACGACGACCCACCGCCCGGAGGCGGCGGCCCGAGCGGCCCGAGCGACGACGGCCCGGATCAGGGCGGTCCGGACCAGAGCGGCCCGAGCGATGCCGCCCCCGACGACCGGGGGGTGAGCCAGGAAGAAAACGGACAGCGGAGGCAACCGGCGCCGGTCGGTGCCGCGTACCGGCCGAAGGCGCTGCGGGTACCCGGCCGGGGCGTCGGCGGTCCGTCCGGAAAGCGCTCGTCGGCGTACGCGCGGACCGGCCGAGTGGTCGGCTCGCGACTGCCGGCCGGCCGGCTGACCAGCGTGCACCTGTCCGCGACGATCAGAGCCGCGGCCGCCCGCGGCAGCCGCCGGGTGGGCCGACCCGATCTCCGCGAGGCGGTACACGTCGGCCGCGAGGCGAACCTCGTCCTCTTCGTCGTCGACGCGTCCGGTTCGATGGCGGCCCGGCAGCGGATGCGGACCGTGAAGACGGCCGTCCTGTCGCTGCTGCGCGACGCGTACCAGCGGCGCGACAAGATCGGCATGATCACGTTCCGGGGCGCGGGCGCGCAGCCCGTCCTGGAGCCGACCACCAGCCACGAGGTCGGCGTGGCGAGGCTGAAGGACCTGCGCACCGGCGGGCGTACCCCGCTCGCCGAGGGACTACGCGCTGCCGTACGCACGCTCGCCGCCGAACGCCGTCGTGACCCGCACCGCCGCCCGCTGCTCGTCGTCGTCACCGACGGCCGGGCCACGTCGGGTGCCGACCCGCTGACCGTCGCGCCGGCCCTCGCGGGCACGGCCGCCGTCGTCGTCGACTGCGAGTCCGGCCCGGTCCGGCTCGGCCTGGCGAAACGGCTGGCGGCAGCGCTCGACGCCGACCACATCCCTCTCGAGGCCCTCGACGCGACGACGATCAGGAGGGCAGCCTGATGCCCCAGGGAAAGCCGGAGCAGGTACCCGACGACGGCCTCACCACCCGGCAGCGGCGCCGCCAGCCGGTCCTGGCCGTGCATACCGGTACCGGCAAGGGCAAGTCGACGGCCGCGTTCGGCATGGCGCTGCGCGCCTGGAACGCCGGCTGGCCGATCGCGGTCTTCCAGTTCGTCAAGTCCGAGAAGTGGCGGGTCGGCGAGGAGGCCGCGTTCCGGGCGCTCGGCGAGGTCCACGACGCCAAGGGCATCGGCGCGCCGGTGACCTGGCACAAGATGGGCGAGGGCTGGTCGTGGATCCAGCGCGAGGGCACCGAGCGGGACCACGCCGCCGAGGCGGCCGAGGGCTGGGCCCAGGTCAAGCGCGACCTCGCCGTCGAGCGGTACCGCTTCTACGTGCTCGACGAGTTCACGTACCCGATCAAATGGGGTTGGGTCGACGTGTCCGATGTGGTCGGGACGCTGCGCGAGCGGCCCGGCAACCAGCACGTCGTCATCACCGGCCGGGACGCGGCGCCGGAGCTGATCGGCGCCGCCGACCTGGTGACCGAGATGGGCAAGGTCAAGCATCCGATGGATGCCGGCCGCAAGGGTCAGCAGGGCATCGAGTGGTAGACGTCGCGAGGGTCGTCATCGCCGCGCCCGCCTCCGGGCACGGCAAGACGACCATCGCCACCGGGCTGCTCGCCGCGTTCGCGGCCCGCGGCCTGACCACCGCCGGTTTCAAGGTCGGTCCGGACTACATCGACCCCGGGTACCACACGCTCGCCGCCGGCCGGCCCGGGCGCAACCTCGACCCGGTCCTCGTCGGCACCGACCTCATCGCGCCGCTGTTCGCGCACGGCGCGGGCGGTGCCGACCTGGCCGTGGTCGAGGGCGTGATGGGCCTGTACGACGGGCGTACCGGCGCCGGCGAGCACGGCTCCACCGCCGAGGTCGCGAAGCTGCTGGACGCGCCGGTCATCCTGGTGGTCGACGCGGCCGCCCAGGGGCGCTCGGTCGCCGCGCTCGTCCACGGCTTCCGCAGCTTCGGCGACGGCGTCCGCCTCGCGGGGGTCATCCTCAACCGGGTCGGTTCGTTCCGGCACGAGGACCTGCTGCGCGAGGCGCTGGAAGACATCGGTACCCCGGTCCTGGGTGCGCTGCACCGGCACGAGGAGGTGGCGGTGCCGTCGCGCCACCTCGGGCTGGTACCGGCGGTCGAGCGCCGGGCCGAGGCGGTGGCCTCGGTCGCGTCGCTCGCCGAGGTCGTCACCGCCTCGGTCAACCTGGACGCGGTCCTCGCGGTCGCGCGGTCCGCGCCGTCGCTGGCCACCGAGGCCTGGTCGCCGGAGGCCGAGACACCGGTCCGGGCCCGACCGGTGGTCGCGGTCGCCGGTGGTCCGGCCTTCAGTTTCGGGTACGCCGAGACCGTCGAACTGTTACGCGGGGCGGGCGCCGAGGTGGCCCTGTTCGACCCGCTGCACGACGGTTCGCTTCCCGAGGGGACGCGCGGGCTGGTCGTCGGCGGCGGCTTCCCCGAGGTGTACGCCTCGGAGCTGTCGGCGAACAAGCCGCTCCGGGCGTCCGTCGCCGCGCTGGCCGCGAGCGGCGCCCCGATCGCGGCCGAGTGCGCCGGGCTGCTCTGGCTGTGCCGGACCCTGGACTCCGCGCCGATGTGCGGCGTCCTCGACGCCGACGCGAGCATGACGCCCAAGCTGACCCTGGGGTACCGGGACGCGGTGGCGGTGTCGCCGAGCTGGCTCGCGCCCGAGGGCGCCCGGGTGACCGGCCACGAGTTCCACCGCACCGCGGTGATCCCCCGCGCCGCCGGGGCCGCGGCGTGGGCATGGCGCGACGCGCCGCCGGAGGGGTACGTCCACGGCAACGTGCACGCCTCCTACCTGCATCTGCACTGGGCGGCCCACCCGGAGTTCGCACGCCGGCTGGTGACCTCATGCGTCTGATCGGAGTCGGGGTCGGCCCCGGCGATCCGGAACTCGTCACCCTCAAGGCGGTACGGGTGCTCGCGACCGCCGGCCGGGTCTTCGTGCCCGTACTGGACGCGGCCGACACGGGCCGCGCGGAGGCGACGGTACGTGCCCACGCCTCGCACGAGCGGATCGAGCGCCTCGTCTTCGCGCTCAACGAACGCACCGACACCGCGCGGCGGGAGCGGCACTGGGACGCCGCGGGTTCGCGGGTCGCGCAGTGGCTGCGCGACACCGGCGGTACGGCGGCTTTCGCCACGATCGGCGACCCCAACGTGTACTCGACCTTCGGCTATCTCGCCCAGACCGTCCGGGACCTGCTGCCCGACGTTGTCGTCGAGACCATCCCCGGGATCACGGCCATGCAGGCGATGGCGGCGGCGTCGGGTACGCCGCTGGTCGAGGGCACCGAGCCGCTGACCCTGCTGCCGCTGGCCCGGGGTGTCGAGCCGCTGCGGGACGCGCTGACCGGCGACGGCACGGTCGTGGTGTACAAGGGCGGCCGCCACCTGCGCCGGATCGCGGAGCTCGCGAAGGACGCCGGCCGGGACGCCGTGTACGGCGAGCACCTCGGCCTGCCCGACGAACGGGTCCGATCACTGTCCGATGTCGATGATTCCGGCCCGTACCTGGCGACCGTGCTGCTGCCGGCGCGCCGCTCCAGCCGAGGAGGCAAGCTATGAGTGACGGTGCTGTTCCTAGGGGCAGAGCAACCTTTGTCGGCGCCGGCCCGGGCGCGGCCGACCTGATCACCGTCCGGGGTGCCCGCGCGCTGGAGCGCGCCGACATCGTGGTGTGGGCGGCCAGCCTGGTCTCCCCGGACGTGCTGGACTACGCGTCCCCGGCCGCCGAGATCGTCGACTCCGCCGAGCTGACGCTGGAATCCACGGTGGACATCTACCGGCGGGCGGTGGCCGATGACCTGCACGTGGTACGCCTGCACTCCGGCGATCCGGCGCTGTGGGGCGCGATGCAGGAGCAGCTCGAACACTGCGAGCGGCTCGGCCTGACCGTCGAGGTGGTCCCCGGGGTGTCGTCGTTCTCGGCCGCCGCCGCGGCGGTACAGCGGGAGCTGACCGTGCCGGAGGTGGCCCAGTCGGTGATCCTGACCCGCCTGGAGGGCGGCAAGACGCCGATGCCCGCGGGGGAGAGCGTCCGGGAGTTCGCCCGGCACGGTACGACCATGGCGCTGTTCCTGTCGGCCGCGCGCGCCAAGCAGCTCGCCGAGGAGCTTCAGGCCGGCGGGTACGGCCCCGACACCCCGGTCGTGGTCGCCTACCGGGTCACCTGGCCCGACGAGCTGATGCTGCGCTGCACCGTGGGCACCTTGGCGGAGACCGTACGCGAGCACAAGCTCTGGAAGCACACGCTGTTCCTGGTCGGCCCGGCGCTGGACGCGCACGGTACCCGCAGTCACCTGTACCACCCGGGGCATTTCCACGGGTACCGGCGGGCCGACCGGACGGCGCGTCAGGCGCTGCGGGCCAGTGGTGGATGACGTCCCCTCGCTGCGCGAGCCCGACCTGCCGCGTACCGCGAAGGTACGTCCGAAGGCGCTGCGTACCGGCTGGACCACCGGTACCTGCGCCTCGGCGGCGGCGAAGGCGGCCGCGTCGCTCCTGCTCTCCGGCGAGCCACCGGCCTGGGTGGAGGTCGCGCTGCCCAGCGGCCGCCGGGTGACGTTCGCCGTGGAGAGCACCGTCGTCGCGGACGGTGTCGCGACCGCCGTGGTGGTCAAGGACGCCGGCGACGACCCCGACGTGACCCACGGCGCGCACCTGACCGCGACGGTGTCGTGGCTCCCCGCGGGCGACGGCGTCGAGCTCGACGGCGGCGAGGGCGTCGGTGTGGTGACCAGGCCCGGCCTGGGCCTGGAGGTCGGCGGGCCGGCGATCAACCCGGTACCCCGCGAGATGATCACGCAGGCGGTGCGCGAGGTGGTCGGCGGGCGCGGCGTACGCGTCGTGATCAGCGTGCCCGGCGGCGAGAAGATGGCGCGCAAGACCACCAACCGCCGACTCGGAGTGCTCGGCGGCATCTCGATCCTCGGTACCACCGGGATCGTGCGGCCCTTCTCCACCGCGTCGTGGCGGGCCAGTGTCGTGCAGGCGGTCGCAGTCGCGGCGGCGCAGGGCGAGCAGACGATCGTGCTCTGCACCGGCGGGCGTACCGAGAAGGGCGCGATGGCGCTGCTGCCGGACCTGCCCGAGGTGTGCTTCATCGAGGTCGGTGACTTCACCGGGGCGGCGCTGCGGATGGCGGTCGAGCGGGACGTCGGCCGGGTCGTCTTCGTCGGCATGGTCGGCAAGCTCACCAAGCTCGGGGCGGGCGTACTGATGACGCACTACACCCGGTCGGCGGTCGACACCGGCCTGCTGGGGCGCCTGACGTCCGCGGCCGGCGGGTCGCAGTCGCTGGTGGACGACGTCGCGGCGGCGAACACCGCCCGGCACGCGTACGAGCTGTGGCAGGCCGCCGGCCTGCTGCGCGCCGCCGGGGACGCGCTCTGCGCGCGGGTACGTGACGTGCTCGTCGCCTTCACCGACGGCGCCGTCTCCGCCTCCGTCGCGATGGTCGACTTCACCGGTAAGACCGTGGTGGCCGCGACCGAGCCGGGGTGGGTGTCATGATCACGGTCATCGGCTGCGACGGTGGCCCGCTCCCACCGGCGGCGCAGGCGCTGCTCGCCGGCGCGACCCTGGTCGTCGGCGCCGCCCGCCACCTCGACACGGTGAAGACCGACGCCGAGCGGATCGTGCTGGGCAACGTCGCCGATGCGGTCGCCCGGCTGTCCACATCCGACGGTCGCGCGGTCGTCCTGGCCAGCGGCGACCCCGGCTTCTTCGGCATCGTCGCGACCCTGCGCCGCGCCGGGCTGGACCCCGAGGTCGTACCGGCGCCGTCGTCGGTGGCCCACGCCTTCGCCCGGCTCGGCCTGCCCTGGGACGACGCGGTCGTGGTCTCCGCGCACGGCCGCGACCTGCGCCGCGCGGTGAACGTGTGCCGCGCGCACCGCAAGGTCGCGGTGCTGACCGCGCCGGGCGCCGGCCCGGTCGAGCTGGCTGAGGCGTTGAACGGCACCCCGCGCCGGATCGTGGTGGCGTCCCGGCTCGGTACCCCCGACGAGCGGATCACCGACCCCGACGGCGACTGGGCCGATCCGAACGTCGTCCTGGTCCTGGGTCCCGCCGTCGAGCCGTCGCCGCGCTGGGTGGCCGGCCCGCAGCCCGGCCCGACCGCATGGGCGCTGCCCGAGGCGGCCTTCGCCCACCGCGACTCCATGATCACAAAGGCGGAGGTACGGGCCCTCGTGCTCGCCCGGCTCGGCCCGCGCCTGGGTGACCTCGTCTGGGACGTCGGCGCCGGCAGCGGCTCGGTGGCGGTCGAATGCGCCCGGCTCGGCGCGGCCGTGATCGCGGTCGAGCACGACGCCGACGCGTGCGAGCGGGTGCGGCGCAACGCGGAAGCGTTCACAGTGGACGTCGGCGTGGTGCACGGCTCCGCCCCGGCGGCGCTGGCCGGCCTGCCCGAGCCGGACGCGGTGTTCGTCGGCGGCGGAGGGGCGGCCGTGCTCGTGGCGTGCCTCGAACGCCACCCGGCGCGCGTGGTCGCCGCGTACGCCGCGCTGGAACGCGTCGGCCCGGCGCTGTCCGCGCTGACCGACGCCGGGTACCGCGCCGACGGTACCCAGCTACAGGCCAACCGGTTCGCCCCGCTGCCCGGCGGCGTGCACCGGCTGGAGGCGACCAATCCGGTGTACGTGGTGTGGGGGGAGCGGCCGTGATCGCATTGGTGACCGCGACGGCCGCCGGACGGGCCCTGGCGGATCGGCTCGCCGCGGCCTGGCCCGGCGAGACGACGCGTCGCGGGGGGCCGGTGGGCGACCAGATCCGCGACGCCTGGCCGCGGGCGGAGGCGCTGGTCTGCTTCCTCGCCGCCGGCGCCACGATCAGGCTCGTCGCGCCGCTGCTCGGGGACAAGCACACCGACCCCGGCGTGGTCTGCGTCGACGAAGCGGGCCGGTACGCCGTCGCGCTGCTGGGTGGCCACGGCGGCGGCGCCAACGAACTGGCCGCGCGGGTCGCCGCCGTGCTGGGGGCGCAGCCGGTCGTCACGACCGCCACCGACGCGAGCGGGGTGACGCCGCTGGACACGTACGGCCGGGACCTCGGCTTCCGGCTGGTCGACTCCTCGCCGGTGGCGCGGGTGACAACGGAGGTCCTCAACGGCGCCCCGCTGCGGGTCGGGTCCGACCAGACCTGGCCGCTCCCGGCGCTCGCGTCGTCGGACGGCTCACCCGGCCGCCCGGTGTCGCTGGCCGTCTCCGACCGCGTCGACGCCGACGGGGATCTCGTCTACCGGCCGCCGTCGCTCGTGGTCGGCGTGGGGGCGAGCCGCAACGCGCCCGCCGACGAGATCGACGAGCTGATCGCGAAGTCCCTGGCCGAGGCGGGCGTGGTGGCGGAGTCGGTCCGCTGCATCGCCACCGTCGACCTCAAGGCCGACGAGCCGGGCATCGTCGAGGTGGCCGGGCGGCACGGCTGGCCGGTGCTGACCTACCCGGCCGAGAGACTCAAGCAGGTCGACGTGCCCAACCCGTCCGACGTGGTCAACGCCGCCGTCGGTACGCCCAGCGTGGCCGAGGCGGCGGCGCTGACCGCGGCGCGGGAGGCGGGACGAGCCGCGGACCTGATCGCGCCGAAGCGGGCCAGCGCCATGGCGACCGTGGCGGTCGCCCGGTTGACCCCGCGCGGGCGGCTGACCGTCGTCGGGCTCGGCCCGGGCGCCGAGGACCTGCGTACCCCGCGCGCGACGGCCGTGCTGAAAAGAGCGGGCGTCGTCGTCGGCCTCGACCAGTACGTCGACCAGGTACGCCACCTGCTGACGCCGGGGACGCGCATCGTGGCGAGCGGACTCGGCGCGGAGGAGGAGCGGGCGCGTACCGCCGTCGAACTCGCCACCGCCGGGCACGCGGTCGCGCTGATCGGCTCCGGGGACGCGGGCGTGTACGCGATGGCCTCCCCGGCCCTGCAGGTCGCCGGCGAGGACGTCGACGTCGAGGCGGTACCGGGGGTCACCGCCGCCCTCGCCGCCGCCGCGCTGCTGGGCGCGCCGCTCGGCCACGACCACGCGTACCTGTCCCTGTCCGACCTGCACACGCCGTGGCCTGTGATCACCGAGCGGCTGCGCGCCTGCGCCGCCGCCGACCTGGTGGTCTGCCTGTACAACCCGCGCAGCCGCAAGCGCCAGACGCAGTTCGACGAGGCCCTGGCCATCCTGCGCGAGCACCGGCCCGACACCACGCCGGTCGGCCTGGTCCGGCAGGCCAGCCGCGCCGACCAGCGGGTCACCGTGACCACGCTCGCCGACCTGGCCGAGGACCCGGCACGAGTGGACATGTTCACGGTGGTGCTGGTCGGCTCGACCCGCACCGAGGTCAGGGCCGGCCGGATGGTCACCCCCCGGGAGTACCGATGGCTGCCGTGACGATCGCCGGCTGCGCCGGCTGCGGGGCCTGCCTGCTCACCTGCCCCACCCACGCGATCCGCCCGGACGGCGGCCGCCTGTACGTCCGTGACGACCTGTGCACCGGCTGCGGGGAGTGCGTCGAGGTCTGCCCGGTGGATGCCGTGTACCTCACCGAAAGCGAGGAGGATGCATGACCGTTCGTGAAGCGGCGGCGCCGGTCGGGGCGTGGACCCGGGCCGAGCGCGCGCGCCTGTCCGGCATCGTGGCGACCGTCGTGCTCCTCAACGTCGCCGGCTGGTCGCTGTACCTGTACTACAGTACGAGCCTCGCGGCGGCCAGTGCGTTCGCCGGGGCCGGTACCCTCGCCTACGTCCTCGGTATCCGGCACGCGTTCGACGCCGACCACATCGCCGCGATCGACGACACCACCCGGCTCATGCTGCTGCGCGGTCGCCGGCCGGTCGGGGTCGGGTTCTTCTTCGCGATGGGGCACTCCGCCGTCGTCGTCGTCCTCGCCCTCATCGTGGCGTTCGCCGCGCGCAGCCTCAACGTCGAGCCGTTCCAGCATGCCGGCGCCCTCCTCGCGACCGTCGTCGCGGTCGTGTTCCTGCTGGTGGTCGGCGTCCTCAACGCCACCGTCCTGGCGAGCATGGTGAAGCTGTGGCGGGGCCTGAGCCGGGGCGAGGTGGACCAGGCCGCGATCGACCGGGAACTGGTCAACCGGGGCCTGATGAACCGGATGCTCGGCGGCCGGATACGCGGCCTCATCCGCTCCAGTTGGCACATGTTCCCGGTCGGGCTGCTGTTCGGCCTCGGCCTGGAGACCGCGAGCGAGGTGACGCTGCTGTCGCTGCAGGCGGCCACCGCCTCCCAGGGTGCGGTACCCGCGCTGGCCGTGCTCACCCTCCCGCTGCTGTTCGCCGCCGGGATGTCCGCGATGGACACCGCCGACTCGCTGCTGATGACCCGGGCGTACTCGTGGGCGTACCGTCACCCGGCCCGGCGGCTGTACTACAACCTCGCCACCACCGGGATGACCGTCGTCGTCGC
Organism: Planosporangium mesophilum; assembly: GCF_016863255.1. Classification (GTDB taxonomy): domain Bacteria; phylum Actinomycetota; class Actinomycetes; order Mycobacteriales; family Micromonosporaceae; genus Planosporangium; species Planosporangium mesophilum. The sequence goes on from NZ_BOON01000008.1 coordinate 17,815, forward strand.
GCTGTTCGTCGCGTCGGTCTACCTGGCCGGGCTGATCACCGAGGTCACGCCGGTCACCGGCCCGCTGGCCTCCTACGCGGCAATCGCCGACCACTTCGAACTGCTCGGCTACGTCATCGTCGGCGCGTTCGTGCTGGCCTGGGGCGGCGCGGTCGCCGCCTGGAAGCTGGGCCGCTTCGACCAGAGGTACACGTCGTGACCCGAGTCGTGGCCCGGGTCGTGCACCCCATCGAGGCCGAGTCGTACCGGATCCTCCGCTCCCTTGTGGACACCTCCACCCTGCCGTCGCGTACCCGGGACGTGACCGAGCGGATCATCCACACGACCGCGGACCCCGGCTGGCGCGACGACCTGGTCACCGACGAGGCGGCCCTCGAAGCGGGCGCGGCCGCGTTGGCCGCCGGCGTCCCGCTCGTGGTCGACGTCGCAATGGTGGCCGCCGGCATCACGCGGTACCCGTCGATCTGTCTGGTGAGTAGCCCGACGGCGCGCGACCTGGCCGCCCGGTCCGGGCTGACTCGGTCCGCGGCGGCCGTCCGGCTCGCGGCGGAGCAGGCCCCGGATGGCGCGGTCTGGGCCGTCGGCAACGCGCCGACCGCGCTGTACGAACTGATCCGGCTGGCCGAGTCCGGCTCGGTACGCCCGGCGCTCGTCGTCGGACTGCCGGTCGGGTACGTCGGCGCCGCCGAGTCCAAGGCCGCGCTGCGCGCCGCCGGCCTGCCCCAACTGTCCAACGTCAGCGCGCGGGGCGGCTCGGCCGTGGCCGCCGCGGCGGTCAACGCCCTGCTGTACGGAGACCCACTGTCATGACCACCCCTTTGCTGATCGCCGGGCACGGTACCGCCGACTCCGCCGGTGCCGAGCAGTTCCGCCAGTTCGTCAAGCGGGTCGACGGCCTGCTCGACGCGCCGGTCGCCGGCGGTTTCATCGAGCTGTCCAACCCGCCGATCGCTTCGGCCGTCGACGGGTTGGTCGGGACAGGGGCCCGTCGGGTCGCCGCCGTGCCGCTGATGCTGGTCGCCGCCGGGCACGCCAAGGGTGACATCCCGGCGTCACTGGCCCGGGAGCGCCAGCGACACATCGGACTGTCCTTCGTGTACGGTCGTCCGCTCGGCCCGCACCCGACGATCCTCGCCCTGCTCCGCGAGCGGCTGGCGGAGATCTCGCCGGACCCGGACACCATGGTGCTGCTGGTCGGCCGGGGCTCCACGGACCCCGACGCCAACGCCGAGGTGGCGCGGGCCGCCCGGCTACTGGCCGAAACGAGACCGGGCGCCGGGGTGGAGTACGCCTTCGTGTCGCTGGCGGAGCCGGGGGTGGCAGCCGGTCTCGAGCGGTGCCGCCTGCTCGGCGCCGGGCGGGTCGCGGTGCTGCCGTACTTCCTGTTCACCGGCGTACTGCCGCGTCGCGTCGCGGCCCAGGCCGCCGACTGGTCTTCGTCGTCGGGTGTGCCGGTTGACACCGCCGAGGTGATCGGCGACTGCGACGGGCTGGCGTCGCTGGTCGTGGAGCGGTACGACGAGGCACTGCGCGGAGAGGCACGGGCCAACTGCGACGCCTGCCTGTACCGGATCGCCCTGCCCGGGCACGAGCATCGGGTCGGGGCACCGCAGATGCCGCATGATCATCCGCACGATCACGCGCACCCGCACCCGCACTGAGTCGACCGGCCACTCTCTGCTCGCATGGACGGATACGGCAAAGCCTACGAAGTGGACCGAACCAGGTGGATGGCGATGCCATGATCAGGGCATGCATGTCCGCGTTGCCACGGAGGCCGGTTCATCCGACACGCCGAACGAGGATCGGGTTGTCGTGGGGACCGACCTTCTGGTCGTCGTCGACGGTGCCACCGCTCGTACCGACACCGGATGCGTTCACGGCACAGCCTGGTACTCGGATCACCTCGCCGATGCCGTACTACGGTATCGCCATCTCGGACCTTCTGCGGCTCTTGCCGCTGGCATCCGCCGGACCGCGCAGCGCCATAGCCGTACGTGCGATCTGGACCACCCAGGTTCGCCGTCGGGGTCGGTCGGCATCGTCCAGGTCGACGGCGACCAGCTGCGTTATCTCGTCCTTGGTGACGTGACGGTCGTCATCGACACGGGAGCCGGCGAGTTTGTCGTCGTTGACGACCGGGTGAGTCGGATTGCGTCCACGGAACGAGCAGCTGCCGACGAACTACCGATCGGCTCGAAGGGAAAGAAGGCCGCGCTGGCCCGGATGAAGCGCGCCGAGCTTGCCGCGAGAAACCGGGCGGGTGGGTACTGGATTGCGGCCGGCGATCCCGCCGTCGTCGATCAGGCGTTGACCGGTGCGGTTCCGCTGGCGGGAGTGCGCCGCGGTGCGATTCTGACTGACGGGGCGGCGCGGGCCGTCAGTACCTTTGCGCTGTACGACTGGGCCGGTGTTCTCGATCTCCTGGCGACTGCGGGGCCACACGCCCTGGTCAACGAGGTAAGGGCCGCTGAGTCACAGGACGTGCGGGGCACTCGTTGGCCACGGAACAAGACATCCGATGACGCGACGGTGGCCTACTTCGCCGGCTTTCCGAACGAGGCACGCCGCTCGGTCGGTGACGGAGGTGCGTGAGCTGCCTATAGTGGCGATCATCTGTACGTGATGGTGCCGTGCCGTCATCCGAACCCGATGAGGCCGAAAGCATGATTCTGCTCAGAATCTTCCTGGGCCGGTTCCTTCGTTGGTCCGTTCGGCACACCTGGTCGCTCGTCATCGGCATCGTCTTGCTGGTTGTCGAGGTGGTCGGCCTTGCCGGGTCCTCAGTGTTTTTCCGGGTGGCGGCCCTGCTGTCCGTCGGCTATGGCGTCTTCGAGATCGTGCGCAAAGCAACCGACGACTGGCAGAGGCTGCAGCGTATCTACGAACGTGAGCGGCCGGATGGGCCGGTGGTCGGCCAGTACGAAGCTCCATACGACGGATGGGAAGAGATCGAGCTGAATTCGTGGCGGGCGGTGACCGACGCGCGCATCAACGCTCGCCTCATCCATGGTGAAAAAATCGCGATCGAGCGCACTCCCGAGCTCTGGCTGCCCAGCGGAAGGTATGAGGAGCTACGAAAGCTGCTCAGGGTCCGACTTGACGCCGATGAGAAGAAGATAAGGCTGTCCCGGGACTTCCTGTCCGACAGTGCGACGATTTCGCTCCAGCAGACGGTTTACTCGGCATTTCTCGTCACCAACCGTCTTGGTCTTTACAAACTCAGGGAGCGCGGAAGCGAGCGGGAGATACTTGATTCCGAGGAGGTTCTGCTCCGTGCAGGCAGGATTCCGACGTTCGATCGAAGCAGGTGCTCCAACCACCTTGGCGTCGACGTGCTCGCGATCTCGTCGGATGGCCGGATTCTCGTAACCAGGCAGAGCGCCGGCAACCAGGTGAGTCGCGGGCTACTCGCGTCGTCCGGTAGTGGTTCGGTGGACTGGGATGATCTCCATGAGCAGGATGAACTGGTCACCCTGCTTGCTCGAGCGATGCGCCGCGAGATGTGTGAGGAGTTGGGCCTGCATAGTACGGAGACGCCGGAGTTGGGTTCAATTCTTCCCTTGGGATACGCCCGTTTCAGCCACCTCGGTGGGAAGCCTCAATTCTTCGGGGTGGCCAGACTTGACGCGGCGAACGGGCGAGTGCAGGGAATCGAAAGCCGCTACATCGATGATCATTTGACCATCCACTTCGATCCGGGGCGCGGTGTCGACGAACTTGTTCAGAAGATCGACAAGTTCGAGTCGAATCATCGCAACGAGATGTCGTTTCCGCTCCACGTCAACTTCCAGATGATCCGGCGTTGGCTGGCCACCGACGATCAGGCCGGCGCCTGGTTGGGTCTATAGCGGCCAGTGGGCAGGATGAGGCGTCCCGCACTCAGAGCTCCTGACGGATGGTCATTTGCTGAGGCGGCGGTAGCAGATGATGGCGCAGGCCAGCGAGGCGGTCGGCGCCCTGTAGTTCGGCCAGCAATAGCGCGTGCAGTTGCTGCCACACTCCGGCCCGGTTCCATTCCTCCAGACGCCGCCAGCAGGTCATCCCGGACCCGAACCCCAACTCCCGGGTAGGAGCGCCCACGGGATCCCGGGGTGCCGCACGAACAAGATTCCGCACAGCGGTTGGGGCGGGAGTGGACGCTCACGCCCTAGGCGTTGTGAACGGTTGGCGGAGACCCCTCCGGTCGTTCGGGGATGCGGTTCCGCTCGGGGGACCAGGTGAGTCGGCGGTGCGGTCGGGGCGTAGCGTTGCGTGAAAGAGGCATTACTCTGGGTGCGCTGATGTCGTTGGCCGTCCTACCCGGATCGCTGGCGATGCCGCCGTGGCGTGCGTCCCGTGCGTGCTCTACCTGTAGGCGTTGGTCCTCAAGTTCTGTGCGTGATCGGCCTGTTCGCTTACTCGGCGACTAGCTTCGCGGTCCCTGCGGCTAGCGTCGGAAGGAACAGGAAGATGAACATTCAACCGCCTGACCGACCACGACGACTCACGAGGTCGCGTCGCGAGAAGGTCCAAAGGGCGGTGATGGGCACGATTACCGCGCTGGCGGTGGCGTTCGCCGTTGCCGGCGCGGAGTTGAGTAACCCGAACCTGTCCGCGGACGCGGCATCCCACCACCCGAACCTCGTCACGCTGGCGAACGGCCGGGCCGGTCCGCTCGAGGCTGGTCTGCCCCTGTCCTACGCGCAGCAGCCGGTATCGGTGCCGGTCCCGGGCGTCTACCCCGTCGACAACGTGGTCTATCACGACAGCGTGTGGACCGTCAGCCTGGACCAGATGTGGGTGGTCTCCGCCCAGCAGTTCGTCACTTTCGTAAAGATCACGAACCTGACAACCGCTCCGCGGACGTTCACCTGTACCCGTACCGACTATCTGCGGATCGTCAGTGGTCAGGTGATCAACCCGGTCAACACCTACTGCACCACGTTCCCGCGTAAGCAGGTCGTCATTCCGGGGCGTGGCTACTTCCGGGACTTCGCCGTATTTCCCGTTGCTCCTCCGGCCAACGCGAAGATCACCGTTGTCTGGCAGCCGGCGACGGCCCCTCCGGCGACCGTCTCGAACATCACCATCAGCGCACCGGCTCAGGTCTTCACCTCGAATCAGGTAACGATAATCGGGTCCCGGATCAACAATCTGCTCACGGTGCAGGGTGCGCCGAGGCCGTTGGACCCGGTCGGTCCGGTGCTGCCGGCGCCGTCGCTGCCGCCTCGTTCTCCTTCGCCTCCGCCGGCCACGGCGACGACGAGTCCGCCTCGTTCTCCTTCGCCTACGGCGACGACGACGAGTCCGCCTCGTTCTCCTTCGTCTCCGCCGCCTGCGGCGACGACGAGTCCCGCCGCGCCGCCCCCACCGCCGCGGACGACGACAAGTCCGCCTCCACCGCGGACCACCACGAGTCCTCCTCCGCCACCGACGACTACGACGACCACGAGTCCGCCTGGGGCGACGACGAGTCCGGCCGCGCCACCGCCGCCTCCACCGCTGACCACCACGAGTCCTCCTCCACCGCGGACGACTACGACGACAAGTCCGCCGCCTCCGCCGACGACCACGAGTCAGCCTGGGGCGACGACGACTCCGGCCGCGCCTCCGCCGACCGCCGCGAGTCCTCCTCCGCCGCCGCCGACGACGGGTCCGGCCGTGCCTCCGCCGACCGCCACGAGTCCTCCTCCTCCGCCGCCGCCGACGACGGGTCCGGCCGTGCCTCCGCCGCCTCCGCCGACGACGGGTCCGGCCGTGCCGCCTCCGCCGCCTCCGCCGACGACGGGTCCGGCCGTGCCGCCGCCTCCGCCGACGACGGGTGAAGTTCCGGGTGCGCCGGTTGCTCCGGCGCAGCCGACCGCACCCGGCGAGCAGCCAGGGATGCCGCCGGGCGCTCCGGCTCAGCCGACTCCGGGTGAACAGCAGCCTGGTATGCCGGGCGCTCCGGCGCAGCCGACCGCACCCGGCGAGCAGCCAGGGATCCCGCCGGGTGCTCCGGCGCAGCCTACGCCGGGTGAGCAGCCGGGTGGTCCGGCTCAGCCGACGCCGGGCGAGCAGCAGCCTGGTATGCCTGGTGGTCCGGCGCAGCCCGCTCCCGGTGAGCAGCCGGGTGGTCCGGCTCAGCCGACTCCGGGCGAGCAGCAGCATGCGCCTGAGATGCCGGGTGGCCCGGCCCAGCCCGCTCCCGGTGAGCAGCAGCAGGGTGGACCGGCCCAGCCCGCTCCGGGCGAGCAGCAGCAGGCGCCCGTTCAGCCGCAGCAGTGAGCCAGGAACCCGCGGCGTAGGGGACGCGACCCCTACGCCGCGGTCCTCGAGGAGGCCCGCTGTAGCGGCACCCGAATAAACAGTTAACAAACCTTGACATTAATCGTCGCATCGGGTTGCATCGATGTCCACGCGGTACGGGGTGGCCCCGGCGGGCCGCGTCCCGAAGGAGTTGTGCATGCGCGGATATCGGTATGTGCTGGCCGCCAGCACGGTCGCGGCAACGGTCACCGGCGCGGTCGTCCTGATCGTCGGACCGGTCGCGGCGGCCACGAACACGATCGCCAACCCCGGCTTCGAGTCCGGGTTGGCCGGCTGGTCCTGTCCGGCCACGGCCACCGCCGTCACCGGCCACGCTCACAGCGGTAGCTACGCACTGCAGGGGGCGGCGAGCAGTAACGACAACGCCCAGTGCACGCAGACCGTCGCCGTCGCGCCGAACACCACGTACACCCTGTCGGCGTACGTCAACGGCGCCTACGTCTACCTCGGCGCGACCGGCACCGGCGGGGCCGACCCGAGCACCTGGACCCCGGGTACGGGCGGTGGCTACCAGCAGTTGTCGGTCACGTTCACCACCGGCGCCGGTACCCGCAGCGTCACCGTGTACCTGCACGGCTGGTACGGCCAGGGCAGTTACTACGCCGACGACGTCACCATGCCCGGCCCCGGCGGCACCCCGCCACCGCCAGCGACGCCGACGCCGACGCCGAGCACGTCACCGACGACGGCGCCGCCCCCACCCCCGCCTCCACCGGGCGGCGGACCGCTGCCGAGGCACGAGCTCACCGGGTACTGGCAGAACTTCAACAACGGCGCCGCCGTGCAGCGGCTGCGCGACGTCGCGGGCGACTACGACCTGATCGCGGTGGCCTTCGCCGACACCGACCCGAGCGGGCCGGGCAAGGTCACCTTCAACGTCGACTCCGGGCTCTCCTCGGCGCTGGGCGCGTACACCAACGCCGACCTCAAGACGGACGTCGCCACCCTCCACTCGCGCGGCAAGAAGGTGGTCATCTCGGTCGGCGGCCAGAACGGCACCGTCTCGGTGGGCGACCCGGCCGCCGCCAACAACTTCGCCACCAGCGTCTACAACCTCATGCAGGCGTACGGCTTCGACGGCGTCGACATCGACCTGGAGAACGGGGTGAACCCGGACCAGATGGCCTCCGCGCTGCGGACCCTGCGGAGCCGGGCCGGTTCCGGCCTCGTCATCACGATGGCGCCGGAGACGATCTTCATGCAGTCCGCGTCGTCGACCTACCTCTCGCTGGCCCTCAAGATCAAGGACATTCTGACCGTCGTACACACCCAGTACTACAACTCCGGGTCGATGAACGGCTGCGACGGCAACGTGTACTCGCAGGGCACGGTCGACTTCATCACGGCGCAGGCCTGTATCGCCATCCAGGCCGGGCTGCGCCCGGATCAGGTGGCGATCGGCCTGCCCGCTTCGTCCAGAGCTGCCGGGAGTGGGTACGTGGACCCATCGGTGGTGAACAACGCTCTAGACTGCCTCGCCAGGGGGACCGGGTGCGGTCGCTTCAGGCCGGCCACGCCCTGGCCGGACATCCGCGGTGCGATGACCTGGTCGACCAACTGGGATACATCCGCCGGAGGTAACTGGTCACGTAGCGTGAAGGGACACCTGGGCACACTTCCGTAGAGCCTTCTTCCCCAACAGAAAGCCGGTGGGGTGCGCGTCCGGCCAGGCGCACCCCACCGGCGCTGTTCATGATCGTCACAACGTGCGGGACGGCTGGGGATTCGCCAGCAGGCCTCGATCCGAACCCGTCAGTCGACGCTCTCGGTGACCTCCCCGTACGGGCCGTTCCACCAACGGACCCAGATTCGCGAGGTCTTGCGGTTGCCGAAGAAAGACACCATGACCGAGTCGACCCCGTACCGGGTGACGTTGACCGTGTACCCCGCCCTGGGGGTGCTGGACGAGACCTGTACCGCGTCCTTGGTCATGAAGAAGTCCGCGTCGCCGCCGACGGTGTGGAAGACCCGCTTGAACCCGTCGCCGCTGGGCTGCCAGCCGCCGGTGCCGGTCGCGGGGGAGCCGGACACGGGGCCGCCGGACCCGGCCGGCGGCGCGGGCGGGCTGCCCGGGGCCGCGGAAGGGTCGGACGATGGCGAGGAGGAAGACGACGACCCGGGGGTGGACGGCGAGGCGGCGGGCGGTGCCGGGACAACCCGGCGCAGCTCGGCGGCCGACAGCGGCGCCGTACGGGTCGGCGCGGCGGCGGCCAGCACTGACCGGATCCCGAGCCAGGACGCACTGACGGTGATCGCCGCCGCTACGGACCACGCGAGGAGGTAGGCGAGCCGGCGCTGCACGCGCCCCATCTTGCCCTACCCGATACGGTGCTCACCATGGCCACGGTCCTATTGGTCGAGGACGACCACATCATCCGCGCGGCTCTCCTGCGCTCGCTCACCGACCGGGGGCACACGGTCCACGCGGTCGGGACCGCGCTTGACGCGCTGCGCCGAGTGGCGTCCGACACGCCGGACCTGATCGTGCTCGACCTCGGCCTGCCCGACCTGGACGGGGCGGACGCGCTGCGGATGCTGCGCGGGATCGCCGACGTGCCGATCATCATCGCGACCGCCCGGGACGACGAGACCGAGATCGTCCGGCTGCTCAAGGCCGGTGCCGACGACTACATGGTCAAGCCCTTCACCAGCGCCCACCTCGACGCCCGGCTAACCTCGGTCCTGCGCCGGGCCGGCCGCGCCAGCCGGGAGGAGCCGGTCGTGATCGACGCCGGATCGCTCCGGGTCGATGTCGGCCAGCGCCTGGCGTACCTTGACGACCAGCCGTTGACATTGACGCGCAAGGAGTTCGACCTGCTGGCATACCTGGCCGCGCGGCCGGGTCGGGTCGTATCGCGGCGAGAGCTGCTGGAGGAAGTATGGCGGCAACCGTCGGTGGGCGAGGACCAGACGATCGACGTCCACCTGTACTGGTTGCGCCGCAAGCTGGGCGAGAGCGCGGCGAAACCCAGGTTCCTACACACCGTGCGGGGGGTCGGCTTCAAGTTCGCGGTACCGGCCTGAGGCGAGCCCTGGCGTACGTCTGTGTGGCCGTGACGGCCATGGTCGCATTGGCGTTCCTCATCCCACTCGGCATGGTCGTTTCGCAATTGGCGCGGGAACGGGCGCTGTCGGACGCCGAGCGGCAGACCGCCGTCGTGGTTGCGGTCCTGACCGCCACCACCGACCCGATCGCGGTCGACCGGGCGATCGCCACGACCGGCGGGCCGACGGCCGCCCGCGTCGCCGTACACGGCCTCGACGGTGGGAGCGTCGGGCAGCGGCACGCCCGCGCCGAGGAGATCGCCGGCGTGGCCAGGCAGCTCAAGTCCCTCGTCGTGGACGTACCGGGCGGCCTGTCCTACCTCGAACCCGTCGACATCGGCGCCGACCGGACCGCGGTGGTGGAGGTGTTCATCCCGAGCGGCGAGCTGACCCGCGGCGTGCCGGCCGCGTGGTACACCCTGACCGCCGTCGCGCTCGTGCTGGTCGTCGCGGCGGTGTTGGTCGGTGACCGGCTCGCCGCGAAGGTCGTCTCGTCGGCCCGCGGGCTGGCCGACGCCGCCGTTGCGCTGGGCAACGGCCGGCTCGACGTACGGGTGGAGCCGAGCGGTCCGCGTGAGCTGGCCGAGGCGGGGCTCGCGTTCAACGCCATGGCCGAACGGGTGAAGGTGCTGCTGGACAGCGAACGGGAACTGCTGGCCGACCTGTCGCACCGGCTGCGTACCCCGCTGACCGCGCTGCGGCTGGACGCCGAGACCCTCGACGACGGCCGGGCCGGGCAGCGCATCCGGCACGCCATCGGCAACCTCGAACTGGAGGTCGACGAGATCATCCGGGCCGCCCGGAAGTCGGGCCCGGCCGCCGCGGTGGAGCAGGGCGAGGCGACCGGCTGCGACGCCAGCGAAGTGGTGCGGGAACGGATGAAGTTCTGGTCCGCGGTCGCGGGCGACCAGGGGCGGCGCTGCGAGGCGGTCGGCGTGAACGAGCGGGCACCGGTACCGGTGCCGCGCGCCGAACTGGCCGCCGCGCTGGACGCCTTGCTGGGCAACGTGTTCCGGTACACCCCCCAGGGCGTGCCGCTGGAGGTGACGGTGTCGCGGCGGGACGGGTACGTGGCGATCCGGGTCGAGGATGGCGGCCCGGGCATCGCCGATCCCGACCGCGCGCTGCGCCGGGGCGAGACCAGCCACGGGTCTACGGGCCTCGGTCTCGACATCGTCAAGCGGGTCGCGTACTCCGCCAACGGGGCGGTCAACATCGCCCGTGGGCGGCTGGGCGGCGCCAGCATCGTGGTCCTGCTCGCCGACGCGGAGTGGGCCCCGCCCACGTCGAGCCGGTTCGGGTTCGTCGGCCGGCTGTCGCGGGACCCGGCCGAACGGCGTCGCAAGCGGGTCGAGAAGGGCGGAGCGGAGTCCCCGCTTCACGGCTCGGCAAATCTTTCTTAGGTCTCGGTTAATAAGCCCCCGGTGGCGGCGCGGAACCCACTACGGTCTGACGTAGTTCCCACGCGGACGGTCCGGGCGTTACCCCCCGTTCCACATCCCACACCCGGTGCCCGGTACGTCCAGCGCGCGGCGGGGCCGACAAGGCCCGGTTCGGCTCCGCCGCCGCACATCCCGAGTCAGGGAGGCCGGCGTGACGTCAGGTGAGCCCGACACGGAACCCACGGCCGTGCTCCCGAGCTTGCGTGCTCAGGAGTGGCCGGCCAGTTCGGTGGCCCGGACCATGTCGGCCTCGCTGACCACGCCCACCAGGAGGTCGTCCTCCACGACCAGGACCAGGCCGTACCGCGCCAGGGCCGGCGCGATCTCGGCCGCCGGCCGGGACGCTGACACCACCGGTACCTGGTCGGGCTGGGTCGCGACCTGGGACAGCGGGGTCCGCTCCCGGGCGTCGGCGGGTACCCGCGCCACGTCGGCCAGGCGCACCACGCCCGCCGGCCGGCCGTACCAGTCGCGCAGTGGGAACGCCCGGTGATGTGCGCGGGAGGCGACCGTACGGGCGAAGTCGCCCACGCTCTGCTCCGGGTTCCCGCTCAGCGGATAGGGGTTCATGACCTCGCGTACCGGTACCTGTCCCAGCATCGAGCGGTACCGGGCGCCGGCCTCCTCGGCGGTGGCCGCGGAGACGAGGAACCAGCCGACCAGGGCCATCCACAGTCCCCGGAGGCGACCGGTGAAGAGCACCTCGGCCAGGCCGGCCATGACCAGGACCAGCCCGAGTCCGTGCCCGGCGCGGGCCGCGGCCAGGCTGGCCCGGTCCCGGTCGCCGCGCACCCGCCACAGGACCGCGCGCAGCACCCGTCCGCCGTCCAGCGGCGCGCCGGGGAGCAGGTTGAAGATCGCCAGGACGCCGTTGATCAGCGCCAGCCAGATCAGCGCGGCGGTGAGCACCGCCGGCGCGCCGGCGACGGTCGTCACGACGGCCGAGCCGGCGAAGGCGGCACCGGCGAGCACGCTGGTCAACGGGCCGGCCGCGGCGACGAACAGGTCGGCGCGGGCGTGCGGGGCCTCGTCGGTGAGCTCGGCGACGCCGCCGAGCAGCCACAGGGTGACCCGCTGCACGCGGATCCCGTAGCGTCGCGCGACGAGGGCGTGGGCCAGTTCGTGGGCGAGCAGCGAGACCAGGAAGAGCACCGCCGCGGCGACGGCCATCGTCCAGTAGGCCCAGGCGGGCTGGCCGGCGGCGCTGGTCGGCAGCACGGAGGTGGCCAGCCCCTGCACCAGCAGGGCCATGATGACCAGGACCGACCAGTGCACCCCGACCGGGATGCCGGCCACCCGCCCCAGCCGCAGCGTCTGTCCCATCGTCACCCCTCCCAGTTCGACGGTCCTCCGAACGAGTGATCGATACCAGTGCCGATGGGCCCGCCCTAGGGTGTGACCATGAATCCGCCCGCAGACACCGCCGATGTTGTCTTCGATCCCGCCGAAACCATGTCCGCCGATGAGCGGACCGCCCTGCAGACCGAACGGCTGCGGGGACTGGTGGACCGGTTGCTGGCCGCCGACGGCGTGCTCGGGCGCCGGCTGCGCGCCACCGGCGTCGACTCCGGTGCCGGGTTGAGCCTGGCCGACCTGCCCCGGCTGCCCCAGACGACCAAGGCCGACCTGTGGGAGCACTACCCGCTCGGGATGCTCGCAGTACCGGCCGAGGAGGTGGCCTGCATCCACGGCTCGTCGGGTACCGGTGGCCGGCCGACGCTGGTGGGGTACACCGCGGGCGACGTGGCGACCTGGGCCAACGTCATGGCGAGGTCGCTGGTCGGTGCGGGCGCCACCCGCTCGTCGCTGATCCACAACGCGTACGGGTACGGCCTGTTCACCGGTGGCCTCGGGGTGCACCACGGGGCCGGCGCGCTGGGCGCGACCGTGGTACCCGTCTCGGCCGGCATGACCCAGCGGCAGCTGCGGCTCATTCAGGACCTGCGCCCGGACGTCCTCACCTGTACCCCCTCGTACGCGATCTACCTGGGCGAGGCGTTCGCGGCCGCGGGCGTGGCGCCGGCGGAGACCGGGCTGCGGGTCGGGGTACACGGCGCCGAGCCGTGGACCGATGCGATGCGGGTACAGATCGAGCGGCTGCTCGGCATCCGGGCACTCGACATCTACGGCCTGTCCGAGATCACCGGCCCCGGCGTGGCCTGCGAGACGCTCGACTCCGAGGGCTGGCTGCACGTCCAGGAGGACCACTTCTACGTGGAGGCGCTCGATCCGCTCAGCGGCGAGCCCGTACCCGACGGGCAGCTCGGCGAGCTGGCCTTCACCACGCTCACCAAGGAGGCGCTGCCGCTGCTGCGCTACCGCACCGGCGACCTGGCCCGGTTGAACCGCGCGCCCGGTCCGGGCAAGCGCACCACGGTACGGATGAGCAAGCTGACCGGGCGGGTCGACGACATGCTGGTCATCCGCGGCGTCAACGTGTACCCGAGCGAGGTCGAGCAGGTCGTCCTGGCCGACCCGGCCGTCGCGCCCCAGTACCTTCTCGTGGTCGACGCGCGGACCGCGCAGCCCAGGTTGGCGGTCTGTGCGGAAGCGGCGGGGGACTTCACCCCCGAGGTGGTCACCGCCCGGCTCGGCGGGGCGCTGCGGGAGCGGCTCGGCCTGTCCTGCGAGGTCGTCCTGGTGGAGCCGGGGCAGCTGCCGCGCACGGAGGTCGGCAAGGCGCGCCGGCTGATCCGTTGGGACGGCGGGGAGCCTCCGGTGCCGGGGTTGCGGTAGAGCCACGCGGGGTAGAGCGGTGGCATGACTGAGGAACAGGTTCCGTCGCTGCAGGTCCCGGAGGCCGGCGACATCCCGGCTGAGGACGCGACGTCGCCCCAGGTCGAGCAGGCCCGGGACCGGGACCAGGCCGAGGGCGACGTCGACCAGGAGGACGAGGTCTAACGCATGTCGCCGACGGCCTCGCTGACGTCGTTGGGGGAGTTGAACCGGTCCCGGGGCAGCTCCTGCAGTGTGCGCACCACGTTGTCGTCGGCGCCGTTCTCCCGGGCGCGTTGCAGGAGGGTGTTCTTGTCGGCCGGGTAGTCGATGCCCTTGAGGAACTTCTGCAGCTGGATCGGGTTCACCGTCATGCCCGGCGGTTACCCCGCGTCTCAGATGCCATGCATGCCTTGCTCCGCATACGGGTATGGGAACAGGTGTTCGAGCATCCGAAAGGTGGAGAAATGAGCGACCCGCAGGAGAACCCGCAGTCGGCGATCAAGGACCCGGACGACTGGAAGACCGGCGACGAGCCGCCCACCGGCGCCCAGCGGTCCTACCTGGAGACCCTGGCGACGGAGGCGGGGGAGCAGGTCCCCGAGACCCCGACGAAGGCCGAGGCGTCGAAGAAGATCGACGAACTGCAGGAGAAGACCGGGCGGGGCGCCTGAGACCCAGGGGGGCACGGCTGCTCGGGCTTGCCGGCCGGGACCGTAGACGTACGCGGTCGCCGGACACCGTCACCGGGCGAAGGTACCGCCGGTAACGGGCGGGGTGCGCCTGCTTCCGCCGCGCGCTTTGCTCTGCTCCCGCTTCGGCATCACCGGTAGCAGCGCTACGCCTGATGACTATCCGGCAGCAGAGCAAAGCGCGCGGCAGGCACCGGTGGGGTGGGCGGCGTGACCAGGGTGGAGGGGGCCCCCGAACCGGATGATCTAGTCAACAAATCCTCATTCCGGCCTCTTCGCTGCCGACCTGCGCCAAGGATCGTTCTCCGCGCGTACGGGAGCGGCCGCTCGCGAGGAGGACGACATGGGCACAGGCGTCGACGATCGTCGCCTGCCCGTCTTCCCGGACCCGCTCGGCGGCTTCAAGGTCCTGGTCATGCGGATGCACGAGCTGACCATCAAGGGCCGCAACCCTGAGGCGCTGCGGGCCGCCGACGTCTTCGAGTTGATCGCGCGACTGGCCGGCGACGCCCGAGGCCTGAAGTTCGCGGTCCAGACCCGGATGTACGCCCTGATCGGGCTGGGCCGGCTGCAGGAGGCGCTGGCCGCCGGTGAGTCCCTGCTGCGGCAGCACCGGGCCGCCGGGAACACCGTGGACGAGGCGAAGACGCTCGCGGACGTCGCCGAGATCCTGATCCGGCTGGGTCGCCTGGATGAGGGGCTCCAGTCGGTGGCGCGCGCGATCATCCTGCTGGACCAGGCCCCGCGAGCCCATGCCCGTTACCTGTCGGCGTTGTCCTCGCTCGGCGACGCCGCCCGCGCCGCCGAGCTGTACGAGCTGGCCGACACGTCGGCGCGGAGCATGACGGACGGTCGCCCGGAGGGCCACCCCGACCGTGAGGCCGGTGAGCTGCAACGCGCCGAGTTCCTGGTGGAGTGGGCCCTGCGCCTGGAGCACATCGGCCGCGCCGACGAGGCGATCAGCCGGTACCAGCTCAGCGAGCGGCTGCTCGGGTACTGGGTGGAGGTGTACCGCCGCGCGGGCCACCCGGCGGACGCACCGCTGGCCACCGCACTGCTCGCGATCGCGCTCGTCAAGCTCGGCCAGGTCGACGAAGCCGTGGCGCTGGCCGGGCCGATGATCGTTCCGATGCGGGACCGGGGCCAGTTCCACGAGGCCAGGCTGGCGCACCTGGCGTACGGCATTGCGCTGCGTGCGCGGGGTGACTACCGCGAGGCGCGGCGGGAGTTCGTGGCCGCCGAGGAGCTGACCGCGAGCGCCGGGCAGACGACCCAGCGGTTGATCATTCAGCACGAGCTGGCGCTGCTGGCCGTCGCCGAGCATCCCGAGGCGGGGCGGCACGTGCTGACCGCACTGCGGGCGCAGGCCCAGCACCTCTGGAGCCTGCGGCTGGAGCGGATCGCGATGCTGCGGCAGGCCCGCCGCCGGATGGAGCTGGAGGCGGAGTGGACCCGCGCGGACGCGGCGGCGTTCCAGGACCCGCTCACCGGCCTGGGTAACCGCCGCCGGTTCGACCAGCAGATGGCCCTCCTCGACCGGGGCGTCGAATCCAGGCCGAACCGGCTCGTCCTGTTGCTCGTCGATGTCGACAAGTTCAAGGACATCAACGACACGTACTCGCACGGCGTCGGCGACCGGGTCCTCGTCGAGATCGCCCGGGCGCTGCAGGGGCACTGCCGGCGCGCCGACGTGCCGGTGCGCTTCGGCGGCGACGAGTTCGCGATCTTCGTGCCCGGGGACCTTGCCACCGCCGCCCGTATCGGCGAGCGGATCCGCCGCAGCGTCGCCACGTACCCCTGGCACGAGATCGCGCCCGGCATGCGCGTGACCGTCAGTATGGGTGCCGCCGCGCTTCGTGACGGCATGGTCGCTGGCCACCTCTTCGACGCCGCTGACCGGCAGTTGTACGCCGCCAAGCACCGCGGCCGGGACCAGTTGGCCGCGTAGTCGATCTCCGCCGGGGGTGGCCGCGACCGGATGCGCGCGGCATGATTGGCGTCGATGCCCACGGGAGGACCCGATGACCACACTGGACGGCATGCTCGACGGCGTACGGGTGATGGTGATCCTGCGGGCGCTGGGCCCGCAGCAGACCGTCGAACGGGCCGAGGCGGCGTGGGCCGCCGGGGTGCCCTTGATCGAGGTCACGATCGGTACGCCCGACGACGTGCCGTCGCTGCGCGCGGCGGTGGAGGCCAGCCGCGAGCGCGGGCTCGGGGTGGTCGCCGGCACCGTGGTCACACCCGAGGCGGTCCGGGTCGCGGCCGACGCGGGTGCGGTCTTCACGGTGGCGCCCGGGCTCGACCCGGACGTCGTCGCCGCCAGCGCCGAGATCGGCCTGCCGCACGTGCCCGGCGTCGCGACCCCGAGTGAGGTGCATCGCGCCGTCCACTTGGGCTGTCGCTGGCTCAAGGCGTTCCCCGCGGTCAGCCTCGGGCCGCAGTGGTTCTCCGCGATCCGCGGGCCGTTCCCGCAGGTGCGGTTCGTCGCCACCGGCGGGCTCAACCCCGTCAACGCCGGGGCGTTCCTGGATGCCGGCGCCGCCGCGGTGGGGCTGGGCTCGGCCGGCGACGACCCGGCGGCCCTGGCGGAGCTCGCCGGTGCTCGCCCTGGCGCCCTGTCCCGGTGACGCCCGGCTGACGCTCAGCGCAGCACGAGGTTGGCGAGCACGGTCAGCACGACCGAGGCGACGATCGAGAACAGGATCATCAGCAGGCAGCCCAGGCCGCCGCCGAGCGGGCGGACCTCTACACCTCCGATACGCATGCCCGGTCGATACCCGTTCGAGGTCGATGCCAATCCACCCGTACCGTAACCGCCGTTCGTGCGTTGAACGTCCCGGATGAGAATCTGGCGACGAGGCGAGGACTCAGGACAGGTGAAGAGCGAAACCGCGGGCGCGGACACGCCCACCGCGTGCAGCGGTCGCGTACTGACGCCCGACGGCACGATCGAGGACCGCTCGTACGACCTACTTGAGGAGATCGGCAGCGGCGCGGCGGCGACGGTGTGGCGGGGGCGTGACCGTGCCAGCGGCCGGGAGGTCGCCGTCAAGGTCCTCCACGAGGAGCAGGTCGGGCACCCGAAGGCGGTCGCGCGGTTCCTGCAGGAGCGGTCGATTCTGCTGTCCCTGCGTCACGACAACATCGTGCGGGTACGCGATCTGATCGCGACCGCCGACGGCATGCTGGCGCTGGTCATGGACCTGGTGCACGGCGGGAACCTGCGCGAGTACCTCGCCCAGCGGGGCACCCTGCCGATGGGTGAGGCGGCGACGCTGCTGGCGCAGGTGGCCGACGGGCTGAACGCCGCCCACGTACGGTCGGTGGTGCACCGTGACCTCAAGCCGGACAACGTCCTGGTCGACCGGGCGCTGGACGGCAGCCCGCGGGCCCGGTTGACCGACTTCGGCATCGCGCGGGTCCTCGACGAGCCGGGGATGACCACGTCCGGGGCGGTCATCGGTACCCCCAACTACATGGCCCCCGAGCTGATCGAGGGTGGCCTGCCCGGCCCGGCCGTCGACGTGTACGCCCTGGGCGTGATGTTCTACGAGCTGCTGCTCGGGCGGCCGCCGTACGCCGACCAGTTGCAGAGCACGATCCTGGTCCGGCACCTGCGGGGTGCGCCGCGCAAGCGGGCCGGCATCCCGAAACGGGCCTGGGCGGTGATCCAGGCCTGTCTGAACCGCGACCCGGCCCGCCGCCCGTCGGCCGCGGCCCTCGCGGTCGACCTGCGGCGGCTCGCGCTCGAGTCGGCCGGCGTGGCGTCACTGCCGAGACTCGCCGACGACATCCGCGGTGCCGGTCGCCGGCCCCGCCGGGTGGCCCTGTCCGCCTGGATCGTCGCCGCCGCGGTGGTGGTCTCCGGGGTCGCCGGGTTCGGTGGGCGGCATCTGCTCGGCGGGTACCTCCGGAACGAACCGGGGCACGCCGCCCGCCCGTCCGGTCCGGCAGGCGCCCACGCCGCCTCCCGACCGAGCGCGCCGGCCGCGAGCGCGGTCGCGGCCACGCCTTCGCCGGCGCCGTCGGCGTCCGCCAGGAGCCGGACGGCGCTACCCGGGGGAGTCGGCGGCAGCGCGGCGGTGAAGCTACCGCCGGTGTTCGGCGCGTGGCAGTGCTCGACGCGCATCGCGTACGCCGGCGGCAACCAGGGGGCGCTGGTCCGGCCGTGCTACACCACCGGTCCGGCGGTGCGGATCAAGGCCTCCATGCTGGGCGGGCAGTCCGGCATGAGGGTGGACCTGACCGTGGCCCTGCACGACGCCGACACCGACGCCGCGGTGGCGACGAACACGTGCCCCGGCCTGGCGCCCACACAGGCCGCGCCGGAGATGAGCTGCGGGCCGTTCGACCACCAGCCGCCGCACGGTCACCGGTACGTCGTCGTGCTGAGCTGGAAGTACTACGCGCCCACGCCCGGTGGTTCGGCCCGCGGCGAGGTGTTCAGCTGGTAAGCCCGTCGGCGTTACGGGGAGCGCCAGGTCTCCACCATCCCCCGCAGGTCGGGTAGCCGCCAGGCGGGTGCGAGGCCCAGGTGGTACAGGCTCAGCCGGGACGCGCCCGCGGCCCGCAGCCGGTCCAGGTGGGCCGGCAGGTCGTCCGGGTCGGCAGGCGGCAGCACCGTGACGTACGCGTCCACCGGCCGGCCCGCGGACGCCGCGCGCGCCACCAGGTCGGCGGTGGCGGGCTGAGGCGACCAGCAGGGTACGAGGACCGCGTCGACGTCGGCCGCGGCGGTGGGCGTCAGCCCCGGCGACGCGCCGGTCACCCACGGGTCGGGGTGGGCGTGCAGCGTCACCGGCGCGCCGGGAGCCTCCTCGCGTACCCGCGCGAGCACCCGGGCGCGCAGCGCGTCGGTGGCGGCGTGCCGGGCGGCCAGCACCTCGTCGAGGTCGTCCACATCGGAGGGTTCACCGAGAGCGTCCGCGTGGACCGCGGCGCGCAGGCCGCAGACCACGCGGTCCGGGTCGAGACCGCGCTCGCGCCACCCGGCCCGGCACGCGGCGCAGCAGCAGACCGACAGCAGTCGCTGCGCGTACGGCGTCCACGCCCCGTCGGTCTTCTCGTGGTGGGTGAGGTGGGTCAGGCCGAGCTGGCCGCACGCCTCCACGGACACCTCGTCGACCGGTACGCCCCGCAGCGCCTCCGCCGCCAGGGTCGCCGCGTACCCGCGCACCTCCTCGTGCGTCGGGCACAGCGCGTACGGGTACGCGTCGCCGAAGCAGTTGACGACTGCCAGGTCGGGGTTGGCGGCCCCGAGCCGGGTGTTGTGGGTGAGCACGATCCAGGCGGCCACCGTCAACCCGGCCGCGCGCAGGCTCGCGGCGGCGGTCGCGAACGGGTCGGGCTCGGCCATCCAGCGGGGGCCGAGCGGCGCCAGTCGGCTGCCGCGCCACGCCTCCTCCCGGACCGGCCGGTACAGCGCCGCGTGGTCGGCCGTGACGACCTGGTGTGCCGGGTGCAGGGGAGTGGCCGCCCGGGTGGAGTGGTACGCGGCCGCGAGCGTCACCGTGTCCACGCCGATCTCGCGTACCCGGCCGACGAAGTCGGGGTCACCGAGCACGTCCCACGGGTACGCGTGCCCCGCGATCCGGCCACTCACCACCGTGGCCTGCGCAGTTCGTAGTCGGGTTGGAACTGCCTCATGTACCCGACGTCGTCGCGCTGCCGGATGCCGCAGCGCAGATAGTCGGCGTGCATCCGGGCCAGGGCGTCCCGGTCCAGGGTCACGCCGAGGCCGGACGCGTCCGGCGGGGTGACCGCACCGTCCACGAAGGACAGCGGCTGCTCGACCACGTCCACCCCGAGCTGCCAGGGGGTGTGCGTGTCGGCCGCGTACGTCAAATTCGGTGTCGCGACGCCCAGGTGGGCCATGGCGGCCAGGCTGATGCCAAGGTGGCTGTTTGAGTGCATGGACAGCCCCACGCCCCAGGTGGCGCAGATGCCGGCCAGTCGCTGGGAGGCACGCAGCCCGCCCCAGAAGTGGTGGTCGGAGAGGACCACGCCGACGGCGCGCCGTTCGAAGCCGGGCTTCACGTCGGCGAACGTGATCACGCACATGTTGGTGGCCAGCGGCATCGATGCCTCGCGGGCGACGGCAGCCATGCCCTCGATGGTCGGCGTCGGGTCCTCGAGGTACTCCAGCAGCCCATCGGTCTCGCGCGCGACCTTGATCGAGGTGTCGACGCTCCAGGCGGCGTTGGGATCCAGTCGCAGCGGGTGGTCGGGGAACTGCGCGCGCAGCGCCCGGATCGCCTCGATCTCCTGCTCCGGTTCGAAGACCCCACCCTTGAGCTTGATCGACGTGAAGCCGTACCGGTCGATCATCCGCCTGGCCTGAGCGACGATGCCGGCCGGGTCGAGCGCCTCACCCCACTCGTCCGGCTCGGCGCCGGGATGTGCGGCCCACTTGTAGAACAGGTACGCCGAGAACGGCACCGACTCGCGCGCCCTGCCGCCGAGCAGTGCCCACAGTGGACGGCCGACCAGCTGGCCCTGGAGGTCCAGGCTGGCCACCTCGAACGGGGAGAGGACCCGCAGTACCGTCTTCTTCACGGTCGAGTGGCCGGTCAGCCCGTGCAGGTCGGGCACGTCGACCCGGCCGACCGCGGCCGAGACCCGGCGGGTCAGGTCGGCCAGGTCGAACGGGTCCACCCCGACGACGGCCTCGGCGGCCCGGCGGACCAGTTCCAGGTGGGGCGCGTCACCGTACGTCTCGCCGAGGCCGACCAGGTCGTCGCCGACGCGCAGCTCGACGATGGTCCGCAGAGCCCAGGGCTGGTGGACCCCGGTGGCGTTCAGCAGCGGCGGGTCCGGAAACGCGATGGGCGTGACGACGACCTCGGTCACCCGCTCGGTCATGCGAGCGCCTCCCGGCCCCGCTCGATGATGGCGGCCAACTGTTCGACGTGCCCGGGGCCGGCGTCGACCAGCGGCGGGCGTACCGGGCCCACCCTCAGTCCGGACAGTCGCGCGCCGGCCTTGACCAGCGCCACCGCGTACCCGGGGACCTGGTCGCGCAGCGCCACGAACGGCAGGTAGAACTCCGTGAGCAGGGCCTGTACCCGGGCGTCGTCGCCGGCGCCGACGGCGCGGTGGAAGGCCGTGGCGATGTCGGGGGCGAAGCAGAGCACCGCCGAGGAGTAGCTGTCGACGCCGATCGCCCGGTACGCCTGTACCGACATCTCGGCGGTGGGGAGCCCGTTGAGGAAGGAGAACTCCGCTGCGCGCGGGTGCCCGCTGGCGCGTACCGCCGTGACCAGGCGCAGCATCGCGACGACGTCGCCGCGGCCGTCCTTGATTCCCGCCACCGTGGGCACGTCCAGCAGTTCGACCGCGGCGGCCGGGTCGAGCACGGCGTTGTCGCGCTGGTACACGACGATCGGCAGCGGCGTGGCCCCGGCGACGTAGCGGACGTGCCGCACCAGCCCGGCCGGGGTGGACCGCACCAGGTACGGCGGGAGCAGCAGCAGCCCGTCGGCTCCGCTGTCGGCCGCGGCCAGGGCGAACTCGCGGGCCTGTTGCGGGCCTCCGCCGGTACCGGCGAAGACCGGTACCCGACCGGCGGCGAGCCGTACCGCCGTGGCGACGACCGTGCGGTACTCGGCCAGCGACAGGGCCGTGTACTCGCCGGTGCCGCACGCGACGAACAGCCCGCCCGGGCCGGCGTCGAGCTGCCGGGACACGTGCTCGGCGAAGACGTCGACGTCGACGGTGTCATCGGCGGCGAACGGGGTCAGCGGGAAAGACAGCAGCCCGGTGATTGACACGCCGCCTCCTGTCTACATATGTGGACAGCTTCCGTGGACTTGGAAGCTATAGGGCCAAGGTATCGATCGGTACCATGACGGTCAACACATCGAAACATGTAGAGACGGGAAACGGAGATGGCGCAGCCCGGCGACGACCGCGGTCACCTGGTCAAGTCCGCGGAGCGCACCGTGCGCATCCTCGAGACCCTGGCCGCGTCGCCGCACAAGCTCACGCTCTCCGAGCTCCAGGATCGTGTGGGGTACCCCCGCTCCAGCCTGCACGCGTTGGTACGCACGCTGCGCGACCTCAAGTGGGTCGAGTCCGACGACGGCGGGTCGGCGATCGGAATCGGACCGCACGCGCTGCTCTCCGGCACCGCCTACCTCGACAAGGACCCGGCGTTGCCGTACGCCCACGACGCCCTCGAGGACCTGCGCGGGGAGGTCGGGTACACCATCCACTACGCGCGCCGCGACGACGGCCACATCATCTACCTCGCCTCCCGCGAGTCGCGCGACTCGGTACGGGTCATCCCGCGGGTCGGGCGGCGGCTGCCCGGCTACCTCACCGCGCTGGGGCAGGCACTGCTGGCGCAGTTGACCACCGACGAGGTGGACGCGCTGGTCTCGGCCGATCTCGTCGCCCACACGGCGAACACCATCACCGATCGCGAGGCGCTGCACCGCGAGCTGGAACAGGTACGGGTACGGGGCTGGGCCTTCGAGCGGGAGCAGGGCACCGTGGGGGTGGCGTGCGTGGCCGCCCCGGTCGACTACCGGATCCCGGCCACGGACGCGATCAGCTGTTCTATGCCCTCGGAACTGGCAGGCGGCGAGGAGTTGGAGCGGGTGGCCAAGGCCGTCGTCGCGCACACCCAGCGGCTGGCGCTGACCCTGCGGCGGGCGGGAATCCGCTGACCCGGCCGTAACGATGAGGGGCATGGTTGAAGGGCACCGTGTCGCCACGGTGCCCTTCAACCAACCATTAGATCTGTACGCCCCGGCACTGCACCGTCTGGCAGCGGGTCGCCGCCCACAGCCCTGCCGGCGGGTTGAGGACCGGCGCCAGCTTCAGCCCGTTGCGCTCGGTCGCCGCGCCGAGCTTGAGCGGGTCACGCCGGGTTGCCCCGGTCGGCCCGGCCGGCGTCGGCTTCGGGGTGGTCCCCGGGGTTGAGCTGCCCGGAGCCGGCGTGGTGGGCGCCGGGGTCGCACCGGACACCGCGTCGTAGCGGAACGCCTTCGCCATCGTCACCGACTTGCCGGTCGGGTCACCGACCGTCACGTCGACGATCGAGCCGGCCGTACCCGGCGGCGTGATCACGGTCAGGCTGGCCGGACCGCGGCTCGACACGTACGCCCCGACCCCGCCGATCTTCACCACCGGGGAGGCGGGGAAGCCGGATCCGGTGATCATCACCGCGGTACCCCCGCCGGCCGGTCCGTTCGCGGGCGTCACCGACGTGATGGTGATGCCGTTCCCGGTGACCGGCGACGGTGCCGGCGCCGGAGCCGTGGTCTGCGTCGGGCCGGGCGTCGTGGGCTTGGTACCCGGGGCCGTCGGCTGTGCCGTCACAGTCGTGCCCGGCTGGGGGGCGGTGGTCGGCTTCGGCGTGGTCCCGGTCCCCGGCTGCGGGCTGGTACCCGTACCGGGCTGCGGGCTCGTGCCGGTTCCCGGCTGCGGGCTGGTGCCCGTGCCCGGCTTCGGGCTGGTGCCGGTTCCCGGCTGCGGGCTGGTGCCCGTACCCGGCTTCGGGCTCGTGCCGGGCGCCGTCGTCGGGCCGGTCGTCGGCCGGGGGCCGCTCGTCGGCTGCGTGCCGGGCGCCGTCGGCGCAGGCGTGGTTGTGCCCGGCTTGGGCGCGGTCGTCGTCGGCGTGGTCGTACCGGGCCGCGGTGTGCTGCCGGCCGGCGTGGTGGTCGTCGGCGCGGGCGTCGGGCCGCCCGGCGCCGGAGCGGTGGTGCGCGGCTCGCCGACCGTGAAGACGACCGCGTTCGACCGGCCGTACGCGTACCCGGGGTCGGCTACCGACACCAGGTCCACGACGACGGCGTAGTCACCGGCGGGCAGCGTCGTACCGACCGCCACCCGGATGCCGTCGCCGGTCAGGGTGGTGTCCGCCCCGTCCACACCGGCCTCGGGGCCGAGCAGGAACTGGCCGTTGGCGTCGGTGGTGACCTCGGCGCCGTTCAGCGTCACCGGCTGGTCGAGCACGGCGTAGGTGGTGCCGTCGACGTTGGTGAGCAGCGTCGCCCGCGGCGTGACCGCGGTCCCCGCCGGTACCGCGCCCGCAGCCGCCTTGACGGTCAGGGTGCCGGTGTGCGGCGTGTCCGGAGTGAACTCGTTGAACGCGGCCGCGTCGACGGTGAACCCGCTCGCGGCGAGCGCGCGGTCGGCGTTGAGCCGGGCACCGGTGACCGACTTCCCGCTGTACACGCCGACCCGGTCCGCGGTGTCCATCAGCCGCTGCCGCACCTCGGACGGGGGCATTCCCGGATCCGCCGACATCACCAGCGCCGCGGCGGCGGCCACGTGCGGTGCCGCCATCGAGGTGCCCTGCATCGACGCGTACCCGTTGGGGACGGTGGAGACGATGTAGTGGCCGGGCGCGAACAGGTCGACCGTGGTCGCGCCGTAGTTCGAGAAGCCGGCGATACCCTCGGCGGCGGTCGACGCGCCCACCGAGACGATGTTGTCCAGCGGCAGGTCGGCCGGCCAGACGGCTGCTGCGTCGGTGTTGGTGGCGTCGTTGCCGGCCGCGGCGACGACCACGACGCCCTTGCTGCCCGCGTACGCGATCGCGTCCTGCAGGTCCCGCACGGCCTCGATCGGCGTCGAGCCGGGCTTGTTGCCCAGGCTGGCGTTGACGACCTTCGCGCCGTTGTCGGCGGCGTACCGGATGGCCCGCGCGACGTCGGAATTCCACATCGATCCGTTGGCGCTGACCTTCAGCGACATGATCGTCGCACCGGGGGCCAGGCCCGCGGTGCCCTGGCCGTTGTTCGGGACGGCCGCGATCGTGCCGGCCACGTGGGTGCCGTGGTCGTTGCTGTCGGCGGGGTCGTAGATGGTGCTGTCGTTGTGGACGAAGTCGTAGCCCTCGCAGTCGTCGACGTAGCCGTTGCGGTCGTCGTCGACGCCGTTGCCGCAGACCTCGTTCGGGTTGCGCCACAGCGGCGGCAGGTCGGGGTGGTTGTTCTGGACGCCGGTGTCGACCACGGCGACGATGACGCCGGTACCGGTACCGCGCCGGTTGGCCTCCACCCCGTCGACGTCCGCGTCCGCGACGGCCGGGTAGCCGCCGACCGTGCCGCCCTTGTTCTCCAGCGCCCACAGCGACGAGCGGTACGTGTCGTCCGCGGTGGCCTGCAACAGCACGTCCGAGCGGGTGGGCAGGCCCGACAGCGCGGACACCCGGTCGGCCGGCAGGTTACCGGTCACCTTCCAGGTGGTCGGGCTGACCGGCTCGAGGTCCACCACGTCCGGGTTGGACGCCAGGGCCAGCAGCGGTGCGGGTACGTCCTTGGCGGCGGCCTTGCTCGTGGCCGGCGAGGTCGGCACCGCCCCGGCGCCGGCTGTCACGTCGACGCTGCTGCCGTCGGTCAGGATGGCCAGCACCCGGCCGTTCTGGTCGCGTTCGAGGCGGTCCACCCGGCCCTGGAGCCGGGACAGCGCGGCCAGGTCGACACCGGCGTCCGCCGGTCCGGCGTTCCCCGCCGGTGCGGTCCGACCCGCCGGCACGATCGGCGTGCCTGCCGGTACGTCAACCAGCACGTGCTGGTACGAGTCGGCAGCGGGTTGGGGCTGCTGCAGGGGCCGCAACGGCAGATAGTCCGGGCGCGATATCGCCACGGCCGCAGTCGCCGTGCCGGCCATGACGGCGGCGAGACCGCCGACCATGAGCCTTCTTCGAAGCCTGTTGGTCTTCACGCGCGGTCCTCCCCGTCGACGCACGATCAATGGATCATCAGGACATCCGATCGCCGTAGCGGCCCGGGTGAACGACGGGTGCGGACCGGTTGCAGGGGCTTTTACTTCGTCACGCCGCGAGGTCGAGCAGGGATCCACGGCGGCCGAGACCGCCCAACAGTCGCTGGATCAGGTCCGCGTGCGCGGCCCGTGCGGTGGACAGCACCGCGATCCCGGCGGAGAACCGGCTCTGCGCGAGAGCCAGCTGCACCGAGGCGGCGCCCAGGTCGGCGTCGCTGATCCGGGACGCCGCCTCGGTCAGGTTGTCCGCGGTGACGTCCGCGAGCCGTGCCGACGAGGTCAGCGCGTTCGTCTGCGCTCCGAGCGTGGTGCGCGTCGACATCACCTGTGCCAGCGCGCTGTCGACGGCGTCGATACCCGCCTGACCGGGCGCCCAGCCGGTCAACCCCAGCGCCTGCGTGTCGAGCAGCGGAATCAGGATGTCGAACCCGTCGCCGGCGTCCGGTCCCTCCTGGACGTACAGCCGCAGTGGCTGCTCCCGCTGGGCGGGTACCTCCGGCCGGCCGGGGACGCCCGGTGTGGCGTCGGCCCCGACGGTCGTCGTCGGATTGTCCAGGCCCAGCGCGGCCGTGGCCCCGCCCGCCACGGTCACGCTGCTCGTCGGGCCGGTGTCGCCCGCGGTCACGGTCAGCGCGCCGCCGGCGGTGAGGGAGAAGGTCACCCCGGCCACGGCCGCGGCGGTCGCCGCGTCGGCGCCGGCGAGGGCGGTCGTCCACGCCGCCCGTACCCCGGTCAGGGCGTCCTGCGCGGTGGCGTACGTGCCCGGTGCGAGGTGCAGCGTGAGGCTGCTGCCCCCGGTGGACACGGTCAGGTCGTCCCCGGCCGCGGCCGGGGGAGCGGCACCGCCGACCGTGAAGGCGCCGAGCGGTGACCCGGTCAGGACCGCGGGTTTCGCGGGTACCGGAGGGACCGGCGCCACGGCGGGTTGGTACGGCACGGCGGTTCCGGGCTGCCCGGCGAACACCGCCCGGCCGGACAGGCGCAACGCCAGCAGCGCGTCGATGTGGGCCAGGCCCTGCCGCGACTCGGCGCCGAGGGCGGCCCGGTCGTCCGGGCCGAGAGCCCCGCTGCCGGACTGCACGCCGAGGTCACGCAGCCGCTGCAGGACGCCGGTGACGGTTGCGAACACGCCGTCGATGACGGTGAGGCCGTCGATGACCTCCCGTACGCCCTTCGCCGCGACCGTCAGCCCACGCGCCCGGGTGGTCAGGGCGGTGGAGGTGCTCAGGCCGGCGGCGTCGTCGGCGGCCGAGTTGATGCGCCGTCCCGAGATCAGGCCGGCCTGCGCGGCCCGGACGGCGGCAGCCGATCGCCCGAGCGCGTTGACCGCGCTCGCGCCGCCGCTCATCCCGATCCCGATCACGGTGTCACCTCGGCCCTCCCCGGCTGTTCGGGACTATCGGCGCCGAGCCGGGTGACCTGAGGGGAATCGGGCGGGTGCCCACGGCGCAATCGGGTGGCGGCGCGCAACCGAGCGGCGGCGTCACTCCCCGACCGGTGTCAGCCCCAGGTAGGCGGGCAGGTCCAGGCGGCGGACCTTGCCGGTACCGGTACGGGGCAGGTCCGCCACCAGGTGGTAGTCCTTGGGGCGCCGAGCCGGCGGGAGCCGCTCGCGCGCGTACGCGTCCAGCTCCTCGGCGGCGACCGACCCCACCACGGCCGCGCTCAGCCGCTGGCCCCACCGTTCGTCGGCGACGCCGAACACGGCGACCTCGTCGACGCCGGGGTGTTCGGCGAGTACCAGTTCGACCTCCCGCGGGTACACGTTGACGCCGCCGGTGATGACCAGGTCGTCGCGGCGGCCGTCGAGGTAGAGGTACCCGTCGGCGTCGAGCCGGCCGGCGTCGCCGACGGTGAACTCGTCGCCGTGCCAGGCGGCCGCCGTCTTGGCCGGGTCACCCCAGTAGCTGAACCGGGCGTGCGCCGGTACCCGGCACCAGATGACACCGTCGGCATCGACCCGCAGTGCCCGACCCGGCCGCGCCCGCCCGACGCTGGTGGGCCTGTTCTCCCACTCGGCCGCGGAGCAGGCGGTGAACTGGCCCTCGGTGGAGCCGTAGAACTCGTACACCGAGCCCGCTGGGAACGTGTCCACGACGCGGCGCTTCAGCGGGTACGGGCAGGGCTCGCCGGCGTGGGCGAGCAGCCGGAAGTCGGAGAGGTCGGGCAGGCCGGGGCCGGCGTCCGCGGCGGCGAGGAGCCGGCGCAGCTGTGTCGGTACGCAGAACGCGGTCGTGGGCCGGGCTCGGCGGATCACGTCGAGCACCCGCGCCGGATCGAAGCGGCCGGGCAGGATCACCGTACCGCCGCTGAGCAGGGTGGACGTGGCGAACCGCAGCGGCGCCGAGTGGTACAGCGGGGAGAACA
Organism: Planosporangium mesophilum; assembly: GCF_016863255.1. Taxonomy (GTDB): domain Bacteria; phylum Actinomycetota; class Actinomycetes; order Mycobacteriales; family Micromonosporaceae; genus Planosporangium; species Planosporangium mesophilum. The sequence continues at coordinate 46,106 of NZ_BOON01000008.1, forward strand.
CCAGATGCCGGTCGTCCGGGCCGAACCCCCAGAGCGTGACCTCCTCGTCGAGCAGTGCGCGGGCGGCAGGCTCGTCGAGCACGCCCGACCAGACGCCCTTGCGCCGCCCCGTGGTACCGGAGGTGTAGTGCATGGGGCGGCCCAGCGGTACCGGCGCCAACTCGGCCGGCGGCCCGCCGAGCAGCCGGTCGAGCGCGGCGGCGTCGTCCACGACGAGCCCCGGCCGGCAGTCGGCGAGCAGGTCCGCGCGCTCGGCTGCCGACAGCGCGGGGTCGAGCACCACCGGGATGACGCCGCGGCGCAGCGCACCGAGGACGGCGGCGAGCAGGCCGGCGGACGGCTCCAGCAGCAGCGCCACCCGGTCACCGGGGCCGAGCCCCGCCGCGGTGAGCGCTCCGGCGACCCGCTGCTGTCGCGCCTCGCTCTCCGACGCCGTCACGATCTCGACCATTGCCGAACGGTACCCGCCCGGCCGACTGGGAACATGAACGGTGGAGGCGCTGTTGCCGGGGTACACGAGATCCTCAAGGGGGACGGTGCGGTGGATCTTTACGCGGAGTACGAGCGGGCCGTCAGGTCGTTCGACGCGGGTGACCCGATCGGCGCGGCCAACACGCTGGCGCCGGTCGTGGCGGCCGAGCCCGACAACACGTCCGTACGACTGCTGCTGGCGCGGGCGTACTACCACTCGGCCCAGCTACGCCGGGCCGAGGAGCAGCTGCGCTGGCTGATCGACCGGGACCCGACCGACCATTACGCGCACTTCGTGCTCGGCCGCACCCTCGAGCGCCTGGGGAAGCCGGGGGAGGCGCTGCCGCACCTGCGGATGGCGCTGGCGATGCGGCCCCTGGACGACTACGCCGACGCGTTGCGGCGGGTGGAGGCGCGGGCGGCCGGCCGTGGTGGCGGTACCCGCCGTTAGGTCGCGGTGGTGGTACACGCCGTTACTACTGGGTAGTGCACAACCTCGGTGAAGGCAAGCTCGGTACCACAAGCGCCCCCACCGGAGGTTGTCATGCGGTTACCCTTCGTGGCTGGAATCGTGGCCGCCGTGTGCGCGGCCCTAGCGGCCCCCACCGCGGCGGTGGCGCAACCGGCCAGCCCCACCCCGGACGGCCCTGTCCCCAGTGGACAGCTCAGCGCCCGGGACAAGGCCTTCCTCAACGTCGCCGGCCAGGGCGCGCGGTTCGAGGTGGTCAGCGGCAAGCTCGCCGCGGACCGGGCCGCCAACCCGAGGGTACGGGCATTCGGCGAGCGGATGGCCCGCGACCACGGCAAGGAGTACGAGCAGTTGCAGCAGCTCGGCCGTAGTCTCGGAGTGACGCCGCCGAGCGGTCCCGGTCCCGATCAGCAGAAGGTGCTCACCATCTGGCAGAGCCTGCGTGGCGGGCCGTTCGACTGCTCGTACGCGCCGGTGATGTACGCCGACCACGAGGACGATGTCGGCATGTACCTGCTGATGTCGGCACACGCCGACGACGCCCGGGTCCGCGCGTTCGCCAAGGCACAGGTGCCGGTGCTGCAGACGCACCTGGCGCTGGCCGACAAGAACCTCACCGGACTGAACTGTTCGGCGCCGCCACGGGCACCCTCGGCTTCGTGACGGCGCGCCTCAGGCGGTCATCGAGATGATGCCGGCAAGGCCGAGCAGAGCCATGACGCACACCGCGATCAGGGGCATCCGGTCGGCACCCGCCACGTTGGTCCGGTCACGGGTGTCGATTTCGATGGTCGTCATTGTGTGCGCCCTCCTGCGGTCCGTGCGGTACGGGGTCGCGGCGAACGGGTCGTGCCCGCCGGCCTGTAGGTGGGTTACCCGGCCACACCCGCTGCGACACGGTGAATCGACGAGAATGACGGGACGAGGGTCACACCCAGCGGGAGAACGGGCGCGGTGGCATAGGGTCTGCGCGTGGAGATCGAGACGATCCGGGAGGTCACCGACGAGGTCGTGGCGGCGTTCGCGCGGCTGCTTCCGCAGTTGTCGTCCTCGGCCGACCCACCCGATCGGGCGTCCCTGGGTCGGGTGGTCGCCGCCGAGCCGAACACCGTGCTGGTCGCGCGGTCAGCCGGGCGGATCGTCGGCACCCTCACGCTGGTCACCGTGCCCATGCTGACCGGGGTGCGCTGCCGGATCGAGGACGTGGTGGTCGACTCCAGCGCGCGCGGGCAGGGCGTCGGCGCCGAGCTCACGACCGCCGCGCTCCGGCTCGCGCGCGAGGCCGGCGCCGGGTCGGTCGAGCTGACCTCCCGCGCGTCGCGGATCGCCGCCAACCGGCTGTACCAGCGGCTGGGCTTCCAGCGCCGGGAGTCCAACCTGTACCGGTACCCGCTGTCAGGACCCGCGGAGCTTCCGTAGCCGGCTCTGCGCGAGCGCCACCAGCGGCGCGTCCCCGGCCCGGTCGGCCGCCTCGACGGCCCGTACCAGCAGACCCTCCGCGTCCGCAGTGGCCTGGCGGTCGGCGGCGTCGACGGCGGCGAGCAACCAGCCGCGCGCCGCCCGGGACCAGTCCCCGACGGCGGCCGCGTGCCCCGCCATCGCCTCCGGGAGGTGTTCGAGCAGGTCGGCGGCGCGGCCGTGGTGCCGGGCCCGTACCGGGTCCGCGGTCGTGCCGTACAGGATCTCCCGCACCAGCTCGTGGGTGAACCCGTAGCCGCCGTCGGCCGGCGCCAGCAGTCCGGCGGACAGGGCTGCCTCGCAGTGCCCGGCCGCCACCGGCAGCGGCAGGTCGACCAGGCGGGCCAGGGTCGCGGGGTCCACGGTGACCCCGAGTACGGCCGCGGCGCGCAGGACCTCTGCGGTCTCGTCGTCCACCCGGTGCAGCCGCGCCAGGACCGCCGCCTCCAGCGACTCCGGCACCCCGTCCGCGCCCGCGTCCAGGGCCCGCAGCGCCTCCAGTACGGACAGTGGGTGGCCGCGGGTGCGGGACCGGAGGTCGGCGTCGAGCCCGGACCAGCCGGCGTCGGCCGCCCACCGCGTGACCGCCGCCGGTGACAGCGGCCCGAGGTCCACCCGGACCGCGACGTCGGCGAGCGCGTCGAGGGTGGCGTCGCCCTGCGGCGTGCGTACGGTCGCGACGACGAGCAGCCGGGTACCCGTACCGCGGGCCAGCTCACGGAGCAGCCGGACGGTCGTCGACCCCGCGTGGTGGAGGTCGCCCAGGAGCAGCAGGACGGGTTCCTGCGCTGCGAGGTCCCGTAGCGCGCCGGTGACCGCCGCGTCCGCGAGGTGCCGCCGTAGCGCCGGTACCGCCGACGTCGGACCGAACACCGACGCGGCCTGGGGGATCAGCGCGGCGAGCGTCGCGGCCCGCTGGCCGGCGAGCCGGCGCAGGGTGTCGGGCGCCAGACTCGCCACGTGGTCGCCGATGGCCTCCACGAGCGGCTGCAACAGCAGCGACCGCTCCGCCTCCTGGCAGCGCGCCGACAGCACCACACCACCGGTACGGCGGGCAAGCCGGGCCGCCTGCGCGGCGACCCGGCTCTTGCCGATGCCGGCCTCGCCGGCGATCAGGACGAGCGACGGTCGGCCCCGCGTCGCCCCGGCCCATGCCGCGCCGAGGCGGAACACCTCGGACTCCCGCCCGAAGATCGGCGGACGCTCCGGGTCGGGGTTGGTCATGACGCAGCCGGCGTCGGCCTCCTCGCCTGTCACCATGCAGCCAAGCCTAGAGGCGGGACGGCGCGGGGGCCGGGTAGTGGTGCCCGACTGCGGTGTCCTACCGGTGATGAGGTGGGTGTCGGTGGTCGAACCGTCCGGCTTGGACCGGTCGAGGAGCCTATGCCCCCGGCGGCGGGGGAGGCGGTGGCTGGCGACGGCGCCGTACCAGCATGACGGCGAGCACGACCGCGAGCACCACGACCAGGCAGCAGCAGCCGCCCAGGAGCCCGGTGCCGCCGCGGCGCGGGCTGCGGGCCAGCTCGTTGCCGACCAGCGCCACGCCGGGACCGCTCTGCGCCCAGGCCGCCGCTGGCAGCAGCCACAGGGCAACGGTCGCCGCCGTCGCCGCTGTCAGCCACAGCCACCATCGCTTTACCGGTTCCATACCAGTTCCTTCCGCCGGCTCAGGCCCGAGCGTACGACCAGGGATCTACCCTCCGGCCGCCCACTGCTAACCAAGATCGTCACAACTTGCCCGACGTCGTGGCCTCGAGACCACCCCGAGGCCACGACGTCCCGACGTGGTGAGGATCTACACGGCCTGGGAGAGCGAGACGCCGAACAGGCCGTCCGGGTCGGTCCACCACCGCCGGAGCGCGAACCCGGCCGACTCCAGCTCCCGCGCCAACCCCTCGCGGCGGAACTTGGCCGAGATCTCGGTCCGTACCTCCTCACCCTCGTCGAACTCCACGACGAGGTCCAGGCCGGCGATCGGTACCCGCATCGCCTCCCGGGCCCGCAGTCGCATCTCGATCCACTCGTCGGCCGGATTCCACACCGCCACGTGGTCGAACGCCTCCGGATCGAACGAAGCGCCCAGCTCCCGGTTGACCACCCGCAGCACGTTGCGGTTGAACTCGGCGGTCACGCCGGCCGCGTCGTCGTACGCGGGCAGCAGGATCCGCTCGTCCTTGACCAGGTCGCTGCCGAGCAGCAGCCACTCGCCGGGTTCGAGGACCGCGCGCAGGGCGGTCAGGAACTCCCGGCGCTCGGCGGGCAGCAGGTTGCCGATGGTGCCGCCGAGGAACGCGACGAGCCGGGTGGCGCCGCCGGGCAGTACGCGCAGGTGCCGGGTGAAGTCGCCGACGATGCCCCGTACCGAGAGGTTCGGGTACTCCGCCGTCAGCGCGGCCACCGCGTCGCGCAGCGCCGCCGCCGAGACGTCCAACGGGACGAAGGTGCCGAGGGAGCCGTGCCGGGACAGGGCGTCCAGCAGCAGGCGGGTCTTGTCCGACGAGCCGGAACCCAGTTCGACGAGGGTCTTCGCCACGGTGACGTCCGCGATCTCGGTGGCGTACGCGGTGAGGACGGCCCGCTCGGCGCGGGTCGGGTAGTACTCCGGCAGGCGGGTGATCTCCTCGAAGAGTTCGCTGCCCCGCGCGTCGTAGAACCACTTGGGCGGTAGCCACTTCGCGGGGGCGGTCAGCCCGGCCCGGACGTCGTCGCGCAGCGACCGCGCCAGGTCGGACTCGTCGAGGTGGATCTCCAGTTCGGGTACGGTCACTGCCTGCCCCAATCGGTGATGTCGACGGCGTCGGGGGTGGCGACGACGAGCTTCCCGTCGGGTACCGGCGCCCAAGCGGCGTCGTCGTCGAGTGGTTCGGAGCTGACCACGACGGATCCTTCGGTCCGCCGCACGGACAGGGCGTGGCCGGCGGTGGTGGCGGCGATCCGGGCACCGTCGGTGAGCAGCAGGTTGAGGCGCGATCCCGGCGCGGCTGCGGCCGTCTCGGCGACCGTCTCCGCCAGCGCTTCGGGCAGCGGCGCGCCGGCCCGCAGCCGGGCCCGTACCAGCGCCCACAGCAGCGCGGCGTCGCTGGGTGCGTCGAGGGTCAGCAGGTCGCCGGTCGGCAGCCGCCCGGCGAGCTTGGCCATCGAGTCGGGCCAGTCCGTGACGGCGCCGTTGTGGCTGAACAGCCAGGGCCCGTCGGTGAACGGGGCGACCGCGGTCTCGGTCACCGGCATCCCGGGCGTGGCGTTGCGTACCGCCGCGAGGACGGCGCGCGAACGCGCGCCGGCCGCGACCGGGGCCAGGTTGCCGTCCGCCCACATCGGACAGTTGCGCCGGTACCGCAGCGGGGTCGCCGCGGCCTGCGGGTACCAGCCGAAGCCGTACCCGTCGGCGTTGATCGTGCCGCCGCCGCGCATGTCCTTGGGCGCGTAGGACTGGCGCAGCAGCGAGTGCGGCGGCTCGGTCAGCAGCCGGGCCAGCGGCACCGGCGGCCCGAGGTAGGCCAGGTGACGGCACATCAGCCCAGCTCCGACAGGTGGGCGTCGCGGGCGCAGCGGAGACCGCTGAAGATCTGTCGGCGGATCGGGTAGTCCCAGTTGCGGAACGTGCCCCGGCAGGCCGCCGCGTCGGTACCGAACGAGCCGCCGCGCAGCACCTTGTACTTCGGCCCGAAAAACACCTCCGAGTACTCCCGGTAGGGGAACGCGGCGAAGCCCGGATAGCCGGCGAAGTCGGAGGCGGTCCACTCCCACACGTCGCCGATGAGCTGGTGTACGCCGGCCGGCGACGCCCCGGCCGGGTACGCCCCCGCGACCGCCGGGGCGAGGTGGCGCTGGCCCAGGTTGGCGTGGTGCTCCTGCGGGTCCTCGTCCCCCCACGGGTACCGGCGGGAGCGCCCGGTCGCCGGGTCGAAGCGGGCGGCCTTCTCCCATTCGGCCTCGGTCGGCAGCCGCTTGCCGGCCCACGCCGCGTACGCCTGCGCCTCGTGGAAGCAGACGTGCACGACCGGCTCGTCGGGGTTCACGGCCTCGGTCCGGCCGAAGCGGGTGTACGCCCACCAGTCGCGGTCGCGCAGCCAGTGCATCGGCGCGGTCAGGTCGGCCCGTACCCGGTGCTCCCAGCCCTCCGGCGTCCACCATCGGGGCTGGTCGTACCCGCCGTCGGCGATGAACCGGGCGTACTCGCCGTTGGTGACGCACGCGGCGTCCATGAAGAACGCGGGTACGTCGACGGTGTGCGCGGGCCGCTCGTTGTCCAGCGCCCAGGCCTCGGTGGAGGTACCCATGGTGAACGGGCCACCGGGGATGAGCACCTCATCGCCGACCCGTACCGCGGCATCCGGCGGGGACGGTGCCGTCAGTACGGGAGCGCCGACCCGCAGTTGATGGGTGGCGAGCATGGTCTCGTCGTGCTGCTGCTCGTGCTGCACGATCATCCCGAACGCGAACGCGTCCGTGGTGAGCCGGCGGCCCTCCAACGGCACCGCGTCGAGCAGGTCGAGCACCTTGTCGCGTACGGTCCGCACGTAACCGCGGGCCTCCACCGGTCCGAGCAGCGGCAACTGCGGCCGGTCGCGGCGGGGGTGCTGGAACGCGTCGTAGAGCTCGTCGATGTCCCGGCGTACCGGGTCACGCCCGCCGACGTCGCGTACCAGCCACAGCTCCTCCTGGTTGCCGACGTGTGCCAGGTCCCACACCAGCGGGGACATCAGTGGTGAGTGCTGCCGGACCAGGTCGTCGTCGTCCACGGCGTCGGTGAGCAGCGCGGTACGTGCCCGGGTGCGCTCCAGTTCGACCGCGACCCGATCGCGCAGCCGCTCGGTCTCATCGGTCATGCGAAATCCTTCCGTGATCCCAGGGGGAGGCCGCCGGCGAGTCGGCGGTCGAGGACGTCAAGCACGGTGGCCTGCGCGGTCACCGACAGGTCGGTCCCGCTGAGCGCCCGCGCCGTCACGTCGGCCACCCGGGCGGCGGCCGCCGCGAACGCGGGGTCGGCGAGGCCCAGCCGGGCGGCGTCCCGCCAGCGGCCTTCGGTCGGCTCGCACGCCGCCCGCGCCTCGTCCAGGGCGTGGGCGTCACCCAGCAGCGCGGCCACGACCGCGACCGGGGCGAACCACTCGCCGCCCGGCTGGGTGTCGAGGAACCGCAGCTCCAGGTACCCGCGGGGGCGTACCGGCGGGAACAGGGTGCCGAGGTGGTAGTCCAGGTCGTCGGTGGTCGGCGGGCGGGGGAGCGCGCCGGCGATCCAGTCGGCGAACGTGACGCCGGCCGGTACGTCCCAGTTCGGGCCGAGACCGCGTACGCACAGCAGCGGCGCTGCGAGGGCGTACCGCGCCCAGGCCAGCGCGGGATCGGCGGCGGCGCCGACCGGACCGGTGCGCCGCAGGTCCATGCCGAGCCACGTCCGCATTCGGGCCGAAGCCCAGCCGCTGTCGCGGCCGGCGTACCGGCGGGCCGTGGCGAAGAGGGCGACCAGGGCGGGACCGAGCGCGTGCACCGCCGCCCAGCGGGCCGCGAGCCCGGACGGTTCGCCGGCGTCGACGCAGACCTGCAGCCCGGCGGTACTGCACATCATGGTGCGCCCGTGCGGGCCGTCCGCGTCGAACGCCCGCTGCATCGCGGTGTACCGAGGGGTTTCGAGCAACCGGCGCGGCGGGCGGTGCTGGTCGATCCCGGAATCGCCGAGCCTGAGGCCGGCCGCGCGCAGCCGCTCGGCCAGGTGGGCGATGTCGCCGTCGACCGTGTCGCGCAGCACGGTCAGCGAGGTGGCCGGGGCCGAGGAGATCTCGACCTGGCCGCCCGGCTCGAGGGTCACCAGGCCGCCGCCGGGTAACGCCTGGTGGGAGCCGTCGGGAACAAGGGTCGGTGGGGCGTGAGGGCCGAGGGCCCGGCGCAGCGACGCCGGGTCGAGCGGAGCCTCGGGATCGTCGCGGGCGTGCACGGTCCACTCCAGCTCCGCGCCGACGAGTGCCGGCGGCCCGGTCTTGAAGCAGATCGAGGCGATGTACCCCTCGGCCTCGGTCACCTCGTGCAGGATCGTCGCGCCGTTGGTGCGACGCTGCGGAACGCTCGCCATAAGCTCCCCGGGACCCGTGGACGGCTTCGCTTCCGAACGTACCCAAGAGTCGGCGCCGGGCACAGTGGAATCCGGCGAGCCGCCCGATGTTCACACAGATTGAGTGGTGCGTTCGACTCCTTCGCCTGGGCACCGGACCGGCCGCCGCACGCATGTCGAGGCCGCTCGGCGGGTAGCGGTATCACCGGGCAAGCAACGGAGGCGGGACGACATGGTGGCGAGAATGCTGCTGCGTTGGGTGCTGGTGATCGTCGCGCTCCCGCTGGTCGCGGCACTGATCCGACGGTTGAGTCAGGCTCTGGAGGAGCGCGGCGGGCGACCGACCCGTACCAGCGCCCTGTTGCGCCGCTCGGCGGAGGTGCTGGAGCGGGAGCGGGTGGGAACGTTCCGCCGACGGCGGTGAGCGGTCACCGGGACGGCAGTGGGAGGCTGGTGCCCCGGCTCAGCGGCGAGTCGCGGACGATCAGCCGGGTCGCGCGGGCGTCGGCCGGCGTGTCGAAGACCAGCGCGCCCTCGACGGTACGGCCCGGGTCGACCGGGGCGGTGAACGGCCGGGAAGCCTGCGAGTAGACCCAGGCCCACTCGTCGCCGGAGTACTCCGTGCCCGCCGAGTCCACCAGCCGCTGGCTGCCCATGAAGACCCGGCCGGCGTGCTGCCCGCCGGTGTTCGTGACGGTCAGGTCGACCAGGCAGAACCGGCCCTTTGCCTGTTTGCGCACCGGCCAGTCGCCGAGGGTCGTGTCCCCGCAATGCACGCCGGTGACCGTGAACGTGAGTTTGCCGTCCTTGGCGGTGGAGGTCGCCGGCTTCGCGACCGGGGTGGCGCCGGGCAGCGGTGCGGCGGCCGCCGGCCGGCTGGCGGGGTCGGCGGTGCCGGTCGCCCGGTCGGGCCGCTTGGCGACGAGCCAGCCCGCGGCCAGCAGCGTGGTGACGAGGACGACCGGGACCGGCCGCCACCGGCGGCGCCGGGGCAGGGCCGGCGGGGTGGCCGGAACACCGGGAGGCGGGGTCGGCGCGTGGGCCGGCGCGCCCGGGCCGCACAGGCCCACCACCAGGTCCCGGGCTCCTGGCCGGGCGGCGGGGGCGGGTCGCAGCGCCGCCTGGACCGCGGGCAGCAGGTGGGGCGGCAGGCCCGACAGGTCGGGTGCGCCGGTCCGCCGGTGCGGGGGCACCGGATGGCGGCCCGTGGCGGCCCAGGCGACCAGCAGCCCCCAGGCGTACACGTCGGCCGCCGGCCCGCCCGGATGCCCCGCCATCTGCTCCGGTGCGAGCCAGCCGGGCGTACCGAAGCGCGAACCCGGGTTCGCCATCGGGACGATCGCCCCCGCGACGCCGAAGTCGATGACCTTCACGCCGACCGGCGACAGCATGACGTTGCGCGGCTTGAGGTCACGGTGTACGACACCGGCGGCGTGGATGGCGGCCAGCGCCGCGGCGACGCCGACCGCCACCGCGTGGGCGTCGGACGCGCCGAGCGGGCCACCGCCGTCCACCCGGTCGCGCAGCGACATCCCCTCGACGTACTCGGTGACCAGGAACGGCGTCCGGGCGTCCGGGTCGGCGTCGAGGACACGCGCGGTGCCCGGACCGGCCACGCGCGCGGCGGCGGCGATCTCACCGGCGAACCGCTCGCGCAGGACCGGGTCGTCGCGCAGGTGCTCGCGCAGCAGTTTCAGCGCGACCGGCCGGCGTTGCCGGTCGAGGGCGAGGAAGACGGTGCCCATGCCGCCGGCGCCGAGCCGCCGCACGACGCGGTAGCTGCCCACCCGCCTCGGATCACCGGGCCGTAGGTCGCCGGGGCCCCAGCTCGACTGGTCGGCTCCCCGCTCGGTGATCCGGGTCCGTACGCGCACCTCTCCACGATGCATCGACAGTGCAACGACCAGGTCTCCAACGCGCCTCAACTCCGCCGATCGGCTGACCGCTACGGGGGAGCGACCTGCTGACAGCGCTCGTGCGGCCCAGGTCACGGCCAGATTACGAACAGGTATAGCGCTATCTGCTATATGGCAACTTGTGGCCTAGCGGACAGTGATGCGGCGCCGCATACTCAGGTTACCGGTCAGAAACAACCGCCTGTGGGTGAGAACGCACCGGCACCCGACGGGCCACCGGGTGGCATTGGCGCCTCAACTCCGCCGCGAGCGCACCCTCCTCCCCGCTCGCAAGGAACGAGAGGGCAGGGAGATGACGATCTACTACCGGGGCCCTGAGGTCTTGATTACCGACCAGGTCTTCGTCGCTCGCCGGCCTACCCCTCGGACGTTCGTGATCGACGAGCTGGACGACGTCCATGTGGTGGTGCTGACCATGCGCTGGTTCGGTCCGCGCCGTCACGAGCTTCGGGCCAGGCACCGCTCCGTCGCGGTGCTGCTGTTCGCGTCCTTCGACCCCACGACGTTCGGGCAGGTCAGGCGAGGTTTGATGCGCGCTGTGGAGTGCCAGCGGGAGCAGCGAGAGGAGTGCGGCGAGCTGGGCTACCGCTGACGTCGCACGCGACGCGCCCAGGCACCGCGTGACTCGGCGGTCCGGCCGTCGAGCGGTCCGCCGGACTGACCCGCCGGCAGCGCGGTCTCCCGCCGACCGGGAGGGGGCTGCGATGGTATGGGACACCGCAGCACCCACCCGGCCGGCGGGAGTTGGTCTCAGTCGGCTTCGCCGCGTACGTCCGTGTGGGCGGCGGGGATGCTGCCGAGGCGCCCCGCCTGGTAGTCCTCGAACGCCTGGACGAGCTCGGCCCTGGTGTTCATCACGAACGGGCCGTACGCGACGACCGGCTCGCGGATCGGCAGGCCGCCGAGCAGGAGGACGTCGAGCTGCGGGCTGCGGCTCTCCTGGCTCGCGTCGGCGGCCACGGTCACCGTGTCACCGGCGCCGAAGACGGCGAGCTGCCCGGCCTCGATCGGGCGCAGCTCGTCGCCGACCGTGCCCCGGCCGCCCAGCACGTACGCGAGGGCGTTGAAGTCCGTACGCCAGGGCAGCGACAGTGCCGCGCCCGGGCTGACCGTCGCGTGTACGAGCGTGATCGGGGTGTGCGTGGACCCCGGACCGGAGTGTCCGGCGACCTCACCGGCGATGATCCGTACCAGGGCGCCACCGTCGGCCGACGAGAGCAGGGCGACGCTGGTGGCGCGAATGTCCTGGTAGCGCGGTGGCGCGAACTTCATCACCTTCGGCAGGTTGACCCAGAGCTGGAAGCCGTGGAACAGGCCACCGCTCATGACCAGGTGCTCGGGCGGCGTCTCGATGTGAAGCAGGCCACTGCCCGCTGTCATCCACTGCGTGTCCCCGTTGGTGATCAGCCCGCCGCCGCCGTTGGAGTCGGAGTGGGCCATCTCGCCGTCGATCATGTACGTGACGGTCTCGAAGCCCCGGTGGGGGTGCCACGGGGTTCCCTTCGGCTCGCCCGGCGCGTACTCCACCTCACCCATCTGGTCCATGTGGATGAAGGGGTCGAGGGCGCGCAGGTCGACCCCGGCGAACGCCCGGCGTACCGGGAAACCCTCGCCCTCGAAGCCGCGCGGCGCCGTGGTGACCGAGACGACCGGGCGCGTACGGGCGGTCGCCGGATCGGACCCCGGGACGCGGGGGAGGACCAGGATGTCCTCGACGGTCACAGCAGGCATGGGAGCCCTCCAGGAAAGCTGGCCGGGGTCTGGTCCGTTCCGGCGCGTCCTCCACTGTACTTGCTCGAACAATATTACGCAAAGCAATAAAGTACGTGGAAGGCATCACATGATCAAGGAGATCCAGGGCGATCAAGTTGCCGGGGCACCGATATCGAGGTGGACTGGACCGCGTGGGCGAGATCCGGGTCGGTACCGCCTCGTGGACCGACAAGACGCTACTGGCCTCCGGCTGGTACCCGAACGGGGCCAACACCGCCGAGAAGCGCCTGGGGTACTACGCGCGCCAGTTCCCGCTGGTGGAGGTCGACGCCACCTACTACGCGCCGCCGGCGGAGCAGACCGCCAGGCTGTGGGCGCAGCGCACTCCCGATCACTTCACGTTCAACGTCAAGGCGTTCGCGCTGCTGACCGGGCATCCGGCGAAACCCACGGCGCTGCCGACCGATCTGCGCCCGGAGACCGACAAGAAGAACATCTACCCCAATGATCTTAAACCGCAGGTGTACGAGGACCTGTGGAGCCGTTTCCTGTCCGCGCTCGACCCGCTCGCGGACGCCGGCAAGCTCGGCGTGATCCTGTTCCAGTTCCCGCCCTGGTTCACCATCCGTAAGTCCAACAAGCAGTACATCCTGGAGGTGGCCGAGCGCTGCAAGCCGCTGCGGGTGGCGGTGGAGTTCCGGCACCAGTCGTGGTTCGCCGGTGACAACGCCGACGAGACCCTCGACTTCCTGCGCGAGCACGACCTGCCGTTCGTGGGAGTGGACATGCCGCAGGGGTACCGGTCCTCGGTACCGCCGCTGCTGGCAGCCACCTCGGACCTGGCCGTGGTCCGCTTCCACGGCCACAGCGACAACTGGACCAGCCACGACATCCAGGAGAAGTTCAGGTACCTCTACTCCGACAAGGAGCTGGCGGAGTGGGCGCCGCGGATCCGGCAGCTCGGGGACGAGGCCGATCAGACCCACGTACTGTTCAACAACTGCGCCGGCGACAACGCCCAGCGCAACGCCGCGGAGCTGATGAGCCTGCTGGAGTCGGAGTCAGGGGACGGGCAGTAGCAGGTCCGGGATCGTCCGCCCCTTCGCCAGCAGGGCGTCGACCTCGTGCGCCTGGAGCGGTTTGGAGAAGAGGTACCCCTGCCCGAGCTGGCAGCCGGACCTGCGGAGCTGTACGAGCTGGTCGGCGGCCTCGATGCCCTCCGCGACGGTGCTCAGCCGCAGCTTGCGGCCGAGCTGGACGATGGCGAGGGCGAGGGCGGAGTCGTCCGGTTCACCGGCGATCTCGTCCACGAACGACTTGTCGATCTTGATGATGTCGATCGGGAACTTCCGGAGGTAGGCGAGCGACGAGTACCCGGTACCGAAGTCGTCGATCGCCAGCCGCAGGCCCAGCGTCTTGAGCTGTCGCAGCCGCCGGGTGGTCGCCACGGTGTCCAGCAGCAGCAACGACTCGGTGATCTCCAGGACCAGGCAGGACGGGTCGAGCTGCGTCTCCAGCAGGATCTGCGCGACCACGCCGGGCAGGTCGGGCTGCTGGACCTGGCGGGCGGACAGGTTGACGCTGACCGTCAACGGCGGCTGCCCTCCCCGCCCGGCGTTCCAGGCACTGGCCTGCCGGCACGCCTCGCGCAGCACCCACCGGCCGATCGGCACGATCAGGCCGGTCTCCTCGGCGAGCGGGACGAACGTCGACGGCGCGATGACGCCATGCTCCGGATGGCGCCAGCGCACCAGCGCCTCGACCCCGGTCACCCGGCCCCCGGCCAGCTCCACGATCGGCTGGTAGTGCAGCACGAACTCGTTGCGGCCGACCGCCCGGCGCAGGTCGGCCTCCAGCTCCAGCGTGCTCGTCAGGGCGGCCTGCATCTCGCACTGGAAGATCTCGTACTGGCCGGTGCCGTTCTTCTTCGCGCGGTACATCGCCAGGTCGGCGTTGCGCATCAACTCCTCGCCGCACCCGGCGCCGTCGGTGTTGAACGCGACGCCGATGCTGGCGTTGACGAAGACCTCCTTGCCCGCGATCACGAACGGCTGGCCCAGCGCCTCATTGATCCGCTCGGCCACCGCGGTCGCCTGGCCGGCGTGGTCCACGTCGTGCAGGAGGACGGCGAACTCGTCGCCGCCGAACCGGGCGGCGCCGTCGGTACCGCGCAGGCAGGCGCGCAGCCGCTCGGCCACGCCGATGAGCAGGGTGTCGCCGGCCGCGTGGCCGAGGGAGTCGTTGACCACCTTGAACCGGTCGAGGTCGACGAAGAGGACCGCGAGCCGGGTCTGCTGCCGCGAGGCCCGGATCAGGCTCTGCTCCAGCCGCTCCATGAACAGCGCCCGGCTGGCCAGGCCTGTCAGCGAGTCGTGGTACGCCTCGTGCATCTTCTGGCGGGTGTTGTGGTCGGTCACGGCAAGGCTGACGTGCTCGGCGAAGACCTGCAACATCTCCTGCTCGCCCCGGCTGTAGGTGCGCGGGGAGAACGAGGCGACGACGAGCGCGCCGGCCACGTCGCCGGCGTCGTGGACGGGTGCCGCCATCGCGGCCCGCAGCCGGGCGGCCGCCGCCTCGGGGGCGTGGTGCGGGGAGGCGGTGTAATCCTCCATCACCACCAGCTCGCCCTGGTGCACGGCGCGGCCGGCCGCACCGGCGTCCTGGACGCTCACCCGCCACACCTCCCTGGCGAGCTCGGGCGGCACGCCGGTGTGCGAGACGAGTACCAGCATCCGGGGATCGTCCGGGTCGCGGATCCGCAGGCCGACCACCTCGTCGTCGGCGAACAGCTCCTTCGCGCTCGCGGTGATCGTGTCCAGGGTCTCGGCCAGCGGCTCGCGGCGACTGATCGAGCGCTGGATCCTCGACATCTGCTCCAGTAGCCGGTTGCGGTCGCGCAGCGAGGCGAGGAGCCGTACGTTCTCGTCGGCCTGCCGCCGCTCGGCCTCGATGCGGTGCAGGTTCTCGATGGTCAGGTCGAGCACCCGCGCGATGCCCCGGAGCAGGCTCACCTCGTCGACGGTGAACCCGTCGTCACCCGAGCGGGCGATGACCAGATGCCCGGGTACGGGCCCGCGCAGCGGCGTCACGGCGGTGTGGCACGGGCCGGCGCCCGGTACGTCGATCCGGCACCGGTCCCCGGCGACCACGTCGGTCAACTCGGCCACCGGCACCCGGCCCAGGGGAAAGCCGACGGAGCTGACCACGGCGTCGGCCCCCTGGCCGTCGCGCCGCAGCAGGACGGCGACCTCGGCCTCGAGCGCTCGGGCCGCGCGTTCGGTGGCGACCCGTGTGGCCGATCGGGTGTCGGGCATCGCCGACACCGAAGCGAGGAACTCGGCGAGCTGCTGGGTGGAGAGGGCGGTCGTGGATGGCAGCATCTCAGGCCACCGCGAGGACGACCAGCGTCTGGTTGTGGAAGCCGTTGATGCCCCGGGTCCGCCCGATCTCGCCCCACGTGTACATGCCCGCGACCGGAGCGCCGCCGGCCTGCCCCGTCATCCGGGCGAACTCTCGGCCCGTTCCCTCCGGGCCGAGGAACCGGCCGCGCGACTCGCAGTCGAACGCCACCAGCCCCAGCGGCGGCTGCCCGCCGAGCGCCTCCACCGCATCCCGGCAGGCGTCCGTCGCGGCGGCCAGCACCGACTCCTCGTCGCCCACCATCGGCCAGACGAGGCAGCCCTCAGGAACCTCGCCGCTGGAGCACAGCAGGCCGTCGCGCAGCAGCGCCGGTGAGCTGACGCCGCGAACTTCCACGCCGCTGCGCCGCCGGATGCCGATCGGCCGGGACTGCGCGAAGTTCGAGAAGGTCGCCGGGTCGGTGTAGGCCTCCGGCGGCGCGTCCAGTCGCTGCAGGTACGCCGACAGGGCCGGGCGGTCGTCGAGCGTGAACACGTCACCGCCGGTACTCTTCGTCACGATCATCGGCTCGCCGACCTCGCGCCAGCCGTGGCGGAGCGCCACGCCGAGGGGGCCGTCGGAGGCGATCGACGCGCCCACCACCGAACCGGTCAGCACCTCGTCGCCGTGCAGTTGGAACGTGCGCGGCTCGGTCGGATAGTGCGGACTCGACGAGCCACCGAGCAGGGGTACGCTCGCGCCGACCACGCTGTACGCCCCGGCCAGGATCTCCTCCTGCCCGGACCGCAGACCGTCGGTGAGCAGGACGAGCACCTGGTGCGGGCGGTCTTCGACCAGCCCCGCCGTCATGGCGACGGTCGCGCCCGCGGCGCGCTGCTGCCCGTTCGCGCCGTCGGCGGCGGCGGTGACCACGGAGAAGCCGGGGCCGCCCAGCGCCACCACGACGACGCCGTCCTCGATGGGCCCGGCCGGCCCGATGACGGCTCGGGATGAGCACCCGATCAGCGGTACTCCGGCACCGACCGCCCTGATGCCGGCGAGGACCGCCCGTGGATCGCGCAGCGCGGAGCAGAAGACCATCAGCAGCCGCGGACTCGCGCCGGTCAACGCCGCCCGCGCCGCGATCTCGCCGGCCAGGCGCGGGTCGGTGGCTGCCGACCTGCCGACGGAGAGCCAACGGTGGGCCGTGGCCGCCGGGCTGGGGACCGGGGTGGGGTCCTCCGTCAGATCCATGACCTTAGTTTTGGGCACCGTGCCCCGCCCTTCAAGGTTGCCTGCGCAAACCGGCCACAAAGGAGGGTGCGTGGGGTCTCGGCGGCCGACGCCGAGGGGGAGTGTACGCGGCGGTGAGCCGGGGCGGGCGCCCGACGTATCCACCGACGGCGATGCCCGGGCCGGGTCGACGGACCCGGCCCGGGCATCTGGACGTCAGCGCTCGACGTTCCTGGCCGTCACGGCGGCGTACGCGTCCACGATGCCGTGCCCGTAGAACCCGTTGAACCGCTCGTCACCGGCGCAGTAGGCGTCGAACTCCGGCGACTGCCCCTCCGCGGCGTAGCTGCGCAGCCGCGGCTCGGGGCAGGCGTGCCGGGCGGCGGTACCGGTCAGTACGGACTCCACCGTGGACGGAGCCATGGTCAGCGTGCCGGCGTGCGCCCGGTCCGGCTTGCCGAACCTGCTCACGATCAGGGCGGCGACGCCCGCCGCGTGCGGCGAGGCCATCGAGGTGCCCTGCAGGTACGTGTAGTACCCGCACCTGCCGTCCGCGGTGCACTCCTTGAACACCGTGGCCGCGGCGGCCGGCACCACGTTGCCGTCCGCGTCGACCAGCTTCTTCTCCTGCAGCACCTTCTTCGGGTACGTGGACAGGATCCGGTTGCCGGGGCTGAGGTACGACGGGGTGCCGACGAAGTCGCGGGCGAAGCCGCCCGGCGCGGACACCGAGATCTGCTCGGTGCCGTAGTTGGAGTAGTCGGACTTGCCGCCGGACGGGCCAAGCGCCGACACGCCGATCACGAACGGGCCCTCGACCGGCAGGTCCAGGCAGGCCCGGTTGTCGATCGGGCGGTCGTACGCGGCGCCGTCCGGGTAGTCCGGGCTGCTCTTGTCGGTACGCGGGTTGCCGAGGTCCTCGTGGTTGTTGCCGAGCGCACCGACCAGCGTCACTCCCCGCAGGTGGGCGTAGGTCAGCGCCCGGGTCATGGCCTTGATGATGGTGCGCTGCTCGGCCTGTGCGGCCGGCGCGTCGGCCGAATTGCTGACGCAGTTGTACAGCCACGGGTCGAGGTAGAACGACATGTTGACCACGTCGAGGCCGGCGTCGCCGGCGTGGGTCAGGGCGTTGACGACCGGCTCGAGGAAGAACAGGCCGGCGTCCTGGCCGCCCTTGAGCTCCACCAGGGACACGTTGGGCGCGACGCCGGAGACGCCGAAGCCGTTCGCCGCGGCGCCGATGGTGCCGGCCACGTGCGTGCCGTGCCCGTTGTCGTCGGTGCCGACCGGGTCCAGGCAGCTGGCGACCTCGCAGGGGCCGTCCGCCTCGGGGATGTCCTTGGCGAAGTTGCGTGACAGCTTCCAGTCGAAGTTGGCGGCGATGTCGGGGTTGCTGGCGTCGACGCCGGTGTCGAGGACGCCGACCGACACCCGGCGGTCCCCGGCGGTCACCGTGCGGGCCAGGTCGGAGCGGACCATCCGCAGCCCCCACAGCTTGTCGTCGAGGGGGTCCATGCCGGCGATCTTGGGGCCGGCCTTGGCGGGCGTGGTCGCGGCGGTCGGGCCGAAGGCCTCCTGCTCCACGTCGGACTTGCGGGGTGCCGGCGCGCGGCCGATCGGGGTGCGGTGCGCGGCGCCGGTCAGCTTCGGTGACGCGGCCACGCTGTCGGTGAAGCCGGAGGCCGGGCCGGTCACCCGGAACATGCCGACCGCGTCGTTGCGCTCCACGACCCGTCCGCCGGCCCGCTCGATGGCGGCCACCGCGTCCCTGGTACCGACGTTGTCCGCCGCGAGCACGGTGTACTCGGTCGACCCGCCGTTCTCCGCGGCGGCCGGCGACGCGGCCGCGCCGAGCCCGGCGCCCGTCACGACGAGCGCGGCGGCGACCAGCGAGCGCCTGATGCGCCGATGTCTTGTCACCTGTCACTCCCTCTCCAACTGGTGCCGACATGACATCGGACTTCGGCCGCGCATGCCAGGTGTCACAGCCGATGTCATCCCTTTCGGGCACCCTCGCTGTCGACCCTCGACGGACGCTGGGCGGCACGGACGATCAGAAAAGCCGCATATAGGGTGCCGGCACGGGGGAGTATAAGTAGCTTCTATAAGCGCCTGATATAAATGCCCGCATGGCGAACGGCGGCAACCCCGACCCGACCCAGCTGGCGATCAGCTTCGAGCGCCTGTTCATCTCGGCGGTGCGGCTGAACCCGCGTACGGATATCAGCCTGACCGCGGTGTCCACGCTCCGCACCCTGGAGCGGGACGGGCCGCACCGCCTCTCGGAGCTGGCGGTCAAGGAGGGCGTCACCCAGCCGGCAATGACCCAGCTGGTCTCCCGGCTCGAACGCGACGGGCTGGCGCGGCGCTGTACCGACCCGACCGACGGCCGGGTGGTGGTCGTACGCCTCGCCGACGCCGGACGGGACCTGCTCTCGGCGCGGCGCGAGGCGCGGGCGCAGAGGCTGTCCGAGCTGATGGGCGCGCTGGCCGACGACGACCGGGCGGCGATCCTCGCCGCGCTGCCGGCACTGGACCGCCTGGCCGACCTACTCCCGCCGTGACGGATGACACCACGGGGGCAACCACGACGAAGGAGACCTGGCGCAGATGGCATCGAGCACGCCGGCCGGCGTGATGACCGCGACCCACCCGAGCTACAAGTGGGTGGCGCTGTCCAACACCACGCTCGGAACCCTGATCGCCACGATCAACTCGTCGATCGTGCTGATCTCGCTGCCGGCGATCTTCAACGGCATCAGGCTCGACCCGCTCGGCGCCGGCAACGTCAGCTACCTGCTGTGGATGCTGATGGGGTACATGCTCGTCACGGCCGTGCTGGTGGTGACGCTCGGGCGCCTGGGCGACATGTACGGGCGGGTGCGCATCTACAACGCCGGCTTCGCGCTGTTCACCCTCACCTCGGTCGCGCTCGCGCTCGATCCGTTCAGCGGCGGCAAGGGTGCGCTGTGGATGATCGGCTGGCGGGTGGTACAGGCGATCGGCGGATCGATGCTGATGGCCAACTCGGCCGCGATCCTCACCGACGCCTTCCCGGCCACCCAGCGCGGTATGGCGCTGGGAATCAACATCGTGGCCGCGATCGCCGGACAGTTCATCGGCCTGGTACTCGGCGGCGTGCTCGCCGAGTGGAACTGGCGCTCCATCTTCTGGGTCAACGTACCGATCGGCGTCCTCGGTACCGTCTGGGCGTACCGCTCCCTGCGGGAGACGGCGCACCGGCGCAAGGCGCGGATCGACTGGTGGGGCAACCTCACCTTCGCGGTGGGCCTGACCGCGCTGCTGGCCGGCATCACGTACGGCATCCAGCCCTACGGCGGGCACACCCAGGGCTGGACCAACCCGTGGGTGCTGGCCGGCCTGATCGGCGGCGCCGCCGTACTCGTGATCTTCTGCGTGATCGAGGCGAAGGTGGCGGAGCCCATGTTCCCGCTCGAACTGTTCCGCAACGCGGCGTTCGCCAGCGGTAACGCCGCCAACCTCCTCAGCTCGATCGCGCGGGGCGGCCTGCAGTTCATGCTCATCATCTGGCTGCAGGGCATCTGGCTGCCGCTGCACGGGTACGACTACGCGCAGACCCCGCTGTGGGCAGGCATCTACCTGCTCCCGCTGACCATCGGCTTCCTGGCCGCCGGGCCGGTCGCCGGCGCCCTGTCCGACCGGTTCGGCGCCCGGCTGTTCGCCGCGGGCGGCCTGCTGGTGATGGCGGCCTCGTTTGTCGGCCTGCTGCTGATCCCCAGCGACTTCAACTACGGAGTCTTCGCCGTCCTGGTCTTCGTCAACGGACTCGGCGGCGGCCTGTTCGCCGCCCCGAACACGTCGCTGGTCATGTCCAGCGTCCCGGCCCACCTGCGCGGCGCCGCCTCGGGCATGCGGGCGACGTTCCAGAACTCCGGCATGGTGCTGTCGATCGGCGTCTTCTTCTCGCTCATGGTCGCCGGGCTCGGCAACTCGCTGCCGAAGACGCTCGACACCGGGCTGACCGCGCAGGGCGTACCGGCGTCGGCCGCGCACACCATCGCGTCCCTGCCTCCGGTCGGTACACTGTTCGCCGCGTTCCTCGGTTACAACCCGGTCGAGGAGTTGCTCGGCAGCCGGATACTCGGGAACCTGCCGGCCGCTAACGCGCACACGCTGACCGGCCGGCAGTTCTTCCCGCACCTGATCTCGGGACCGTTCCACGACGGCCTCGTCATCGTGTTCTGGCTGGCGATCGCGATGGCCGTGGTCGGCGCGCTGGCTTCGCTGCTCACGCCGAAGGCGCCACGGCCGGCGCCCGAACGGGACCTCGTCGCATTGGAGGACACGTTGGAAGAAGAGGTCTACGGCGCCACTCCGCTGGCCCCGTTACCCGGCGCCGCTCCGGCCCTGGCTGACAACGCCCCGAGCATCGACGGTCCCGGTATCGCGGGTCGGGTCGAGGGCCCGGACCGGCGGCCGGTCGCCGGCGCGGTGTTGACGGTGACCGACTTCGCCGGCCGGCAGGTCGCGCGCGGCGTGACCGGCGCCGATGGCGCGTACCGGTTGGACCTGCCCACCGGCGGCTCGTACCTGCTGATCTGTGCCGGCGAGCAGCACCAGCCGGTGGCGTCGCTGGTCGCGGTCGGCGCCGGTACGGTCAGTCGCCACGTCACGCTGGTCGGGGCGAGCCTGGTCGAGGGGCGGGTGCTCCAGCACGGTGGCGAGCCGATCTCCGGTGCGACGGTGACGCTCACCGACGCCCGTGGCGAGGTGGTCGGCGCGGCCGTGACCGGCCCGGACGGGGAGTACGTGCTGGCCGACCTGTACCCGGGGGAGTACACGCTCACGGCGTCGGCGCAGGACGTCCGTCCGGTCGCCCAGGCGGTGTCGGTCGAGGGCATCGGGTCGCACCGTGTCGACGTGGTGCTGCGCTCGAACGCCACCGCCGGGGGTACGGTCCGCGAGGCGCGGACCGGGCAGCCGGTGGCCGACGCGTCGGTGATGCTGGTCGACGGGTACGGCAACGTGGCAGGTACGGCGGTGACCGGTGCGGACGGCCGGTACGAGTTCCGTGATCTGCTGCCCGGCGGGTACACGGTGACCGCGAGCGGCTATGCGCCGGTGGCGGCCCGGATCGACCTGGTGGGTGACCGCGTCGAACGCGACGTAACGTTGGGCGGTCCGCAGCCGCAGGCCGCGGTATCGCCATCGAACTACCGCCGGGATGAGGGCTGAACAGGTGTCGCAATTGGATCTTGAGACGGGGTCGGCCACCGGAGCGGGCCCGGATCCGGTACCGGGCGTACGCGGGGTGGTCTCGACGGTGGACGGGTGGCCGTTGCCCGGGGCTGCGGTGACGGTGGTGGGTGCTACCGGGGCGCAGTTGGGGCGGGGTGCGGCCGACGAGGCTGGTGCGTTTTCGGTGGCGGTGGCGGCGGCGGGTCCGGCGACGTTCATCTGTGCGGCGCCGGGGGTGGATCCGGTGGCCCGGTCGATCACGGTCAGTGGGCGTGGGGCGACCGATGTGGGTGTGGTGTTGATGGACAGTCCGCGGCGGACGGCGTTGCCGGAGCCGGGGGTGTGGGTGTTGGATCCGGCGCATTCGATCGTGCGGGCGAAGGCGCGGCATCTGGCGTTGTCTCATGTGGAGGGCCGGTTCATGGCGTTCTCCGGTGAGGTCCGTGTCGCTGATCCGGTGGAGGCGTCGACGGTCGAGGTGACGATCGAGGCGGCGAGTATCGATACGGGTAACGCGGATCGGGATGCGCATCTGCGGTCGCCGGACTTCCTGGATGTGGAGCGGTTTCCGGTGTTGCGTTACCGGGGTGAGCGGGTGGTGCGCCAGGGCGAGGACCGGTGGCGGGTGGAGGGGTCGTTGACGATCCGGGACGTGACGCGTGCGGTGGCGTTGGAGGCGACGTATCTGGGTAGCGGGTCGGATCCGTGGGGTGGTCAGCGGATCGCGTTGGTGGCGTCGACGCAGTTGGCGCGCCGTGATTACGAGATGAACTGGAACATGGGGCTGCCCGGGGGTCTCGTGGTCGTCGGTCCGACGCTGCGGGTCGACCTCGAGATCCAGGCGGTCCGTCAGCAGTAGCGCTCGGCCGGACCGGATCTCGGTGTCCGAACGCGACAGGCATAGACTTTCCCGGATATCCTGCACGTGCTCGGACACCTGGGGGCTGGCACCCATGACGCACCCGCACGGGCGGAACCGACCGTGGCTCTCGGCCTGCGCCACCGCCGTGGCGGTCGCGGTGGCCCTTCCGCCCGCGGTGACACCACCGCCGCCGCGGCCACCGTCGCCCGGTGCAGCGGTCACCGGCCCCACCGACTTCTCGTCGTCGCTGGAGCCGACCGACCCCCAGCCCACCTGGACCGACACGGCGGAGACCGACGCCGCCGGGCGCAAGAAGATGTCCGGGGTCATCGGCGACCAGTCGGCCGGGATCCCGGGCAACATCATGGGCAAGGTCGTGGACGTCCGGGCCAGCGGCGACAACCCGCCCAGCGAGACGGTGCGGCAGGTCGTCGACGGCGACGTCAACACCAAGTGGCTGGTCTTCTCGAACACCGGCTGGGTGCAGGCCAGGCTGAGCGAGCCGGTCGCGGTGGTGGAGTACGCGCTCACCAGCGCCAACGACGCGCCGGGGCGCGACCCGAAGGACTGGAAGCTCCAGGGCTCGGCCGACGGCCAGACCTGGACCGACCTGGACGCCCGCAGCGGCGAGCAGTTTCCCGACCGGTTCACGACCCGGCGGTACCGGATCGTCAACACCACGGCGTACCCGTTCTACCGCCTGAACATCACCGCCAACAGCGGTGACGGGCCGACCCAGCTCGCCGAATGGCAACTGTCCAATGGTGACACCACCCCGCCGCCCGCCTCGGACATGAAGGCGTTCGTCGGCGGTGGCCCGGCCAACAGCGCGACCGCGAAGCCCAACGCGGGGTTCAGCGGCCTGAAGGCACTCCGGTACGCCGGCAATCACATCGTCACCGGGCGGGGGTACGCCTACGACAAGGTCTTCGACGTCGACGTCGCGGTCACCCGGGACTCCGAGCTGTCGTACCTGATCTTCCCCGAGTTCACCGCGGCCGACCCGGCCTACCCCAGCACGTACGCGGCGGTCGATCTCGCGTTCGACGACGGCACGTACCTGAGCGACCTGAACGCCGTGGACCAGCAGGCCGTGCGGCTCAACCCGCGCGCGCAGGGGGAGTCCCGCACCCTCTACGCCGACCAGTGGAACCGCAAGGCCGCGGACATCGGCGCGGTGGCGGCCGGCAAGCGGATCCGCCGCGTCCTGATCGGGTACGACAACCCGAACGGGCCCGCCCTGTTCGGCGGCTGGGTCGACGACATCCGGATCGTCGGCAAGCCGGCCCGCAACACGTCGACCCACCCGTCCGACCATGTCATCACCACCCGCGGTACGAACTCCTCGGGCGGGTTCTCGCGCGGCAACAACATCCCGGCGGCGGCCGTCCCGCACGGGTTCAACTTCTGGGTACCGGAGACGAACGCCGGCACGACGACCTGGCTGTACGAGTACGCCCGCGCCAACAACGCCGCCAACCTGCCGACGATCCAGGCGTTCGCGGCGAGCCACCAGCCGAGCCCGTGGATGGGGGACCGGCAGACGTTCCAGGTGATGCCGCAGGCGCTGCCGTCCACCGGGCTGAACGCCGACCGGCGCGCGCGGGCGCTGGCGTTCCGGCACGACAACGAGATCGCCCGGCCCCACCACTACGCGGTGACGTTCGACAACGGACTGCGTACCGAGATCGCACCGACCGACCACGCCGCGATGTTCCGGTTCACCTTCCCCGGTACCGACGCCAGCCTCATCTTCGACAACGTCAACGACAGCGGCGGCCTGACGGTCGACGCGGCCGCCGGCGTGGTGACCGGCTACTCGGACGTGAAGAGCGGCCTGTCCACCGGCGCGACCCGGCTGTTCGTGTACGCCACGTTCGACCGGCCGATCGCGGGCGGCGGCAAGCTTCCCGGGGGCGGCGGGCCCGACGTCACCGGGTACGCGACCTTCGGCGGGGTCCAGCCCGGTGGTTCCGTCACGATGCGGATCGCCACCTCGCTGCTCGGGGTCGACCAGGCGCGGCGCAACCTGGAGCAGGAGATCGCGCCGACCGACACGTTCGAGTCGGTGCGCAACCGGGCGCAGCGCGCGTGGGACGCCACCCTCGGCATCGTCGAGGTGCAGGGGGCCAGCGAGGACCAGCTCACGACCCTGTACTCCAACCTGTACCGGCTGTTCCTCTACCCCAACTCCGGCTACGAGAACACCGGCGACGTGCGGCGGCCGGTCTACCGGTACGCCAGCCCGTTCTCGCCGGCGGTCGGCCCCGACACGCCGACGGAGACCGGCGCGAAGGTGGTCGAGGGGAAGGTGTACGTCAACAACGGGTTCTGGGACACGTACCGGACCACCTGGCCGGCGTACACGCTGCTGACCCCGACCAAGGCCGGCGAGATGATCGACGGGTTCGTGCAGCAGTACCGCGACGGCGGCTGGATCTCGCGGTGGTCCTCGCCGGGCTACGCCGACCTGATGACCGGTACGAGTTCCGACGTGGCGTTCGCCGACGCGTACGTCAAGGGCGTGCGCAACTTCGACGCTTCGGCGGCCTACGAGGCGGCCGTCAAGAACGCGACCGTCGCGCCGACCAATGCCGGGGTGGGCCGCAAGGGCATGGACACCTCGGTCTTCCTCGGCTACACCCCGACCACGACCGGCGAGGGGATGTCGTGGGCGCTGGAGGGGTACATCAACGACTTCGGCATCGCCACCATGGCCAAGGCGATGGGGCGCGAGGACGACTACCGGTACTACCTGAACCGGGCGCAGAACTACGTCCACATGTTCGATCCGTCGATCGGCTTCTTCCAGGGCCGCAAGCCGGACGGCTCATTCCGCGCGAAGGCCGGCGACTACGACCCGCGGGTCTGGGGCGGCGACTACACCGAGACCGACGGCTGGAACTTCGCGTTCCACGTACCGCAGGACGGGGCGGGCCTGGCCGCGCTCTACGGTGGCCGAGCCGGCCTGGCCAGTAAACTCGACACCTTCTTCACCACCCCGGAGACCGCGCGGTACCCCGGCTCCTACGGCGGGGTGATCCACGAGATGCGCGAGGCCCGCGACGTGCGGATGGGCCAGTACGGTCACAGCAACCAGGTCTCGCACCACATCATCTACATGTACGACTACGCCGGGCAGCCGTGGAAGGCGCAGGCCAAGGTGCGCGACGTGCTCGCGCGGCTCTACTCCGGCAGCGAGATCGGCCAGGGCTACCCCGGCGACGAGGACAACGGTGAGATGTCGGCGTGGCAGATCTTCAGCGCGCTCGGCTTCTACCCGCTGCAGATGGGCAGCCCGTACTACGCGGTCGGCTCGCCGCTGTTCACCAAGGCCACCGTCCACCTGGAGAACGGCCGGTCCCTGACGATCAACGCGCCCAAGAACAGCCCCACCAACGTGTACGTGCAGGGCCTGAAGGTCAACGGCAAGCGGTACGACAAGGCGTACCTGCCGCACGACCTGCTCGCCAGGGGTGCTGTGCTCGACTTCGACCTGGGGCCTGCGCCGTCGGCCTGGGGGAGTGGGCGGGACGACGCCCCGCCGTCGATCACGCAGGGCGACGCGGTACCGCGCCCGCTGGCCGACGTGAGCGTCACCGTCACCGGCAGCCCCGGCGCCGGTCCGGCGCTGGTCGACAACTCGTCGGCCAGCCAGGCGACGTTCGATGTGCCCACCCCGTGGGTGCAGTGCCGGGTGAGTGAGCCCGCGGAGGTGTCGTACTACACCCTCACCTCCGGTACCGGTCCGGGCGACCCGAAGAGTTGGGTGCTCAAGGCCTCGGTGGACGGTCGTAACTGGATGGTCATCGATTCACGGCGCGGCGAGACGTTCCCGTGGCGCCGGCAGACCCGGCAGTTCCGGGTGGCTAATCCGGGGAAGTACGCGTACTACTCGCTGGAAGTGGTCGAGGGGAGTGGCGGGGCGACGTCGGTTGCCGAGATGGAACTGCTCGGGCGGTGATTTCCGGCGATCTTGGATCCTTGGGTGCAGACGGCGCTACGGCCGCTCGACGCGCCCGCCCCCGCCTGAGCGCACTGATCAGGCCGGCATCGCGACCTGCTCGGCCCGGGTGGCTGCGGCGATCTTCTGGCGGTCGAAAACCCGCCAGGTCGCGGCGGTGACGATCGCGGCGACGACGAACGCGATCCAGAACGGGGCGGTGAGGCCGAACCGGCTGGCGATCGCGCCGCCGAGCAGAGCGCCGACGGCGTTGCCTCCCGCGGCCAGGAACAGGTAGGCGCTGTTGACCCGACCGAGCATCTCCGGTGGAGTCAGCCGCTGCCGCAGCGACGTCGTGACGATCATCCACAGTGCATCGTGGACACCGAACACCGCCAGGGCGACGCCGACCGGGATCGGGCCGGTGGATAGCGCCATGGCCAGGTGGAAGAGGGTCTCGACGATCAGTCCCGCGCGCAGTGTCACGCTCGCGGTGAACCGTTGGACCAACCGCTCACCGAACAGCGCGCCGACAAGGCCGCCAACCGCGAGCGCGGTGAACAGCAGGCCGTACCCGATCGATCCCAGCCCCAGCCGCTTCGTGGCCAGCAGCACGAGAATCGAAAGCGCCGCGCTCAGCGTCACGTTGAGCAGGCCGATCAGGATTGCCAACGTCCGCAGCAATCGGTGCGCGAGCAGCCAGCGCAGCCCGGCGGCGACCTCGTACCGGAACGACGGGCGCGCCGCCGGATCCGGACCGGGCCTGCCGTCCGGCCGGAACGTGCCGGACAGCAGGCCGAGCAGCACCGCGCCCACCGCGAACGAACCCGCGTTGACCAAGAGCGGCACGGCCGCCGCGACCGCGAACAGGAACCCGCCCAGTGGACCCGCGATCATGTCATGCAGCACGGTGCGTGCCGCGGTGAGCCGGCTGTTCGCCCGTTCGAGCAGATCCGATCCGACGACGGACGGCAGCATCGACAGGTTCGCGGCGCGGAAGAGCGTCTCGCCGACGCCGATGAGGAACATCACCGCGTACAGGAGCATCAGGCTGTCCCAGTGCAGCGCGACCGCGACGCCCACCCCACCGATGGCCGCGGCGCGGATCCAGTCCACGACGACCATGACCCGGCGCCGGTCGAGCCGGTCCACCAGTGCGCCGCTGGGCAGTGAGAACAGCAGCCAGGGCAGGGTCAGGGCGAACGTGGTGCCGGACACCAGGAGCGGGCTGCTGGTCATCGACGCGGCCAGGAGCGGAGCGGCGACCAGCATCACCCCGTTACCCAGCATGGAGATCGCGCTGGCGGTCCAGAAGAGAGCGAACTGGCGGCCGAGCCGGGCGCTGGGTGACGCATTCATCACCGGCAACGTATCAGCACGGGCCGCGGCCTGACCTTGCATTAAGCGCGAATGGTTGTCTCGGTGAGGGCATAGAGCAGGGCTGCGACGGTGGTCCCGCCGACGATCTGTCTCGCGGCGATCATGTCAGGTACCTTGGCGAGCGGAATCCACGCCGTGTGGTCTGCTTCGAAAGCCTCTGTGGGGTTCCCGATATGTACGGCCGTGTTGGTGATGAAGATATGGTGTCGGGCGTCCATGAGGCCGTTGGAGGGTTCGACGTAGAGCAGAGGTCGTAGCGGGCCTGGACGCCAGCCGGTTTCCTCTTCGAGTTCACGGGCGGCGGCGCTCGCTGGGTCTTCCCCGGGGTCAATGCCGCCCATGGGGATCTCGTACGCCCATGTGTCGGTAATGAACCGGTGGCGCCAGAGTAGTAGCACTTCCCGCTGTTCATTGACAGCGACCACGCCAGCGCCGGGACCTGTGCGAATCACTCGGTGATCTATCCGGTCTCCGCTGGGTAGCTCTACATCGGCAAGGCGGATGTCGAGCCACTGGTCGGCGTACAGGGACTGCTCCGAGTGCACGCGCCATTGCATCTGCGGAGTATGGCACTCACAGGGGGGACGGACAGCACGCTGTCCGCCCGGCGCAGAAGATCCCGGCCCGCATCACTGAGCTGATTTCATCCTGACTTGCGCCACTTGGTTGCACTGGAGGCGCAGGCTCGCTGTGAGGAGCGGGGCGGCTCGTCGCGGGCAGCGGGTGGGCGGTGGTTCCTCTGAACAAATTGATCACTTTTTATGACTGAATGGCGAACGGGAGCGGTGTTACGGTCTCTGATCATGCCTGAACTCATCACCCCGACCGAAGACCTCCATTCCTCCTGGATGGCAGCACGCGACGAGTGGCCGCCCGGGGCCCACCAGGACGGATCCGGTCTTCGCCTTGCCCGTGAGGACCTCGATAAGCCGGGGGGCTTCTCGACATGGGTCGACTGCCTGCGCCGGCAGTCGGACCGATCGGTTCCCGTCGGAGAGGGCCGGGTGCACGCCACGCACTGGTGGATCGTCGAGGGCGGAATCTACCTGGGCGCCATAGACGTGCGGCACTACCTGAACTCCCTCCTCCTAGAGGCCGGCGGGCACATCGGCTACAGCATTCGACCTTCCGCCAGGAGGCAGGGCCTCGCGACATGGGCACTGGGAGCTGCACTGCCGAGAGCACGGCAGCTGGGTTTGGCCCGAGTGCTGGTCACATGCGACGACGACAACATCGGCTCGATGCGCAGCATCGAACGCAACGGCGGTGTCCTGGAGGACGTGCGCGACACCTCCATCGGTGTCAAGCGCCGCTACTGGATAGCCCTGTAGCATCGAGCTCCGCCTTCTCCTGAGTCAACGCATAGGAGCCCGACGCAGGAGATCACGCATACGCGGCGACCTCACTTGATGAGTGACACGGCCGCCCTCCCGCCCCAAGGTTCTTCAACAGGCTCTGAGTCGATCAGGCCAACTCGCCGCATTCGAACCGGATGGCGGCTCAGGCGACGTTGAGGTGGATGTTGCCGATCCTGGCGACGATGTCCAAGTGGCCGCCGAGACCGGCGACATAGGCGCGCAACGTCTCCAAGCTGGTGACCTCACCGTTTTCGATCTGACTGATTCGTGCCTGCGACACCCCGGCAGCCTCGGCGAGCTGGGTCTGCGTCATGCCGAGTTGCTTGCGGATCTCAGCCAGCTGGGCGCCGCTGACGGACGCGAGCATCTGCTCACGCATCCGCCCGCGCCGCGCTACCCGTTCCGGGCTGTCCCACTCAGGGTCGACCGCGCGGGCCTTGGCCTTCACATCGCGCCAGTTGGGTGGGCTGCTCATTGCTGCTCTTCCTTCAACCTGGTCAGATGCTTCTCGAAACGTGCGTCCGCCAACGGGATCACCGTGCGGTACCACGACTGCCACTGCCCGGACTTCGCATTAGTGGACAGATGACGGAGTCGCCACCCCGTCACCTGTCCATGGTCCCCCGCTCAGCTGGCGTACTGCCAGAGCGCCGGCACGTTCGGCGGCTCCCAGCCGGGTTGCGAGGTGTGGCTCTGCAGGCACCGGTACGTGTGGCCGCCGTAGGTCACCTGCTGGCCGACGGTGTAGGCGGTGTTGGGCTGCCACGAGCCGCCGCTACCTCCGCCTCCGCCGCCGCTTCCACCGCCGCCGACCTGGTTGACTGCCGCCTGCGCCTCGGCCATGTGCGACTGGTACGCGCCGTTGTTGTAGGTGGTCCACTGGGTCCAGCCGCCGTTGGCCCAGATGGTGTGGGTGCCACGGGCGTTGCAGGGCGGGTCGAAGGCGCAGGAGTCGGAGACCTCGCCGTGCCAGTACGAGTTGATCTGCCACAGTCCACGGTCGACGCTGCAGTCGGTGTTGATCAGCCGGGCCCGGGTCCAGCCGGCGCTCTCGGCCTCGGCGACCGCGACCGAGATGACCCAGTCGTTGCCGCCGAATCCGGCGTCGCGGGCCAGTTGGGCGATCTGGACGGCGCTGTAGTGGTTGCCTTCCAGGAAGCTCTGTTGTTGACAGGTGGCCTGCGGGGCGACCGCGGCTCTCGGTTCGACGGGTGCCGCGCGGGTACCGGCGTTCGCTGGGGTGGCGAGGAGCGCCGCCACGGCGGCGGCGAGGAACATAATGGCGCCGCTGGCGGCGCGTCGCGCGAACATGGGCGTTCTCCTTACTCTAAAGAAACTTAACTGACATGCTCGACACGGTACGCCAGGCATAGACATAGTTCAATTACGTTTGGGGCCGATGGTGCCGGGCACCCCATTCACCGTGTTCGAAGGATTCGCGCTGGACCGGATCGACGTCGGGGAAGCGGTGCTGAGGGTACGCCACGGCGGGTCCGGCCCGCCGGTCCTGCTGCTGCACGGGCATCCGCGTACCCATGCCACCTGGTACCGGGTCGCGCCGCTGCTCGCCGCCGACTACACGGTGGTCTGTCCGGACCTGCGCGGCTACGGCGAGTCGTCCAAGCCGCCGACCACGCCCGACCACGAGCCGTACTCCAAGCGCGCGATGGCCCGCGACTGCCTGGCCCTCATGCGCGCGCTGGGCCACGAGCGCTTCGTCGTGGTCGGGCACGACCGGGGCTCGTACGTCGCGATGCGCACCGCGCTGGACCACCCGGACGCGGTGGTGGGGCTGGTGGTGATGGACGGGGTGCCGATCGGGGAGGCGCTCGACCGCTGCGACGCCAGGTTCGCGGCGGCCTGGTGGCACTGGTTCTTCCTGGGCCAGACCGCCAAGCCGGCCGAGCGGGTGATCAACGCCGACCCGGACGCCTGGTACACCGCGACCCCGGAGCAGTTGGGGGAGGCGTACGAGGACTTCCGGCGGGCGATCCACGATCCCGAGACCGTGCACGCGATGTGTGAGGACTACCGCGCGGGCCTGGGCATCGACCGGGCCCACGACGACGCCGACCGGGCGGCGGGCCGGCGGATCGCCTGCCCGACGCACATGCTGTGGGCGGCCAAGGACGACATGGAGGAGCTGTACGGCGACCCGCTCGCGATCTGGCGCAACTGGGCCGACGACCTTCACGGCGGGCCGATCGACTCCGGCCACCACATCATGGAGGAGGCGCCGGAGGAGCTCGCCGCCGAGCTGCGGGAGTTTCTCGCCCGCTGCTACGGCTGAGGCGGGCCGGGGTCGGGGATCGCGACCCTGGCCACCCGGCGCTGGACGTCCAGTATGCGCATGGCCCGGGCCAGGACCTCGCCGTGGATCTCGGTCTCGCCGCGCTCGAACATGAGCGCCAGCGAGTCCCGCAGCGCCGTCGCGTGCGAGGCCAGCGCCTGCGCGGCGAGCAGCGCCCGGTACGTGTGCTCGGCCCGGGTGGGGTTGATGCGCCCGAGGCAGTCCACGGCGGCCAGGTAGTGGTCGACGACCCCGGCCTCCGCCTCGGTGAGCGCCGGCATGTCCAGTCCGGCCCTCATGTCCGGGCCAGCTCTCGCTGCTTGGCGGCGGGGATCAGCTCGTCCACGAACCCGTACGCGAGGGCCTGCTCGGCGGTGAGGATGGTGTCGCGTTCGAGGTCGGCGTGGACCCGCTCGCGGCTCTGTCCGGTGTGCCCGGCCAGGATCTCCTCCATCGCCGCGCGGGCGCGCAGGATCTCCCGGGCCTGGATCTCCAGATCGCTGGTCTGCCCCTGGCTGACGTCCATGGCCGGCTGGTGGATCAGTACGCGGGCGTTGGGCAGGATCATCCGCTTGCCCGGCGTACCGGCGGCCAGCAGGACCGCCGCGGCGGAGGCCGCCTGACCGAGGCAGACGGTCTGGATGTCGGAGGAGATGTGCCGCATCGTGTCGTAGATCGCGGTCATCGCGGTGATCGAGCCGCCCGGCGAGTTGAGGTACAGCGAGATGTCCCGCCCCGGGTTGTCGTAGTCGAGGTGGAGCAGCTGCACCATCACGTCGTTGGCGGCGGTGTCGTCGACCGGCGTGCCCAGGAAGATGATCCGTTCCCGGAGCAGCTTCGAGTACGGGTCGGTGGCGTACTCGCCTCGGGCGTCGCGCTCGACGACGCTCGGCAGGATGTACCGCGTCATGATCACTCCCTGTACGTTCCGTACGTTCTGTACAGAACGTATCATGGGTGCATGGCTTTCGAAATCCCGGTGACCCAGGCGCGCGCCGAGTTCGCCGATCTGGTGAACCGGGTCGTGTACGGCGGGGAGCGGGTCGTCGTCACCCGGCACGGCAAGCCGATCGTGGCTCTGGTGCCCGCCGCCGACCTGGAGCGTCTGGACGACCTCGACCAGCAGGTTCACGACGACCAGGAGCAGCCGGCCACGGTGCTCCGGCTCTCCACCGACGCGCCCGGCCAGTCGATCGGCTTCGAGCCGCCGGCCGGCCGACCGCTCCGCATCGCCGCCCGGCACCGCCCGGCCGGCGGCGACCCGACCCGCTGACCCCTGCCACAACCTCCGACGCGGAAGTTGTGGTCTCCGGCGGGGTTTGAGACCCCGACTTTCCGGAAGTTGTGCCACCGTGCACAGGGATCAGATCCGGGCGGTCCTTCAGGGCGCGCGCCTGGCGCTGCCGTACCTCACCGGCCGCGCCCACACCGAGGCGAGGGACGCCATCGACAACCTGTTCGCGGTACTGGACCGGCGCGCTCCGGTCGGGGACGCCGCCGCGAACTACGTCTCCCTGATGGAGCTGCGCAGTGAGGTGCGCGCCGCGATGCGCAGCGACGGCATGAGCACCCCCGTACCCGTACGGGCGGTCCTGGCCGAGCGGTCGGTCGTCGCCGCGTTGCGGGCCGTGGCCCGCGACAACTGGGACGACGCGGCGGAGTCGGAGGCGTACCTGCGCCGGCTCGCACCGGACCTCATGTTCGAGCTGACCGTCGAGGTCGGACAGTCCACCCGGGCCAACTTCACCGGCCGGTGGCTGGTCGAACCGCGCCCCGCCACCGGCCGGCGGGAGCGGCAGCCGGACTCGTACTGCGGAGTGGCGCAGACGAGCGGGGGCAGCGTGATCGTGTACCTGGCCGACGTCGACGAGCGGCTGCCGGGCCGCCTGGACGAGTACGACGACCTGGCCGCCGCGGCGAAGACCCTGCCCGACCACGTCGTCAGGCAGGCCACCGCGGCCATCGTCCGGGAGTTCAACCGGCAGGCGTGGCTGCGCGAGTTCGGTAGGCCGGCGCCGGTGGCCGCCCCCGCGACGGCCACCCGGGACCGGGCCACCGCGTGGGACGGGACCGCCGCCCTCCGCCTGCAGGTCGACGCCGACGAGGCCGCCGCGGGCCGCCGGAGCGCGGTGCCGAACCGGTCGACCGGCTGAGTCGACCGGCTGAGTCGACCGGTCGAGTCGACCGGTTGAGGGGCCTCCGTCGGGGGTAACCGGCGGAGATGAGGATCGTCATCGTCGGGGCCAGCGGCAACGCCGGGACGGCACTGCTGCGCCGACTGCGGCGCGAGACCGACCTCGACCTCGTCGGGGTCGCCCGGCGTCCACCCGGGCCGGCGTCCGGTCCGCCGTACGACACCGTGCAGTGGTACGCCCAGGACATCGGTGCCCCGGACGCGCCCGCACGGCTGACCGGGATCTTCGCCGGCGCGGCGGCCGTCGTACACCTGGCCTGGCAGATCCAGCCCAGCCACGACCGGGCTGTCCTGCGCCGCACGAACGTCGAGGGCAGCCGCGCCGTCATCGACGGGGTCGTCCGGGCGGGCGTACCGGCGCTGGTGTACGCGTCGTCGGTGGGCGCGTACGCGCCCGGGCCCAAGGACCGGTTCGTCGACGAGAGCTGGCCGACGACCGGCGTGCCCGAGTCCTCCTACAGCCAGGACAAGGCGGCCGTGGAACGGCTGCTGGACACGTGCGAGGCCGAGCACCCGGGGCTGCGGGTGGTGCGCCTGCGTCCCGGCCTGAACTTCCAGCGCGACGCGGGTACCGAGATCGCCCGGTACTTCCTCGGCCCCCTGGCGCCGGTGGGGCTGCTGCGCTTCGGCCGGATACCGGTCGTACCGCGCAACGACCGGCTGCGGATGCAGGCGGTGCACACCGACGACGTCGCGGACGCGTACGCCCGGGCGCTGCTCGGCGACGCGCGAGGCGCCTTCAACATCGCCGCCGACCCGGTGCTCACCCCGGAGCTGGTGGCGTCGCGCTTGCACGGCCGTACCGTGCCGGTACCCCCGGCGGTGCTGCGGGTCGCCGCGGACCTGACCTGGCGGGCCCGGCTGCAGCCGGTCGACCGCGGCTGGGTCGAGCTGGCGCTCAAGGCCCCGCTCATGGCCTGCGACCGGGCCGCCGCGGAGCTGGGCTGGCGGCCGTCGGTGGACGCGGTGACGGCGCTGCGGGAGCTGATGGCCGGGATGGCGCATCGCGCCCACACCGGGAGCCCGCCGCTGTCCGACGCCACCGAAAGCCCCGGACGGCTGCCGGCCCTGCTGCGCGGTCGCCTGCCCGGCCAGGGCAACCCGTACTGACCCCAACCCCTGACCGGGGAGGGCTCAGCGGGCGCGGGCCATCTCCTCCTGCTGCGCCTGGACGATGAACTCCAGGTGCCCGTCCCGGGCGTCGACCTTGACGTGCTGTTCCGGGCTCAGCCGCCCGTCGAGCAGCATCTCGGACAGCTTGTTGTCGACCTCACGCTGGATCACCCGCCGCAGCGGGCGGGCGCCGAACTGTGGCTCGTACCCGTGCTCGGCGAGCCAGTTCAGCGCCTCCGGCGTGATCTCGACGGTGATGCCCTGGGCGTGCAGCCGCCGCCGGGTGTGCTCGAGCAGCAGGTCGGCGATCTGCCGGACCTGCTCGAACTCCAGCCGCCGGAAGACGACGATCTCGTCGATCCGATTGACGAACTCGGGGCGCATGTGCTCGGTGAGCACCCGCATCAGGCGGTCACGCAGCGGTGCCTCCACGTCCTCGGCCTGCGAGAAGCCGAGGGCGCCGCGCTGGGCGGTGATGATGTCCGAGCCCAGGTTGCTGGTCATGATGATGATGGTGTTCTTGAAACTGACCACGTGGCCCTGGGCGTCGGTGAGGCGGCCGTCGTCGAGGATCTGCAGCAGGATGTTGTAGACGTCGGGGTGGGCCTTCTCGATCTCGTCGAGCAGCAGGACCGAGTACGGCTTGCGCCGCACCGTCTCGGTGAGCTGACCGGCCTGCTCGTACCCGACGTAGCCGGGCGGCGCGCCGATCAGCCGGCTCACGGTGTGGCGCTCCTGGAACTCGCTCATGTCCAGGCGGATCATGCGCTCCTCGGCGCCGAACATCGCCTCGGCCAGGGCCCGGGCCAGCTCGGTCTTGCCGACGCCGGTGGGGCCGAGGAACAGGAAGCTGCCGATGGGCCGGTTGGGATCGCCCAGCCCGGCGCGGGCCCGGCGTACGGACTGCGCGACGACGCGTACCGCCTCGTCCTGACCCACGATCCGGCGGTGCAGTCGCTGCTCCAGCTCCATCAGGCGCTGGCGCTCCTCCTCGGTGAGCTGGCGGGCCGGGATGCCGGTCCAGCGCGAGACGACCTCGGCGATCTCCTCCGGGGTGACGTCCGGGACGCCCCCGCCGCCCTCCTTGGCCTCGTCGATACGCTGCCGCAGCTGCGTCATCTCGTCGCGCAGGGCGCTCGCGCGCTCGTACTGCTCGTCGGCGACCGCCTGGTCCTTGTCCCGGGTGAGCTGATCCAGTCGCAGCTCGGCCTCCCGGACGTCCACGGTCGGCACGTGGGAACGCAGCTGGACCCGGGCACCGGCCTGGTCGATCAGGTCGATCGCCTTGTCCGGCAGGAACCGGTCGGCGATGTAGCGGTCGGACAGCTCGGCGGCCGCGACCAGCGCCTCGTCGGTGTACCGGACGCCGTGGTGCGCCTCGTAGCGGTCGCGCAGCCCGCGCAGGATCTCGATGGTGTCGTCGACGCTCGGCTCAGGGACCAGGATCGGCTGGAAGCGCCGCTCCAGGGCGGCGTCCTTCTCGATGTGCCGGCGGTACTCGTCGATCGTCGTCGCCCCGATCACGTGCAGCTCGCCGCGCGCCAGCGGCGGTTTGAGGATGTTGGACGCGTCGGTGGAGCCCTCGCCGCCGCCGGCGCCAACCACGGTGTGGATCTCGTCGATGAAGACGATCAGATCCTCGGTGTGCTGGCGGATCTCGTCGAGGACGTTCTTGAGGCGCTCCTCGAAGTCGCCGCGGTAGCGGGTACCGGCCACCAGGCTGGTCATGTCGAGCTGGATCAGCCGCTTGCCGGTGAGGGTCCGGGGTACCTCGCCGTCGACGATGCGCTGGGCGAGCCCCTCGACGATCGCGGTCTTGCCCACGCCCGCCTCGCCGATGAGGACCGGGTTGTTCTTGGTGCGGCGGGCCAGGATCTCGATCATCTGCTCGAGTTCCTCGTCGCGGCCGACGACCGGGTCGACCTTCTCCTCGCGGGCGAGGGCGGTGAGATCCCGGCCGTACCGGTCGAGCGTCGGCGTCGGATGCTCCTGCGGGCCCGGCCCCGGCCCCGGTGCCGGCGCCGCGCGCTCGGTCGCGGCGCGCTGCAGCGACTCCGGGGTGGCGCCGCGCTCGTTGAGCATGCGCCCGCCCTCGGACTCGGGGTTGAGCGACAGCGCCAGCAGGATGTGCGCCGGGCCGAGGTAGGACGCGCCGAGCGCGCGTGAGATCTGGTGCGCCTGGAGCAGGGCGCGCTTCGCCGCCGGGGTGAGTGCGGGAACCACGTTGCGGGGGCCGTTGCGGCGCCCGCGCCGCTCGATCTCCTGCGCGAGCTCGTCGGGGTCCACCCCCGCCCGCTCCAGCAACTGGCGCAGCGGCTCGCGGTGGGCCGCCGCCCACAGCAGGTGCTCGGTGTCGAGGTCGGAGCTGCCCAGGTCGGCCGCCTTGGCAGCGGCGGTGGCGAGCAGTTCGCGGGCCTCCTGGCTCATCATCCGGGTGATGTCGACCCGCTGCATCGGTTGCTGGGTCGATTGACTGCCGCTGAGGAAGCGCGCCAGGAAGTCGTCGAACTGGCCCGACCCGACGTCGCCTGGGCCCCACATTCCACCGGTCACGATCGTCCCTCTCCGCTGCGGACGTTCCGTCGCGTGTTCAGTCGGTCGGGATCGGCGTCGGCGTCGGTGCCGGCGCCCAGCCACGGGCGGTCAGCCCGCCGGCCGACCCGTCGACCGCCCGTCGCACCGGCGTGGGGACGACGAACACGGCGGTCCCGTACGCGCAGATCTCCGTCCAATGTGTGCTGAGGTCCCGGTGGTCGAAGCGCATGCACACGATCGCGTTGGCGCCCCGCAGATAGGCGCGCTGGCTCATCTGCGCGACCGCCTCGTCCCGCCACCGGCTCAGCGCGATGCCCATGCGGGGGTTCGAGCCGCCGGAGAGGAGTTTGATGCCCTCGTTGTAGACGTTGCGCGACCGGGCGGTGATGCCGTGCACCTCGCCCAGCACGTCCCGGATCTCGTACCCGGGCACCCACTCCGTGGTCACCACCAGCATGCGAAGGCCACCCTACCTGGGGTCCGTTGAGTCGGACATGGAGGTCGAGAGCGCCTTTCGACCCCCGACCGGCGCGACCCCACAGGTGCGCCCCTTCCCGGTCGGGCAGTCGTCAAACCCGCCGCGGCAGCGGCCACTCTCGGCAGGTGCTCACCCGGCGACGGTGGCCACCTGGTCCACTGCGGTGAGCAGTTCCGGCAGCGAGTACCCGCCGTCGTGGCGCAGGCCGTTGATGAAGAACGTCGGCGTGCCGTTCACCCCGCTGCGGGCGCCGCTGACGAAGTCGCGCCGGATCCGGTCCAGGTAGATGTGGTCGTTGACCTCCTGGACCACCTCGTCGACGGGCAGCCCCACCTCCTCCACCCCGGCGGCCAGGTGCACCGGGTCGAACTGGTCCTGGTGCTCGAACAGCCAGTCGTGCATCTGCCAGAAGCGCTCGCGCACGCCGGCCGCCTCGGCGGTCTCGGCGGCCACCTCGGCGAACGGGTGCACGTTGGTCAGCGGGAAGTGGCGGTACACGAACCGCACCACGTTCGGCCGTTCCCGCAGCAGTTCCTGCACGACCGGATGGGCCATGCCGCAGTACGGGCACTGGTAGTCGCCGTACTCCACCAGGGTGACCGGTGCCGTCGCCGGTCCCCGGATGTGGTCGATCTCGGTGACCGGCGCGGCCAGCCGGCCGGTGTCGACGCGGAACGGGGTCGTCACGTGACCACCTGCGTTTCGGGGACGAGGGAGTGGAGCGCGGCGAGAATGCCGTCCACACCCGGGTTGACGGTGGGCGGGTACAGCTGGCTCCAGGCGACGTAGCCGTCCCGGTCCAACACGAACAGCGCCCGCTCGGCGACGCCGTCGGGCAGCCGGTAGGCCTGGTAGGCGCGGGCCACCTCACCCTTGGGCTCGAAGTCGGACAGGAGGGGGAAGCTGATGCCGCGGTCCTCGGCGAACGCGCGGTGACACCACACCCCGTCGACGGAGATGCCCAGCACGGTCGCGCCGTAGCGGGCGAACTCCGGCAGGACCGCCTGGTACAGCGCCATCTGGTCGCTGCACACCGGGCTCCAGTCCGCGGGGTAGAACACGAGGATGACCGGCTCGCCGCGAAGCCGCGACAGAGTGACCTGCCGGTCGGTGGCGGAGGGGAGGGAGAAGTCGGGGGCACGCTGACCCCGCAGGGAGCGTGCGACATTGGTCATGGGGCGATGGTCGAAGCGGGCGGGGTGAGTCAACGTCACCTGGCTCGGGTGGTTCACCGGTGGTCGGCTCACCCCACACGCTCAGGCCCCGGCGGGCGCCATCCGGCCCGCGCCCCGGCCGGTCAGCGACCGGTGCACGCGCCAGGACTCGACCAGCATCAGCACTCCGGCGGCGATGGCGTACACGCCGATCGTCAGCGCCAGCGCGACCGCGCCGATGACGGGCCGCATCAGGACCAGCACACCGACGATCATGGTCAGGGCGCCCATCACCAGCGTGAGCCACTGGCCGGGCACGCGCGTCGCGGCCCAGATCTCCATCGCGCCGGTGACGACCGCCCAGGCGCCGAACAGTACGACCAGGACGAGCGAGGTGACGCCCGGCCAGACCAGGGCGACGATGCCGGCCAGTACGCCCAGCACGCCGGCGATGACCAGCGCCGTACGCCGGGCCCCGTCCACCGGGCGGCGGAACGCGGCGACCATCGTGACCGCGCCGTTGACCAGTGCGTACGCGCCGAACAGGATCGCCAGGGCGATCAGGGTCACGCCCGGCCAGACGACGGCGAGCACGCCGAACAGCAGTGCCGCCACGCCTCGCACCACCAGCAGCCACATATGCCTCTTATCCATAGCTCCACCTCTCGTGCGCCTCAGACGCCCGCCTGGACGGCGGCTTCGGCGGGCTGCTTCCAGGTGACGGTGAGTTCGCCGGCCTCCAGGTCGACCACGATCGTGCTGCCGGCCTGTACCTCGCCTTTGAGGAGCGCCCGCCCGATCCGGGTCTCCAGTTCGCGTTGCAGGAACCGGCGCAGCGGCCGGGCGCCGTACACCGGGTCGAACCCGGTACTCGCGATGTGCCGGCGCGCCGGCTCGGTGACCTCGAGCTTCAGACCCCGGTCGGCCAGCCGCCGGCGCAGGTCGCCCAGCATCAGGTCCACGATCCGCTCGATCTCGGGCAGGGAGAGCGGCTTGAACAGCACCGTCTCGTCGACCCGGTTGAGGAACTCGGGCCGGAAGAAGCGCCGCAGTTCGATCATGACCGCCTCGCGCGCCTGCTCGGTGATGTGACCGTCCGCGGTGACGCCGTCCAGCAGGAACTGCGAGCCGAGGTTGCTGGTCATGATGACGACCGTGTTGCGGAAGTCCACGGTGCGGCCCTGGGCGTCGGTGAGCCGGCCGTCGTCGAGGACCTGGAGCAGGATGTTGAAGACGTCGGAGTGGGCCTTCTCGACCTCGTCGAGCAGGACCACCGAGTACGGCTTGCGGCGCACCGCCTCGGTGAGCTGCCCGCCCTCCTCGAACCCGACGTAGCCGGGCGGCGCGCCGACCAGGCGGCTGACCGTGTGGCGCTCCTGGTACTCGCTCATGTCGAGCCGGATGATGTTCTCCTCGGAGTCGAACAGCGCCTCGGCCAGGGCCCGGGCCAGCTCGGTCTTGCCGACGCCGGTGGGGCCGAGGAACAGGAACGACCCGATCGGCCGGCGCGGGTCCTTGATGCCGGAGCGGGCCCGGATGACGGCGTCGGCGACGACCTGGACCGCCTCGTCCTGGCCGATGACCCGCTGGTGCAGGATCTCGTCGAGGTGCAGCAGCTTCTCGCGCTCGCTCTCGGTGAGCCGGCTGACCGGGATGCCGGTCCAGCGCGAGACGATCTCGGCGATCTCCTCCTCGGTGACCACCTCGACCAGCAGCCGGCGCCCGCCCTGCTTGGACTCCAGCCGCTCCTCCTCGGCGCGCAACCGCCGCTCCAGCTCGGGGAGCCGGCCGTGGCGCAGCTCGGCGGCGCGGTTGAGGTCGTAGGCGCGTTCGGCCGCCTCGGCCTCCCGGCGTACCCGTTCCAGCTCCTCGCGCAGCGCCTGGATCTTGTGGATGGCGTTGCGTTCGGCCTCCCACTGCGCGCGCATC
The DNA here is from genome assembly GCF_016863255.1 of Planosporangium mesophilum. Taxonomy (GTDB): domain Bacteria; phylum Actinomycetota; class Actinomycetes; order Mycobacteriales; family Micromonosporaceae; genus Planosporangium; species Planosporangium mesophilum. The sequence goes on from NZ_BOON01000008.1 coordinate 87,210, forward strand.
GCGTCCGCCTCGGCGCGCAGGTCGGCCAGCTCCTTGCGGATCTGGTCCAGCCGGGCCTTGCTGGCCGGGTCCTCCTCCTTCGACAGCGCCGCCTCCTCGATCTCCAGTCGCCGTACCCGCCGGGTGATCTCGTCCAGCTCGGCGGGCTGAGAGTCGATCTCGGTACGCAGCTTGGCGCACGCCTCGTCCACGAGGTCGATGGCCTTGTCGGGCAGGAACCGGTCGGTGATGTACCGGTGCGACAGGGTCGCGGCCGCCACCAGCGCGGCGTCGGCGATGCGGACGCCGTGGAAGACCTCGAAGCGTTCGCGCAGCCCCCGCAGGATGGAGATGGTGTCCTCGACGGTCGGCTCATCGACCATGATCGGCTGCATCCGCCGCTCGAACGCCGGGTCCTTCTCGACGTGCTTGCGGTACTCGTCGAGCGTGGTGGCGCCGATCATGTGCAGCTCGCCGCGGGCGAGGGGCGGCTTGAGCATGTTGCCCGCGTCCATCGCGCCCTCCGCACCGCCGCCGGCGCCGATGATCGTGTGCATCTCGTCGACGAAGAGCAGCACCCGACCCTGCGACGCGATGACCTCACTGATCACCGCCTTGAGCCGCTCCTCGAACTCGCCGCGGTACTTCGCGCCGGCCACCAGCGCACCCATGTCGAGGGCGAACACGATCTTGTCGCGGAGCCCCTCGGGTACGTCGTTGTTGACGATCCGCTGGGCCAGCCCCTCCACGATCGCGGTCTTGCCGACGCCGGGATCGCCGATCAGGACCGGGTTGTTCTTGGTCTTGCGGGACAGGATCTGGATCACCCGCCGGATCTCGGCGTCGCGGCCGATCACCGGGTCCATGGCCCCGGCCCGGGCGTCCGCGACCAGGTCGCGGCCGTACTTGTCGAGCGCCTCGTACGTGACCTCGGGCATCGCCGAGGTGACGCGCTGGTGGCCCCGGATGCTGGTCAGCTCGGACAGGAACCGCTCCCTGGTCAGACCGTGGGCGTGCAGCACCCGCCCGGAGGCGGTGGCGGAGCCCTCGTCGAGCAGGGCGAGCACCAGGTGCTCCACCGACACGTACTCGTCCTTGAGGCGCTTCGCCTCCCGCTCGGCCGCGTCCAGCAGGCGGGCAAGCCGCTGGGTGATGAACACCTGGCCGGGCTGGGCGCCCGGACCCGTCACCGACGGCCGGCGGCCCAGTTCCCGTTCGATGTCGGCGCGTAGCTGGTCGACGTCGACCCCGGTCGCGGCGAGCAACCGCGGCACGAGCCCCTCGGGCTGGTCGATCAGGGCCAGCAGCAGGTGCTCACCGTCGACCTCGGTGTGCCCGAACCGCAGCGCCTTGGTCTGCGCGTCGTGCAGGGCCTCCTGCGACTTCTGGGTGAGCTTGTTCATGTCCATGAGGGGTTCCTCCGGGAGGGTAGGCGCCGCCCGGCCCGCAGCGCCGCCTCCAGCTCGTCGATCCGGGCGAGCAGGTCGAGCACGACGCCGAGCGCCGCGTAGTTGAGCCCCAGCCCGTCGTGCAGCCGGCGGGCCCGGGCGATGGTGGAGAGTTCGGTGGGCGAGAACCAGTACTGGCCCGCGCCGTCCACGTACGGGTCGAGCAGCCCGAGCGTGATCAGCCGGCGCAGCAGTTCCGGGTGGATGCCGGCGTTGGCGGCGAAGGCGTCCAGCGACAGCCGCGCCTGCCTCGGCGCCGTCACGAGCGTGTACGCCATCAGGTCCCCTCTCGCGGGTTGAACGTGGACGCCTTGGCGAGCTGCTCGAACAGGTCGCGCTCCTCCGGCGACAGGGTCTTGGGCACCATGACCCGGACTTCGGCGTAGAAGTCACCGGGACGCCCGTTGGGGTTGGGTAGGCCGCGGCCGCGCAGCCGCAGCTTCCGGCCGCAGGAACTGCCGGGCGGGACGGTGACGCGTACCGTGCCGTCGGGGGTCTCGACCGGCACCTTGGCGCCGAGTGCGGCCTCCCACGGCGCGACCGGCAGCGGAGCCGTGATGTCGCGGCCGTCGAGGCGGTACCGCGGGTGCGGCGCGATGCGGACCACCAGGTACAGGTCGCCGGACGGGCCGCCGGCGCCGCCCCCGCCACCCTGCCCCGCCAGCCGGATGCGCTGCCCGTCGACCACGCCGGGCGGGATGTTGACGTCGAGGGTGCGGGTGCCCTCCGCGGTCTGCAGCGTGACCCGGTGGTGGCCGCCGTGGTAGGCCTCCTCCACGGTCAGCGGCAGTTCGGCCTCGGCATCCGCGCCGGCCACCGGGCCGCGGCCGAACCCGCCGCGACCGCCGTACCCGCCACCGAAACCGCCGCCGCCCCCGCGTCCGCCGAAGAAGCTGCCGAACAGGTCCTCGAAGTCGAACCCGCCGCCCTCGCCGTAGTCGCGCGGATCGACGCGTACGCCACCGCCCCACGGTCCACCGCCGCCACGGGCGCCCGCGCCGGCGCGCTGCCGGAACCCGGCGCCCGCGGTCTCGAAGTCCTCCGGCACCTGCCGCCACTGATGGCCGAACTGGTCGTAGCGCTTGCGCTTGTTCGGGTCCGACAGGACGTGGTACGCCTCAGTGATCTCCTTGAACCGCTCCTCGGCGCCGGGCTCCTTGTTCACGTCCGGGTGGGCGCGACGGGCCAACTGGCGGTAGGCCCGCTGAATGTCGGACTGGCTGGCGTCGCGAGGGACGCCGAGTATCTCGTAGTAGTCCCGTTCGCCCCTCGCCATGTCACTCCTGCTTTCCGGCCACCGCCACTACCGCGGGCCGTAGCAGCACGTCGAGCGCCGCGTACCCCGGCCGTACCACTTCGACCACGGTCCCCGGTACGGCGTCGGGGGCCTCCACCACCCGGACCGCCTCGTGGCGGCTCGGGTCGAACGGGATACCCACCTCGTCGAGGCGGCTGAAGCCGAGGCGGTGCAGGACGTCCACGGCCTGCTGGCGGATCGCCTCGACGCCCTGGGCGATGGCGCTCGGATCCGCCGCGGCGTGGCCCAGTGCGAGCTCGAGGTTGTCCACCACCGGCAGCCACTCGGCTGCCACCCGGGCCCGCTCGGCCCGCCAGTCGTCGGAGCGCTGGCGTTCGTACCGTTTCCGGGTGTTGTCCAGCTCGGCCTGGGCCCGCTGCCAGCGGTCGCGCATCTCGGCGATGGCCTGTTCGGCGGTGGCCGTCTCATCGGTGACCGTCATCCGCCCGTGCTGCTGATCCTCGTCCGCCGGCTGCCCGGCTTCCCGGGTACCGGCCGCCTGCTCAGGCGGGGCGCCGGTCGCGGTCTCGTCGAGCGGCCGTTCGGTCGTCGTGGTGGCCGTCGCCTCCAACCGGCCGGTCGGCCGGTCGGATCGCTGGCCTGTCGTTCGGTTCGTCTGTGGTTCGTTCATGATCAACCCGTCGTGAAGTCGGCGTCGATGACCTCGTCCCCACCGCCACCGCCACCGCCGCCCCCGGCACGGGCGCCGGCCGTGGCTCCGCTGGGCTCGCCGGCGCCGGCCGGACCGGCACCCGGTCCGCCCGGTGTGCCCGCACCGGCGGCAGCACCGGCGGCCGCGGCGGCGCTGCGCAGCGACTGGAGAATCTGCTGAAGGTCGGAGCTCAGCTGGCGCAGTCGGTCCAGCGGCACGTCCTCCTTGACCGCCTGCCGGGCCTCGTCGACGAGCATCCGGGCGCGCGCCACCTCGTTGCTCGGTGCCCGGTCGCCGACCTCGCTCAGCACGCGCTCCACCTGGTAGGCGTAGCTGTCCACCTCGTTGCGGGCGTCGATCTGCTGACGGGCCTGCTGGTCCTGGGCCCGGTTGCGCTCGGCCTCGTCCACCATCCGCTGGACCTCGCCCTCGTCGAGGGTGCCGCTCTCGGTGATGGTGATGTTCTGTTCGGCGTTGGTGTCCCGGTCGCGGGCGTGCACGTTGAGGATGCCGTTGGCGTCGACGTCGAACGTCACCTCGACCTGCGGTACGCCCCGTGGCGCCGGGCGGATGTTCTCCAGCCGCATCCGGCCCAGTACCCGGTTGTCGGCGGCCCGCTCCCGCTCGCCCTGCAGGACGACGACGTCGACCGCCGGCTGGTTGTCCTCGGCCGTGGAGAACGTCTCGGCCCGCCGGGTCGGGATCGTCGTGTTGCGCTCGATGAGCCGGGTCATCAGCCCGCCCAGGGTCTCCAGGCCCAGCGACAGCGGCGTCACGTCGAGCAGGACGACGTCCTTGACCTCGCCCTTGAGTACGGCGGCCTGGATCGCCGCGCCGATCGCCACCACCTCGTCGGGGTTGACCGACATGTTGGGCTCTTTGCCCCGGGTCAGCCGCTTCACCAGCGCCTGCACCGCGGGGATCCGGGTGGTGCCGCCGACCAGGATGACCTCGTCGATGTCGTCGGCGCTGACCCGCGCGTCCTGCATCGCCTGCTGCACAGGTCCCTGGGTGCGCTCCACGAGGTCGTGCGTCAGCTCCTCGAACTGGGCCCGGGTGATGGTCATGGTCAGGTGCTTCGGCCCGGACGCGTCGGCGGTGATGAACGGAAGGTTGACCTGGGTCTGGGTGACCGACGACAGCTCCACCTTCGCCCGCTCCGCGGCCTCCAGCAGCCGCTGCAGGGCCTGCGGGTCCTGACGCAGGTCGATACCCTGCTCCCGCTTGAACTGGTCGGCGATGAAGTCGACCAGGCGGCGGTCGAAGTCGTCCCCGCCCAGATGGCTGTCGCCCGCGGTGGCCCGTACCTCGATCACGCCCTCACCGACGTCGAGGATGCTCACGTCGAAGGTGCCGCCGCCGAAGTCGTACACCAGGACCGTCTCATGGCCCTTCTTGTCCAGCCCGTACGCGAGCGCCGCCGCCGTCGGCTCGTTGATGATCCGCAGTACGTTCAGTCCCGCGATCCGGCCGGCGTCCTTGGTGGCCTGCCGCTGCGCGTCGTTGAAGTACGCCGGCACCGTGACCACCGCTTCGGTGACCCGCTCGCCGAGCTGCTTGCCGGCGTCGTCGGCCAGCTTGCGCAGGATCGCGGCGGACACCTCCTCCGGGGAGATCAGCTTGCCGTGCACGTTGAACCGGACCGCGCCGTCCGGGCCAGGTACGACGTCGAACGAGACGACCTTCGCCTCCTCGGTGACCTCGTCGTACTTGCGGCCGATGAAGCGCTTCGCGGAGTAGATGGTGCCCTTGGGGTTCAGCACCGCCTGCCGCCGGGCCATCTGGCCGACGAGGCGCTCGCCGGTCTCGGTGAACGCCACCACCGAGGGCGTGGTACGGCTTCCCTCGGCGTTCGGGAGAACCTGGGGTTGGCCGTCGATGTAGGCGGCGATGACGGAGTTGGTCGTGCCGAGGTCGATACCAACGGCTCTGGCCATCAGTTGTGCTTCCTTTCAACGGCCCGTCCGTAGCCGAAGCGACCACGGACGGAAGGAGGAACGGGGCGGCACTCGGCGCGGCGTGCCGTGCCGTGTCCCGCCGCCCCGGCCCGGTGCTATCTCGAGGTCCTGCCAGAACCGCCCCCTGGCTGGACCCGGGTCTGGGTGCCGGGCGCTTCGGCGCTGCTGACGCCACCGGTGGTGGCTTCGGCCATCGAGCCCGCGACCGGAGGGGTCCGGCCGGCCGCGCCCCCGCCTTGACCGGTGGCGCCACCGGCCTTGACCGGGATGCGGTGTGCCTGGGGCTGCGCCTTGGCCGCGCGGATCGTCAGCACGCCGTGCTCCAGCGAGGCGTCGATCTGGTCGGCGTTGATCTCACCGGGCAGGATGATGTCGTACTCGAAGTCGGCGCCGCCGTCGCCGCCCTGTCCGGCCTGGCTGCTCTGGCGCTCCTGGCGCCGCATGTGGCCGGTGCGCTGCCGGGCGGTGTACCGGCCGGTGATCCGCAGCGTGTCGCCGTCGATCAGTTCGATGTTGACGTCCTCCGGCCGTACGCCCGGAAGGTCCATCTCCATGATGTACGAGTCCTGGGTCTCCTCGATGTCGAACGGAGGCACCCATACCGGAATGACCGCGGGCGCCATCGGGCCCGCGAGGAAGGGGTCGGAAAAGAAGGTCTGGAGTAGATCGCCCATCCGGTTCTGGAGGTCGGCCAGCGGGTCGCCGGCGGCTCGTCCGCCTCGGCCTCCTCCTCGTTGCTCCGTGAGCTGTCTACCGCGGCGTGGGGCAAGAGAGGTCATACCTAGGCACTTCCTTTCGCGGGCCAAGATCTTGTCTGCGCACGACTGTTCGGTTCCGCATGGACCCACCGGTCCGGCCGGGGCCGGCTGTCCGGCAACGTCACTCGCGCTCCGCGAGTCCCCATCAAGACCATGTTTTGAACGCGGTGGGTGAGCATGCCTCACCCACCGCGGACGAATCCGCAAGATCCACTGGGCCCCGTCGGGCAACCTCGTGGCCGCGCGAGGTTTACACAGCCCGGTCGCGGCTATCGAGCGGACGTGCCAGCCGGGGAGCAGGATGCGCGGTGATCGGGGTGTTCGCTGACGCGAACGATCAGGAGTACGTGGCGGTGCCGGCGGCCCCGACAGGCCCGTCGTCGGGCGTGCCGCTGCTGACATCCAAGCTGGCCGTCCCGGTACTCCCGAACGGGCTCGTGACCCGTCGCCGCCTGGTGGAGACGCTGGACAGGGGCGTGCGCGGCCCACTCACGGTGCTCATCGCGCCGGCCGGGTGGGGCAAGACGGCGTTGCTCAACGCCTGGGTACGGTCCGGCGGGCCGGTCCAGACGGTCACCTGGCTGACCGTCGAGCCCGAGGACGTCGGTGACCGTTTCTGGTCATACCTGCACTTCGCCCTGAACGCCTCCGGGGTGACCAAGGGTGAGGACCAGCAGAGCGTGCCGGCGCCGGGGTTCGTCCCGCACAACGTCTACCTCGCCCAGCTCGCCAACGCGCTCGCGCGTACGCCCGGGCCGGTCGTGGTGATCCTCGACGACTTCCACCGGTCGACCGACGACGCCATCCCGGACGGGCTGGAGTTCCTGCTGCGCCACAGCGCGGGACGGCTGCGCCTGGTCATCGCGACCAGGGTCGAACCGGCGCTGCCGCTGCACCGTTGGCGGCTGTCGGGCGAGCTCGCCGAGGTACGCGCGCGGGAGCTGGCGTTCACCCTGCCCGAGACCGCCGAACTGCTGGCGCGTCACGGCGTCGAACTCCCCGAGGGGCATCTGGCGGCCCTGCACGCCCACACCGAGGGCTGGCCGGCGGGGCTGCGGATGACCGCGCTGGCGATGCGGGAGCACCCGGACCCGGCGCGCTTCGTCGACCTGTTCTCCGGCGACCAGCACGACATCGCCGAGTACCTGACGGGGGAGGTGCTCGCGGACCTGTCGCCCGACGTGCGGTACGCGCTGCTGTGCACCTCCGTGCTGGAGCGGGTGTGCGGTGGGCTGATGGACGCGCTGACCGGGCGGTCCGACGGCGCGCAGACCCTGGCCGAGCTGGAGCGCCGCAACGCCTTCACGATGCCGATCCCGGGCCGGTACCCGTGGTACCGGTACCACCGGCTCTTCGCCGAAATGCTGCGCGCCGAGCTGTGGCGGCGCTCGCCGGAGCAGGTGCCGCCGGCGCACCGCGCGGCCGCCTCCTGGTACGCCGGGCACGAGCTGCCCGGCGACGCGCTCCGGCACGCCCTCGCGGCCCGGGACTGGCGGTACGCCACCACGCTGCTGGCCGAGCACTGGCCGGCGCTCGTACTCTGCCAGGCAAACGGGGCGGAGCGGACGCTGGTGCCGTCTCCGCCGCCCGGCGACGACGCCCGGACCGACCCGGAACTGGCCCTCGCGTACGCGGCCGACCGGCTCGACCTCGGCGACCTGGGCGCAGCCGAGGGGTACCTGCAGCTGGCCGACAGCCACCGGTCCCGGCTCGCCGCGGACCGCGCGGACCGGTTCACCCTGATGAGCGCCGCGTTCGAGCTGGCAAAGGCCCAGCTCGCCGGGGACACCGCGGGCGTACTGTCGCTGGCCGCCCGGCTGATCGCGCTGACGCCGACGTCCGACCCGGCGGCGGACGTGTCCCACCAGGACGCGGCCACGGCGGCGATCGCGTTCACCGCCCGCGGCGCGGCCCACCTCAACGACGGTGACCTGGCGGCCGCCGCGGACGCGCTCGGCGCCGGGTTGGCGGCGGCCGAGCGGGCCGGGCCGACCTGCGCGCGGCTGCTGTGCGCGAGCAAGCTCGCCCTGGTACGGGCGCTGCGCGGCGAGCTCCGCCGCGCCGACTCGTCGGCCCGTGGCGCACTGGCCCTGCCGCCCTGCCCCGGCCGGTGCCGCCTGGTCAGCAGCGCGTGCGCGTACCTGGCGCTGGCGTTCGTGCGGTACGAGTGGGACCGGCTCGACGACGCCGAGCGCTACCTGGAGCTGGCGTCGGGCGTGGCCGACCCGGTAGCCGAGCCGATCCTGACGGCCGGGGCGGCGATCGCCCGGGCGGGCGTCCTGCGGGTCAGGGGCGAGCTGGCGGCCGGGTACGAGGTGCTGGTGTCGGCCCGGCGCGACCTCGGCGCGGACCCGCCCCGATACCTGCGGGACTGGCTCACCGCCACCGAGGCCGACCTGCGGACGTCCTATGGGGACACCGACACGGCGCGGGAGGTGCTGACCCCGCTGCTGGAGGACCGCCGGCAGGCGCCACCGTTCGTGGCCGTGGCGCTGGCCCGGGCGTACCTGCGCGACGACGACCCGGGCGCCGCCGCCCGGGTCCTGCCTGCCTGGGCGGAGGACCGGCGCGACGGGCCACCGCTGTCGCTGCGGCTGGAGGCGGGGTTGCTCGCGGCCGTGACCTCCCGGCTGGCCGGCGAGGACCACCGGGCCTCGGCCCGGATGGAGCGGGTGTTGCAGCTCGCCGAGCGGGAGGGGTTCCGGCGCCTGTTCACCCACGGCGGACCGCAGCTCCGGGAGCTGCTGGTCGACCACCTCGATGCCGGCACGGCGTACTGGTCGACGGTGAGCGAGGCGCTCAAGGCGACCGCATCGCCGCCCGCCCAGGGAAGCCTGCCGCCGGCGTCCTTGGTCGAGCCGCTGAGCGAGCGCGAGCTGACGGTCCTGCGGTACCTGCAGGGCGCGCTGTCGAACCTGGAGATCGCCTCGGATCTGTCGTTGTCGGTGAACACGGTGAAGACGCATGTGCGCAGCATCTATCGCAAGCTGCACGCGGCGCACCGCCGTGAGGCGGTCCTGAAAGCGCGTCAGCTCCGGCTGCTGTGACCTTGGTCCGAAGCGTTGACCCGTCTCCCGGAGCCCCCTAGCATCGACGTCAATGAATTGTTAAGAAGTCTGCCCAACCAGGGTGGGCGAGGGCTCGGAGGCACGGCATGCGGTTGCCGGCACGTCTTCAGAAGTCGGTACGGTTCCTGGCGGCCATCACGTTGGCGGCCGCGACCAGCGCAGTCGCCTCGCCGGGCAGCGCCGCCGCACCGCCGGCCCGTGCCGTCACCGTGGCCGGTGGCCCCGGCTCCGCGACCCCGATCGCCGGATTCCTGATCCAGTCGTCGGCCAAGGTCGCCGACGAGGCGGCGGTGTCCCGCCCCGGGTACCCCGCGGCCGGCTGGTACCCGGTCAGCCCCCGCTCGACGGTCCTGGCCGGGCTGGTGCAGAACCACAAGTACCCCGACCCGTTCTACTCGACGAACCTGCGCTCCATCCCGGAGGCCGACTTCGCCGTGCCGTGGTGGTACCGCGCCGACCTCACGCTGGCCGGCGGCCCGGACACCCGTACCTACCTCGACGTCAGCGGCGTGCTGTCGCGGGCGGACGTATGGGTCAACGGCGTCCGGGTCGCCACCTCCGACCGCGTCGTCGGCGTGTACACGCGCCACGACCTGGACGTGACCGACCACGTACACAGTGGACGCAACAGCGTGGCGCTGAAGGTGTACCCGAACGACCCGAACCGGGACCTCACGATGGGCTGGATCGACTGGGTGCAGTCACCGCCGGACCGCAACATGGGTGTCGTGCGCGATGTGGTCGTCCGGCGCGCCGGCCCGGTCGCGCTGCGCGACGCGCACGTGGTCACGTCCCTCGCGGTACCGTCGCTGCGCCACGCCGAGCTGACCGTCAAGGCGACCGTCCGCAACGACTCGGCGCAACCGGTGCGCGCCACCGTCTCCGGTACCGTCGCCGACCGGCGGGTGACGCAGCAGGTCGCCCTCGCCGCGCACGAGACCAGGACGCTCACCTTCGGCACGGTCGGCCTGGACCGTCCACGAATCTGGTGGCCGGCGGCCATGGGCGGCCAGCCGCTGTACGACCTGAGGTTGACCGCGTCGGTGCACGGCAGGACCTCCGACACCGCCGGCGAGCGCTTCGGCATCCGCGACGTGCGGGCGCCTCTCAACGCCGACGGCGGCCGGGAGTACCAGATCAACGGCCGGCCGCTGCTCGTCAAGGGCGGCGGCTGGTCGCCGGACCTGTTCCTGCGGTGGAACCCGGACTACGTCTCCGACAAGCTCCGGTACGTACTGGACCTGGGCCTGAACACGGTCCGGCTGGAGGGTCACCTCGAACCCGACGAGTTCTTCGACCTGGCTGACAGGTACGGGATCCTGACCCTGCCCGGCTTCGAGTGCTGCGACAAGTGGGAGGGCGACGTCAACGGCGACGAGTCCGGTGAGCCGTGGACCGGCGCCGACTTCCCGGTGGCGAAGGCGTCCATGGCCGCCGAGGCGGCCCGCCTGCGCGACCACCCGAGCGTCATCTCGTTCCTGATCGGCTCCGACTTCGCGCCGTCGGCGGCCATCGAGAAGAACTACGTCGACGCGCTGCGGGCCGCCGACTGGTCGCTGCCGATCGTGCCGGCCGCTTCCGCGAACTCGGCGCCGATCACGGGCGAGTCCGGGATGAAGATGAACGGCCCGTACGACTGGGTGCCGCCGAACTACTGGTACGACAAGCACCCGGACGGCGGCGGCGCGTTCGGCTTCGCCTCCGAGACCAGCGCCGGCCCGGACATCCCGACCCTGGACACCCTGCGGCGGATGATGTCACCGTCCGAACTGGACACGCTGTGGAAGGACCCGGCCGCCAAGCAGTACCACAGCGCGCCGTCGTGGTCCACCTTCTCCACCCTGAAGATCTTCGACACCGCGCTCGCCGGCCGCTACGGCCCCCCGACGAGCCTGGAGGACTATGTCCGCAAGGCGCAGCTGGCGCAGTACGAGAACGTGCGGGCGCAGTACGAGGCGTACGGCCGCAACTTCACCGACGCGTCCAACCCGTCCACCGGCGTCATCTACTGGATGCTCAACAGCGGCTGGACCTCACTGCACTGGCAACTGTTCGACTACTACCTCGACCAGAACGGCGCGTACCACGGCGCGAAGAAGGCCAACGAGCCGCTGCACGCCCAGTACTCGTACGACGACCGCTCGGTGGTCGTGGTCAACTCCCGGCACGCCGTCGCGGGCGGGCTCACGGTGCGGGTCAGCCTGTACAACCTGGACGGTACGGAGAAGTTCAGCCGGACCGTGACCGGCCTGTCGGTGCCCGGCGACGGCGGCCGGGCGGTGGCGCTGACGGTACCCGCGGTGGGCGGGCTGTCGCAGACCTACCTGGCGAAGCTCGTCGCCACCGACGCGTCCGGTACGGAGGTCAGCCGCAACGTGTACTGGCTGTCGACCAAGGCCGACGTGGTCGACTGGGCCCGCAACGACTGGTACTACGCGCCGACGTCGAGCATGGCCGACCTGACCGGCCTGGCCGCGATGGCGCCGGCCACGGTCCGGGCGGTCACCGCGTCGGTGGCGCACCCGGACGGCACGACCACGACGGCGGTGACGCTGCGCAACACCGGTACCGGAAAGACCCCGGCGCTCTACCTGGACGCCCACGTCCTCGGTACCGGCGGCGCGCCGGTGCTGCCGGTGCGCTGGAGTGACAACGCGGTCAGCCTCTGGCCGGGGGAGTCGACGACGCTGACCGCCACGTACCGCACGGCCGACCTCCACGGCGCCCGGCCGTCGGTACGGATCTCCGGCTGGAACGTACCGACGGTCGTGGTCCGCTAGCCGAGGTCCGCGAGGGCGGCCTCGATCGCGCGGTGGAACGTCGGGTACGCGTAGATCATGTGGCGTAGCCGCTCGACCGGCACCTCACCGTGCACCGCGACGGCGAGCCCGGAGAGCACCTCGCCGCCGGTCGGGCCGGCGGAGGTGGCGCCGACGAGCACGCCCCGGTCGGCGTCCGCGACGAGCTTGATGAAGCCGTCGTTGCCGGCCTTGTGGATCCAGCCCCGCGACGACTCCGGGATCTGGGCGGTACCTACCCGGACGTCGACGCCGCGGTCCCGGGCCTGCTGCTCGGTCAGCCCGACCGCGCCGACCTCGGGGTCGGTGAAGGTGACCCGGGACAGCGCCCGGTAGTCGACCGGCGGACCGCCCCGGCCCAGGATGTCGGAGATGGCGACGCCGGCCTGGTACATGGCGACGTGGGTGAACGCGCCGTGGCCGGTGACGTCGCCGACCGCCCACAGCTTCTCGCCGGCCCGCATCCGATCGTCGACCTCGATCGCCCTGGCGTGCGGATCCAGCCCGGCGGTCTCCACGCCAAGCCCGGTCAGGTTGGTCCGCCGGCCGGTGGCCACCAGTAGCTTCTGGCCCGTCACCTGACGGCCGTCGGAGAGGGTCAGGGTGAAGGCCGCGCCATCGTGACCGACCGACGCCGCCCGTGCGCCGGTGAGAATGCTGACCTTGTCCCGGCCCAGCGCCTCGGCCAGCAGGGCGGACGACTCGGGCTCCTCCATCGCGAGGATCCGGTCCGAGGCCTCGACGATCGTGACGTCGACGCCGAACCGGGCGTACACCTGGGCCAGTTCGAGGCCGATCGCGCCGCCGCCGAGCACGAGCAGCGATCCGGGGAGCGTCTCGGCCTCGATCGCGTCCCGGTTGGTCCAGTACGGGGTGCCGGCGAGGCCCTCGATCGGCGGGATCGCCGGCTCGGTACCGGTCGCGACGACCACGCCCCGGCCGGCCACGAACTCGGTGTCCTCCACCGCCACCCGGCCGGGCCCCACCAACCGCCCACGGCCGCGCACGAACCGGCCGCCCTTGCCGGTGAACCGGTCCACCGCGGCCCGGTCGTTCCAGTTGTCGGTGGCCTCGTCCCGGATCCGACGCGCGACAGGGGCCCAGTCCGGGCTCACCCGGGCGCTGCCGGCAAGGCCGTCGACCCGGCGCGCCTCGGCCAGCAGGTTGGCCGCCCGGATCATCATCTTGCTGGGGATGCATCCCCAGTACGGGCACTCGCCGCCGACCAGACGGTCCTCGATCCCGACGACCGACAGCCCGGCCTCGGCCAGCTTCCCGGCGACCTCCTCGCCGCCCACGCCCAGCCCGATGACGACGACGTCGACCTGTTCGCTCATCACGGCGCCTCCCGGCAGTCAGCCTAACGGAAGTTCTTTTGCGCGAATACTCACCTTTTGTACGGGAATATGCCGTTCGTGAAGTCGTACACATAGACTTCAATCCATGTCTGCTGGCCGTCGTAAATTTCAACAACCGCACGGAGGGCAGAGGAATGAACCTGTTCAACCGGATTCACGGGGAGACCGTCTCGCTTTACCGGATGGTCATCGGCCTGCTGTTTCTGTGCCACGGCCTCGCGTCGCTGTTCGGCGTGCTGGGCGGCGCTTTCGGCGCGGGGCATACGGTTGCGGCCGGGACCTGGCCGGGCTGGTGGGCAGCGCTGATCCAGCTCGTGACCGGTGGTCTGGTATTGGTCGGGTTCCTCACCCGCCCCGCCGCACTGTTGGCCTCCGGTTCAATGGCCTTCGCGTACTTTACCGTGCATCAGGAGCGAGGGCTGTGGCCGATTCAGAACGGTGGCGAACTGGCTGCCCTGTTCTGCTGGTCGTTCCTGCTGATCGTCGTCGTCGGGCCGGGGCGCTGGTCCGTGGACCGGCTGCTCGGCCGGGCGCGTAGTGAGCCGGCGCGGGAGCTGGCCGAGGCGTAGCGGATCGGGTCGCTGCCGACCAGGCCGGGGGGGGCGGCAGCGGTTTCAGTCGCGCGGTACCGACGACGTGAGCCGGCCGCCGGTGGCGCGGCGGCTGCGCTTCTGCGCGTACATCGCGATGTCCGCGCGATACAGAAGCTCCGCGGACCTGAACGAATACCCGTAGTCAGCCCGTGACGCCGGTCGCGCCGTCCGTCTGCTCGCGGAGGATGTCGGCGTGACCGGCGTGCCGGGCTGTCTCCTCGATGACGTGGACCATGATCCAGCGCAGCGACACCTGACCGAGCTGCGGGTGCGGGTGCGTCACCACGTCGTCCAGGGCGAAGCCCGCGGCCACCTCCCGGGACACCTCGCACGCCCGGTCGTACCCGGCGATCAGCGACCCGATCGTCTCCGCCGGGCCCACCTGGAAGCCGTCGTCCGCACCCGGAGCGGGGGAGGAGGGCCCGGTCAGCAGCTCCGGGAACCAGGTGCGCTCCACGACGGTCAGGTGCTTGATCAACCCGGCGAGGGTGGTCTCCGAGGGTACGAGCCGGCGGCGGGCGTCCTCGTCGGATACCCCGGAGACCTTGCTTCTGACCACCCCGCGATGGAAGTCGAGGAACGCCTCCAGCACGTCGCGCTCGGTACCCGTGGTCATCAGGAGCGGCCGGGGTAGTGACGTTGTCATGTGGGACACGTTAACCGGGCCGACCGCATCCGTCGGTCCCTGCGCCCGTTGTACGGGTCAGGTACGGCGACGGCGGTGGCGAGAGAGGTGCCCGAATGGCGCTTGTGATGGTGGCTGACGACAACGAGCGCATCCGGGAGGTCGTCACCCGCGTCCTGCAGCGCGCCGGGCACACGGTCATCGCCGAGCCCGACGGCGAGTCGGCCTGGCGACGGCTGCACGAGTGCAGGCCCGATCTGGTCCTCCTCGACAGCGTCATGCCGGGCGCCGACGGGACCGAGATCTGCAAGCGCATCCACGACGATCCCGCCACGGCCGACATCCCGGTGATCCTGGTCAGCGGCTGGCTGCCCCCGGACTCCGAGGCGTCGTGCGCCACCGCGATGCTGGCCAAGCCGTTCATGCCGCACGAACTGATCGAGCGGGTCGAGCAGGTCCTGGCACCTGCCCGAGCGGAGCCCTAGTCGATCCGGAACCGCTTGACGAGGGCGCGGAGCTCCTCCGCGCCGCGGGCGACCTCGGCACTGCTGTCCCGCGCCTGGTTGGCGGCCTCGAGTGAGGTGGCACCGACGGCGGCCACGTCGGCGATCCGGCCGTTGATGCTGCCGGTCGCCGCACCTACCTCCTCGATGCTGCGGCTCATCTCCTGCGTGGTGGCCGTCTGCTCCTCGACGGCGCTGGCGATCGCCATCTGCCCAATTCTCATCGTGTTGGATAAATCGCGGTGCTGGCGATCTCTGACATGACGGGGGGTCGGCCCGCGGCTGAAAGGAGTGGTGGGCAGAATCGGTCCTGTCGCGGGCCACCAGGGGAGGACGAGTGTCACGACGCGGTTGGATCCTGTTCGCGGCGATGTGCCTCATCTGGGGCGTGCCGTACCTGCTCATCAAGGTTGCCGTCGGTACGTTCACGCCGGCGTCGCTGGTCTTCGTCCGTACCGTCATCGCCGCCGCCGTGCTGCTTCCCCTGGCCGCGATGCGCGGTCAGCTCCGCGTGCTCCTGCCGCGGTGGAAGCCGCTCCTGGCGTACACGGTCGCCGAGCTCGCGGTGCCCTGGCTGCTGCTGTCGAGCGCCGAGCAGCGCCTGTCCAGTTCGCTGGCCGGACTGCTGGTCGCCGCCGTGCCGCTGGTCGGCGCGGTCCTCGCGCGGGTCGCGGGAAACCACGAGCCGCTCGGCGGCCGCCGACTCCTCGGCCTCCTGGTCGGGCTGGTCGGGGTCGCGGCGCTCGTCGGCGGGGACTACCACGGTGGAAACGCGGTCGCGTTCCTCCAGATGGCGGCCGTCGCCATCGGGTACGCGCTGGGGCCGTTCATCCTGGCTCGCAGCCTGTCCGACCTGCCGGGACTCGGGGTGGTCGCGGCGTCGCTGACGCTCACCGCCATCGGTTACGCACCGGTCGGCATCGCGCAGTTGCCGACGCAGTGGCCGGCCCCGATGGTCGTCGTGGCGATTTTCGTCCTGGCGCTGCTGTGTACCGCGATCGCGTTCCTGATCTTCTTCGCCCTGATCAACGAGGTCGGCCCGGTCCGGACGACGGTCATCACGTACGTCAACCCGGCCGTCGCGGTCGCGCTCGGGGTCGCCCTCCTCGGCGAGCCCTTCACGGCCGGCATCGCGGCCGGCTTCGCGCTGATCCTCGTCGGCTCGGTGCTGGCCACCGGCCGGTCGCCGGCCTCATCGGAGGGCGGGGAATCGGGCGCGGGGCCCACGCAGCCCGCCCCGGCGGCCCTCGCCGAGCCGGCCGCCGTCCCCGAGCCGTAAGCCTGCGCCGCCGCTAGGGGGACCGCCACGCCGAGCGGCGCCGCATCGGCGCCGGTCGCATCGGGACCGGTCGATCGGGACCGCCGCATCGGTGCCCGCCGCGCGGCCCAAGAGCCGCGCAACGTCGCACATATCGCTGCTCTCTCATCGAGCGAAGCAGCAATATGTGCAACATTGTTCGATTTTGGACCCGGGGGGTCGAGTTGGGCGCCGGGCGCGAATCCGGACGCGGGATCGCGCGGTACCGCGGGACCGACGGCGCTAGCGGTCGAGCAGGCCCGCCCGGCGGAGCGCGTCGGCCAGTGCGGTGTCGGACGGCGCGCCGCGCCCCTGGCCCTGGCGTCCCTGCCCCTGGCCCTGGCGTCCCTGTCCCTGTCCCTGCCCCTGGCGCCCCTGTCCCTGGCCGCCTCCGGGGCCGCCCCGCCGCCCGTCGCGGCGTGGCTCGGCCGGGCCTCGCCGGTCGGGGCGGGTGTCCACCTCGTCGTCCAGCCGCAGTGTGAGCGAGATGCGCTTGCGCGGGATGTCGACGTCGAGCACCCGCGCGCGCACGAT
Source organism: Planosporangium mesophilum (assembly GCF_016863255.1). Lineage (GTDB taxonomy): Bacteria > Actinomycetota > Actinomycetes > Mycobacteriales > Micromonosporaceae > Planosporangium > Planosporangium mesophilum. Next base: position 104,078 of record NZ_BOON01000008.1, read on the forward strand.
GTCGCCCGGCTTGACCACGTCACGGGGGTCCTTGACGAAGGTCTTCGACAGCGCCGAGACGTGGACCAGGCCGTCCTGGTGTACGCCGATGTCGACGAACGCGCCGAACGCGGCGACGTTGGTGACCACGCCCTCGAGCACCATGCCCGGCGTGAGGTCGGCCAGGGTCTCGACGCCGTCGGTGAAGGTGGCCGTCTTGAACTCGGGGCGCGGGTCGCGGCCCGGCTTCTCCAGCTCGGCCAGGATGTCGGTCACGGTCGGCACGCCGAACGTGTCGTCGACGAACTGCTCCGGCTTGAGGGACCGCAGCGTACGGGTGTTGCCGATCAGGCCCTTGAGGTCGCCGCCGGTCGACTCCAGGATGCGGCGCACCACCGGGTACGACTCGGGGTGCACGCTGGAGGAGTCGAGCGGGTCGTCGCCGCCGGGGATGCGCAGGAAGCCGGCGCACTGCTCGAACGCCTTGGGGCCCAGCCGCGGCACATCCTTGATCGACCGGCGGGACCGGAACGGGCCGTTGGCGTCGCGGTGCGCCACGATGCTGCGCGCCAGGCTGTCGCCGATGCCCGACACCCGGGTCAGCAGCGGTACCGACGCGGTGTTGACGTCGACACCGACCCCGTTCACGCAGTCCTCGACCACGGCGTCGAGCGAGCGCGACAGCTTCACCTCGGCCAGGTCGTGTTGGTACTGGCCGACGCCGATCGACTTGGGATCGATCTTCACCAGCTCGGCGAGCGGGTCCTGGAGCCGGCGGGCGATCGACACGGCGCCGCGCAGCGACACGTCCAGGTCCGGCAACTCGGACGAGGCGTACGCGGAGGCCGAGTACACCGAGGCGCCGGCCTCCGAGACCACGATCTTGGTGAGGTTCAGCTCGGGGTGGCGCTTGAGCAGGTCACCGGCGAGCTTGTCGGTCTCCCGGGAGGCGGTACCGTTGCCGATCGCGATCAGCTCGACCTTGTGCGCCGCCGCGAGCCGGGCCAGGGTCGCGAGCGACTCGTCCCAGCGGCGGCGGGGCTCGTGCGGGTAGATCGTCTCGGTCGCGACCACCTTGCCGGTCGCGTCGACCACGGCCACCTTCACGCCGGTACGCAGGCCGGGGTCGAGGCCCATGGTCGGCCGGGTACCGGCCGGCGCGGCGAGCAGCAGGTCGCGCAGGTTCGCGGCGAACACCCGTACCGCCTCGTCCTCGGCCGCCTGCCACAGCCGGCCCCGCAGGTCGATGCCCAGGTGCACCAGGATCCGGGTACGCCAGGCCCAGCGCACCGTGTCCAACAGCCAGCGGTCGGCCGGCCGGCCGCGGTCGGCGATGTCGAACCGCTGAGCGATCTTCACCTCGAACGAACTGGTCGTCGGCGGCGCGTCGGGGTCCACCGGCTCCGGCTCCAGGACGAGGTCGAGGACCTCCTCCTTCTCGCCCCGGAACATCGCCAGGATCCGGTGCGACGGCAGCTTGGTGTACGGCTCGGCGAAGTCGAAGTAGTCGGCGAACTTCGCGCCGGCGTCCTGCCTGCCGTCGCGTACCTTCGCGACGAGCCGGCCCCGCGTCCACATCTCCTCGCGGAGCGTGCCGATCAGGTCCGCGTCCTCGCCGAAGCGCTCGATCAGGATCGCCCGCGCCCCGTCCAGCGCCGCCGAGGCGTCGGCCACACCCTTGTCAGCGTCGACGTATCCGCCGGCGGTCGCCTGCGGGTCGAGCGTCGGGTCAGCGAGCAGCTGGTCGGCGAGCGGTTCCAGGCCCGCCTCGCGGGCGATCTGGGCCTTGGTACGACGCTTCGGCTTGTACGGCAGGTAGATGTCCTCGAGCCGGGCTTTCGAGTCGGCAGCCATGATCTGCGCTTCGAGCTCGCCGTCGAGCTTGCCCTGGCTGCGGATCGACTCGAGGATCGCGGCCCGCCGCTCCTCCATCTCGCGCAGGTAGCGCAGCCGCTCCTCGAGCGTGCGCAGCTGCGCGTCGTCGAGCATCTCGGTGGCTTCCTTGCGGTAGCGGGCGATGAAGGGCACGGTGGCCCCGCCGTCGAGGAGGTCGACGGCGGCCTTGACCTGCCGCTCGCGTACGCCGAGCTCGTCGGCGATCCGCTGGTACACAGACGTCGTCACGATCTTGATCCGCCTTCGTGGTGGGTTCGGGGTGCATTGTGCCGGTACCCGACCCCGGTTGTCGCGCCACCCGGCCGGCGGTGTCGCACATCGCCGCGTCAAGATCGTCACATCGCGGTCCGCGCGATGTGACGATCTTGCGGTGTCACCGGCCGGGCATGGCACCCATCGCGGCCACGATCTGCCGGCTCACGGCGGTGTACCCGACCGTGGTGCCCGCCTTGACGCCGGGGATGTAGTCGTTGCGGAGGATGACCCTCCGTTCGCCGATGACTTCGCCGCTCGCCGGATCGAAGATCAGCTCGACCCGCTCCTGGCCGTGGTCGGACATGGCGACCGCCACGCCGTGGCGCCCCTCGAGGTTCACCGAGTCACCGACCAGGCGTACGCCCGGGATCAGCGCGGCGGCGCTGAACAGCGCGGCCCGCAGATCGGCGGGGACGACGCCGGAACGCAGGATGTCGCGGACGAACACGAACGCCTCGTCGTCGCGCCCGCGCCCGGCACCCGCCGAGTCGCGGTAGATGCGCTCCAGCAGCTTGCGGGGGTCGCGGGGCAGGCCCGCCATGAACGGCGGGGTCGGCTCCTGCCAGAAGCCGCCGGCCAGCCGCTCGGCGATCTGCTCCGGGCTCCAGTCGTAGACGACGGTCCCGCTGCTGTCGCGCGGCTCGTCGCCGGGCCGGGATACGCCGCGCGGATAGAACAGGCCGGCCGGGGCCTTGCGTACCTCGGTCTTGGGCTCCGCCAGCGCGTCCGGGCAGGCCTCGGCCTTCGCCTCGTCACCCGGCCGCAGGAACCGCCGCTCCGCGTCGGCGGTCTGCCGGGTCATCCACTGGGCGTCCCAGTCCTTCGGCACCCACGTCTCTGAAACGTTCTTGTGCAGGTAGAACAGTCGGTCGCAGGGGGCGCGGCTGGCGATGCCGGTGCTCGCCACCTCCACCCTCCGCAGGTAGTAGAACTGCCCCGGGGCCAGGGGCGGGTCGCTGGCGGAGATCGCGGCTTCGGCGGCCCGGTTGAGCTCGGTGGCCGCGGCCTCGTGTCCGATCACCGGCCTGCCGTCGCGGGTGACCAGCGTGTCGACGGCTACCGTGGCCAGGGCGATCGCGCCGGCCAGGCCGGCCGCGACCGCGAACCGGATCGCGGGGTGGCGGCCGCGCAGGAGAGCAATCGACCAGCGACGCCTGCGAGCCGCCGGGCGCTCCGGCAACCCGGCCAGTACCTCGTGCCGGATCCGGCGCAACGCCGCCGCATCGGGCTCGGGTACGTCCGCACCCAACCGCTTGACCAGTGTGATCTCATCCATTCCGCATCGTCTCCTCCGTCTGGTACGTACCGGGGCCGGCGAGCGCGGGCCGCAGCCGCTTGCGGGCGCGGTACAGGCGCGAGCGCACGGTGCCCGCCGGGATGTCGAGGGCCCGCCCGATCTCGTCGAGATCGAGATCGGCCCAGGCGTACAGCAGCAGGACGTCGCGCTCCCGAGCCGGGAGCCCGGCGAGTAGCGCGCCGACCCGGCGTGCCGCCGCGCCCGCGTCGACCCTGCTGGCGATCCCTTCGGCGGGGCAGGGCACGGCCCCGGGGCCGGCGGCCGCGCGGGCGAGCGCGTCCAGTTGCCGGGCCTCGTCGCGAAGATGTCTGCGCATGAGATTGGTGGCGATGCCGTAGAGCCAGGCCCGGGCGTCCGGGCGAGCGGGGTCGTACCGCTCGCGCCGCTCGAACGCGACGAGGAACGTCTGCCCGACGAGGTCGTCGGCGACGTGCGGACCCAGCCGTCGGGTCACATAGCGGTGCAGCGTCGGGGCGTGCCGGTCGAACAGCGCCGCGAACAGGTCGGGCGAGTCGCCCGACCGTCCGATCAGATCGGCGTCCGTGTACGTCGGCGGCTCCATCGGGTCGGTGAGGGTTGATCTGTCCGGGACCAGTGTCACACCTGTAATTGCCCGCACGGCCGGTTCGCGTTCGCGTGGGGACAATAGCGGCCTCATCGGCCGACCGGATGATGTACAGCCGTCTGTTCCCTTGATAGAACCGGACAACGAGTGCGAACTGTGACCAGCCGCGAGAAAGATCGACAAAGGGAACGGGTGTCCACGCGGATCACTGCCGGTTACCTCACGCTGATGGCCGTGCTCGGCGTCAGCGTGTTCGCCGCACCCGGCTGGGCCGCCGTGACCTGGGCCGCGGTCGGTCTGACCAGCGTCTGTGCGGTGGTGGTCGGCGTGCGTCGGTACGCACCCCGGGCGCGGGCGCCCTGGTGGTTGCTGGCCGGGGCGATCCTGGCGATGGCGGCCGGTGACACCATCTTCGGCGCCGCGGTCCGGCGGCCGGGGGACCCGTCGCCGGTCATGGTCGACGTCTGCTACCTGTCGATGCTCCCCCTCGTACTGGCGGGGCTCATTCAGCTGACGCGGACCAGCGTGGTGCTGCGCGACCGGACCCGGCTGCTCGACCTGCTGACGTTCACCTGCGCGGCGGCGCTGGTCCTCTGGATCGTGGTCCTGGGGCCGGGCATCCGCGCGAACGGCCTCGACGGTCTGGACAAGTCGGTGCTGGCGGCGTACATGGTGGGCGACCTGCTGCTGCTGACCGTGTCGATGCGGTTGATGGTGGCGGCGCGGCGCAGCTCGGCGGTCGCCCTGCTGGCCGTCGGGGTGTGGGGCGTGGTGGCGGCCGACAGCGCCTACTGGATCGCCGACCTGTCCGGCGGCTGGCAGCCGGGAGGGCCGGGGGAGCTCGGGTACCTGCTCTTCTACGTCTGCTGGGGCGCGGCCGCGCTGCGGCCGTCGATGGTCCGGCTGACGATGCCGGCGCAGGCCGGGCCCGCGCGCCTGCCCCACTGGTGGATAGCGGTGATGTGGCTGTCGCTGACGGTCCCCGCCGGGGCGCTGTTCGTCGAGTCGGTGGCCGGCCCGCCGCGGAACGGCCTGGTCATCGCGGTGGCCACGATCATCATGGCCGCGCTCGTCCTCACCCGACTCTCCGACGCCATCACCAAGCACCGCCGGTCCCTGGCCCGGGAGCGCGGCCTGCGCGAGGCGTGCGGACCGCTGATGGTCGCCACCGGCCAGGCCGGCGTGGCCGCGGCGATCCGGGCCGCGATCGACGGCCTCGCACCGTCGGGTGCGCCGCACCGCGTCGTGTTCGACCCGGGGGACGGCGCCGTGCCGGCCGGCGACGGCGAGGGGCGGCGGCCGTCCGATCGCTATCCGGTACCCGCGCCGGCCCCCGACCGGCGCTCGCGGCTGGCACCTACCCGGACCCTGCACCCGGACCTGCGGGGGCGGCTGGGGGGTTTCGAGACCACCCTGGTCTGCCCGCTCACCGTCGACCTGCCCACCGCCGGTGGCGGCGCCCTGTTCGTGGCCGCCGACGACGAGGTCCTCGGGGCCATGCGGGACTCCGTCGAGGTACTCGCGGCACAGGCGGCGCTGGCGCTGGAACGGATCGCGCTGACCGACGCGGCCAACCGCCACGACAGCGACCGGTACGTGCGTACGGTCGTCCAGAACACCGCTGACGTCGTGGTCGTCCTGGACGACGAGCGGATCCGGTACGCGAGCCCGTCGCTGGCCACGGTCCTCGGCATCGAGCTGCCCGCCTTCGGCGCCTTCGGCGACCTGATCCGGCCGGAGGACCGCGAGCAGGTGGTGCGGACCCTGGAGCGGGCCCGGCGGTCCCGGGCCGACGAGGGCGCCCGCGACTGCTGGAGCCTGCGGCGCCCGGACGGCACCCGGGTACTGGTCGAGGTCAGCTGCCGGGACCTGCGGGCCGACCGGATGGTACGCGGCATCGTCGTCACCATGCGCGACGTCACCGCCCAACGCGGCCAGGAGCGGGAACTCATCCGGCAGGCGCTGCTGGACTCGCCAGCCGGCTTCAACCGTCGCAGCTCCACCAGCAAGTACCGGTGACGGGGAGACTAGGCTGTCACGGTGACCGATGCTCTCGCCGCCGGTACCGTCCGCCTCGCCGACCGCAACGTCCCCCGCCTGGGCTACGGCGCGATGCGGCTGCCCGGACCGGGGGTGTGGGGGCCGCCCCGGGACCGCGACGAGGCGCTCGCGGTCCTGCGCCGCGCCGTGGAGCTGGGGATACGGGTCATCGACACGGCCTGGTACTACGGCGACGACGTGGCGAACGAGCTGATCGCGGCGGCACTGCGCCCGTACCCTGACGATCTGGTCCTGGTCACCAAGCTGGGTGGCGCCCGGCGCCCGGACGCCTCCTGGTACCCCGCGGTCAGCGACGCCGAGCTGCGCGCCGGCTGCGAGCGCGACCTGCGGGTGCTCGGGCTGGACTCGGTTCCGGTGGTGCACCTGCGCTGGATGGGCGGGGAGAGCGTCGACGGGGTCACCTTCGCCGATGCCCTCGGCACCATGCTGGACCTGCGCGCCGCGGGCAAGATCCAGCGGATCGGTCTGTCCAATGTGACCCTCGAACAGCTCGAGCAGGCCCTGGCCGTGACCGAGGTGGCGAGCGTGTCCAACCAGTACGGCCCGACCATGCGCGACGACCAGCCGGTCCTCGACCGGTGCGCGGCCGAGGGCATCCCGTACCTGCCGTTCTTCCCGCTGGTGTCCGGCCCCGGGGTGAGCGGCGACGACCGGCTCGCCGAGGTCGCCGGCCGGTACGGGGTCAGCCCGGCGCAGGCCGCCATCGCCTGGCTGCTGCAGCGTTCACCGGTGATGCTGCCGATCCCGGGTACCAGCCGGGTGGCGCACCTGGAGGAGAACGTCGCGGCGGCCGGGCTGCGTCTGGACGACAAAGACCTGGCGCTGCTGGACGGCTGAGCGGGTCAGCCGCCCGCGGGTAGCTCGGCGTGGACCATCGTGCCGCGGCCGGGCGCGCTGACGATGTCCAGGCGCCCGCCGGCCGCCTCGGCCCGCTCGCGCATCGACCGGATGCCGAGCCGCCCGCGGAAGTCGCCGCCCGGGGTGAAGCCCTGGCCGTCGTCGATGATCTCCAGCACCACGTCCGGCTCCTGCGCGTACAGCCGCAGCCTGACCTGACCGGCCCTGGCGTGCTTGGCCGCGTTGGCGATCGCCTCCTGGGCGATGCGGTACAGCGCGCGGCGCACCTCGGGGCCGACGGCGGGCTCCGCGCCCAGCTCCGCGCTGGTACGGCAGCCGTGCAGGGTGTGCAGCGTCTCCAGCAGCCGGCCGAGCGCGGCGGTCAAGCCGTTGTCCGCCAACGCGTCGGGGCGTAGGCGTTGGATGAGTCCCTGCATCTCGGCCAGCCCCGCCACCGCCGTCTCCTGGATCCAGGCAACCGACTGCTGCGCCTGCGCGGTGTCGCTGTGGAGCAGGCCGCCGGCGGCGCCGGCGCCGAGGCTGATGCCGTACAGCGTCTGTACCACCGAGTCGTGCAGTTCGCGCGCCAGCCACTCGCGCTCCCGGACGGCGACCTGCTCCTCGTCCGCGGTCCGGCGCCGGCCGTCGTCCACCAGTTGCGCGGCCTCGCCGGCGGTGAGGTTGATCAGCATCCGCTCGGCCGGGCCGGGCTGGCCACCGTCGGCCCACCGGGCGCACAGTGCGCCCAGGACGGCCGCCCGGGCCGGCAGCGGTACGCAGAGCACGGAGCCGGTCTCCATCCGCCAGAGGGTGGCCGGGCGCCGCTGCGCCAGCAGTCGCGACACGGTGGCCGGATCGAGCGGCCCGGCGCCGTTCGGCGCGACGGAGGTCGCGCTCGACGCCGCGCCGGCGATCGAACTCGCGGCCGCGTCGACCATCGGCGCGGCCGCGACCGGGACCAGCGCCCGCCGTCCGTCGGGGAGGTACACCGCGCAGTCGACCGCCCCGGTCAGTGCGACGACCCGGTCGACCAGTACCTGCAACTGGTCGCCGTGGCGGTTCCGCGCCGCGAGCCCACCCGGCCCACCCGGCCCACCGGGGCCGTCCGGCGCGACCTCCGGCGGTACCAGGCCGGCGACCGTGGCGAGCGGCGCCAACAGGCGGAGCTCGCGGGCGCTGACCCCGCCGCCGTGCCGGTAGCCCAGGCCGAGCACCCCGGTCACCGAGCCGAACCCGGGGATCGGGAGGTAGAGCACCCGGCGCAGGCCGGCGGCGGCGAGCGCCCGCTCGTGGCGGTACCGCGGGTGCCGCAGTCCGGCCACCAGCGGGGTGCCGCCGCGCAGCGCGGTACCGGCGAGCGTGTCGCCGAGCGGCACCCGTACCCCGCGCCGCCAGGTCGCCACCGGTCCGGCCACGGCCCGGGTCACCAGGACCCCGTCGGAGTCGGCGGTGAGGACCGTGGCGTTCGACGCGGTGGCGAGGGCGCGGGCGTGGGCGCAGAGCCGCTCCAGTACCCGCCGGGAGTCGTGCCCGGCGACGACCTCGGCGTTGAGCTCCGCGAGCGCACGGGCGAGCCGTGCGTACCCGTCGGCCGGGCGGGCATGCCGGCGCGAACTGACCACAGGTGGGGCCCTCCGGTCAACTGGGGGTCGTCTCGTTCACGGGCACCAGCCCGACCCGCATGGCGTACAGCGCGGCCTGGGTCCGGCTCTGCGAGTTCAGCTTGGCGAGGATGTTGCTGACGTGGGTCTTCACGGTCTGCGGCGCGATGTGCAGCTCCCGCGCGATCTGGCCGTTGGCCCGCCCCCGGGCCAGGAGCATGAGGACCTGCTCCTCGCGCCGGGTCAGCTGCGGCGGCCCGCCCGACACGTTGACGTCGCGTACCAGCCGCGCGGCGACCGCGGGCGAGAGCTGCACCTGGCCGGCGGCCGCCGCCCGGACCGCCCGCTGCAGCTCCTCGGCGTCGGTGTCCTTGAGCAAGTACCCGACCGCACCGGCGTGCAGCGCGTCGGCGATGAGGTGGTCCTCGAGGTATCCGGTGAGGGCGAGGACCTCGATCGTGGGCAGCTCGCGGCGGATCGCGGCGGTCGCGCTGACCCCGTCAAGCCCGGGCATGAGCAGGTCCATCAGGACCAGGTCGGGGTGCAGCCGGTGGGCGAGGTCGACTGCCTGCCGGCCGTCGACGGCCTCGCCGACGGTGTGCAGGTCCTTGCTCAGGCTGAGGAAGGCGCGCAGGCCGTGGCGCACCATCGCGTGATCGTCGGCGAGCACGATGCGGATGTTCACCTGACCCACCTCTCCTCGGCGATGCCTGACGGTGTCGGTTAGGTCGGACGCTCGAGATCGCGGGTCACGACGATGCGGGTGCGCCGTGGCGGGACCGGATCTACCCGGCATCAGTGGTACCGAAACCGATGCGGCACCGTCGGCAGCCGCGGCCGCGGCCGGGACCGGGACCGTCAGAGGAGCCAGCCGGACTCGGCCGGGTGGGGGAGGCCGAAGGAGGGGACGCGACCGCCTCCACAGCGGGAGGCGGTGCGCCGAGCCGGATCGGCAGGGTGGAACGGAAGACTCCGACCAGTACCCGGAAAGCACGCGGCAGCGTCGCGCCGCAATGGTTGGTACGCCGACCGCGCGGTGCGCGAGGCCCGTGCTCACTACTACGCACCGTGAAGGGGCCGCCATGTCACCGGTCAGTGGCCACCCCTGGCACCCGCCCGGCTGGCGAGCGGTGCCGCCGGTCCAAGCCCCGACTCCGACCCGCCCGACGGGGCGGCACCGTCGGCAGGGAACGATCCGGGTCTTTCCACGGCTGACCCGGTTCTCGATCGTCGGTACCGCGGGTGTCCTGGTCAACAACCTTGTGCTGATCGTGCTGCACGGGCTGCTGGGCGTGGCCCTGCTACCGGCCACGGTGGCCGCGGTCGAGGCCGCGATCGGACACAACTACCTGCTCCACGAGGTGTGGACCTTCCGGTATCGCCGCCCGACGGCGCGTCGGTTCGTCAGCTACAGCCTGGTCTCCACGGTCGCGCTGCTGGTCAACGTGATCATCGTCCAGCTCCTCGCCGGGCTCGGCCTGCACTACCTGTTCGCGAACCTGGTCGGCATCGTCTTCGCCTTCACCATCAATTTCGCGGTCAGCTCTACCTGGATTTGGAGTGAGCGAACCGATGGAGCAGATCCTGCTGGCCGCCATAGCACTGATCTCGCTGCTGCTGACGGTCCAGGCGGCGCACGTTCTCTATTTGATGATCTACACCTGGGACCAGCCGGAGGCGGACGAGTTGGCCCGGGTGCCCGACGCGCGCGCCGCCCCCCATCTGTCCTTCACCGCCATCGTGCCGGCGCGACACGAGGAGGAGGTCATCCAGCAGACCATCGACCGCGTCGCACACACTGACTACCCGGCGCGCCTGGTACAGATCCTCGTGGTGTGTTCGGTCGACGACACCGGCACGATCGAACGCGCCGCCGCCAGCATCCGGCGGTTGAACGCGGCCGGCCGCGACAACGTCCAGCTCGTGGTCTTCGACGACCAGCCGATCAACAAGCCGCACGGTCTCAACGCCGCGTTGGCGCACTCCAACGCCGACGTCGTCACGATCTTCGATGCCGAGGACGAGATCCACCCGGAGATCTTCAGCATCATCAACACGATCATGGTCACCGAGCGGGTGCACGTCGTGCAGGCCGGCGTCCAGCTCATGAACTACGAGTCCAACTGGTATTCGACGTTCAACGTGCTGGAGTACTTCTTCTGGTTTCGCAGCCGGCTGCACTACCAGGCCAAGGCCGGTGCCATCACGCTCGGCGGCAACACCATCTTCTTCTCCCGGGAGCTGCTGGAGCGCATCGGCGGATGGGACGAGACGTGTCTGACCGAGGACGCCGACATCGGGCTGCGGGTGTGCGTCATGGGTGAGCGGGTGCGGGTGGTCTACGACCACCGGTACGTCACCAAGGAGGAGACCCCGCCGACGCTGCAGCACTTCATCAAGCAGCGCACCCGGTGGAGCCAGGGGTTCATGCAGACGCTGAAGAAGGGCACCTGGAAGGAGCTGCCGACCCGCAAGCAGCGCTGGCTGGCCTGGTACACGCTCGCCTTCCCGTACGCGCAGGCGCTGCTCGGGCTGTACCTGCCGGTCGCCGTCCTCACCGCGTTCGTGCTGCGGGTGCCGGTGCCGATCGCGCTGCTGTCGTGGCTGCCGGTGCTGTTACTGGCGGCGCACTTCGTCACACAGGTGATCGGCCTGTACGAGTTCACCGAGGCGCACGGGCTGCGGGCGGCGCCCCGCACCGTCATGATCATGGCGCTGGGCTGGATGCCGTACCAGATGGTGCTGGCGTATGCGGCGATGCGGGCCCTGAAACGCCAACTGGGCGGCGTCGGCGACTGGGAGAAGACCGCGCACGTGGGTGCGCACCGGACCACGGAGGCGGAGGAGGTGACGGGCCGTGCCGCGTGAACCGGAGGGTGTGCTGCTGGAGACCGAGGCGCAGCCGGAACGGCCGGCTACCCCGCCACCCGAGCGCGACGGCGAACCGCTGGGCCGCAGCGGGAGGGCTCTGCTGGTGATCTCGATGCTGCTGGGCCTGGTCACGCACGGCTGGAACGTCTTCAAGTACCCGCTGTACCTGTCCGACGAAGGCATCTACATGCAGCAGGCGTGGGCGGTGCTGCGTGAGGGGAAGCTGTCGCCGTACACGTACTTCTACGACCACGCGCCGATGGGCTGGCTGACCATCGCGGGCTGGGTGGCGATCATCCCCGGCCAGTTCAACTCCCTCGGCTTCCCGGTCAACATCGGCCGGGTGCTGATGGTGATCATCCACGTCGGCTGCGTCTTCCTGATGTTCGAGGTGGTCCGACGGTACTCGGGTAGCAAGGCGGCCGCGTTCCTGGCGACGTTCCTGTTCAACGTCTCGCCGCTGGCCGTGTACTTCCAGCGCATGGTGCTGCTGGACAACCTGATGGTCTTCTGGGTGCTGGTCGGGCTGTACATCCTGGCCCGCCGGGACGGCCGGGTCGTCACCGCGATGGGCGCCGGGCTCGCCTTCGGGTTCGCCATGATCACCAAGGAGAACGCGATCTTTCTGTTGCCCGGCTTCGGCTACCTGTTGCATCGCAGCATCGTCGAACAGGGCAACCGGCGCTTCAGCGCGAGCTTCTGGTGGTTCGCCGCGGGCACGCCGATCTCGCTGTACATGCTCTACGCCGAGATCAAGAACGAGCTGCTGCCGGCCAACCTGGACTTCAACCTCGCCTCGCCGCCGGCCGACCACGTGTCGCTGCTGTACACGATCTGGTGGCAGCTCAACCGCACCGCGACGGGCGGTCAGGGGACCATGTTCTCCACGCTGCTCAACGAGAGCTGGCTGTTCAAGGACCGTCCCTTCCTGATCGCCGGTACGGCGGCCACGATGATCAATCTGGTGCTGTCGCTGAACGCGCGCCGGCGCGAGGTGCCGATGCTCGGCGTCTCGCTGCTGGCCATCGGGTACGGCTTCTACCTCACCCGCAGCGTGCTGCTCGACTTCTACGTGGCGCCGCTGGTGCCGCTGCTGGCCCTGAACATCGGCCTGCTCTACGGCCGGATCACCCGCTACGGTCGGCGGGAGGCCGTGGTGTTGCTGACCGCCGTGCTGTGCGCGCTGCCGCTGCCCTACCCGAAGGGCTACCTGGTGTCCTGGAACTCCGACGGCACCCGGCTGCTGCTGGCCGACCAGTACCGGCTGCCCCAGACGAACATGCAGAACCTTCAGGTGAAGTGGATCCGGCAGAACATCCCGCCGAGCGCCCGCCTGATCATCGACGACGACATCTGGGTCGCGCTACGGGAGGGGAACCCGTCCTATCCCTACGCCCAGTCGCACTTCAAGGCGGCGGCCGACCCGGACGTCCGGGACAAGATCTTCCATCAGGACTGGCACAACGTCGACTACGTCGTGATGTCCAACAAGATGCGCGACGCGCTCGAGCGCAACAACGAGGGCTGGATCATCGAGGCGATCGACCAGCACGGCGAACAGGTCTGGCGGATCGACCGGGGTGACGTGCACCTGGAAATTATCAAGATCAATAACAGTACCGGCTGAGCGCCGGCCTCCGGCACAGCAAGGAGGGTAGAGATGGCAAACGCGGTGCGTACCCGGTCTGCGCAGTCCGTACAGGAGGCTCGCGTCCGGGCCCGGCAGAACTGGAAGCGGCTGGCGATCCTCGCGGTGGCCCTGTTCGTCGTGGTCAACCTGGCCCGCTCGGTACTGCCTACCCTGGGGGTGAAGACGCCGCTGGGCGGCCAGCGGCCCACCTCCGGCACCACCACCCAGGCGGGCACCCCGCCGCCGGCGACCGCCGAGGTCAACGGGGTGAAGGTGCTCGGCAGCGGGGCGCCGATCGTCACGGTCGACCCGGGCATCGTCCGGCCCGACATGCCGGTGACGATCGTCGGCGCCGGCTTCGACCCCGGTTCGAAGATCGATATCGTGATGACCACCGGCACCGGCAAGAAGGCCAAGACCACGCCGCTGGCCACGGCGACCGGGGACCGGTACGGCTCGTTCTACACCACGATCAAGTTCCCGTCGAACAGTACGGCCACCGACACCTCGACCCGCGACATCACCGCGCAGCAGCGGGGAGCCAAGAAGGTGGCCAAGTCGCAGGCCCAGCTCGCGGCCGGGGCCGCGGGCGTGGCCAAGCTGTCGGCCGTGGTCGGCCGGCCCGGCGACACGGTGACGCTGACCGTCTCGGGCTTCTCGCCCGGTGAGGAGCTCGCCGTCTACTGGGGACGGATCAACGGCACCCCGGGAGCGGTCCTGAAGGCCGACTCCCACGGCGCGGTGACCAAGGTTCCGATCAAGGTCGGCGTCTCGGCGGTCGGTACCACCAGCGTGGTGATCGTCGGGCAGAAGAGCGGCGCCGCCGCCAGCCTGCCGTTCCAGGTGCTCAAGCTGTACCCGTCGATCGCGCTCAAGCCGTACGCGGTCAAGGCGATGAACCCGGTCGGCTTCAGCGGCAAGGGATTCGTCCCCGAGGAGCGGGTGCTGGTCCGGCTGAACTCGGCCGGCGGCGCGCCGATCATGGCGCTGCAGACCGACGGCGCCGGCGCGTTCAAGAGCGGTGGCTTCATCGTGCCGTACCAGCTGAAGGGCGCGCAGCGGCTGGTGTTCACCGGCGAGCTGAGCGGCGCGACCGTCAGCAGCAGTTTCAGCGTCCTGCCGTACATGCCGATGGCACGGACCAGTACGTACGGTGGATCGCCCGGCACGAGCATCAGCTTCTACGGCAGCGGGTTCGGTGCGAACGAGGCCGTGCACGTGTACGCGGCCAAGGGCAAGGGCGCCAAGCCCCAGCTCGTGGGCGCGTTCCGCACCGACGCGGCCGGGGGCGCCCGGGCGGTCGGCCGGTACACCATCCCGGGCGACGCCGGGGATGCGGTGCTGTTTACGCTGGTGGGACAGCGCAGCGGTGGCACGGCGACCGTCACGTTCAAGGTCGACAACTCGGCCGGGCCGGTCGACGTCGCGCCGCAGCCGCCATATGTGCTGCCCCCGGATCTGCAGAATTAGTGCCCCCCGGAGGCGCCGGTGACCGATCAGATCGGGTACGAGGCGGCGTTCCGGGCGGCACCGCAGGCGCTGCTCGTCACCGACGGCTCCGGAATGATCCGGCTGGTCAGTGCGGAGGCGGAGCGGCTGCTGCGCCGGGGCGCCGACGAGCTGGTCGGGCAGCGGCTGGACCGGCTGCTCGTCGGTGACCCGACCCGTTCGCTGCGCGCCGGCGCGGCACCGGGCGACGAGGTGGCCGGGCCGGTGCCGGCCACCTCGGCGCTGCGGCTGCCCGACGGCCGGCAGGTGCCGGTGGAGCTCCGGATGAGCGCCGGCGTCGACGGCGGCGCGGTGATCGCGATCGACGTGCACGGCGACCCGGGCCGGTCGAGGCCCGCGCTGGAGGCCCGCCTGCGCCGGCTCGCCGAGGCCGAGCAGGAGCAGGAGCGGCTGCTCGGGGACCTGATCCGCAGCCAGGAGCGCGAGCGCGCGCGGATCGCCGCCGGGGTGCACGACGACAGCCTCCAGGTGATCACCGCGGCGATGCTGCGCCTCCAGCAGTTGCGGCACCGGCTGGACGACCCGGGCGCGCTGGAGATCCTGGGCCGCCTGGAGGAGACGCTCGCGCTGGCCGCGGACCGGCTGCGGCGCCTGATCTTCGACTTCCGGCCGCCCGCGTTGGAGCGGGTGGGCCTGCCCGCCGCGGCGCGCGACGCGCTGTCGCGGATGCACGACGACACCGGCATCGAGGTGGTCCTGGACAACCGGCTGACCGCCGAGCCGCCGCTGCCAGCGAGGGTCCTGCTGTACCGGATCCTCCAGGAGGCCCTGGTCAACGTCGGCCGGCATGCGGCGGCCGACCGGGTCGAGGTCACCCTGGACCATCAGGACGGCGGCTACTTCGCGCGGGTACGCGACAACGGCGTCGGCCTGCCGGCCGGTGACGGCCCGCCCGGGTCGAAGCCCGGACACCTGGGGCTGGTCCTGATGCGCGAGCGGGCGACGTTCGCCGGGGGCTGGTTCCGGATGGACAGCGCGCCCGGCGCGGGTACCACCGTGTCGGTCTGGATACCGCGCGGCGCCGACCTGGAGAGCACGCCGCGCCCGCCCGCCCTGCGGGGGAGCCGGCCGGCCCGAGCCGGGAGCGCCCGATGACCGGTCCTCCGTACCGGGTCCTCATCATCGAGGACCACCAGGTGGTCGCCGAGGGGCTGGCCGTGCTGCTGAGCGAGCACCCGCAGCTCGAGGTGGTCGGCGTTGCCGGCGACGTGGCCGAGGTACGGCGATGGGCGGACAGCGAGCCGGTCGACGTGGCGGTGGTGGACTACTGGCTGCCCGACGGTACCGGCGTGGACGCGACCGCGGCGCTGCGCGAGCACTGGCCGGAGGTGGCCGTGGTGTTCCTGAGCGCCGACGACAGCGACGAGTCGATGCTCGCCGCGCTGGAGGCCGGTGCGTCGGGCTATCTGGTCAAGAGCGCGGGCGGGTCGGACGTGGCGGAGGCGGTGCGCCGCGCGGCCGAGGGCGAGATCCTGGTGCCGGCCCGCCAACTCGGCGCCCTGCTGGCCCGCCGTCGGGAGCAGGCGCAGCGGCAGGCCGAGCGCTCCCGCCAGTTGGAGAGCCTGACTCCACGGGAGCGCCAGATCCTCGGATTGATGGCCGAGGGGATGGACAACCGTGATATCGCGCGCCAGCTCGGGGTGAGCTACACGACAGTGCGTAGCCACGTCCGCCACCTCTTGAGCAAACTGAGCGCGCACTCGAAGCTGGAGGCGGTGGTCCGCGCTGCCGAGCTCGGCCTGCCCGAATGCCAGCGCTGAATATTCGCGCGCGCCTCGTCCCGTTGCACTAGTCCGGTCGTACGAGGTGCGGTCGAGCGAATTGATCGGACAAACTCGCGTCATCGGTACGGTTTGCCGATCCTGGGCCGTCCGTAGCGTGTACCCGTGCCCGAGAGGTTGAGTGCACGGTCCTGGCCAAGGACTGCGCTCTGACCTGCCTCGGCAGGTGAACACGCCGGCCGTGGTGGTCGGATCTCGTGTCGGCTCGTCGGCGTCAAGCGCCGACGGGTTCGTCGCGTCCTCAACCGCCCACATTGCTCCGACGACCGCGCTGCGCGCGGCATCGCCGACCACCGGCGTGCCGATGCGATACGTGGCGTCGCCCGACCGTTAGGACAGAGCCACGTATGGGACCTTCCTGGCTCCCCAACACGATCGACAGACTGACCTCCCGAGTCCGCCGCGGCCGCAAGCCGGTGCTCTACACCAGCGCGCTGGCGTCGCTGCTCGCCATCGCGGCCGCCTTCTCCGTTCCCTCGCTCTCGGCTGAGAATCCCCTCGGTGGCGCGGCGGCCCAGGCTCCGAAGAAGGCCACGGGTATTCAGGCTCCGTTGCATGCCGAGGGCGCAAAGATTGTCGACGCGAACGGCAAAGAGGTCATCCTCACCGGTGTGAACTGGTTCGGTATCGAGACCGGTAACTTCGCCCCGCACGGCATCTGGCAGCGCAACTGGCAGGAGATGCTCGACCAGATGGTCGGCCAGGGCTTCAACACCCTGCGCCTGCCCTACAGCAACGAGGCCCTCCGGTCCAAGCCGACCCAGGGCATCGACACCAAGATGAACCCGGACCTGGTCGGCCTCAACGGCGAGCAGATCATGGACAAGATCGTCAACGGTGCGACCAGTCGCGGCATGATGGTCTTCCTCGACCGCCACCGCCCGGACCAGTACGGCCAGAGCGCCCTCTGGTACACCGACAAGGTCTCCGAGAAGACCTGGATCGACGACTGGGTCCACCTGGCGCAGAAGTACAAGAACAACCCGCTGGTCATCGGTGGCGACCTGCACAACGAGCCGCGCGGTGAGGCCACCTGGGGCGACGGCAACGAGAAGACCGACTGGAAGGCGGCCGCCGAGCGTGCCGGTAACGCCATCCTCAAGGTCAACCCGAACTG
The DNA here is from genome assembly GCF_016863255.1 of Planosporangium mesophilum. Lineage (GTDB taxonomy): Bacteria > Actinomycetota > Actinomycetes > Mycobacteriales > Micromonosporaceae > Planosporangium > Planosporangium mesophilum. The sequence continues at coordinate 121,477 of NZ_BOON01000008.1, forward strand.
GCTGATCATTGTCGAGGGCATCGAGACCTACGGCAAGAACGGCAAGGGTTACTGGTGGGGCGGCAACCTGCAGGGCGCCAAGGAGCACCCGGTGAAGCTGTCCGACCCGTCGAAGCTGGTCTACTCGGCGCACGACTACAGCCCGAAGGTGTGGGGCCAGTCCTGGTTCAGCGACCCCGAGTTCCCCAAGAACATGCCGGCCCTGTGGGACCAGCAGTGGGGTTACCTGGTCAAGAGCAACACCGCTCCGGTCATCATGGGTGAGTTCGGTGGTCGTTCGGTCAGCACCAAGGACGCCGAGGGTGTCTGGCAGACGTCGCTGATCAAGTACCTGAAGGACAACAAGATCAGCTACACCTACTGGTCGTGGAACCCGAACTCCGGTGACACCGGCGGCATCCTGGCCGACGACTGGATCACGGTCAACAAGGACAAGATGGACCTGTTGAAGAGCTACCAGGCCCCGATGGCCAACAAGCCCTCCAACAACCCGGCTTGATTCCTCCCCCCGGCAGCCCCGGGGACCACTACCGGTGGTCCCCGGGGCTTCCCCTCCAGATAGGACGAGGCCCCCGGCGCGCCGGGGGCCTCGTCCTATCTGGGCATACCCCGTCGGTCGGCGCCATGATTGACATCGACGAGTTCGGGGTATCACCAGGCCACGTCGGACCCCCGATCGAGACCCTGGAGTACGGAATGCTGATCTTAGGTGTCATCCTGCTGCTGCTTGGGATCTTCTTCAAGATCTCTATTTTGACGACCATCGGCGTGATCCTGCTGGTGATCGGCG
>NZ_BOON01000009.1 GCF_016863255.1 Planosporangium mesophilum
CATTTCAGGCGAGTGAGGGCGTCGACGGCGTCGGGGTGACCGCCACCGCCCCGGTGAGGGCATCGAGGACGTGTCGCCGCGGGCCGGGATCTACGCTGAGGTACCGGCGGCCACCCCCGAGGTTCGCCCGAATCGGAGGACCCCATGCCCGACGACCTGCCGCGCGACGGGGAGTTCGTCCAGTCGCTCGAGCGCGGGCTCGCCGTCATCCGCGCCTTCGACGCCGACAACCCGGAGTTGACCCTCAGCGAGGTGGCCAGGGCCACCGGGCTGACCCGGGCCGCGGCCCGCCGTTTCCTACACACCCTGGTCAGCCTCGGTTACATGCGCACGGACGGCCGCCGGTTCGCGCTGCGGCCCAAGATCCTTGAACTCGGGTACGCGTACCTGTCCAGCCAGTCGCTGCCCGAGGTCGCCGCGCCGCACCTCGAGCAACTGGTCGAGAAGGTGCACGAGTCCTCGTCGGTGTCGGTGCTCGACGGCGACGAGGTGGTCTACGTGGCCCGCGTGCCCACCAAGCGGATCATGACGGTGGCGATCAGTGTGGGTACCCGGTTCCCGGCCTTCGCCACCTCCATGGGGCGGGTCCTGCTGGCCGGGCAGTCCGACGACTGGCTCGACGGGTACCTGCTGTCGGCCGAGCTGCGGCCGCTGACCCCCCGTACGGTCGCCGACCCGGCCCGGCTGCGTACCGAACTGCTGCGCATCCGCCGGGACGGCTGGGCCGTCGTCGACCAGGAACTGGAGGAGGGCCTGCGGTCGGTCGCGGCCCCGATCCGCGACGCCGAGGGCCGGGTCGTCGCCGCCGTCAACGTCTCCAGCCACGCCAGCCGTCGAAGCCTCGAGGACATCCGCCGCGAGCTGTTGCCGCCGCTGTTGGAGACGGCGCGGCGGATCGGGGACGACCTGCGCGCCGCGGGTACCACCGGAGGAGCCCGGCCGGCCATGTGAATTGCACAAGAAAGCACACCCCGGCGCGCGCCGATTGGTCCGACAGATGAATGTCAATTCCCGCCGGTAGCCGGTACGGTACTGACACCGTGGGGCAGGGGCTGGGAACGGCGGAGGTGAGGCGCGTCGGCGGCGCGATCGCGCTGCTGCCCGCCGTTGTCGGGTCGACCGCCTTCGCCACCTGTTGGTTCGCCCTCAACCAGCGGGAGCCGTACGGGCCGCAGCTGCTGGGATGGGTGGCGCCATCGGCCAGCCTGGCGATCGCGGCGATGGCCGCGCGCCGGGCCGCGTTGTCGCCCGGGCTGCCCGCCGGTGCACGACGCTTCTGGAATCGGGTCGCGATGGTCGACGGCGCCTGCGCGGTGGGCGCGGCGATTCAGAGCGGCTACGCCGTCATCGGGTTCGCCCCGGGCGCCGCGAAGCTGGCACCGCCGGCCGCGGCGTGCGTCGTCGCCGCACTGCTGTACGCCATGTGGGCGGTGCTCCGGATTCCGCCCGGTGCCTGTACCCCCGGTGAGTGGCTGCCCCTGTCGCTGGACTTCGCCACGGTGGTGCTCGGCGCGGCCGTCTTCCTCTGGTACGCGGGGCCCGGACCGGTGATGGCCCGGGTCGGCCCGCGCGCCGGCTGGGGGCCGCTGGTCACCGGTATCGTCAGCCTCGCCCTGGCGGCGGCGATCGGCAAGGTCGTACTGGCCGGGGGAGGGCCGGTGGACCAGGGCGCGCTGCGCCTGCTCGGCTTCGGGTTGCTCGTCTGCGGGCTCGCTGCCGGCGCCGCGGATCTCATCGCCGACCAGCCACACCTCCTTCCCGCTCAGCTCTCGGTGCCCTACCTGGCGGTGCTCACGGTCCTGGCTGCCGACCGGCAGCAGCAGCGGGCCTTCGCCGGGGAGCGCCCGCCCGCGCCACCCCGGTGGCGTGGCCCGCTCAACCCGCTGCCGGTCGTGGTGGTGGCCGTCGTCGACGTGCTGCTGCTGTCGGCCGTGGCGGGCCGGGTGGACGGGCGGCGGTACGTGGTGGTGGGTGGCGTCATCGCCCTCACCGGGCTGGTCGTCGCGCGCCAGGCGGCCGCGCTCGCCGACAACGCCCGGCTGGCCCGGCGGCTGCGGCAGCAGGAGGAGCGGCTGAGCGGCCAGAACCGTCACGACCCGCTCACCCGGCTGGTCAATCGGGCCCACTTCGCCGACCGCCTCGAAGCCGCCCTCGTCGCCGGGCCGGTGACCGTACTCCTCGTCGACCTCGACGACTTCAAGACGGTCAACGACACGCTGGGGCACCGCACCGGTGACCGGCTGCTCGCGGCCGTGGCCGACCGGGTTGAGGGCTGCGTACGGCCCGGGGACACGGTGGCCCGGCTGGGCGGGGACGAGTTCGCTGTGCTGCTGCGGCAGGCCTGGCCGCCGGCCG
>NZ_BOON01000010.1 GCF_016863255.1 Planosporangium mesophilum
TCGTCGTGGACGGCTACGAGCTGCTGGTACAGGCCAGCATCGGGGTCACCGAGGCGGGCACCGGCGACGACCCGGAGTCGCTGCTGCGCAAGGCCGACATCGCGATGTACGCGGCCAAGGAGAGCGGCAAGGACAGCTTCGCCCGGTACCAGCCGGGCATGGGTGCCGACATCCTCGACCACGCCCAGCTCGGCGCCCAGCTTCGCCAGGCGCTCGACGGCGGCCAACTGACGGTGCGGTACCAGCCGGTGGTCCGACTGGCGGACCGCCGGATCATCGGCATGGAGGCGCTGGTGCGCTGGCGTCACCCCGAACGGGGTGAGATTTCGCCGGGTGACTTCATCCCGACGGCGGAGCGCACCGGCCTCATCGTGCCCCTCGGCCGCTGGGTGCTGCGCGAGGCGTGCCGGCAGAAGGCCGCGTGGCGCGAGGCGTACGGGGACAGCTCGCCGTCGACCATCGGGGTCAACGTGTCGGGGCGGCAGTTGCTCCAGCCGGGCTTCGCCGACGAAGTCGCCGACGCGGTGCACGAGGCCGGGCTGGAGCCGCACCACCTCGTCCTGGAGGTGACCGAGAACGCCGTCCTCACCGGCGGCCAGGCGTTCGATACGCTGCACGCCCTGCGCGCCTTCGGGGTGAAGATCGCGCTGGACGACTTCGGCACCGGCCAGTCGTCGCTGCGCCTGATCCGCACCTGCCCGGTCCACATCCTGAAGCTCGACAAGTCGTTCGTCCTGGCCGCCGCCACCACCGGTACCCAGGCGCGGCGGCAGGCGGCGGTCGCGTCGGCCGTGCTGCGCATCGCGGAGGACCTCGAGCTGGATGCGGTGGCCGAGGGCATCGAGAACGCCGAGCACGCGGACCGGATGGCCGCGCTGGGCTACCGGCTGGGCCAGGGTTACCACCTGGTCCGGCCGCTGCCGGCGGGCGAGATCGGGGCGCTGCTGGCACGGGAGGTGGCGCCACGGTAGGCGGGCGGGCACCGGTCCGCGGTACCCGCCCGGGTTGATCCGATCAGCCCTGGCTGATCAGGACGAACTTCTCTGCCGCGCCGATGGTGTCGGACTCGGCGACGAGGTCCGCGCCGGATCCGCTGAGCGACGCGAGACCGAGGTAGCGCCCGTTCTGGTGGCACAGCACGCTGACCGTGCCGTCGGTGTTGTGGACGGGGGTGAACGTGAGAGGAGTGGTGCCGCCGCCGTTTCGCAGGCGGAGCCCGATGCCGGCGACCGGCTCGCCGTTGACCGGCGTACCGGCGGCGTCCGTGAGCGTCATGGTTCCATCGGTGGCGAACGAGAACCTGAGCCCTAGTGCCCCCGCCGCGGAGGTGCCGTCGGCGGCCAGGGGCGACCCGGGCGGACCGGCCGTGACGTAGCCGGCGTTGAGGTTGGACTTCAGTGCAGCGTTCTGAGGTGACGGAAATCCGCGCAGGGTGAACCGCTGTGGTGAGTTGGGTCCCGCGGCGATCGTCGGACCGCTCGGGGTCAGCGGGCCCATGTTGCCGGGCCCGGTGGCGGTCACGTACATGTTGTTGACGAGCGCTCGCAGGCTGATCGTGCCGTCGTCGTTGTAGACGAGTGTGAACTTCTCCCACAGGCCGATCGTGCTGCGGTCGGCCACCAGCGGCACGTTGCCGTTGGTGTCCGCGGAGACGAAGCCCTTGCTGCCCTCCGACCGCAGCGCGTACAGGCCGTCGCCCGCGTCGAAGAGGACGAATCGCTCGGTCAGGCGGGTGTTGTCGTTCGCGGTCGCGGAGATGCGGCGCGTGTTGCGGTCGACGGTGACGTTGGTGCCGTTGGCCTGGGCGGTGAGGATGGACGCCACCGGCATGGCGGCCCGGTAGAAGTGCGTCTGGGCAGTGGCGTGACCGGCGTTGTTCGCGACCAGCGGTCCGGTGCCGCCGGCCTGGGTGGTGGTGACGAACAGGCCGTTGACGACGGCCTGGAGGCTGATCGTGCCGTCGTCGTTGGGGACGAGGAGAAACTCCTCCCACAGCCCGACGGCGGTGCGGTCGGCGATGAGCGGGTTGGCGCCCCCGTTGTTGGTGACGAGCTTGCCGTTGACGTTGGCCCTCAGGCTGACGGTGCCGTCGGCGTTGCCGACGAGGGTGAACTGCTCCCACGGGCCGAGCCGGGTCCGGTTGGACAGCAGCTGCGAGCTGCCGGCGTTGTCGGCGGTGACGAATTCGCTGTTGGCCTTCGACACGAGGCTGAACGGCGTGACCGGATCGGTGACGAAGGCGGCCGGCGGCCCGCTGCCCTCGGCGGACGCTGGGCCAGCGGCGGCGACCCCGACGGCGGCGGCCATGGTGACCGTGACGCCGAGCGCCGCCCAGGCTCTGGGCACATGATGCTTGATCAAAATTCCCCCTCCAAGAGGACCGATAAGGACGTACAGGTACGCGGATGGGCGAGCCGGGCCGGCGCCTGGTGGTAGGTGCCGGCCCGGCCGCGTGACGCGACGCCGCTGGAGAAGAAGAGCGAGGTGAGGGTGGCGTAGGCCCGATCACGACAGCTGGATGAACCCGAACTTCTCGGTCTGGCCGATGGTGGATGAGCGGGCGACGAGCTCGTCGCCGCCGGAACCCGAGCTGGCCAGACCGACGTAGAGCCCGTTGTTGACGCACAGCAGGCTGATGGTGCCGTCGATGTGGTTGACGATCCGGAAGGCGAGGCTGGTGTCCCCGTTGCCGTGGAGCAGCCTGATACCGCCGCCGGGGACGGCCTGGCCGTTGATCGGCACGTTCTGGGTGTCGACCAACGTCACCGTCCCGGCCTCCGTGAACGTGAGCCTGAGCCCGATCGGGCCGGTGACCGTGGTGCCGCTGGCGATCATGCGTGTGTCGGGGAAGATGCGGGTGACGAAGCCGCCGTTGGCGTTCGACCTCAGACCGGCGGCCTGCGTGCGCGGGAAGCCGACCATGGCGAACCGCTGCGGCGAGCGGCCGAAGGGCGCGTTGCCGGCGCTGTTGGCGATGAGCGGGCCGGTGTTGTTGGGGCTGGTGCTGCTCACCCACTGGTTGTTGACGATGGCGCGCAGGCTGATGCTGTTGTCGTCGTTCGTGACGAGGTCGAACGTCTCCCAGGGGCCGATCGCGGTGCGGTTGGCGACTAGTGGCGAGGCGCCCGCGTTCTCGGCGCTGACGAAGAACTTCGTACTGGCGGCGCGCAGGGCGTACCGTCCGTTGCCGGCGTCGAACAGGGAGAACTGTTCCGACCGGGTGGTCGCCGTCCCGCCGGTGGCGGTCAGTTGACTGGTGGCGGGGGAGACGGTGACGTTCTCGTCGTTCGCCCGCGACGTGACGACGGACGTCACCGGTTGAGCGGCCCGGTAGAACCGCGTGGTGGCGCTGCTGGTGTCGGTGTTGCTGGCCACGAGCAGACCGGTTTCACTGTTGAAGGCGACGAACTTGTTGTTGGCCCTCGACCTCAGGCTGAAGGCGCCGGGGTCGCCCGGTACGGCGGCGAGGTCGAACTTCTCCCACAGGCGGATCGCGGTGCGGTTGGCGATCAGCGGAGCGTTGCCCCCGTCCTCCGCGGTGACGAACCCGCCGCCGGCCCTGGCCTGGAAGCTGGTGGTGCCGTCGTCGTTGTCGATGAGCTTGAACAGCTCCCACTGGCCGATCAGGCTGCGGTTGGCGACCAGCGGCGAGGCGCCGGCGTTCTCGGCGGTGACGAAGCCGCTGCTGGCCTTGGACAGCATGCTGAACGGCCGGGTCGCGAACCGGTCGTCCACGGCGCTCGGACCGACAGCGCCGACCGGCGAGGCGAGTGCCGGGCCACCGGTGGCGGCCCCGACCGCGGCGACCATGGCGGCGGCCGTGACGCCGATCGCCGTCCAGGTCCCGGGTCCACGATTCTTGATCAAAGTTTCCCCCCAAGAGACGGTCGAGTACCGGACTTTCGGACTCGATCAGATATCCAAAGTGGACCCGCTGCAACTGGATCACAGTGCAGGCGCGCCGCCGTCGCGCGGCGTCGATCTCTCGTCGGCCGTCGCGGCGAATACGGCGCTCCGGCCGGTGGGGCAGGACCGTACGCACCGTTCGCCGCCGTCCACGAGCGACACCGCCGGCTCGGCCATGTCGAGGCCGAGCCCGTTCCGCCGGCGCAGCCGGTGCTCCGGTTCGTGCTCGCAGACCACGTACTGGTCGATCGAGGGTTGCAGGTGGCCCAGCGCCTCCAGGGGCTCGGAGTCCGCGGCGGTCCTGTCGGAGACCACGCCGACCACCTCCACCGACGGCGCGCCCAGCCGCTCCAGCGCGCGGATCAGGTCGTACTCGCGCTCGGCCGGTCACACGCACGCCTGACGAGCAGGCCGGGAATCGGGCGGGGCGCGAGTACCCGCGCCGGTTTGAGCGCACAGATGTCGGGAAGCTCCACCCATCGCCGGACACCCCACCCGAGAAGCAGGTGAATCATGAGGCGGATCACGATGGGCACCGCGGTCGGGGCAGCGGTCGCCGGGGTCGTCGTCAACCGGATCCTGACCGCACGCCGACGCAACCTCTGGCCGATGTCCACCGTCACCCAGGACGGGCGCAGGCCCCGCTGGCACGTCGTCACGGTGAACCGACCACCCGAGGAGGTCGCACCCGGCGGCAGGCTGCCCGAGCCCCTCGCCAAGCTCGGCGACCAGGTCGAGGTACAGGTCAACCGCGCGGTGGGTGACCGCGGAACGGCGCTGGCCGCCCGGCTGCGCCACGAACCGACCGGGGTCGTCGGCACCGCCGCGCGGGTCGCCGGCACCGATCCCCGCCAGCAGGTCCGGCTCGCACTGCGGGAGTCGAAGATGCTGCTGGAGACCGGCGAGATCCTCCAGCCCGACAAGCCGGGGACGGTCAAGCACACGATCACCGGCAAGCCACTGGACCTGGCGATCAGCCGAGCTCGCGGGGAGGGGCGACTGTGAGGGCACTCTGCTGGGAAGGCGTCAACGAACTGGCGGTCGAGGAGGTCCCCGACCCGCAGCTCCAGAACAAGCAAGACATGATCATCAAGGTCAAGCTCAGTGCGACCTGCGGCTCCGACCTCCACCTGGTCGACGGGTACATCCCGGCCATGCGCGCGGGCGACGTGATCGGCCACGAGTTCCTCGGCGAGGTCGTCGAGACCGGACCGGAGGTCCGTAAGCACCGCGTCGGCGACCGGGTGGTGGTCTGCTCGGTCATCGCCTGTGGTCGCTGCTGGTTCTGCGAACAGGGGCTCTTCTCCTGCTGCGACAACGGCAACACCAACCCCGGTATCCCCGAAATGATGTGGGGGCAGAGCCCTGCTGGCATCTTCGGGTACTCGCACGCGATGGGCGGGTTCAAGGGCAGCCACGCGGAGTACGTCCGGGTGCCGTACGCCGACCGAGGCGCGTTCACCGTCCCGGACGGGGTCGACGACGCGACCGCCCTGTTCGCGTCCGACGCGGCGCCGACCGGCTACATGGGCGCCGACCTCGGTGAGGTCAAGGCAGGCGACGTGGTGGCGGTCTGGGGCGCCGGGGGAGTCGGCCAGATGGCCGCCCAGTCGGCGATGCTCAAGGGCGCCGCGCGGGTCATCGTCATCGACCGGTTCGACTACCGGCTCGACATGGCCGCGCACCACCTCGGCGTCGAGACCCTCAACTACGAGGAGACCGACATCGACGGCGAACTGCGCGAGCGCAGCGACGGGCGCGGGCCCGACGTCTGCATCGAGGCGGTCGGGATGGAGGCACACACCCCCAACCCGGTGGCGTACCGCTGGGAACAGCTCAAGCAGCAGACCCGCGTCCTGGAGCTCGACCGGCCGCACGCGCTGCGCCAGGCCATCATGGTCTGCCGCAAGGGCGGCATGGTGTACGTGCTGGGCGTGTTCGCCGGCTGGATCGACAAGTTCCCGATGGGCGCGCTGATGAACAAGGGCCTGACCATGCGCTCGGCCCAGCAGCACGGGGAGCGCTACATCCCCATGCTGCTGGAGCGGATGTCGCGGGGCGAGTTCAAGACCGCCCACCTGATGACCCACCCGATGCCGCTGTCCGAAGGCGCGCGCGGCTACGACCTGTTCAAGCACAAGAAGGACGGCTGCGTACGCGCGGTCTTCTACCCGGACGGGGACGGCCGGGTCACCAGAGGCTGAGCGACCGTACGAAAATCCCGGCGATGTCGTCGGCCGTCGCCGGCCGGGGCGCGGTCGCCAGCAGGCGCTGCTGTTTCATCGTGCCGGCGACGAGGTTGTCCACGTCCGCCTCGGAGTAGCCGACCGCGCCCACCCCGTTCGGGATCCCGATGTCGCGCATCAGCGCGATGAGCGCGGTCGGCAGCGACTCGGCCGGGTCGTCGGCCCGGATACCCGGAGCCAGCAGCCCGGCGGCCCGGACATGGCGGTCGGGACAGGCGGGGAACGTGAACCGGAACGCCTCCGGGGCGGTCAGCGCGACGGCCATGCCGTGCGGCACCAGCGGCTCGGCGTCCGGGTAGCCGTCCGGGCGGTACTCGCGTACCCCGCCGGCGATGGGGTACGCGTTGGCGTGCGGGATGTGCACGCCCGCGTTGCCGAAGCCCATGCCGGCGAAGGTCGCCGCGAGCGCCATGTCGGTACGCGCGGCCACGTCGTCGCCGTCTGCCACCGCGGCCCGGAACGACCGGGCCAGCAGCTCGATGGCCTTCTCCGACCACATGTCGGCGACCGGGTTCGCGCCGCAGTACGGCACCCGCTGCTCCGGCCTCTTGCGTTCGAAGGCGGTGTAGGGCATCGCCGTGTAGCTCTCGAGCGCGTGGCAGAGGATGTCCATGCCGCACGCGGCCGTGACGATCGCCGGCTGGGTCATGGTCAGCAGCGGGTCGACGACGGCGAGGGTGGGCCGCAGCCGGACATGGCTGATGCCGGTCTTGACCTTGAGGTCGAGCACGTCGAGGACGCAGATGGTGGTGCTCTCCGAGCCGGTACCGGTGGTGGTCGGTACGGCGACCAGCGGCTTCAGTGGCTGTGACGGCCCCCGCCCGCCCCCGACCGGCGCGTTGACGTAGTCCATCAGGTCGCCCGGGTTCGTCGTGAGCAGGTTGACCGCCTTCGCGGTGTCGATGCTGGACCCGCCGCCGACCGCCACGAACGCGTCCCACGGCCCGCTCTGCCGGGCGGCGTCGACGGCGTGCCGCAGCGAGGCGTCGGTCGGCTCGACGTGGACGTCGGTGAAGATCTCGGCCTCGATGCCGTACCCGCGGATCGCGTCGGCGACCCGCTGCGGTGACCCGGTGGCCGCGACGCCTGCGTCGGTGACGACCAGAACCCGGCGCACGCCGTACCGGCCCAGGTCGAAGCCGATCTCGTCGGCGGCGCCGGCGCCGAACTTCAGGTCGGGCGTACCGTACGTGAACACCGTCTCCGCGGTCATGAGATCTCCTCCAGGGCCTTGCGGATCTCGTCGGGTACGGGCACCGGACGGCGGGTCGCCGCGTCGACGTACACGTGCACGAAGCGGCCGACGGCGGCCGGCTCCTCGCTGCCCGGCCCGAACAGGGCCAGCCGGTAGACCACGCTCGACGTGCCCAGCCGCTCCAGGGCGATCCCGGCGGTCACCACGTCGGGGAAGCGTAGCTCCGAGAAGTACCGGCAGGAGGTCTCGACCACGAGCCCGACCGCCGGCAGCCGCCGGATGTCGGTGCCGGTCGCTTCGATGAGCCACCCGTTGACCGCGGTGTCGAACATCAGGTAGTGGACCACGTTGTTGACGTGACCGTAGACGTCCTCGTCCGACCACCGGGTCGGCTGGTCCCGCAGGACGGGGAAGTCCTCCCGGCGCAGCCGGCGCGGTTCGTCGTCGCTGGAATCCATTCCCGCAGCTTAGGTCTCCTGATGATCGTCAATGACCGGGGTACCGCACCGTCCGAAGTGGACAGCGCCCACACCGCTCTCTGTTTCGTCCGCCGGCCTCGGGGCAGCAGCCGCCGCACCTACGTCACGGCACCGACGCCGACGAGGCGGTAGAAGGCGGGAGAAATGGTCACGCGAAGGCAACTCCTCACAGCGGGGGCCGTCGGGGCCGCTGCCCTGGTGCTTCCACAAGGTACCCGACGAGGCTGGGCGCACAGCCGCGTCGCCGCTCCACTTCAGCCAACGGCGATCCCCAAGTACGTCACCGAGCTGGTGGTCCCGCCGGTGATGCCGCCGGTCGCGGGCTCGTCGACCCGGCCGGTCGACCGGTACGTCATCGCCGTCCGGCAGTTCAGCCAGCAGATCCTGCCCTCCGGCCTGCCCAGGACGGCCATCTGGGGGTACGGCGTGCAGGGGCGCACCGAGACGTTCAGCTATCCGTCGTTCACCATGGAGGCCAAGGTGGACCGTCCGGTGGGGGTCACCTGGGTCAACGAGCTCGTCGACTCCGACGGCAACTACCTGCCCCACCTGGTACCGGTCGACCCGACGCTGCACTGGGCGAACCCGCCGGGCGGGACGTCCGGCCGGGACTCCATGCCGATGTTCACCGCGACACCGGGGCCGTACACCGGGCCGGTACCGTTCGTCACCCACCTGCACGGCGCGCACACGAGCGAGGACAGCGACGGCTACCCGGAGGCGTGGTACCTGCCGAACGCGAAGAACGTCCCCGACGGCTACGCCAGGGTCGGCTCGTACTACGACCGGTTCCGGGACGAGTTCGCCGCCCGGCACGGTGGGGTGCAGTGGGCACCGGGTACGTCGGTCTTCCAGTACCCCAACCACCAGCAGGCGACCACGCTGTGGTTCCACGACCACACGCTGGGGATGACGCGGGTCAACGTGTACGCCGGACCGGCGGGGTTCTATCTGCTGCGCGGCGGCCCGTCCGACCTGCCGCCGGGGGTGCTGCCCGGGCCGGCACCGGCCCTGAACGACCCGCCGGGCACCCGGTACTACGAGATCCCGCTGCTGATCCAGGACCGTACGTTCAACGCGGACGGCTCGCTGTTCTACCCGAACAACCGGGTGGCCCCCAACGGGTCCCCGATCCCGGTCATACCGCACAGTGACGTGCCGCCCATGTGGAACCCAGGGTTCTTCGGCAAGACGATGGTGGTCAACGGCCGGACCTGGCCGGTGCTGCAGGTGGAGCCGCGACGGTACCGGCTGCGCCTGCTCAACGCGTGCGACTCCCGGTTCCTGCTGTTGAAGATCGTCGCGAAGCCGGACGAGACCCGACCGGCGAATCCGGTGCTGCCGTTCTGGCAGATCGGCGGCGACGGCGGATTCCTTCCTCGACCGCTCTGCCGGCAGCGGTTGTTCCTCGGCAACGCGGAGCGCGCCGATGTCATCGTCGACTTCACCGGGCTGCCCGCGTCCACCGAGCTGTACCTCATCAACGAGGGCGCGGACGGGCCGAACCACCGTGGCGAGCCGGTCACCGATTACGCGCCGGCGGACCCGAACACCACCGGCCAGGTGATGAAGTTCGTGGTCGGCGAGCGGGTCGGCGCCGACATGAGCCTGCCGCCGCAGTTCCTGGCCCTGCCCGCGGCCACCCCGCTCGGCGCCGCGTCCGTCACCCGCCGGCTGTCGCTGACCGACCACCTCAAGGCCAACCTGGGGCCGATCGGGCACGAGCTCGGCACGGTGGACGCGGCCGGGAACGCGGTACCGATGGCCTGGCACGACCCCGTCACCGAGAACCCCGCGGTGGGGGCGACCGAGATCTGGGAGTTCCACAACGCCAACCGGGACGCCCACCCCGTCCACATCCACGCGGTCCAGTTCCAGGTCGTCGGCCGCGGGGCCGACGGCAACGGGCCGCCGGACCCGGGCGAGGAGGGCCTCAAGGACACGGTCATGGTGTGGCCCAACGAGCTCACCCGGGTGAAGGCGCGGTTCGACCAGGCCGGGCGGTTCGTGTGGCACTGCCACATGATGTCGCACGAGGACCACGACATGATGCGGCCGTACCAGGTGGGTCCGTCCGGCGGGGTCGCCGCCGGCGACGGCGGGACCGCCGGCACGGACCCGGCCCTGGCCGCGACCGGCGCGGGCGTGCTGGCCACGGCCGCCGTCGGCGGTGCGGTGCTGGCGCGGCGGTACCTGGTCGACGCACCGCCGTCGCCGTGACCGGAAAGGGCCGCGGCGGGCCGGCCACCGGCGTCATGCTGGCCGCCCTCGTCGTCGTGCTGGCCGGTGTCGGTACCGGCCTGCTCGTCGCCGCCTTCCACGCGCCGCCGCCGCGGCCGCCGCAGCCCGTCGCGCAGGCCCGGCCGGCGCGGCTGGCAGCGGCCGTACCGGCACCGGAACCGGCCTCGCCCACGCCGGCCGCACACCCGCCGGCCGCGGGAAGCGCGCCGACCGCGGGCACGCCGGATCCGCAGCCCGGCCTCGCGCGGTCGCAGCCGACCCGTATCACGATCCCGAAGATCGGGGTCGCGGCCCCGGTCGTGCCGGTCGGGCTGGACCGGGCCGGCGCGGTGCAGGCGCCGCCGTTGGCGCAGGCCCAGCTCGCGGGGTGGTACGAGCCGGGCCCGAGCCCGGGGGAGGACGGCAGCGCCGTCATCGTGGGGCACGTCGACTCCCGCCGGACCGGTCCGGGCGTCTTCTTCCGGCTCGGCGCACTGCGGCCCGGGGACACGATCGAAGTGACCCGCGCGGACGGGGCCACCGTGCGGTTCACAGTGGACGGCGTCGAGGCGTACCCGAAGGCCGCCTTCCCGGCCGGGCTCGTCTACGGCCCGGCCGGTCCGGTCGCGACGGCCGCCCTGCGCCTGGTGACCTGCGGCGGACGGTACGACGCCCGCGCGCACGCGTACCTCGACAACGTCATCGTGTTCGCCACGCTGTCACCGGGTCAGAGCACGAACGAGTCCGTCCACAGTTGACCGGAGCGGCCGGACAGCGCATCGAGCAGCGCCACCGCCTGGCCGTCGGTCAGCGAGGCGACGAAGTCGACGATGGCCCGGCCGCGCGCCATCGCGGCCAGCTCGGCCCGGGTCGGCCGGGCGATCAGGCCGAGCGTGGCCGGGTCGTCCGCCAGCCCGGCCAGCTCCGCCTCGGCCAGCTCCACCAGGTCGTGCACCCGGCGGGGCAGCCGCGCGGTCTCTTCGGGGTCGACCATCCAGTCGTACAGCGCCTCCACCAGGGTGCCGATCAGCGCGGCCTGACCGCGCTGGTGCAGGGCCAGGTCCGGCCGGGCGAGCACGAACCTGTGGTGGACGAACTTGAGGACCTGTACCTCGTGCCACTGGCGTGGGCGCAGCAGTACGTGGCCGGAGCGCACCGGCGGGTCGGGGCACACTTCGATCGCGTCGATGAGGCGGCGCGTCCAGCGCGCCGAGAATCGCGCCACGCTCTGCTCCGCCTCGACGGACCCGTCGAACGGCGCGGCGAGCAGGCCGTCCACGAGCTCGTGCCGGACGTGCTCCACCGCCGCCCGGAACGCGTCGTCGCACGCGATCCAGCTGTCCTTGCGGTGCAGGTCGCGGCGCAGCTGCTCGGCCGACCGCCCGGGTCGGCGGACGGTCGCGGCGAGGGTCTCGGCGGGCAGCGACCGCAGCGCGTCGGCGTCGCGCTGCCAGGCCATCAGCTCGGTGGCGACCGACCCCTGCTGGAGGACGCCGACGCGGTGGAAGTCCTCCAGGTCGTGGATGGCGTACGCGATGTCGTCGGCGGTGTCCATGACCGACGCCTCGACCGTCTGCTGCCAGTCGTCCACCCGCCCGGCGAACGGCTCCCGCGCCTGCCGCAGGTCGTCCAGCTCCGTCACGTACGCGCCGAACTTGACCGATCCCCGGGTCGGGTCGGCGGGCGGTGGGGCGGCTCCGCGCGGCGGCGGGTCGAGGTACCGGACGTGGGGCTGGGGGTACGTGTGCCGCGTCCACGGGTACTTGAGCATGGCCGCGCGGACGGCGGCGGTGAGGTCCAGCCCGATGGTCTCGCCGCGGGTCTGGTTGCTGGTCACGATCCGGTACGACTGCGCGTTGCCCTCGAACCCGTCGGGAAGCGCGAACCGTTGGCGGGCAAGGGTGTCGAGGACCCGCTCGCCGAGGTGGCCGAACGGCGGGTGCCCGAGGTCGTGGGCGAGCGCCGCGGCCTCGACGACGTCCGCGTCGCAGCCGCCGAGCTTGTCCAGCAGGTCGCGGTACCGGGGATCGGCGGTCAGCCGCTCCGCGATGACGCGCGCCACCTGCGCCACCTTGAGGCTGTGCGTGAGTCGGTTGTGTACCAGCAGGCCGGACCCGCCCGGGCTGATCACCTGCGTGACACCGCCGAGCCGCGCGAAGTGCGGCGAGCTGACGATGCGGTCCCGGTCGACCCGGTACGGGCTCGCGGCCAGGTCTCCGGCTGCGATCATTCCCGCGCCCGAGAGGCGCAGGGCTCGCTGGTCAGCCGGCACATCCATGATCCAACCCTAGTCGACGGCCGGCCATGATCATGGTGAGGGACGTCACCCCGGAGGCGTCAGGATGTGACGGAGAGATCGAGTTCCGCGACGACCGGGTAGTGGTCGGAGGCGGACTCCGTATCGCCGCCGCGGACGACCCGGCAGGACCGGACGAGCCGCGCGACGGGTTCGGTACCGAGGATGTAGTCCAGCCGCATCCGGGAGAACTCGCCGCCGTTGCCGTGCGTGGTCGGCACGGTGTGGTCCGGGCCGGTCGTCCCGGCACGGCGGTACAGGTCGACGAAGCCGGCGTCGGCGAGGGCCCGCACCGCGCGCGTGTCCACCTCACCGCCGGACCGCAGGTGCCGCGACCGGTGGTGCGCCGGCAGCGCGCGGATCCGCTCGGTGTGGTCGGTCCACGGATCCAGCGAGTTCAGGTCGCCCATGAGCAGCACCATGCGTCGGGAGTCGGCGCGGCTCGCCAGCCAGCGGGCCTCCCACAGCCGGCGTGCCCCGGAGAACGGGTACAGGTGGGTGCCGATCACCGTGAGCGGGCCGGCGTCGGTGCGCACGGTCACCTCGCCGGCCGCGTGGTGGAACGGGCGGCGGAGGTGCCGGGCGGAGATGACCGTGGCGGGCTCGGAGACCAGGACGGCGACCGGCTGGCCGCCCAACCGGGACCGGCTGAGGAAGGCGCGCGCGCCGGTGGCCTCGGCCAGCAGCCGGATCAGCCGCCCGCCGTGGCGGTGGTGGTGCTGAAGTTCCTGGAGGGCCAGGACGTCTGGCCGCTGCTCCTTGATGATCCGGGCGATCGCGTCCAGCCGGCCGCCCCGACCGCCGTTCTTGATGTTGTAGGTCATCACGGTCAGCCCCATGACCGCCAGTCTCCGCCCCGGCGCCGCGACCGTCCCATGTTTCAGTGGCCCGGCGCGCCTGTTTGTGGTGCGGGCGCCTGGGTAGCGACGGCACGCGGCCGGAGGGGGCGGGCATGAAGTACAACGAGTTCATCGAGGCGGTCGCCGGGCGCGTGGGCGGATCGCAGGACGAGGCCGCGGTCCTCGCGGTCGCCGTACTCGCGACCCTGGCGGAACGGCTGACCGCCGACGAGGCCCACGACCTGTCCTCGGAGTTGCCGAAGGCGCTACAGGGTCCGCTGCGCGGACGGCGCAGCCGACCGGCCGAAGCGTTCGGGGTCGACGAGTTCGTCCGCCGGGTGGCAGAACGCGCCGGGGTGGGCCCGGATCGGGCGAGGGTCGGGACCCGCGCGGTGTTCGCAACCCTGCACGAGGCGGTCAGCGGCGGCGAGTTCCGCGACGTCGTGGCCCAGCTTCCGCCGGAGTTCGCGGACCTGATCGAGACGGTTCCGCGACACACCCGGGCGCCCGGCTGATCCGATGCTCAGGCGATCGTCTGCCACCAGCCGTCGACGCTCGGCGGGTCGTCGACGTCGACGCGCTCGCCCGGGCGGGGTACGGCCAGCCGGACCCCGCGCGCCTTCGCCTCGCGCCACAGGCGGTCCGCCGGCTCGCCCCAGTCGTGGAAGGCGAGGTTGAAGGTGGCCCAGTGCAGCGGGATGAGCAGGTCCCCGCGCAGGTCGAGGTGGGCGGTGACGCCCTCTTCCGGTGTCATGTGGATGTCCGGCCAGGCGGCGCTGTACGCGCCGATCTGCATCAGCGTCACGTCGAAGGGGCCGTGCTCGGCGCCGACGGCGGCGTAGCCGTCGAAGTACCCGGAGTCGCCGCTGTAGAAGACCCGCCGGGTCGGACCGGTCAGTACCCACGAGGCCCAGAGGCTCTTGTCCCGGGAGAACGCGCGTCCGGAGAAGTGGCGGGCGGCGGCCGCGGTGAGTCGGAGGCCTCCGACGGTGACCGTCTCGTCCCAGTCCAGCTCGACGATCCGCTCCGCAGGGACGCCCCAGCGCTCGAGGTGCGCGCCGACGCCCAGGGGCACCACGAACGGCGCGGACTGGGTACGCGTCAGCGCGCGTACCGTGGCCATGTCGAGGTGGTCGTAGTGGTCGTGGGAGGCGACGATCGCGTCCAGCCGGGGCAGCTGGTCCAGCGGTACCGGTGCCGGGTGCAGCCGCAGCGGCCCTACCCGCGGCGACGGGGAGCAGCGCTCGCTCCACACCGGGTCGAACAGCACCCGCTGACCCTCGATCTCGACCAGGGCGGAGGAGTGGCCGTACCAGATCACGTGCAGCCCGTCGGCGGTCGGCTGCGCGTCCCCCGGGGTGACCAGCGGTACCGGGATCGACGGTCGGCGCCGGTGCCGGTCCGTCATCAGGTCGCGCAGCAACTTCCGGGTCGCGCCGGGAGGCATCACGCGGGCCGGGACCGAGTTGTGGAAGACGCCCTCGCGGTACTGCGGCGATCGCCGTATCCGGTCGGCCCGCTCGCCGGACGGCGGTGACCCCAGGGCGGCCCGGACGTCGCGCAGCGCCCAGGCGGCGGCACCGCCGACGACCGCGGCTGCGGTGAGCCGACTTGCCCACCCGTGGCGCGTCGATGACCTCGCGGAGCAGCCGCGTGCTGTCTTCGGCATGTCGGGCCCACCTCACGTCGGTACCGGGGACCCTTCAGTGTGTCGGACTGAGGGATCATCGCACCAGTCGCCGACCCGGGATCGCTCGGTCGAACCGTTCCGGACGTCTCCACGTACCTCTGGTTGACGCCCGCGCCGGTCCGCATCCCCGGGCCGGCGCGGCCGCCGCCCTTCCCGGTGGCGTGCCCCCGCCGCCGGGAAGGGCCCATTACGCGAGCCGGGGCGGGCCTGTCACGCCGGGGCGCGGGGTCAGGAGGCCGACGGCGCGGGCGTCGGGCTGGGGGACTCGCCGGGAGCCGGCAGCGCGCTGCCCTTCACGAAGTCGTCCCACGACATGTTCCACGCGGTCCAGCCGTTGCCCGCCGAGAGGTTGTGCTCGGTGCCCTTGACGACCACCGGGTCGCCCACCTTGACCCAGCTGTAGATCCACTGGCCGTTCTCGGTGGAGACGTTGACGCAGCCGTGCGACACGTTGGTGTGCCCCTGCTGGGCCACCGACCAGGGCGCGGCATGGATGAACTGCCCGTCCCAGGTCAGCCGCTCCGCGAACTGCACGTCGGTGCGGTACCCCTCGGGCGAGTTGACCGGGGTCCCGTACGTCGAGGAGTCGAACGTGGTCTTGTCCAGCCGCTCCATGATCACCATGGTGCCGTAGAACGAGGGGTGCTGAGGGCTGCCCAGGCTGACCGGCATCGTCTTGACGACCTGGTCGTCCTGGAGGGCGGTCAGCTGCTTGGTCGCGTTGTCGACCCGGATGACGCGCCTCGTGTTGTCGATGGTCGCGCCGATCGTGATGTCCTGCTGACCGTACCGGCCGCCGCCGACCGGCAGACCGCCCAGCGCGAAGCGCCCGTGAATCTTGGTCCCCGGCTGCCAGTACTCCTTCGGCCGGTACTCGACCTGACTGTTGCTGTCCCAGTGCCACGCGCCGGGCTGCGCCGGCTCGCTGGTGACGAAGAGGCGACGCTCGACGGCGGCGCGGTCGGCCGGCGCGACGCCGCCCTGCTTGAATTCGATCACGATCGGCATGGCCTGGCCGTACGTCGCGTGGTCGCTCATGTACAGGTGGGCGTCCATACGGTTGGCCGGCCGCTTCATCGTGGTGAACTTCGTCGTCTGGTCGATCGTCTTGCCCGTGGCCGACCTTGCGGTGACGGTGACCGTGTAGCCGGTGTCGTAGTCCAGCGGCTCGTCGGGCACCCATGAGCTGGCGTCGTCGCGGAGCTTGCCGCCGACGGATTTGTCGTGGGCGTCGGTGAGCTTGACGCGGGTGAGCGTGTCGGTGCCGCCCTGGAGCGCCACCTCGGCGGAGACGGGGACGTCGGTGGCGTCTTTCGCGGGGGTCACGGCCAGGACGGGGCCGGCCGGTTTCGACGCGCCCGGTTGGACGAATCTGTTGCCGGCCGCGTTGCAGCCGGCCAGAGCGAACACGGCGACCAGCGCCATGATCAGCGCAGCGCGCCGTTGTGGTTTCATGATCCCTCGCCCGTCTCCCGTCGGCCACTCCCTGTGTAGCAGGTGAACGCACAAGATCCAGGCGTTTGCCGGCGGCGTCCCGCCGGCAACGGGTCGAAATGGCTGAAAGTACGGCGGCCGCCTCCCCCATGATCGTGAAGAGCCCGCGTCTTCACGATCATCGGGAAGTGGCGTCGCCGGGCCGACCGTCACTGGGACGGCTGCGGCACCTGACAGTTGATCTTCGGGTTGACGCCGGCGTAGTTGAGCGGTCCGGCCAGGATCGTGACGGCGGTGGTGCCCGCCTTGGCGCAGTTGTCCTGGGAACTGCTGTAGTAGCCGCGCTGACCGGCCGCCAGAACGCCGATGAGCAGCCAGATGAGGACGATTACTCCGCCTATGCCTCCGGTACGCACCGTATGCCTCCAGGTCGCGAGATCCAGATGTGGGGGGTGCCGGCGGTTGGTCGGGGGACCCTCCGCTGGGCGGCAGGTTGATACCCATCGGTCATCAATGTCTAAACGGCGCCGCAGTGGCGCCGCCCGACCCCCTGGATGGGCACCGCGGTACGCCGTGGCTACCTTCGAAGTGGGCGGCGCTACCGAGGATGGGTCGGGAGCGGAATGGGTTGGATGCCTCGGCGGTGGGCTCGGCCGGTCCGCGCCCCGTCCGCCGGGTTGGTCAGGCGGGGTCAGGAGTTCGGGCTTCGGACGGCGAAGACGACCCTGGCCGCGGTGTTGTCGTACATCGTGGCCGATTACCTGCACACCAGTCCGCAGCCGGTGCTCGCGCCGCTGACCGCGCTGCTGGTGGTCCAGCTGACCATGTACGAGACCGTGGAGCACGGGCTGGAGCGGGTCCTGAGCGTGGTGGCGGGTGTGCTGGTCGCCGTCGCCGTCGCCACCTTCGTCGGCCTCACCTGGTGGAGCCTGGGTGCCCTGATCGCCCTGTCGCTGATCGTCGGCGAGCTGGTACGGCTCGGGCCCCACCTGTTGGAGGTGCCGATCACCGCGATGTTGATCCTCGCAGTCGGCGGCGCCGAGGTGGCCGCGCTCGGGCGGGTGTACGAGACGCTCATCGGCGCAGCTGCGGGGATCCTGGTCAACGCACTGATCGTGCCGCCGCTGCACGTGCGTCCGGCCAGTGACGCCATCGGCGACCTGGCCGACCGGATGGCCCGGTACCTGTGCGGGCTCGCCGCGCAGCTGCGGGAGGGATGGTCACCGGAGGCGGCCGAGCACTGGCTGGCCGAGTCGCGTGCGCTCGGCACCGAGGTGCTGCGTGCCGACCAGTCACTGGCCCGCGCCGAGCAGAGCGCCCGGCTCAACCCGCGCGGCGGGGCGGCGCAGGAGGCGCTGTCCCGGCTGCGGACGGCGTTGACCGGCCTGGAGCACTGCTACGTGTCGCTGCGCCAGCTGTCCCGGGGGCTGTACGAGCGCACCACCATGGTCGCCGGCACCGAGGACGCGGAGCCGTACGGTCCGGAGGCCCGCGCCGTGCTCGCGGACATGTTGGAGCGGGCCGCCGAGGCGCTGACCGGCGTGGTCGGGGTGGCCTGCGGATCCACCCCTGCGGAGGCGGCCCGCGCGCGGGTCGCGGCGCAGACGGCCGAGCTGCACCGGCTGCGCCACCGGCTCAGTGAGCTGCTGCTGGTCGATCCGCACACCGACCAGGGGGCGTGGCAGCAGCACGGCGCGCTGTTGGCGGCGATCGACCGGGTACGGATCGAGGTGCAGTCGGCGGTCCGGCCGGCGCGGGTACCGTGGCGCCCCCACCTGGAGCCGGAGCGCCAGCGGCAGGCGGTACGGCGGGTCATGGACGCGGCGGCGCAGGCGGCCGTCGAGCTGCGGCCCATCCTGCCCAGTACCCGGATCGGCACCCTGGCCGGCCGGCGCCGGCTGCTCAGGAGGCAGGCGATCGCGCGGCAGCAGGCTCCCCGCCGTAGCGCTCCCCGGCGGCTCTTCCGGGACGTGATCGCGCGACTGCCCGGTCGGCCGGGCGCCCGCCACTGATCGTGGGTACGCAGGCATGTGCACGATCGGCCAGGCACCGCGGTGGCCCGTCGCCTACCGTGGAACAGAGGGGACGGCCGTCCGCCGCCGAGCGCACCCTGGAGCCGCCATGACCACCCCGACCAACCGGGAGATCCACCTCGCCAGTCGCCCGGAGGGGTGGCCCACCGCCGAGAACTTCCGGCTGGTGGAGGTGCCGGTGCCCGAGCCAGGCCCGGGTCAGGTGGTGGTGCGTAACCGGGTGATGTCGGTCGACCCGTACATGCGGGGCCGGATGAACGCCGGGGAGTCGTACATCCCGTCCTTCCGGGTGGGGGAGGCCATGGACGGCGGGGCCGTCGGCGAGGTGGTCGCCTCGGCCAGCCCCGGCCTCGCCGTCGGCGACACGGTCCTGCACGGCCTCGGCTGGCGCGAGTACGCGCGGCTCGACGCGGACAAGGCGCGCAAGGTCGACACCACCGCCGCGCCGCTCTCGGCCTACCTCGGGGCGCTGGGCATGGTGGGGTTGACCGCGTACGTCGGGCTGCTCGACATCGCCGCGATGCGACCGCGCGACACGGTCTTCGTCTCCGGCGCGGCCGGCGCGGTGGGCAGCATCGCGGGGCAGATCGCGAAGCTGCGCGGGTCGCCCCGGGTGATCGGCAGCGCCGGCTCGGCGGCCAAGGTCGAGTACGTCACCCGCGAGCTCGGCTTCGACGCGGCGTTCAACTACCACGACGGCCCGGTCGCCGAGCAGCTCAAGGCGGCCGCGCCGGACGGCATCGACGTGTACTTCGACAACGTGGGCGGCGACCACCTCGAGGCGGCGATCGACTCGCTGAACCTGCACGGGAGGGTCGCGCTGTGCGGGGCGATCTCGCAGTACAACGCCGAGGAGGCGGCCCCGGGGCCGCGCAACCTCTTCCTGGCCGTCGGCAAGCGGCTCACGCTGCGCGGCTTCCTCGTCGGCGACCACGCCGACCGGATGCCGGACTTCGTGGCCGAGGTCGGCGCGTGGCTGCGCGAAGGTCGGCTGCGGGTCGACGAGACCGTCGTCGAGGGGATCGAGAACGCCCCGGAGGCGTTTCTCAGCATGCTGCGTGGCGCGAACCGCGGCAAGATGCTCGTCCGCCTGGCCTGAGCGGACCGTTCAGTAGCGGAACGCGCTGACGACCCGCTGCAGGTGCGCTGACATCTCGGCGAGGTTCCGGGCGGCGGCGTTCGCCTCGCCGACGCCGGCCGCGGCCGTCTGTACCGCCGTCGCCAGCCCGGCCATGCTCTCCGCGGCATCGTTGCCGATGGTCGCGGCCTCGTGAACGTTGCGACTCATCTCGGAGGTCGTGGCCGTCTGCTCCTCGACGGCCGACGCGACCATGGTCTGGAAATCGTTGATCTGGCTGATGATGTGGGCGATCTCTGCGATCGCCGA
Source organism: Planosporangium mesophilum (assembly GCF_016863255.1). Taxonomy (GTDB): domain Bacteria; phylum Actinomycetota; class Actinomycetes; order Mycobacteriales; family Micromonosporaceae; genus Planosporangium; species Planosporangium mesophilum. The sequence continues at coordinate 19,726 of NZ_BOON01000010.1, forward strand.
GACCGCGCTCGCGGTGTCGCTCTGAATGGCCTCGACGCGCCGGCTGATGTCCTCGGTGGCGCGGGCGGTCTCCTGGGCCAGGTCCTTGACCTCGCCGGCGACGACGGCGAAGCCCTTGCCGGCGTCGCCGGCCCGGGCGGCCTCGATGGTGGCGTTGAGGGCGAGCAGGTTGGTCTGCTCCGCGATCGAGGTGATCAGCTTGACCACGTTGCCGATCTCGGCCGAGGACTCGCCCAGACGGGCGACCACGGTGTTGGTGGATTCCGCCACGGTCACCGCCTTGCCGGCGATGTCGACGGCCTGGTTGACGTTCTGGCCGATCTCGCGGATCGAAAGGCCCATCTCCTCGGCGCCGGCCGAAACGGCGGTGACATTGCGGGAGGTTTCCTCGCTCGACTGCGAGACCGAGGCGGCGCGCTCCGCAGCTTCGGACACGCTGTCGTTGATGCTGGCGCTGGTGATCGACAGCTCCTCGGACGACGCTGCCAGCGCCCCGCTGGCCTCGCTGAGCGCCTGGACCGTCTCGCGCAGGCTCTCGGTCGCCGTGCCCAGCGCCGTCGCCATCTCGCCGGCCTCGTCGCGCTGACGTACCACGACGGTCTGGGTCAGGTCGCCGTCGGCCACGGCGCGCAGAACCTGGGCGACCCGCCGCAGCGGCAGAACCACCAGGCGGCCGACGTAGATCGCGACCGTCAGGGCGATCACCAGGCCGATCCCGATCAGGACCAGCACGTCGACCTGCGCGCCGGTGACGATGGTCTCGAAGTCCTCGGCCGCTACCAGCGCCTTGCTGGCGCGGTCGATCTCGGCCGTCAGTAACGTCTCGTACGCCTTGCGCAGGTCACGATTGGGGCCGTACCCGGCCTTGACCGCGTCGGCCCGGCGGCCGCTGTCGAAGAGGGCGAACTCGGCCTTGACCGCGTCGAACCAGCCGTCGATCTTGCCGCGGATCTCGTCGACCTTGGCTACCTCGGCCGGTGTCCTGGCCGATGTACGGGCCTGTTGCAGGGCGGCGTCGGCCACCGGCTGACGGCCCAGGAACTCGGACTTGTACTTGGCGTCACCGGCCGCGAGGTAGCCGCGCTCGTCGGTTGCGGCGGCCTTGGTCGCCAGGGCGGCGTTGCTCAGCCCGAGGATGTACGGGACCGCCTGACCGACCTCGCTCCGGCGGTATTCGCGCAGATCACCGATGCGGATGAGCGCGAGCGTGCCGACCAGGATGGACAGGATGATGCCGGTGGCCGTGGCGGCCAGGATCTTGGTGCCGATCCGCCGATCAGCGAACCAGCTCAATGGGCCCCGTCGGGTCCGGCCCTGGGCGGCCCCGGCATGTCCGTGCGACGACATCCCCCGCATCTCCCTCGCGCCCGGTGGGTCTCCGGCGGCCCACCCCTGTCCTCCCAATCGACCGGGGGATCCGGTACTCGATGAAAAAGACCGATATTTCCTCCGAGGGTAGTTGTTTCTATCTGAGCGGTATATTCCGGTCAGTCGTGATGTTACATATTTCGATTTCTGCCCAAATGTGATGTACGCAACGATTGCTATCTCTGTCGGTCGGGTACACCCCGGCCACGGCGCGAGCCGTGATCAACCGCGCGTAACCCGATGCCGACAGGGGTGATAATGACCTTCCCCGAGTACCTGGAGAGCCGGCGCGACCTGCTGCTGGCCCAGACCCTGGAGCACGCGTACATCGTGCTGGTCTCGGTCGCGCTCGCGACCGTCGTGGGGGTCGGAATCGGCGTCGCCACGTACCGCCGTCGACGGGCCCGGGCCATCGCGGTCGCGATCGCCGCGGCGATCCTGACCATCCCGTCGTTCGCGCTGCTCGGCCTCTTGATCGCCCCGCTGGGCCTGGGGTACCTGCCCGCGCTGGTGGCGCTGAGCCTGTACGCGTTGCTGCCGATCATCCGCAACACGGTCGTCGGCCTGACCGGGATCGACCCGGGGCTGGTCGAGTCGGCCCGGGGGATCGGGATGGGCCGGCTGCGGTCCCTGGCGACCGTGGAGCTACCGCTGGCCTGGCCGGTCATCCTCACCGGGATCCGGATCTCCGCCCAGATGACGGTGGGGATCGCCGCGATCGCCGCGTACGTCGGCGGTCCGGGCCTGGGCAACCAGATCTTCTCCGGCCTGGCCAACCTCGGCGGGGTCAACTCGCTGAACAACGCGCTGGTCGGCACGCTCGGCGTGGTCGTTCTCGCCCTCGTCCTCGACGGGTGCCTGGCCCTTCTGGGTGTGCTGACCCGACCCGGGCGTGCGGCCGGGTCGACCGCGTCCGGTCGGCCGCGCCGGGCGTCGGGTGCGCGGCCGCCGACCGTCTCCGCGGAGCCGGCTGCCCTTGTCTCCACCACCCAGGGAGGTCACTGATGACCGATGATGTGATGATCAGCCTCGAGAACGTGAGCAAGACCTACCGGGGGCAGAAGGCGCCGGCCGTGGAGAACGTCTCGATGACGATCCACCGGGGCGAGATCGTGGTGCTGGTGGGCCCGTCGGGCTGCGGCAAGACGACCACCATGAAGATGATCAACAGGCTGATCGAGCCGAGCGGCGGTCGGATCCTGGTCGACGGTGAGGACGTCACCGCTCTCGACGGCACCCAGCTGCGCCGCCGCATCGGGTACGTCATCCAGCAGGGCGGGCTGTTCCCGCACATGAGCGTGGCGACCAACATCGGGCTGGTACCCAAGATGCTCGGGTGGAAGCGGGGCCGGATCGAGGAACGGGTCGACGAACTGCTGCACCTGGTCGGCCTGGAGCCGGGCCAGTACCGCGACCGGCTTCCCCGCCAGCTGTCGGGCGGGCAGCAGCAGCGCGTCGGCGTTGCCCGGGCGCTGGCCGCCGATCCGCCGGTGATGCTGATGGACGAGCCGTTCGGCGCCACCGACCCGCTGACGCGCGACCGGCTGCAGAACGAGTTCCTGCGCCTGCAGGAGAAGCTGCAGAAGACGATCGTGTTCGTCACCCACGACTTCGACGAGGCGATCAAGATGGGGACGCGGATCGCGGTCCTGGGAGAGCGGTCGCGCATCCGCCAGTTCGACACCCCGGAGCAGCTGCTGGCCGCTCCCGCCGACGAGACCGTCGGCCAGTTCATCGGCGCCGGCGCCGCCCTCAAGCGGCTCAACCTGCGACGGATCGACTCGGTCGAGTGCGGCGACGCCGAGCTGATGGGCGTCGAGGAGTCACCCACCGCGGTGCTGCGACGGCTGGACTCCTGCGACGCCGACGCCGTCCTCACCGTCGACGGGCAGCGCCGGCCGCTGCGCTGGGTCGGCGTGCGCGACCTGGGGCCGGACCAGGCCGACCTGCGGGGGATCGGCCTGCCGGTCACCGTGGTGGAGTCGCGGGCGACCCTGCACGACGCGCTGGACCAGATGCTGACGTCGAACTGCGGCTCAGTCGTCGTGGTCGACGACGACGGCCGGTACTGCGGTGTGGTGAACATCGAGTGCCTGATGCGCGCGATCAGCGAGATGCGGGAGGCGGCGCGTGAGCGCGACCGCGGCGTGATCGAGGCGTCGCCGGGCACGCCCGCGCAGGCCGTCAGGGGGCGGCGATGAGCGCGGGTACCGTCGCGGGCGGCCCTGCGTCCATCGCCGCGCCGCCGCGCCGGCGCGGGCGCGGCCTGCTGCGCCGTCACTCGGCCATGCCGGTGGTCCTCGCGGCGGCGCTGCTCGGCACCTACCTGTGGGTGCGGTCCAGCCCGTTGGACGACATCGAGCGACGCTCCCTCAATGCCGACACCCTGCTGCGGCTACTCGGCCGGCACCTCGAACTCACCGCCGTCACCGCGGTGGTCGTGGTGGTGCTCGCGGTCGGCGCCGGGATCCTGCTGACCCGTCCGGCGCTGCGCTGGCTCGCCCCGGCCGCCACCTCGCTGGCGAACATCGGGCAGGCCACCCCGGCCATCGGGCTGCTGGTACTGCTCAGCATCTGGTTGGGCATCGGCTTCACGACGGCGGTGATCGGGCTGATCGCGTACGCCGTGCTGCCCGTTCTGCAGAACACGATCGTCGGCATCAACCAGGTCGACCGGAGCCTCGTGCAGGCAGGCAAGGGCATCGGCATGACACCGCTGGCCGTCCTGGTGCGCGTAGAGCTACCGCTGGCGGTGCCGGTCATCCTCGCCGGCATCCGTACCGCGCTGGTCCTCGCGGTGGGCGTGGCGACGCTGGCCGCGTTCATCGACGTCGGCGGCCTCGGTGAGCTGATCGTGACCGGCATCAAGCTGCAGCGGACCTCGGTGCTGGTCACCGGCGCCGTCCTCACCGCCGCGCTGGCGCTGGTACTGGACTGGCTCGGCGGCGTGGTCTCGGACCTGCTGCAGCCACGCGGACTCGACTGAGCCAGGAGGAAGTACATGCTCGGCAGGAAACTGGTAGCCGGCGCCGCGATCGTCGCCACGGCGCTGTTGGCGGGTTGTTCGGTGACGACGGAGAACGCCGCCGCCAAGGTGGCCGTCGGGTCGGGCTCGATCAAGCGGAACCCGGCGCTGGCCGGCCGCACGATCGCGGTCGGCTCCAAGGACTTCACCGAGAACATCCTCCTCGGACACCTCACGATGATCGCGCTCCAGGCGGCCGGCGCGAAGGTCGACAACCGCATCAACATCAAGGGCTCGGTCAACTCGCGCAAGGCGCTCGTCTCCGGCGACATCGACGTGTCCTGGGAGTACACCGGAACGGCCTGGATCACCTACCTCAACCACACCGATCCGATCCCCGAGTCCCGCCAGCAGTACGAGGCGGTGGTCGCGGAAGACAAGCAGCGCAACAACGTGGTCTGGGCGGCTCCGGCGCCGGCCAACAACACCTACGCCCTCGCGGTCCGCGAGGAGAAGGCCAAGGAGTGGGGCCTGCGGACGCTGTCCGACCTGGCCGCGTTCGCCCGTACCCACCCGGCCGAGGCCACCTTCTGCCTGGAGAGCGAGTTCGCCAGCCGCAACGACGGCTGGCCCGGCATGGCCAAGGCGTACGGCCTGAACGCGCCGCCGAGCAGCATCAGGACCGTCGACACCGGCGTCGTCTACACCGAGACGAAGAAGGGCACGTCCTGCAACTTCGGCGAGGTGTTCACCACCGACGGCCGGATCAGCAACCTCAAGCTGGTCCCGCTGGAGGACGACCGCAAGTTCTTCCCGATCTACAACCCGGCACTCACGATCAACGGCGCGACCGCGGCCAAGTACCCGGATCTGGTGAAGCTGCTCGACCCGGTCGCTGCCAGGCTCGACAACGACACCCTGCGCCGGCTCAACGAGGAGGTCGACGTCAAGGGTGAGCTGGCCTCCACGGTGGCCGAGAACTGGATGCGGCAGCAGGGCTTCATCCGCTGACCGAGCAGGCAAGGGCGTCCTCCCGCCCTACCGGCGCGCCCCGGGCCGCCGTGCCGCGCGGCGCCCCGCCGTACCGGCGGGCACCAGCCGTTCCCGCTTGGCCTCGATGAACTCCCGCAGCCGGTCCAGCGGCCAGGTGTTGATGACGTCGTCCGGGGTCAACCAGCCCCGCTGCGCCGTACCCACGCCGTACCGGAGGTTGTCCAGGTGCGCCACCGCGTGCGCGTCGGTGCTGATGGCGAACTTCACGCCGTACTGCTTGGCGCGCAGGATCTCCTCGTCGGGCAGGTCGAGCCGGTCCGGGAAGCTGTTGACCTCCATCGCGGTACCGGTGCGGGCGGCGGCCTCGAACACCGCGTCGAAGTCGGCGTTGACCGGCGGGCGCTGGTTGAGCCTGCGGGTCGTCGGGTGGCCGATGATGTTCACGTACGGGTTGTGGCAGGCGCGTACCAGCCGGCGGGTCATCGCCTTGCGTGGCTGGCCGAAGCGCGAGTGGACGGAGGCCACCCGCAGGTCGAACCCGGCGAGGAACTCCTCGTCCCAGTCGACCTCGCCGTCCGGGTCGATGTTGAGCTCGGTGCCGTGCAGTACCTCCAGTTCGACGGTGCCGGCCAGCATGCGCAGCCGCTCGCGCTGGTTGAGCATCTTCTCGTCGGTCATGCGCTGCATCGGCATGTTCTTCGCGTGGTCGGTGACGGCGTAGTAGTGGTAGCCGCGCGCCACCGCCGCGGTGAGCATGTCCACAAGAGACGCCGTGCCGTCGGTGAGGTCGGTGTGGGTGTGCAGGTCACCCCGGATGTCGGCGATGGTGACCAGCTGCGGCAGGTCGCCGCGGCGGGCCGCCTCGAGCTCGCCCCGGTCCTCGCGCAGCGTGGGCGGGATCCACGCCAGGTCCAGGCTCGCGTACACCTCCTCCTCGGTCTCGGACACGACCAGCGAGTTGTCTTCGACGCGGAACAGCCCGTACTCCGACAGCTTCAGTCCCTTGCGGACCGCGATCTCGCGTACCCGGATGTTGTGCTCCTTGGAGCCGGTGAAGTACTGCAGCGCGGCGCCCCACGACTGCGGCGGCACGACGCGCAGGTCGACCTGGAGGCCGGCGGTGGTGCGTACCGAGGTCTTGGTCGGGCCGTGCGCGATGACCTCGGTGACGAGGGGAAGGCGGGTGAAGGCGAGCATCAACGGGACCGGCGCGCTGGAGGCGGCGAGCACGTCCACGTCGCCGACGGTCTCCCGCATCCGGCGCAGCGACCCGGCGTACGCGCAGGTGAGGCAGCCGGGTTCGGCGGAGAGGGCGTGGACGATCTCCTCGGCCACCGCCATCGCGTCGCTGACCAGCGCCCGCCCCTGGCTCCGCGCCAGCAGTTCGATGCCGTGCAGCAGGTTCGCGGCGGTCTTGGGACCGAAGCCGTGCTGCTCCTCCAGCATGCCGGAGTGGATCGCGTCCTCCAGCTGCTCGACCGAGGAGATCCCCAGGTCGGTGTAGAGGGTCATCGCCCGTCTCGGCCCGAGCGTCGGAATCGTGGTCAGCTCGCGTACCCCGGCCGGGATCTGCTCGCGCAGCTCCTCGAGCGACGCGACCCGGCCGGTGCTGAAGTGCTCGATGATCTTCTCGGCGATCGACCGCCCCACGTTGGGGATCTCCCGGAGGCTCTCCAGGTCGAGATGGGACACGTCGGCGGGGTAGCCGGCGATGGTCCGGGCGGCGTTCTCGTACGCGCGGATGCGGTAGGGGTCGCCGTCCGTGATCGACAGCAGGTCGGCGAACTCCTGAAGCAGCGCCTCGACGGCCTCGTTCGGCCGGCTCATAGTCGCCAGTGTAGGTCGGCCGCGGCCCTGATCCGGTCGCCCGCTCAGGCGCCTCGGCGGATCCGGCCAGCGTAGCGCGCCTCGAGCTGGTTGTTGTGCTCGTCCCCGCCGGGGACGTTCATGGACAGGTACACCGGCGGCGCCTCGCCGGCCTCGATCAGGCGCCCGACCACCTCGGTGACGATCATCTGCGCCAGCGCGGCCCCGGTGACCGAGGAGACCGCGCCGGTGGCGCCGCCGCCCGGCAGGGGCAGCGCGGCATCCCCGTACGGCGCGCCGTTGTCGACGACGACGTCGGCCAGGTCGCACAGCCGCTTCCCGGACGGGTGGCGGGGCTCGACCCGGCCGGTGTGGTCCAGCGACGTGATCGCGATCAGGCCGTGGCCACGCTCCTTGACCAGGCGGGCCAGCTCGACGACCACGCCGTTGACCCCCGAGCTGGAGGCGATGACGAACACGTCGCCGTCCCGGACCGGTGCGAGCGCGAGGACGCGCTCCGCCACCGAGGGGTCGCGCTCCAGCCGTACGTCGTCCAGGACGCTCGCCGGCTCGCCGCCGTACAGCACGATGTCGCGCAGCGAGAGCCGGTTGGTCGGCACCAGCCCGCCGGCCCGACCGGCGATCTCCATGGCGAGTGCCTGCGAGTGCCCCGAGCCGAAGGCGTGCACCACCCCGTCCGCCCGGATCGCCTCGGTGATCAGGTCGGCCGCCCTGGACACCTGGGGCGCCTGCTCCCGCATCACGCGGGGGAGCAGGTCGGAGATGGCCTCGGCATACGTCTGGCTGTTGATGCTCATCTCTCCGAAGGTCACCCACCCATCCTGCCCGGCAGTGCCGGTGTCGAGCTACGTCAGATCCTGGGCTAGTCATGATCGCTATCAGTGAGGGTTAGGGCGGCTAAATCGGCCCAAACTCCTACCGATCGTCAGGAAATATAGCTCTCCGTGGTCGATTCGAAACTGGGAGCGCTACCATGGGCGACCCCCCGTCATCGACCCCCAGGAGAGCACGTGATCATCAGTAGGCGCCGTTGGTCGGCGCGTATGCGCGCGGCGGTGACTGCGGCCACCGCGCTCACCGCAACCGGACTCCTCGCCATCGGACCCGGCGCGACCGCGTTCGCGGCCGAGCCCACCAACCCGTCCGGCCTCAGCGCGAACGCGCAGCCCGGCGCGGTGCCCGAGATGTACAAGTCGGGTACCGGTCCCAAGGTCCGTGTCAACCAGGTCGGGTACCTGACCAACGGCCCGAAGAACGCGACCCTCACCACCGGCGCCGAGACGGGTCTGCCGTGGCAGCTCAAGGACGCCAAGGGCAAGGTCGTGGCCACTGGCACGACCACGCCGCGGGGCCTGGACGGCGCCTCGGCGCACAATGTCCACTCGATCGACTTCAGCAAGTACGCGACTCCCGGCAAGGGGTACAAGCTGGTCGTCGACGGTGAGGCGAGCCACCCGTTCGCCATCGGCGACAACCTGTACGAGACCCTTCGCCAGGACGCGCTGAAGTTCTACTACACCCAGCGCAGCGGCATCGCCGTCGACGACAAGCTGCGGCCCGGCTACGGCCGGCCGGCCGGCCACGTGTCGCAGGACGAGACCGGCGACCTCGCCGTGGGCTGCCTCAACAACGGCTGTGACTACAAGCTCAACGTCAAGGGCGGTTGGTACGACGCCGGCGACCAGGGCAAGTACGTGGTCAACGGCGGCATCTCGGTCTTCCAGCTGATGAACCAGTTCGAGCGCTCGAAGACGGCCAAGACGGCCGACGCCAAGAAGATGGGCGACGGCACGCTGGCCATCCCGGAGAGCCGCAACAAGGTGCCGGACATCCTCGACGAGGCGCGCTGGGAGCAGGAGTTCCTGCTCAGCATGCAGGTGCCGGACGGCAAGACCAACGCCGGCATGGCCCACCACAAGATCCACGACGAGAGCTGGACCGGGCTACCGACGCTGCCGCACCAGGACACCAAGAAGCGGGTGCTGCACCCGCCGTCGACCGCCGCGACGCTCAACCTCGCCGCCACCGGTGCCCAGGCGGCCCGGGTGTTCGCCCCCTACGACAAGAAGTTCGCCGAGAAGAACCTCGTCGCGGCGAAGAAGGCGTGGGCCGCGGCCAAGGCCAACCCGAACATGATGGCGTCGGGGGACAGCGGCTCCGGCGGTGGTGGCTACGGCGACTGGAACCTCGCCGACGAGTTCTACTGGGCCGCCGCCGAGCTGTACCTGACCACCGGCGACAAGGAGTTCGCCGACTACATCCAGAATTCGTCGCTGCACAAGGACGACATCTGGAACGAGCGTGGCTTCTCCTGGGACCGCGTCGCCGCGCTCGGCCGGCTCGACCTGGCCACCGTGCCCAGCAACCTGCCCGACCGGGAGCGGATCCGCGAGTCGGTCGTGACGGGTGCCGACAAGTACCTGGCCGCGCTGCAGAAGAACCCGTGGGGCATGCCCTACTCCCCGTCGGACAACCGGTACGACTGGGGCTCCAACAGCCTGATCCTCAACAACATGGTGGTGATGGCGACCGCGTTCGACATCACCGGCGAGACCAAGTACCGCGACGGCGTGCTGCAGGGCATGGACTACATCCTCGGCCGCAACGTCCTGAACCGGTCGTACGTGACGGGGTACGGGTCGTCGTACTCGGTCAACCAGCACTCCCGTTGGTACGCACACCAGCTGGACAAGAAGCTGCCGCCGCCGCCTGCGGGCACCATCGCCGGTGGTCCCAACGGTGGCAACGAGGACGACCTGGCGAAGAAGCAGCTCGCCGGCTGCGTCGGTCAGTTCTGCTACATGGACGACATCATGGCGTTCGCGAGCAACGAGCTGACCATCAACTGGAACGCGCCGCTGTCCTGGGTCACGGCGTTCGTCTCTGACCAGAAGGGCTCGTCGGCCCCGAAGCCGGCTCCGGCTCCGGCCGACCCGGCCGCGCAGAAGTAACCCTCGAAAACGAAACCGCCGGCCAGCCCGTGGGGGCTGGCCGGCGGTTTCGTCTGTGCCCCTCACCGGCGCGGCAGCAGCGCCTCGAGGCCGGTCAGGACGATGTCCAGGCCGGCCTCGAACTCGTTCCCCGGGTCCTGGTTGGACAGCTCCGGGCCGACCTCGGCGACGGACGGCAGCAGCCGGTCGGTCGTCACGTGGTCCAGCGTGGCTGGCGTGGCGCCGGCCGCCGGATGTGCCGCGAAGTAGTCGCCCAGCTCGATCTGCGCCGTCCCGAGCGAGTACGCGACGAGCGTCCGGTACGCCTGCGCCGTGGTCTTCGGGTCGAACCCGGCGGCCCGGAACGACCGGAAGCCGGCCTCGACGAAGGCCAGTGAGTCGGGCGTACGGGGTGGGAACCGGGCGATCAGCGGCGCGGCGTGCGGGTGGCGCAGCCCGACCGCGCGGGCCGAGCGCATGATCCGACGGGCCGTCTCCTGCCAGCTCGTACCCGCCGGGGGCGCCTCGATCTCGGCCAGGATGAGCTGCGTGACCGCCTCCAGCACCGCCTCCTTGTCCGGGAAGTGGTTGTAGAGCGCCATCGGTGACGTGCCGAGCTCGGCGGCCAGGCGGCGCATCGTGAGTGCCTCGATCCCCGCGGCGTCGAGGACGGCGAGGGCGGCCGCGGCGATGGCCCGCTCGGTAAGGCGTGCCTGTCTGGGCACCTCTTACTCCTTCGTTCGTATGACGTCTACCCGACTGCCCCACTCGTTATCGGTAACAGCGTACGTCAATCAGATAACGCTGTAGATAAATTGAAGGGTAGCGCTGAAATGTCCATGGTCAAGTCCCCGTCGGGTGTGCGCACCGCGGCGCGGGTGGTCAACGCCACGAAGCTGTACGGTCGGGCGGACTCCGCGGTACGCGCGCTCGACAACGTGAGCGTGGAGTTCCAGGGTGCCGCCTTCACCGCCATCATGGGGCCGTCCGGCTCCGGCAAGTCCACCCTGCTGCACTGCCTCGCGGGCCTCGACACGCTGACCGAGGGTCAGGTCCTCATCGGCGACACCGACGTCTCCCGGCTCAACGACGCCGACCTCACGCTGCTGCGCCGCAACCGGCTCGGCTTCATCTTCCAGAGCTACAACCTGGTACCGACGCTGACCGCCGAGGAGAACATCGTGCTGCCGCTGCGCCTCGGCGGCCGCAAGGCCGACCCGCAGTGGCTGGCCCAGGTCGTGACCGCCGTCGGGCTCGCCGACCGGCTCCACCACACGCCCGCCGAGCTCTCCGGCGGCCAGCAGCAGCGGGTGGCCGCCGCCCGCGCGCTGATCAGCCGGCCCGAGATCGTCTTCGCCGACGAGCCCACCGGTGCGCTCGACTCCCGCTCCAGCGCCGATCTGCTGCGGTTCCTGCGCCACGCGGTGGACGAGTACGGGCAGACGATCGTCATGGTCACCCACGACGCGGTCGCCGCCGGCTACGCCGACCGGGTGCTGTTCCTCCGGGACGGCCGGGTGGTCGACGAGATGACCGAGCCGACCGCCGACCGGATCCTCGACGCGATGAAGGGTCTCGGTGAGTGATGTTCGGGCTCACCCTCAAGGGGCTGCTCGCCCGTAAGGTGCGGCTGCTGCTCACCGCGGTCTCGGTCATGCTCGGCGTGGCCTTCGTGACCGGCTCCCTCGTGCTCACCGACACCGTGAACGCGGCGTTCGACCAGCTCTACGCCGGGCTGACCAAGGGTACCGACGTCAGCGTGCGATCCAAGGCGGCGTTCACCGACACCGCCACGATGGGCTCGCCCAAGCCGTTCGACGCCAAGGTCGTCGACCAGATTCGCAAGGTCGACGGCGTGGCCGCCGCCGAGGGCTCGCTGACCGGGTTCGCGCTGATGCTCGACAAGTCCGGCAAGCCGATCCAGCCCGGCGGCGCGCCGACCCTCGCCGCCGGCTTTCAGACCGACCGGGAGCTGGCCGGCGGGTTCAGCATGCGCAAGGGTCGGGGCCCGGAGGCTCCGACCGAGGTGGTCATCGACGCGGGCACCGCCCGCAAGCAGGGATTCACCCCCGGTGATCCGATCAAGATCATGTTCGAGACGGGCGGTCAGCGGCAGTTCACGGTCGTCGGCATCGCCGGCTTCGGTGAGGCCGACAACCTGGCCGGTGCGACCCTGGCCACGTTCCAGATGTCGACCGCCCAGGAACTGCTCGGCCGGAGCGGCCAGTTCGACACGATCGACGTGCGGGGCAAGACCGGGATCAAGCCCGACGAACTGCGCTCGCGGATCGCGCGCGTGCTGCCGACCGGGCTGGAGGCGGTGACCAGCGAGACCGTGTCCAGCGAGGCCAGCAAGTCCGTCAGCGACGCGCTCAGCATCTTCACCAAGATCTTCCTGGGCTTCGCGGCGGTCTCGCTGCTGGTCGGCTCGTTCATCATCTGGAACACGTTCTCGATCCTGGTCACCCAGCGCTCGCGTGAGCACGCGTTGCTGCGCGCGATCGGCGCCGGTCGCCGGCAGATCCTCGGCAGCGTCCTGGCCGAGGCGGTCGTCGTCGGCCTGGTCGCCTCCGGCCTCGGCCTCGGCGTCGGGCTGGCGGTGGCGGGCGGCCTGCGCGGGCTGATGTCCGTGATCGGCATGGAGCTGCCGAGCGCGTCCCTGCAGCTTCATCTCCGTACGGTGGTCGCCGCCTTCGCGGTCGGCGTCGGCATCACGGTGGTGGCGGCGCTCGCGCCGGCGTGGAAGGCCACGCGTACGCCGCCGATCGCGGCGCTGCGCGACGCGGCGACCCCCGCGAAGGGGGTGTCGCGCTGGCGCCTGGCCGTCGGTGGCCTCCTGTTCGTCGGCGGGGTCGCGGGGCTGATCCGGGCGATGAGCGCGGACTCCCAGGTGGCCGCGGCAGGTGCCGGGGCGCTGGCCACCTTCTTCGGGCTCACGATGCTGGCCCCGGTCGCGGTCCGGCCACTGGTCCGGGTACTCGGCGCGCCGATCGCCGGCAGCGTCACCGGCGGCATGGGCCGGCTCAACGCGGCGCGCTCCCCGCGTCGTACCGCCTCCACCGCGACGGCGCTCGTCATCGGGCTCGCGCTCGTCGTGGGCATCACCGTGGTGGCGTCGTCGGTCAAGGCGTCGGTCGGGGACGTGGTCGACCGGGCGAACAAGGCGGACCTGATCCTCAAGTCCGCCAGTCAGTTCGCGCCGGGCTTCCCGTCCGGGGTCGCCGACAAGCTGCGCAGGGTGCCCGAGGTGGGCACGGTGTCGGAGATGCGCTTCGGGGTGGCGCAGATCGACGGCGCGACGACGTACGTCGCCGGGGTGGACCCCGCCACGGTTGACAGGATGGCCAACCTCGGCGTCGAGTCGGGCTCGCTCGCCGCGCTCGGTACCGACGGCGTGCTGGTCAACACCGACGTCGCGACGCTCAAGGGCCTGCGGGTGGGCTCGCCGTTCCCGGTGAAGTTCGCGCAGAGCGGCGACCGGAAGCTGCGGGTGGCCGGCACGTTCACCGACAAGACCCTGGTCGGCTCCAGCTACCTGGTCAGCCTCGACACCTACAACGCCAACTTCTCAGAGCGGCTCGACATCGCGGTACTGGTGGGCGCCCGCAAGGGCGTCACCACGGAGCAGGTCAAGCAGGCGGCGAAGGCGGCCCTGACCGAGTACCCGAACGTCGCGATCTCCGACAGCGCCGAACTGAAGAAGACCCAGAACGACAGCGTCGACCAGCTGCTCGGCATGGTGTACGTGATGCTCCTGCTGGCCGTGGTGATCGCCCTGCTCGGCGTGGTCAACACGCTCGCGCTGTCGGTGCTGGAGCGCACCCGGGAGCTCGGCCTGCTGCGGGCCGTCGGCATGACCCGCACGCAGGTCCGCTCGGCGGTCCGCTGGGAGGCGGTACTGATCGCGGCCGTCGGCGCGCTCCTGGGGCTGGGGCTGGGCCTGGCCTTCGGTGCGGCGTTCTCGCGGTCGCTGGCGTCCATCGGCATCGTCACCGTCGCCGTGCCCATCGTGCAGCCGCTGGTGTGCGCGGTGATCGCGGCGCTGGCCGGCGTCGTCGCCGCGATCTTCCCGGCGCGCCGGGCCGCGAAGGTCGACATCCTGCGGGCGGTCGTCACGGAGTGACCCGCGCTCCGTACCCCGTGGGCGGGTCAACGCCCGCTCACGGGGTACGGAGCCATCCATGCCTATCGGAGCGCAACCCAGGGGAGCCCGTGGAACGGTCGGGCACCCCTACAGTGCGTTGAACCTGCGTCTGGCGTTCGCCGGCTTCGGCCTGGTCACCTGTGCCCTGCTCGCGGTCGGCCTGGCGGTGGTCGGCGCCCGTGCCCTGGCCGTGGTCGCCGCCGTACTGGCGGTCGTCGCGCTCGTCGACGTCGTCGTCATCCAGCTGCGGCGACGGCACGCGGGCCGGGCCGGCCCCGGCAGGCGCTCGCTCTTCAGCTGAGGTTCGCCGGCACCGCGCGGGCTCAGCCCGGCGGCGCTCCGACGGCGTCGCGGACCTGATCGCCCTTTGCGAGCCCGCTGTTGCGGGCGCAGTTCGCGCAGCAGAAGAACCGGCCGTCGACCTCGACGCCGTGCCCGACGATCTTGACCTGGCAGTACTCGCAGACGGGCGCGAGCCGGTGGATGGCGCACTCGAACGAGTCGAACACGTGGACGGCGCCGGCTGCATGGATCTCGAACGACATCCGGTAGTCGTTGTGACAGACTTCGCAAACGGCCATGCTTCCGAGGGTGCGCCCTGCGGGCTGGGGCGGCAACCGGAGGACGGGCGCCCGCCCGCCCCCGGGTGCCGGCGTTCGACGCGCTCGTGATCTAGGGTGGGCGGTATGACCGCAAGCAAACCGACCGTCGAGTTCCCCGAGGGCGACGCCCCGACCGAGCTGCAGATCAAGGACCTCGTCGAAGGCGAGGGCGCCGAAGCGAAGGCCGGCGACCAGGTGGTGGTGCACTACGTGGGCGTGGCCCACTCGACCGGTGAGCAGTTCGACGCGTCGTGGGACCGCGGCTCGCCGTTCACCTTCCCGCTCGGCGGCGGCCGGGTCATCGCCGGCTGGGACCAGGGCGTACAGGGCATGAGGGTCGGCGGCCGCCGTCAGCTGACCATCCCGCCGCAGCTCGGCTACGGCGACCGCGGCGCCGGTGGCGTCATCAAGCCGGGGGAGACCCTGATCTTCGTCGTCGACCTGCTCGACGTGCGCTGACCTGATCCTCCGGCGCGGGGGGCACGCTGGCGCGCCGCCCGTACGCGGTCGGGGCGCCCGGTCAGGTGGCCTGAGCAGGGGAGGTGGCGTTGCGTATCCGTACGGTCGTCGTGGTCCTGCTCGTCACGGTCGTTGTGATCGGGCTGGGCTGCTACGGCGCGCTGCGCCTGCTCATGCCCGCGGCGCTGCAGCCGTCACCGCCGCAGCCCGTGTGCGTGGCACGGGCCGACGGTGAGGCGAGGCTCGAGCCCGAACAGATGGCGAACGCGGCGACGATCGCGGCGGTCGGGATGCGCCGCCGGCTGCCGGTACGCGCGGTGCAGATCGCCCTCGCCACCGCGATGCAGGAGTCGCACCTGCGCAACCTCGCGGGCGGTGACCGCGACTCGATCGGCCTGTTCCAGCAGCGGCCGAGCCAGGGTTGGGGCAGGCCCGAGCAGCTGGCCGACCCCCGCTTCGCGGCCGGGGCCTTCTACGGCGCGCTGGTGAAGCTGCGCGGCTGGCAGCAGATGGACATGGGCGACGCGGCGCAGGCCGTCCAGCGCAGCGCCTTCCCGGACGCGTACGACCAGTGGGTCGAATCGTCGGGAGTGCTGGCCCGCGCCCTGTACGGGGCGGGCGACGGGGCCGTCGCCTGTACGGTCACCGCCGGTTCGCAGCCGCGCGGTCCGGCGGCGGTCGACGCGCTCACCGCCGCGCTGCGGGCCGACTGGGGCGAGGTGGGGCTGACCGCCGGACCGGCCGCGACCGAGCTCACCGTGCGACCGGCGGACGCGGTGGCCGCCTGGCGGTACGCGTACTGGATCGTGTCGCACGCGCAGGAGCACGGCGTCGAGGAGGTTCGCGTCGGCGGCCTGGTGTGGCAGGCCACCGCCGGCCGGTGGAGCGGGCCGTCGGCCGCGCCGCCGCCGACCACGGGGGCGTCGGTGGTGGCGCGGCTGCACCGCGGGTAGTGCCTACAGGTCGAGGCCGGTCAGCACCATGACCCGCTCGTACGTGTAGTCCTCCATCGCGTACCGCACGCCCTCCCGGCCCACGCCGGACTCCTTCACGCCGCCGTACGGCATCTGGTCGGCGCGGAAGCTGGGGACGTCGCCGATGACGACGCCGCCCACCTCGAGCTCGCGGTGGGCGCGGAACGCGGTGGGCAGGTCCCGGGTGAACACCCCGGCCTGCAGCCCGTACCGGGAGGCGTTGACCCGCGCGAACGCCTCGTCGACGCCGTCCACCGCGTCGAGGACCAGGACCGGGCCGAAGACCTCCTCGCAGGAGACCTTGGCGTCCGCCGGCACGTCGACCAGCACCGTCGGCGCGACGGTGGCGCCGTCCCGGGTACCGCCGGTGAGGACCTTCGCACCGGCCGCGACGGCCTCGCGGATCCACTCCTCGACCCGGCGCGCGGCGGCCTCGTCGATGAGCGGGCCGACCTCGGTGGCGTCGTCCCACGGGTCACCGGTCCGCGCACCGGCGACGGCGGTCGTGATCCGCTCGGCGAGGGCGTCGAAGACGGACCGGTCGGCGAAGACGCGCTGTACCGAGATGCAGGACTGACCGGCCTGGTAGTTGGCGAACGTGGCGATCCGGGCGGCGGCGACGTCGAGATCGGCTTCGCTCGACCAGTCCGGGCAGACCACGGCGGCCGCGTTGCCGCCGAGCTCGAGCGTGACGTGCTTGTGCGGCACCGCCTGCTTGATGCCCCAGCCGACCGGGCCGGAGCCGGTGAACGAGACCACCGGCAGGCGGGGGTCGGCCACCAGCGCGGCGGTCTCCTCGTTGAGCAGGGGCAGCACCGACCACATGCCCGCCGGCAGGTCGCACTCGGCGAGCAGTTCGCCGAGCAGCAGCGCTGACAGGGGCGTCTTCGGTGCGGGCTTGATGAGGACCGGCGCGCCGACGGCGATCGCCGGAGCGACCTTGTGGGCGACGAGGTTGAGCGGGAAGTTGAACGGCGCGATCGCCAGTACCGGCCCGCGCGGGAAGCGACGGGTGACCGCGATCCGGCCGGCGGCGCCCGCGTCGGTGTCCAGCCGCTGGAGCTCGCCGGACCAGCGCCGCGCCTCCTCGGAGGCCCAGCGGAAGGTGGAGACCGCGCGGGCCACCTCGCCGCGGGCCCACGTCAGCGGCTTGCCGTTCTCCGCCGTGATGAGCCGGGCGACCTCCTCGGCCCGCTCGGCCAGCCGGCGCGCCACGTGCGCGAGGGCCTCGGCCCGGGCGTACGCGGGCAGCGCCGCGGCCTCGGCCGCCACCGCCTGCGCCGCCGTGACCGCCTCCTCGACCTGCGCGGCCGTCGGCACCGACACCGACGCCACCGTCCGCCCGTCGTACGGGTGCCGCACCTCGAAGGCCTGCTCGCCCGTAGCGGGCCGCCCGGCCACCCAGAACCTGCGTGCGTCGCTCATCGCCTCGCGACTCCTCCTTCCATGGTCCAAAACACGACTGACCGGGCCGGTGCTGGTGCACGGCCCGGTCAGTCGTCGGTCAGCGGGTGGCCCGCCGCCGCAGCCGGTCGATGACGACGGCCGCGACCAGCAGCACGCCGAGGACGACCTGCTGCGTGTAGCTGGAGACCCGGATCAGGTTCATCCCGTTGGAGAGCACCACCAGGAACAGCGCGCCGATGGCGACCATGCTCAGGCGGCCCTCACCGCCGAAGAACGAGGTGCCACCCAGGACCGCGGCCGCGATCGAGAGGATCACGTACTGGCCACCGAGGTTCGGCTCGCCGGACGAGACCCGGGCGGTGAGCAGGATGCCGGCCAGCGACGTCAGCGTGCTGCACAGCACGAAGGCGAGCACCTTGCTGCGGAAGACCGGCACGCCGACCAGCCGTGCCGCGTTCTCACCGCCGCCCACGGCGTAGAAGTACCGCCCGAGGGTGGTCCAGTTCAGCAGCAGGTACAGCACGCCGAAGACGGCGAGCGCGATCACCAGGGAGAGCGGCACCGTGCCGATGCTGGAGTTACCCAGCGCCGTGGTGAAGGCCCTGGGCAGGCCGGTCACCGGGCTTCCGCTGGAGATGATCAGCGCGAGGCCGAAGGCGACCGCGCCGCTGCCGATGGTGACGATGAAGGACGGTACCCGGAACTTCGCCACGACGACGCCGTTGACCAGCCCGATCACGAGGCCGAGCGCGAGGCCGGCGAGCATGCCGGCGAGGACCGGGGTGAACCCGTCACCGCCGACCTTCACCATCACGGTGCTGGAGACGACGCTCGTCAACGCGATGGTCGAGCCGACCGACATGTCGATCTCGGCGACGACGAGGACGAGCATCTGCGCCATCGTGATGATGAGTAGGAACGACAGCTGCCGTCCGATGTTCGTGCCGTTGAGCGGGGTCAGGAACCGCGGCTCGATCGACGCGAAGACCACGACCCCGGCGATGAGCAGGACGGGGAGCAGGCCGACGCGCAGCAGCGCGCTGACGATCCGCGACGGCCCCGACCGCCCGGCGGCCTCGGCCGGCTTGCCGACCACCGCCCCGTCTCCCGGCTTGGACGACCGCGCGTCCAGATCAAGCGGACTGGTCACGGTCCACACTCCCTGAAGTGACAGAAGCGTCGCGCGAACCGAAGAACGCGCGAACAACGTTTTCCTCGTTCAGTTCGTCACCGCGCAGGTCGGCCACGACCCGCCCCTCACGAACTGCGTAAATCCGGTGGGACATGCCGAGGATCTCCTCGGTGTCCGACGAGATGAGCACCACCGCGGCGCCCTGCTCGCACAGCTTGTTCATGTACTCGTACACGTCGGACTTGGCGCCGATGTCGATGCCGACCGTCGGCTCGTCGAAGACGTGTACCGGGAAGCTCTTGGCGAACGACCGCGCCAGCAGCGCCTTCTGCTGGTTCCCGCCCGAGAAGCCCAGGATCGAACGTCCCGGGTCGGCCGGCTTGATGGAGAGCGCCTTGACCACCTCGTTGGTCCGCGCCGTACCCTCGCGCCGGTTGACGATGCCGAACCGGGACATCGTGCCGGCGGCGACCGAGGGCAGCGTGATGTTGTCGCGCAGCGACGCGGTGGTCACCAGGCCTTCGGCGTGCCGGTCGGCGGGGTAGTAGATCATCCCGTGGCCCATCGCCCGCTTCGGACTCGGCTTGGCCAGCACCTTGCCGTCGATCTCCACGGTGCCGGTGTCGAGGGGCTCGAGGCCGAAGCAGGCGCGGCCGATCTCCGACTTGCCCGATCCGACCAGCCCGGCCAGGCCGACGATCTCGCCGGCCGCCACCTCGAACGACACGTCCTTGAGCAGGGGGCCGCGCAGCCCGGAGACGCGCAGCCGCACCTTGCCGGGCCGCGCGGAGATCCGCGGGTACAGCTTCTCCAGGGTCCGGCCGGACATCATCTCGACGAGCCGGTCGTCGGTGACGCCGGTGGCGGCGATCGTGCCGATCTTCTGGCCGTCGCGCAGCACGGTGACCCGGTCCGCCAGCTCCTTGATCTCGGCGAGCCGGTGGGAGATGTAGATGATGCCGATGCCCTGGTCGCGCAGCCCCGTGATGATCTCGAAGAGCCGCCGCGCCTCGCCGGCGCTCAGCGACGCGGTGGGCTCGTCCAGGATCAGGATGTCGGACCTGCGGTGCAGCACCCGGGCGATCTCGACCAGCTGCATCTGCGCCCGGGACAGCCCGGCGACCCGGGTACGCGGGTCGAGGTCGACGCCGATGCGGTTGAGCGCCTCGGTCGCGCCGGCGAGCATCCGCCGCTTGTCGAGCAGGCCCATCCGGCGCTGCTCGTGGCCCAGGAAGATGTTCTCGGCGATGGACAGGGCGCCGACCAGGCTCATCTCCTGGAACACCGTGCCCACGCCGTGGGCGGCGGCGCTGGTGGGGGTCAACGCCCCCAGCTCGCGACCGTCGATGAAGATGCTGCCCTCGTCCTGGCGTACCGATCCGGAGATCGTCTTGATCAGCGTCGACTTTCCGGCGCCGTTCTCACCGAGAAGGGCGTGGATCTCGCCTCGGCGCAGGTCGAAGGAGACCTGGTCGAGTGCCTTGACACCCAGGTACCGTTTCGTGATCCGTTCGGCGCGGAGAACCACGCCCTTCTCGTGATCGCTCATCATTCCTTCTTGACGCTCACTTGCCGCTGACGCGGAAGACCGGCTTGAAGTCGGCGGGCGCGAAGGTCGTCTCCGGGATGAAGGAGTCGAGGTTCGCGTCGGGGCCGGCAGCCGGCCCGCAGACCAGGATCGGCGCGGGGAACGCCCGGCCCTTCTGGTCGTCCAGCGGGATCTTCTCCAGCAGGCGGACGGCCATGTCGACGGCCATCCGGGCCTGGATGACCGGCTGGTCGGAGACGCCACAGGTGACCTTGCCGCTCTTGATCTCGTCGAACGTCGACGGGATCAGGTAGTCGGCGAAGATCTTGGTCTTGCCGCCGCCCACGTTGCCGGCCACGGCCGCGTCGGCCGTCACGGCGGTACCGGCGACCACCGTGATGCTCGGGTCGGACTGCAGGGTGTCCTCCACGAGCTTGAGCTGTACCTCCTTCGAGGTGTCGCCGTACTTGGTGGCCGCGATGTTGGCCGGGCTGCCGTTGACCGCGTCCTTGAAGCCGCTGTTGGCGTCCTCGGCCCAACCGGCGCCGGGCGGGCCGGGGAACCAGGCGATCTTCTCGCTCTTGTTCTGCTTCTTGAGGTAGTCGCCGACCGCGGCGCCCATCTCGCGCCAGTTCAGTACGGCCCGGGCGCTGACCTTCGGGTTCGAGATGCCGTTGAGCCCGTCGATCACGACGATGCCCTGGTCGACCAGCTGCTGGACCTTGGCGTCCAGGCCGTTGAAGCTGATCGCGCCGATCACGATCGCCTCGGCGCCGGCGGAGACGCAGTCGTCGATCTGGTTGAGCTGCTTGGACAGCTCGGTGTAGCCGCCGGCCTCGTACACGTCGAGGTCGACGCCGAGCCGCTTGGCCTCCTGGACTGCGCCGAAGTCGGCGGCCACCCAGTACGGATCGGACACGTGCGGTACCGCGAAGCAGATCTTCCACTTCTTCGAGACCAGGTCGGAGGGGATCGCGTTGTACACGCCCTCGGTCCGCTGCCCGTTGCAGCCCTCGGCCTTGGTCGCGGAGTCCTTGCAGTCCACGAACAGCGTGGGGTACCACCAGGCGTCGCTCTTCAGCGACTCCCGGATCTCCGCCGCGGATGCCTTGAAGCTGCCCTTGTCCGAGCCCGGGATCGGCTTGGAGGGGTCGTACTTGCTGCCCCCGCCGCCGCTGTCCGGCCCGGTGCTGCAGGCGCCGAGCAGGAGCGCGGACGCCGCGGCCAGTACCGCTAACGCCTTCGCCTTACGGTTGCGCATTCTTGTCTCCATCATGCGGGTCCTGCGCCTGGCGGCAGGAGTAGTCATCGATCGGTAGGGGAGGTTCAGTCGGTGTTCTTGCGGGGGGCCTTGCCGACCAGCTCGGCGCCCTGGTGCGCGGCGACGTTGACCTTCGCCTGCCACGGCCGCGACTTGCCGGCGGCCCAGACCAGTGCGGAGCGCACGTCGGCGAGCTGCCGCGGCCAGCGGGTGCCGACCTTGCCGTAGAGGCGCGAGTACTTCTGCGTCGCGTCGGTGACGGGGCGCTGGCGCGCCTCCCAGCCCAGCAGGGCCGACTCGACGTTGGTGGTGCCCTCGAGCATCATCGCGAGGGTGTAGCCGTTGGTCATCGCGAGGCAGGCGGCCTGGCCCAGGTTGGGCGACATCGCGCTCGCGGCGTCACCGATCAGCGCGACCCGGCCCTTGACCCAGCCGTGGCAGCGCACGTCCGAGAACGACGCCCAGCGGGAGACGTTCGGGATGCGGTCGAAGAAGTGGCGCAGGTGCGGGAACGACGCGCTCCACGACTCCACGTTGAACGGGCGCTCGCGGCCGGCCAGGTCGGTCGCGGGGCAGCAGGTGTAGATGTAGACCTGCTCGTCGGAGACGGGCGTGATGCCGACGCGGCGGCCGCCGTTCCAGTACTCCAGCGCGTGGTTGACCGGGTCGTGCGGCAGCCTCGGGACCAGGTGCCGGCTGCAGCCGTCCATCAGATCCTTGACCACGATGTTCAGCCCGACGGAGTTCCGCACCGCGGAGCCCACGCCGTCGGCGCCGACGATCAGGTCCGCCTTGTGCGAGGTGCCGTTCTCCAGGAACAGCTCGCCGTCCTCGGAGGCGCCCGCGACGAGTGAGTTCGTGACGATCTCGACGCCCGCGCGTTTCGCGGCGTTGCCGAGCGCCCGGTGCAGGTCGGTGCGCAGCACGGTGTAGAGGCGGACGTCGTCGGACTTCATCCAGTCGTCCTGGATGGGGCGCTGGCGCTCGTCGAACAGCCGCCAGCTCTCGATGCGCTCGGCGCGACCGAGCGCCTCGTCGAAGGCGCCGATGTGCTCGAGGACGCGGACCGCGTTTTCCCACATGAAGATGCCGGCGCCGATCTCGCGCAGCTCGCTGCCGCGTTCGTGGAGGCGCACGCTCCAACCGCGCTGCGCGAGTGCGGTAGCGACGGTCAACCCGCCGAGGCCGCCGCCTGCGACCTCTGCGTGACGCACCTCAGATGGCATGTGAAACGCCCTTCCACTGACCGGGACATGGTGAGAACTGCGGCGACTGCGCCGCGGTCCGGCTTAGCCGATGACAAGAAGTGAGACCCCGCTCACTCCAACGTCGGGGGTAGAACGTAAACAGTCAGATGATCGCCTGTCAAGGACCGAAATCGTCTGATCGTGTCTCTCGATGGCTGGATATCGGACAGGCGGACCGGAGATCACCCAACTGATGCCCGCCAACCCTCCTAGAGGGCTGGAATCAGTCGACATAAACCGTCCTTCGTCCGGATTTCGTGATTGACTGCGCATGCTTGGCCGGTTAGCGTCATATTCCCGCACTGGACGGTCATGAGTGACCCGGAGGTTCGGTACGTGGGGCGAGGTGGGGAGCCGACGCCCCCGGCGGACCCCTTTCGTTGCGAACCTCGAGGAGGACAGCCGGTATGGAACGCGCCGCGGATCTCGTGTTGGTCTCGAACCGGGTCATCTGGATGACCGACGGGGACCCCGTGACGCCCGGCTTCGTCGCCGTGCGCGACGGCGTCATCGTGGCCACCGGTCCCCGCGAGGAGGCCGACCGGTACGTCGGCGCCGGCACCGTCCTGCGCGACGTCGGGAACTCGCCGATCATGCCGGGCTTCGTCGACGTGCACGCGCACATGGAGGTGGCCGCCCGGACCGCGTACCAGACCGTCGACTGCCGGGCTCCGAGCTGCCGCGACATCCCGGCGGTGCTGGACAAGCTGCGCGCCCACCTCCAAGACGCCGTGGACGGCTGGCTTGTCTGCCAGTCCAACCTCTTCTTCGACCAGAAGCTGGCGGAGAAGCGGCTGCCGACCCGCGCTGAACTGGACTCGGTCAGCACCGAGATCGCGATCGCGATCCGCGCGGGCGGCCACGTCAGCGTGCTCAACACCCGCGCGCTGGAGCTGGCCGGCATCGACCGGACCTACCAGGAGGCCGACTACAGCATCACCGGCATGCCCACGGTCGAGCGCGACGAGCACGGCGAGCCGACCGGCGTGGTGAAGGAGATGGACAACCTCCTTCCGCTGCCGAAGCTGTCCGGCCCGGCGCTGCGCGCGGCCATCCGCGAGGGCGTACACGACCTCTTCACCGCCAACGGCGTCACCACCATCGGCGAGATCTCGGAGACCGTCGAGGGCCTGCGCGAGATGGACGGCCTGCACCGCGACGGCGAACTCGGCGCGCGGCTACGGGTCTACCTGTGGGCGCCCGGCACGGTCAGCCTCGACCAGGCGTGCGCCCACCGGGACTGGCTGGGGCTGACCGTGCCCGAGGAGCTGATGCGCATCCACGGGGTCAAGATGTTCTCCGACGGCGGCTACTCCGCGGCCAGCGCCGCGGTGAAGCAGCCGTACGTCCTCGATGGACACCACCACTGCGGCGAGGTCGCGCTGTCCGCCGACCAGATCGGCGACGCGCTGCGCCGGACCGCCGCCGCCGGGCTCCAGTTGGCGGTCCACGCCAACGGCGACCGGGCGCAGGAGGAGGTGTGCGCGGCCATCGAGGCGGCGGGCGGCCCGCAGCCCGGTGCTCCCGCACCCCGCGTCGAGCACGCCGGCAACTTCCTGCCCGAGCCCGAGGCGACCGAGCTGTGGCGGCGCGCCGGCATCATCCCGGTGCCCCAGCCGGTCTTCCTCTACACGTTCGGCGACTTCTTCCCGACCTACCTCGGCGACTACGGAAAGCTGGGTCGGTTCCCGATGCGCCGGCTGCTGGACGAGGGCTGGGCCATCACCGGCAGCTCCGACGTGTGGATCGGCTCGGAGGAGAAGGCCACCAACCCGTTCTTCAGCATCTGGTGCTGCCTGCGCCGGCAGTCGTTCCTGGGTGAGACCCTCGACGCCGACCAGACGATCACGCTCGTCGAGGCGCTGCGGATGCACACCGTCAACGGCGCGCACACCCTGGGCGAGGGGGACCGGTACGGGTCGCTCGAACCCGGCAAGTACGCGGACGTCATCGTCCTGGACCGGGACCCGTTCGCCTGCACCACCGACGAACTGCTCGACGTCCGGGTCGACGCGGTCTTCCTCGGCGGTCGCCCCGTCCACGACCGGCTGGATGAGGTGACCGGTCATCGCGGCGCCTAGAGCGGTACGCGACCACCCAGCGGCTATGTTGACTGCCATGCACGGATCGGAGTACCTCGTGTCCGGCTTCCTGGGTGCGACCTTCGCGGCGTCCGGTGACGCCGGCAGCGGCGTGCGGCTCTCCGAGCTCGACCGGTCGCTGATCCGGCTGCTGCAGCTCGACGGCCGGCAGTCCTTCGCCGCCATCTCGCGCGAGCTGCGGGTCCCGGAGAAGACCATCCGCCGGCGGGTGAACGAGCTGCTGGAGAGCCGGGTCATCCAGATCACCACGGTGGCCGACCCGGCGGTGCTCGGGTACAAGGTCGCCGCGATGGTCGGGGTGCGCGTCGACGGCAGGCGCGGCATCAAGCCGCTGGTCGAGTCGATGGCGACGCTGCCGTCGGTCGACTACGCAGTGATCACCACGGGCCGGTACGACGCCCTGGTCGAGGTGCTGTGCCGGGACACCGCGGAGCTGTTGACCGTGGTCGACGAGTCGATCGTCCGCGCGCCGGGGGTACGGTCGGCTGAGGTCTTCCCGTACCTGCAACTGCACTACCAGGAGCCGGCCTGGGACGTCGGCCAGCACAAGGGCGAGCACGGCCAGGCGGAGGAGCGCGAGCCGCTCGACGCGACGGACCGGCGGATCGTGGCCGAGTTGAGCACCGACGGACGGCTGCCGTTCGGGCTCGTCGGCGAGCGGCTCGGGATCTCCGAGTCGCAGGTACGCAAGCGCGTCACCCGCATGCTCCAGGAGAAGACGATCCGCATCTCGGCCATCGCCAACCCGCGCAGCCTCGGCTTCAACATGCAGGCGTGGGTGGGGATCAGGTGCGCGCCGGGGCACAGCATCACCGACCTCGCGCAGACCCTGACCAAGCTGCCGTCGATCAAGTACGTGGTGGCCTGCGCCGGGCGCTTCGACGTCTTCGCCGAGGCGGTCTGCCGCGACTCGCTGGACCTGATGCGGCTGGTGGACTCGGAGATCCGCACCCTCACCGGGGTGGCCGGTACCGAGGTCCTGCTCTGCCTCGAGCTGTACTACCGCGCGGTCCAGCCGCTCGCGCCGGACGATCGGGCCTGAGGCGTCGGCGCGCGAAGTTCACCCGCGGGCCACTTGCCAATCAGAGTCCGGATCACTGTTACTACAAAGGTGTAGGGAAACCATCCGCACTGGAGGAACAGTGTCCAAAAACCTTGCCAACCGGCTGTCGGGGCCGCGGCCGCGCCGCCGGGCCGCCGCGCTCGCCGGCCTGGCGGTCGCCGGCGTCGGGCTCGCCGCGGCGGCACCCGGCTTCGCCGCCGACCCGGAGCGCGCCGATGGCTCCACCGCCACGCCGGTCCAGCACGTCGTGGTGATCTTCCAGGAGAACGTGTCGTTCGACCACTACTTCGGCACGTACCCCAACGCGGCGAACACCGACGGCACCCGCTTCACCGCCAAGCCCGGCACTCCGAGCGTCAACGGCCTCACGGGTGCGCTGCTGACCGCCAACCCCAACACCGCAAACCCGCAGCGGATCCCGTCGACCATGCCGCTGACCTGCGACCAGGGCCACGGGTACACCCAGGAGCAGCAGGCGTTCGACGGTGGGCTGATGGACGCGTTCGTCGAGCACACCGACGTCGAGTCCTGCGCCGCGCCGGACAAGAGCATGCCCGGTCTGGTCATGAACTACTACGACGGCAACACCGTCACCGGGCTGTGGAACTACGCCCAGCACTACGCGATGAGCGACAACTCCTTCGGTACCGTGTTCGGTCCGTCCACGCCCGGTGCGATCAACCTGGTCTCCGGCCAGACCCACGGCGGGTACGCCGTGAAGCCGGACGGTACGAAGACCAGTGACTCGTACGTGGTGGCGTCCCCGGACGCGAACGGCGTGGGTACGGTGATCAACGATCCGGACCCGGCCTTCGATGACTGCGCCAACACCCGCAACCACCTGGCGATGCAGGGCAAGAACATCGGTGACCTGCTCAACGCCAAGAACGTCAGCTGGGGCTGGTTCCAGGGCGGCTTCCGGCCCACCTCGACGGTGAACGGCAAGGCGGTCTGCGGTTCCCAGCACGCCAACGTCGGCGGCGCGACGCAGACCGACTACAACCCGCACCACCAGCCGTTCCAGTACTACGAGTCGACGGCCAACCCGCACCACCTGCCGCCGTCGTCGCCCGCCGCGATCGGCCACACCGACCAGGCCAAGCACCAGTACGACCTGGCCGACTTCGACACGGCGCTGGCCAAGGGCAACCTGCCGGCGGTCAGCTTCCTCAAGGCGGCCAACTACCAGGACGGCCACGCCGGCTACTCCGACCCGATCGACGAGCAGCACTTCGTCGTGAACACGATCAACGCGCTACAGAAGTCCAAGGACTGGAAGTCCACCGCAGTGGTCATCGCGTACGACGACTCGGACGGCTGGTACGACCACGCGATGCCGCCGATCCTCAACGCCTCGAACACGAACCTCGACGCGCTGAACGGTCCCGGCACGTGCGGCAGCGCCAACCACGCGCCGCTCGGCGGCTACGCCAACCGGTGCGGGTACGGGCCGCGCCAGCCGCTGCTGGTGGTCTCGCCGTACGCGAAGAGCAACTTCGTCGACCACACCACCACCGACCAGACCTCGATCCTGCGGTTCATCGAGGACAACTGGAAGACCGGTCGGATCGGTGACTCCTCGTTCGACACCCTGGCCGGCCCGCTGACCAACATGCTCGACTTCAACCGCCACGACGACAACAAGGTCATCCTCGATCCGAACACCGGGGCGGTGCTGCACAGCTGACCTGCCCGCCGCTGCCGCCGGTACGCGCCGCGTACCGGCGGCAGCCCTATCTCGACCCCGATGGTGGCGCGCCAACGGTTTCGTCGCATATGCCCGCCCGACTACGGTCATTGGTCAACGTTGACCGAAGGAGCGGGCGATGAGCATCACCAGAGAGCAGTTCGCCGGCGGGTCCGGCGTCTTCCGGCGCAAGCCGATCGACCAGATCGCGGATGAGACCGAGGGAGGCCTGTCCCGGTCGTTGGGGCTGTGGCAGCTGACCGCGATCGGGGTCGGCGGCATCATCGGTGCGGGCATCTTCGCCCTCGCGGGTGCGGTGGCCAACGGGACGGCCGGCCCGGCCGTCCTCATCTCCTTCCTCATCGCAGGCATCGCCAGCGGCGCGGCGGCGCTGTCGTACGCGGAGTTCGCGGGGCTGATCCCGAAGGCCGGTTCGGCCTACACCTACGGGTACGCGGTGCTCGGCGAGATCGTCGGCTGGTTCATCGGCTGGGACCTGCTGCTGGAGTACACGGCGGTGGTCTCGGTCGTGGCGATCGGCATCTCCGGATACTTCGGCTTCCTGGTCGGCCAGTTGGGCATCCACCTGCCGCCCTGGATGCTCGGCGCACCGGGCACCGAGCCGCCCGGCGTGGCGGCCGGCAGCTACAAGGTCGACCTGTTCGCCGTGCTGCTGTGCCTGCTGATCGCGTTCCTGCTGACCCGCGGCATCCGGACGGCCGCCCGGTTCGAGACCCTCGTCGTCGGCCTCAAGATCGTCATCGTGTTGATCGTGATCGCGGTCGGCGTCTTCTACATCAAGCCGGACAACTACTCGCCGTTCTTCCCCTTCGGCGTGGGCGGCGCGCTCACCGGCGCCGCCACGGTGTTCTTCGCCGTGTTCGGGTACGACGCGATGTCGACCGCCGCCGAGGAGTCCAGGGACGGCCGGAAGCACATGCCCAAGGCGATCATCTACTCGCTCGTGATCTCGATGGTGCTGTACGCGCTGGCCTGCCTGGTGCTGACCGGCATGCAGTCGTACCACGACATCAACCCCAAGAGCGGCTTCTCGTCGGCGTTCGCCTCGGTGGGCCTGTCCGGGCTGGCGTCCGTGATCGCGGCCGGCGCGGTCGTCGGCATCCTGACCGTGATGTTCACCTTCATGCTCGGCGCCACCCGGATCTGGTTCTCCATGAGCCGGGACGGCCTACTGCCGCGCTGGTTCGCCAAGACCCACCCGGTGCGCCGGGTACCCACCCGGATCACGTGGATCACCGGTGTGGTGTCCGCCCTCATCGCCGGCTTCCTGCCGATCGCCGCGGCCGCCGAGCTGACCAACATCGGCATCCTGCTGGCCTTCGTCGTCGTCTGCGTCGCGGTGATCGTGCTCCGGTACCGTCGCCCCGACCTGCCGCGTACCTTCCGCACGCCCGGCATGCCGGTTGTGCCGATCGTCGGCGCACTGTTCTCGATCTGGCTGATCACGTTCCTCAAGCCGGAGACGTGGCTGCGCTTCGCGGTGTGGTTCGTCATCGGCATGGTCATCTACTTCGCGTACAGCCGGAGCCGGTCGGTACTGGCGCCCGGCAACGCGGACGGTGACGCCGCG
This sequence comes from Planosporangium mesophilum, assembly GCF_016863255.1. Lineage (GTDB taxonomy): Bacteria > Actinomycetota > Actinomycetes > Mycobacteriales > Micromonosporaceae > Planosporangium > Planosporangium mesophilum. Next base: position 49,006 of record NZ_BOON01000010.1, read on the forward strand.
CCGACGCAGCCCGGCAGTGACTCGCCGGCTCGCTGAGGGCTTCGCCGCCGGCCGCTCGGAGGCGTGTGCAAGGCTTCAGAGCGGTACACCGGCGACCTCGACCTTGCCCCATCGGGGGCATCAGCGAGGTCGCCGGCCTTGGCGAGTCCGCGAAGAAGGAGCACATGAGTACAGCACGTGAGCTGGCTGTCCCCCGGCGGGTCGACAGCCCGGTGCGTCCTACGAGGCCCCGCACCGCGCTGGGTCGCTGGCTGCTCGAGCACCGGGTGCAGCCGGCCGGGCCGGTCGCCGACGAGGCGCACGCGAAGCCGCAGGCGTGGTGGAAGGTCATGTGCCTGACCGGCGTCGACTACTTCTCGACCCTGTCGTACCTGCCGGGCATCGCCGCACTCGCCGCCGGGGCGCTGTCGCCGCTGGCGACCCTGCTGATCGTCGCGCTCACGCTGCTGGGCATGCTGCCCATGTACCGCAGGGTGGCCAAGGAGAGCCCGCACGGCCAGGGCTCGGTGGCTATGCTGGAGCGGCTGCTGCCGTTCTGGCGCGGCAAGCTGTTCGTGCTCGTCCTGCTCGGGTTCGTCGCCACCTCGTGGATCATCACGATCACCCTGTCGGCGGCGGACGCGAGCGTGCACCTGATCGAGAACCCGGTCACGCCCGGCTTGCTGCACGACCACGCCGTCGCGATCACCGTCGTGCTGCTGCTGGTCCTGGGTGGGGTGTTCCTGCTCGGCTTCAGCGAGGCCGTCGGGGTGGCCATCCCGCTGGTGGCCGCCTTCCTCGGGCTCAACGCGGTCATCGTCGTCGTCGGCCTGGTCGAGGTCTTCACCACCGGCGGCGCGCTGTCGACCTGGACCTCCGCCCTCACGACCGGCCACGGTGGGTTCGGTGGCCTCGTCGGGCCCGCCGTCCTCGCGTTCCCGCTGCTCGTCCTGGGCCTGTCCGGGTTCGAGACCGGCGTGAGCATGATGCCGCTGGTCGCCACCGACGGCCGCGACGACGAGCAGCGACTGCGCTCGCGCATCCACAACACCCGCAAGCTGCTGACGGCTGCCGCGGCCATCATGTCGGTCTATCTGATCGCGACGAGCTTCGTCACCACCGTGCTCATCCCGGCGAAGGAGTTCCAGCCGGGTGGCGCGGCGAACGGGCGGGCCCTGGCGTATCTGGCCCACGAACACCTGGGTGAGGCGTTCGGCACCGTCTACGACCTCAGCAGCGTCCTGATCCTGTGGTTCGCCGGGGCGTCCGCGATGGCCGGGCTGATCAATATCGTCCCCCGGTACCTGCCCGGCTACGGCATGGCGCCGGAGTGGGGCCGGGCGGTTCGCCCCGTGGTGCTCGTCTACACCGCGATCAGCATCGCCATCACCATCGCGTTCCGCGCCGACGTCAACGCGCAGGCCGGCGCGTACGCCACCGGCATCCTCGCCATGATGGTCTCCGGCGCGGTGGCCGTCACGATCTCCACCCTCCGCCGCCGGCAACGCGCCGCCACCGCGGGGTTCGCGGTGCTCACCCTGGTCCTGCTGTACGCCCTCGGGGAGAACATTCGCGAGAAGCCCGACGGGATCGCGATCTCCGGGATGTTCATCGCCGGGATCATCGCGGTCTCGCTCGTCTCGCGGGTGTCGCGCACCACCGAACTGCGCGCCGAGTGCATCGAGTTCGACGAAGCGGCCCGCCGGTTCGTCACCGACTCGCTGGCACACGACGGCGCCCTGAACCTGATCGCCAACCGCCGGCAGGCCGGCGACGTGGCCGAGTACCGGGCGAAGGAGGCAGACGTCCGCGGCATCAACCCGGTACCCGGCACCGCGGACGTGCTCTTCCTGGAGATCGACGTCGTCGACCCGTCGGAGTTCAGCGACGCCCTGTGCGTACGCGGGGTCGACGTGGGCGGCTACCGGATCCTGCGCGCGCAGAGCCCGGCCGCGCCGAACGCCATCGCCGCGATCCTGCTGGCCCTGCGCGACGCTACCGGGCTGACGCCACACTGCCACTTCGAGTGGGCCGAGGGCAGCCCGCTGGTGCACCTGCTGCGGTACCTGATCCTCGGCCGCGGCGACACCGCCCCGGTGGTCCGGGAAATCATCCGGCAGAGCGAACCCGATGCCGACCGCCGACCCCGCATTCACGTCGGCTGACGGACGCAGGTCCGCCAAGGGCGCGCGGTTCGTTTCGCACCATGCGCATGTCAATAGACAGGCGCGAATGCGATGTGGTCTTGTGGAGGTCAATCCAGCGAACCTAATCAACCCACGGGGGACGCGATGGTTGCTCGCCTGGCTCGTAGGACGCTGCTCAAAACCTCCGCCGCGACGGTCGGTGTCTCCGCGGCGGGAGTGCTCATCTTCAACGGGGAGGCGCAGGCCGCACCGGCCGCGCCGGTTCACTCAAGCATCGCCCGGGTGGTCCGCCATGAGGGGGACTCCGCGGTGCTGAACGTCGTGTCCGGGCGACTTCCGGCCGGTACGACCGTCACCGCACCGGTCCGCGGCTTTCCGCCCGGCTGGCGGCTGGACGAGGGTGACCTGGTGATGTTGAACGGTGACCGCGGCCTCGACCCCGACGCGGCCACCCCGCTGGTCACCCGGTTCATCGGTCGCGTGGAGGGCCAGACCTCCACCGAGATCGACATCGCCGGGGCGCGGGTGCGGACCACGGGGGCGACGCTCCGGCAGAGCCAGCCGGTCATCGGCGCCAGCCGCGGCCAGCAGTTCTTGGCGCTGTGCGTGAAGAACGACCTGACCGGCGCGTACACGTGCTTCTCCCTGCGCCCCACCGCCGCCTGACCAACGGCGACGGATAGGGCCGCGCTGCTGACGCGGTCGCCCTGGTGATTCACGGCGGCCGAGTTTCTCACGGCACGACCGTGCCGGGAAGTCGGCCGAGTCGGTACTGCTGTCGGCCGCGTCCGCTTCCATGTTGTTGCCTGTGTCGAACGGGAGGGACCAGGAATGAGTACCACGGTGACGGATGGTCCGAGTACGTCCGTGAAGCGTCGGGGCCTGCTGCGCATGCTGAGCGTAGGCGGAATGGCCCTGGTCGGTGGGCTGGCCGGCGCGACCGCCTTGCCCAAGGCGGCCGCGGCGGACTGCCAGGGCTCGCCATGCTGCTACCTGGCGTCCTGCACGAAGTGCAGCGGACGGTGCTGGGGCTGGACCTGCCCGAGCGGCTACTACCGGACCTACTGGTGGTGCATGGCCGGAACACGGCCAATCGTGTGTGGCGAGTGCGTGAAGAACAACACCGGTGGGTGCGGCAGCGGACCGTACGCCTGCTCGTACTGGTTTGACGACAATGCCTGTAACTGACCGGGTCTCTTGGTCGGTCCGATTGGCGTCATGACGAAAGTCAATCGAGAAATATCGATCTAGACTGCTCCTCTGATGGTCAAGTCAGCGAACCTCATCGAAACCACGGGGGACCCTATGGTTGTTCGCCTAGCTCGTAGGACGCTGCTCAAAACCTCCGCCGCGACGGTCGGTGTCTCCGCGGCGGGAGTGCTGATGTTCAACGGGGAGGCGCAGGCCGCACCGGCCGCGCCGGTTCACTCAAGCATCGCCCGGGTGGTCCGCCATGAGGGGGACTCCGCGGTCCTGACGGTCGTGTCCGGGCTGCTGCCGGCCGGCGCGACCGTCACCGCGCCGGTCCGCGGTTTCCCGCCCGGCTGGCAGCTCAGTGAAGGTGACCTGGTGATGTTGACCAGTGAGCGCGCCGTTTACTCCAACGCGGCCACCCCGCTGGTCACCCGGCTCGTCGGGCGCGTGGAGGGCCAGACCTCCGCCGGGGTGGAGATCGCCGGTACGCGCGCGCGGACCACGGATGCGACGATCCGGCAGAGCCGGTCGGTGACCGGCGCCAGCCGCGGCCCGTTGTTCGAGGCGTACTGCGTGAAGAACGACATGAGCGGTACGTATTCGTGCCTCGCCCTACGCCCCGCCGCCTGAGCGGCGACGACGGTTATGACGGTATTGACGGGGGTGTTGTCCGCTGCCTTGGCCGCGCTTCTGGTCTGGGCCGCGGCGGAGAAACTTCGGGCGCGCCGGGAGTTTTCGGCGACGCTGACGGCGATTCGGTTGCCGTCGTGGTTGTCGGCGGCCGGTGTATACCTGGTCCCGATCGCGGAACTGGTCGTCGCGGCTGGATTGATCGTCGTCCCGGGCCAGGCCTGGCCGCGCATCGGGGTGTTCGTTCTCGGCCTGGTATTCGCCGCCGCGGGTGTGCTCGCGCTCAGGACGGGGGAGTCCGTCCGGTGCTCGTGCCTGGGCGTCACGCACGATGGCCGGCTCGGCGCGCGTCAGATCCTGCTTCTGCCTGCCTGGATCGTGGCCGCCGGCTGGTTGCAGCAGTGGCCCGGGCAGTGGGAGTGGCGGACCGGTCTGCAGTATCTCGCCGCGCTGGTGGTCGCGGTCGCGGCGGTACGGGGTGTTCAGGTGGCCAGGCTTGCCCAGGCCGCGGCGGGCTATCGGGCCGCTACGACCGAGGCCACCGTAGAGCTGGCGTCCATCGTCGATGTGAGGGGAACACGTTGACCATTGCCCTGTCGGCCGCAGTCGTCGTACTCGGCGGCCTCGTGCTTCTGCTGTTGGGTTCGCAGGTCGAGATGTACCGCAGCCTTGCGCAGCTCCGTGAATATGCCGGTCTGGTCGACAACCCGTTGGCGTTGGAGATCGGCGACAACGCGGGCGCGGCACCGGCCAGTCGTGGTCTGCCGGATGCACTGGACCGCGCCGAGAACGCGGTCGTGCTGTTCCTGTCCGACAAGTGCGGTACCTGCCGTTCCATCGCGTCCACGCTGGACGGCCGGATGCCACCCGATCTCTGGGTGGTGCTCGACCCGGCGGATCCGACGGCCACCGCGGACATCGCGCTGACCTACCGGCTAGCCGAAGAGCGCCTGGTCATCGACAGTACCCGTGAGCTCAGCGCCACGCTGGCAATGCGGACCACGCCGGCCGCCCTGGTGATTCGTGACGGCCGCATCTCCCACGGTACGACCGTGCCGTCCTCGCGCAGCCTGGAGGCTCTGCTCGACGCGGTTCGGGCCGGCCGTGCCAGGAAGCCGGCCGAGTCGGTACCGCTGTCGGCCGCATCCAGTTCCATGTTGTCGCCTGTGTCGAACGGGAGGGGCCAGGAATGAGTACGACGGCAACGGAGCCCGGGTCGGTGACGGCCTTCGAGGGCACGCCCGCGAAGCGTCGAGGTCTGCTGCGCATGCTGGGTGTCGGAGGGATGGCCCTCGTCGGCGGTCTGGCCGGCGCGGCCGCGCTGCCGAAGGCGGCCGCGGCGGACTGCCAGGGCTCGCCATGCTGCCACCTGGCGTCCTGCACGAAGTGCGGTGGACGGTGCTGGAACTGGACCTGCCCGAGCGGCTACCGCAAGCAGTCCTGGTTCTGCATGGCCGGGGTACGGCCGATCGTCTGCGCCGAGTGCACGACCAGTACCAGTTCATGCTGGAGCGGGACCTTCGCCTGCTCGTACTGGTTCGACGACAATGCCTGCAACTGATGTGATGAACGTGGCGGTGCCGGCGCTCGCCGTCACCGCTGGGTTCGCTCAGTTGTTCAGCCCTTGAGGCACCTCGTTCGTCGGGATGCTCCGGTCCCTCACCAAGGGGCCGGGCGTCCCTGACGGCCCTCTCGGCGAGGGGGAGATGTCACGGCGTGCGATCGACGTACGCCCAGTCGGGTCGCTCGTCGGCGGGTTTCTGCTGTCCTCGTTCGCCGTTTTCGCTCTGGCGACCGGCGTCGGGCGGGCGGTCGGTGCCCCGCTGATTCCGGAGACCGGGCGCGCGGTCGCCGTCGCCCTCATCGGCGTGGTGCTGTGTGCGTACGACATCGCCGCACTCCGGGGCGGAAAGCTGTGCCGGCTCAGTTGGCGGCGGCAGACACCCAAAAACTGGATCTACCGGTACGGGTCGCGCCGGGGCCCGTTCCTGTGGGGCCTCGACACCGGACTCGCCGTCACCACGTTCCGCGTCTCCGCCGCGACCTGGGCGCTACTGGCGCTGTGCGCCGGCCAGTTCGCTCCGTGGTGGGTCGGGCTCGCGTTCGGCGGCGGTTTCGCCGCGGCACAGGTGGGGGCCATCGTCGTACCGCGGTGGCGGCCCGCCAGGCCGGACGGCACGGCTCAGGAGCCGACGTGGATCGTCCGGGCGCTGATGCGGGGCAGACCCGTCGGGCAGCTCGCCAGCCTCGCGGTGCTCGTCGCGGCGGTCGCCTCCGTCGCGGTCCTGGCCGCCTCGGGTCCCTCGCTACCGTGATCTTGGTCATCGACCAGGACGAGGTCCCGACGCTGGCGCTGCCCGGCGCCGCGTGGGTATCGGTGCCCCCGGTGGGATTCGAACCCACACTGTCGGAGGTTTGAGCTCCGTTCCTCTGCCGGTTGGGATACGGGGACCAGCACGCGGTCATAGGGTACCGACTACTCTGAGCGGGGCGGTAATCGCCGTCTGGGTTTCGAGGTCGATCGGAGTGTCGCGAGTGGCTGACGTACCGAGCCGTCGGGTGCTGATCGCGGAGGACGAGGCGCTCATCCGCTTGGACCTGCGCGAGATGCTCGTCGAGGAGGGCTACGACGTCGTCGGCGAGGCCGGCGACGGCGAGACCGCTGTGCGCCTGGCCGAGGACCTGCGCCCGGACCTGGTCATCCTCGACATCAAGATGCCGATCATGGATGGCCTGGCCGCCGCCGAGAAGATCGCCACTGCCAAGATCGCCCCGGTCGTCATCCTGACGGCGTTCAGCCAGCGCGACCTCGTGGAGCGGGCACGCGCCGCCGGGGCAATGGCCTACCTGGTCAAACCGTTCCAGAAGAGTGACCTGGTGCCGGCGGTCGAGATCGCGCTGTCCCGGTGGTCCGAGGCCGCGGTGCTCGAGGCCGAGGTCGCCACGCTGCACGAGCGGCTGGAGACGCGCAAAGCCATCGAGCGCGCCAAGGGCATGCTGATGACGGCGTACGAGATGACCGAGCCCCAGGCGTTCAAGTGGATCCAGCGCACCGCGATGGACCACCGCATGACGATGCGCCAAGTGGCCGACCGGATCCTCGCCGAGTCGCCCGCGAACCCCTCCGCAAAGCCGGCATAGAAGGCGATGTATTACACCGATCGGCGCATCGTGACGGTCGGATGTAACGGTTCAGTCAATCCCTCTGCCGGCCACTTACGGTCCCCTCCTCCGGTGCAATAGAGTCCCCGGCCAGACTGGACTGCGATTTTTGGGATCTCTGTCACATCCCAGCAGGTCACACGGGTTGCGCGGAGATCCATCGAATGGAGGAGGGATCGTGGCGTTGAGGCAGGGACTGACGCGCGCGCTGGGCGGGGTGGCCATCGTGGCGCTCGTCGCCGGCACGGCCGCTTGCAACAAGGGCAGCAGTGACAGCGGAACTTCGGCTGGCGGGAAGAACTGCGGCTACTCGATCGGTTACCTCGGGGCGTTGACCGGTCCGTCGGCGAACCTTGGCGTCAACATCGAGCAGGGTGCCGAGCTCGCGATCGAGCAGTACAACAAGAAGAACGGCAAGGACTGCATCACCATCAAGAAGTTCGACTCGCAGGGCAGCGCGGACGTAGCTCCCGGCCTGGCGCGTCAACTGGTGGCGGACAAGAAGATCATCGGCGTCGTCGGACTCCCGTTCTCCAGCGAGTCGCAGGCGGCCAACCCGATCCTCAACGACGCCAAGATCCCGAATATCACCCCGTCGGCGACCAACACGACGCTGTCGGAGAAGGGCTGGACCTACTTCCACCGGGCGGTCGCCAACGACAGCGCCCAGGGTCCGGCCGCGGGCAACTACATGAAGAGCGTCATGAAGGTGCAGAAGGCGTTCGTGGTCGACGACCAGTCCGCCTACGGCGTCGGCCTGGCCGACCAGGTCAAGGCCGTCCTCGGTTCGGCGGTCGTCGGCAGCGACAAGGTCGGCGGCGAGGGCAAGCAGACCGACTTCTCGGCCACGGTCACCAAGGTCGTCGCCAGCGGGGCGACCGCGCTCTTCTACGGCGGCTACTACCAGAACGCCGGCCTCTTCCGGAAGCAGCTGACCGCGGCCGGGTGGACGGGCGCCCTGGTCGCCGGCGACGGTGTCAACGACAAGGGCTACATCCAGGCCGCCGGCAAGGAAGCCGCTGAGGGCACGATCCTCACCTGCCCCTGCGCTCCGGCGTCCAAGGCCAAGGGCAGCTTCGTCACCGACTACAAGGCCCGCTGGAATGTCGACGCCGGTACGTACAGCGACGTCGCCTACGACGCGGCCAACATCTACCTCGAGGGCATCAGCAAGGGCAACACCACGACGGAGAAGTTGAACGAGTACCTCAAGACGGTCAACTACACCGGTATCGCCAACACCTACAAGTTCACCGACAAGGGTGAACTGGACCCGACCAAGCTCATCGTCTGGGCCTTCAAGGTGTCGGGCGGCGAGGTCGTCCCCGACCAGGAGGCGCCCAAGGCGTGAGCGGCTGATTGCCGGTACTGCAGGTCAGTCGACGGATCGGTGCGGCCGGAGCGGAAGTTCCGGCCGCACCGCCCTTATCCGCACCTTGGAGCCTTCGCGTGAATTTCTCGAATTTGTTCAGCCAGTTCGGTGAGCTCACCGTCACCGGGCTGGCCCAGGGGGCGATCATTGCGCTGTTCGCCCTCGGCTACACGCTCGTCTACGGCGTGCTCCGTTTGATCAACTTCGCCCACTCCGAGGTGTTCACGGTCGGCGCGTTCACTGCCGTGCTCACCTGGGGCGCCTTCGGCCTCGACCAGGATTCGCGCACTCCTGGGCTGGGTGGGTTCGTCGGCTACCTGTTGATCGGTCTGCTGGTGGCCGCGGCGGCGTCCGCGGCCACCGCGGTCGTCATCGAACTCGTCGCCTACCGGCCGCTACGCCGCCGCAACGCGCCGCCGCTGGCGTTCCTCATCACGGCGATCGGCGCCTCCATCGCGATCTCCGAGTTCGTCGGCGTGCTCACTCACCGCAACAACAAGGGTGTGCCGCGGCTGCTCACCCAGGAGCCGGTGTTCCGGATCGCGGACGGGAGGGTGACCAACCTGCAGATCCTCATCGTCGTGGTCGCCCTCGCGATGATGATCGGGCTGGACTTCTTCATCAACCGCACGCGCCTGGGGCGCGGCATCCGCGCCGTCTCGCAGAACCCTGACAGTGCCGCCTTGATGGGCGTCAACAAGAACCGGGTGATCTCGCTGGTCTTCCTGCTCGGTGGCTTGATGGCCGGCGTCGCCGCGATCATGTACCTGCTGAAGATCGGCAACGTGCGCTACGACAACGGCCTGTACCTCGGCGTCGAGGCGTTCTCGGCGGCGGTGCTCGGCGGCATCGGTAACCTGCGCGGTGCCCTGCTCGGCGGCTTCGTGCTCGGCGTCTTCGAAAACTACGTCTCGGGCCTGTTCGGTACGCAGTGGCACAGTGTCGGCGCCTTCGTCCTGCTGGTGGTGCTGCTCATGTTCCGCCCGACCGGCCTGCTGGGTGAGTCTCTCGGAAGGGCGAGGGCATGACGACCACCGCGGACACTCCTCAGACACCAGAAGCCACAGCCCCGTCTCAAGGGAAGCCGGGTGGGGGACTGCGCGGCAGGCTCGACAGCCTGCCGAAGCCGGTGCGCTGGGCGGTTCTCGCCCTCCTGGTGGCCGGCGCGTACCTGCTGCCGTACGCCGCCGACGTGCCGGTCCTCGGCCCACAGTTGGTCACCGAGGGGATCGACTGGGCCAGCGCGCTGTTCAACGTCTCGTACTTCGTGCTGCTCGCCCTCGGCCTCAACGTGGTCGTCGGGTTCGCCGGACTGCTCGATCTGGGCTATGTCGGGTTCTACGCCGTCGGTGCCTATACGGTGGCGCTGCTCGCCTCGGGCGACAGCGTGTTCGGTACGAAGTGGACGTGGCTGGCCACTATCCCGATCGCGATCGCGATCGCCCTGTTCAGCGGCCTCATCCTCGGCTGGCCGACGCTTCGGCTACGAGGTGACTACCTGGCGATCGTCACGCTCGGTTTCGCCGAGATCATCCGGATCACGGCCGACAGCACTCCCGACTTCCTGCGCGGTGACCAGGGCTTCACGGGCATCCCGCATCCGCCGGGGACGTTCAGCGACGGCACACCGGTCTTCGGGGTACGCGACGCCACCCCGTACTTCTGGCTCGGCGTCACGATCATCATCATCGTCGTCCTCGCGCTGCGGAACCTCGAGCGCAGCCGGGTCGGGCGGTCCTGGCTGGCGATCCGGGAGGACGAGGAGGCCGCCGAGGTGATGGGCGTGCGCACCGTCAAGTACAAGCTCTGGGCGTTCGCTATCGGCGCGTGCGTCGGCGGTCTGGGTGGTGTTCTCTTCGCCGGTCAGAACGGCTTCGTCAACTCGGCCATGTTCCAGTTGCAGCTCTCGATCCTGGTGCTCGCCGGTGTGGTGATGGGCGGATCCGGCAACATGGCCGGCGCGATCCTGGGCGGCGCGCTCATCTCGTACATTCCCGACCGCCTCCGGGGGACCCAGATCCTGGACCGGGACGCGTACGAGTACCGCTACCTGCTTTTCGGTGTGATCATCATCCTGATCATGATCTTCCGGCCGCAGGGGCTCATCCCGAGCCGTCGCCGGGCACTGGAGCTGAAGGACCGCGCCAGGGAGGTGGCACCCCAATGAGCGAGCCTCATACCGAGTCGACGGAGTGGGACGACGAGACCTCGCGGCAGCGGGTCGACGAGCCGATCCCGACCACGATCGGGGTGCCGCACGAGCGGTCCTCGGCCGGCGCCGGCCCTGCGCCGGTACCGGGCGGCGCGGCGCTGCTGGAGGTCGACAACGTCACGCTGCGGTTCGGAGGCGTCACCGCCCTCGACGGAGTGAGCTTCACCATCCGCCAAGGCGAGATCTTCGGTCTGATCGGGCCCAACGGTGCGGGGAAGACCACCTGCTTCAACGCGATGACGGGCATCTACCGGCCGACGGACGGCGAGATCCGGTTCACCGGGAAGCGGGTGACGGGCCTGCGCAAGTACGAGATCACCTCCATGGGCATCGCGCGCACCTTCCAGAACATCCGGCTCTTCCCGGAGATGACGGCGCTGGAGAACGTCATGGTGGGCGCCGACGCCCACCACAAGACCAGCGTGCTGGGTGCGCTGTTCCGTCTGCCGCGCCACCGCCGGGAGGAGGCCCAGGGCCGGGAGAAGTCCCTGCGGCTGCTGGAGTTCGTCGGTATCCGGCACCGCGCCGGGCACGTCGCCCGCAACCTCTCCTACGGCGAACAGCGCCGGCTGGAGATCGCCCGGGCGCTGGCCACCGACCCGAAGCTGCTGTGCCTGGACGAGCCGGCGGCCGGGTTCAATCCCGCGGAGAAGGAGGACCTGCTCCAGCTCATCCGCAGGGTCCGGGACACCGGGGTGACGGTGCTGCTCATCGAGCATGACATGCGGTTGGTCATGGGCGTCACCGACCGGATCGCGGTGCTGGAGTTCGGCAGGAAAATTGCGGAGGGTACGCCGGCGGAGGTCCGTGACGACCCCAAGGTGATCGCGGCGTACCTGGGGGTGCCGGCAGATGCTGCTTGAGTTGGACAACGTAACGCTGCTGTACGGGCGGATCCAGGCCCTGCACGGCATCAGCCTGACGGTCGACGAGGGCGAGATCGTGGCGCTCATCGGGGCCAACGGCGCGGGCAAGACCACGACGATGCGCGCCATCTCCGGTCTGCGCCCCGTCGCGTCGGGCTCGATCCGCTTCAACGGCGAGGACATCACGCGCCTGCGTGCCGACCTGCGGGTGGTGCGGGGTCTGTGCCAGTCGCCCGAGGGTCGGGGCGTCTTCCCCGGCATGTCTGTCCTGGACAACCTCGACATGGGCGCCTACACGCGCAAGGATCGGGCCGGTATCGCCGCCGACCTGGAGCGGGTGCTGACCCTCTTCCCGCGCCTGAAGGAGCGGGCCAAGCAGGCGGGCGGCACGCTGTCCGGCGGTGAGCAGCAGATGCTCGCCGTGGGCCGGGCCCTGATGAGCCGGCCGAAGCTGCTGCTGCTCGACGAGCCGTCGATGGGGCTGGCGCCGATGCTGATCCAGCAGATCTTCGACATCATCACCGAGATCAACCAGCAGGGCACCACCATCCTCCTGGTCGAGCAGAACGCACAGCAGGCACTGTCCCGCGCGCACCGAGGGTACGTGTTGGAGACCGGGAACATCGTGCGCTCCGGCACCGGTACGGAACTGCTCCACGACCCAGCCGTCAAAGAGGCGTACCTCGGCGTGGCGTAGGGTGGCGCCGACCCGTACCCGCTGGTCGGGTCGGCGCTGCCCCAGCGAGTCACATCAGTACAGGAGGGTTTGCAAACGATGTTTCTCCCCAACCGCGGCAAGGGTGCCGCCCTGACGCTGGCGGCCGCCGCCGTCACGCTGTCGATGGCGGCATGCGGTGGCAGTGGTGGCTCCGGTACCGGCGGCACGACCAACACGACCGTCGACAAGGCGCTGGCCGACAAGGTGCCGGCCGCGATCAAGGCTGACGGCAAGATCCTCGTCGGCAGCGACACCACGTACGCGCCGAGTGAGTTCCTCGGCCCGGACGGCAAGACGGCCCAGGGCTTCGACGTCGACCTGTTCAAGGCCGTGGCGGAGAAGCTCGGCCTCAAGGCCGAGTTCCAGACCGCGACGTTCGGCGACATCATCCCGGGCGTGACCGAGTCGGGTAAGTACGAGATCGGCGTCTCGTCGTTCACTGTCAACCCCGAGCGGCTGGCCAAGGCCAACATGGTGACCTACTACTCGGCCGGTACGCACTGGCTGACCAAGAAGGGCAACCCGGCGGGCATCAAGCCCGACGAGGCCTGCGGCAAGAAGATCGCGGTCCAGAAGGACACGGTGCAGGTCGACGACATCACCGCCCGCTCGAAGGCGTGCACGGACGCCGGCAAGCCGGCGATCACGATCGACCCGTACCCGGCGCAGGACTCGGCGACGAACGCCGTGGTCACCGGCAAGGACGACGCGATGCTGGCCGACTCGCCGGTCATCGCGTACGCCGTGAAGCAGACCAACGGCCAGTTGGAGACGCTCGGCGCCATCTACGACTCGGCGCCCTACGGGTACGTGATCAAGAAGGACCAGACCGCCTTCGCGGAGGCGGTCCGTGACGCGGTGAAGGCGCTCATCGCGGACGGCAGCTACAAGAAGATCCTGGAGCAGTGGAACGTGCAGGCGGGGGCGATCTCGAACCCCGAGCTGAACCCGAGCGCCGACGGGGGAGCGGCCCCCAGCCCCAGCGCCAGCAGCTGATCATGGCAACTGACATCACCGACGTGCGGGCACGGCCTGAACCCATCAAGGCCGTACCCGTGCGGCACCCCGGCCGATGGGTGAGTGTCGCCGTCCTCGCCGTACTGGCCGCGATGTTCGTCCACGTGCTCGTCACGAACCCGGCGTTCCAGTGGTCGTTCATGTTCACGAGCATGTTCAACCCGCCGATCATCGACGGCGTGCTGCGCGGCACGCTCGGCATGACGATCTGCGCGATGCTTCTCGGCGTGACGCTCGGGGTCGTCGTCGCGGTCATGCGTCTCTCCGACAACCCGATCCTCCGGGTGGTCGCCTGGCTCTACACCTGGTTCTTCCGCGCGGTGCCCCGCGTGGTGCTGCTGGTGCTGTTCGGCAACCTCGGCATCCTGTGGAGCCGGCTGGAACTCGGCGTGCCGTTCGACACCCAGCTCGGCACGCTGTTCGGCCTCTCCAACCTGCACCTGCGCATCGGCGGGCTGGACTCGCGGGACCTCCTCTCCGGGTTCCTGGCCGGTCTGCTGGCGCTCTTCCTGTCCGAGGCGGCCTACATGGCCGAGATCGTGCGCGCCGGTATCCAGTCGGTGGATCCGGGCCAGGGCGAGGCGGCCGCGGCGCTCGGGTTGAGCAAGGGGCAGATCCTGCGCCGGATCGTCCTGCCGCAGGCCATGCGCGTCATCGTGCCGCCGACGGGCAACGAGACGATCGCGATGCTCAAGGACACCGCTCTGCTGATCAACGTACCGGTGATCTACGAGCTGTTCTTCCAGTTGGACGCGATCGGCAAGCGGACGTTCCAGACCTTCCCGATGCTCGTCGCGGCGTGCCTGTGGTACCTGGCGCTCACCAGCGTGCTGCTGGTCGGGCAGTACTTCCTCGAGCGGCACTTCTCTCGCGGGTACGGCCAGCCGGCGCGGGCCAGGTTGAAGCTGCGCGGGCTCGCCGCCGAGCAGGGCGGCGGCGGACAGGGGGTGGCGGGGTGAGCGGCCAGCCGATGGTCAAGGCCGAGAACGTCCACAAGTCCTTCGGCCGCCTGGAGGTGCTCCGGGGCATCGACCTGGAGGTACGCCAGGGCGAGGTGTGCTGCGTGATCGGCCCCTCCGGGTCGGGCAAGTCCACGTTCCTGCGCTGCATCAACCACCTGGAGAAGGTCAACGCCGGACGGATCTGGGTGGACGGCGACCTGATCGGCTACCGCGAGCGCGGCGGCAAGCTGTACGAGCTGCGCGAGAAGGACGTCGCCGCCCAGCGACGCGGGATCGGCATGGTCTTCCAGCGGTTCAACCTGTTCCCGCACATGACCGTGCTGGAGAACGTCATGGAGGCGCCGCTGCGGGTACGCGGGGAGTCCAAGGCGGAGGTGCGGGAGCGGGCCCTGCGGCTGCTCGACCGGGTCGGGCTGTCCGCCAAGGTCGACACGTACCCGGGGCAGTGCTCCGGCGGTCAGCAGCAGCGGGTGGCGATCGCCCGCGCGCTCGCGATGCGGCCGAAGCTGATGCTGTTCGACGAGCCGACCAGCGCCCTCGACCCCGAGCTGGTGGGGGAGGTCCTCGACGTGATGAAGGACCTGGCCGCCGAGGGCATGACCATGATCGTCGTCACGCACGAGATCGGGTTCGCCCGGGAGGTCGGGGACTCGCTGGTCTTCATGGACGGCGGCGTGGTGGTCGAGTCCGGCGGACCGCGCGACGTGATCGCCAATCCGCGGCACGAGCGGACCCGTTCGTTCCTGAAGAAGGTCCTCTGACGGTCCGTTGGACCATCCGCTTGACGGGTCGGCGCACCCGAAGGTCCCGGCCATGATCGCCGGGCGTCCGGAACGGCGGTACCCGCGGTGGTACCGCCGGCCCGGGGGTGGCGCCGTACCCTCGACCCCGACGCTGCCGCCTCGCTGCGGCGTCGACGTCGACACGGACGCCCTCAGGCCGCCGTCGGCGGAGCTGCGGTAGGGGTGGCTCCGCCGACGGTGTCGTGGCCCGGCACCGGTGTTTTGATCGAAACTCTCCAGGGCAATCAATGACGATCAGCGTCCAGGTTGCCCATGGGGAGGTAGCGGCGGTGGTCACGGACAATGCCGGGGGCGACGCGGCGGTCGACGGTCGGACGGAGACACCCACGGAGCGGGCCGACCGCAACTTCAACGAGCTGCTCCAGGAGCTACGGGTGGCGCAGACCGGGGTACAGATCCTGTTCGCGTTCCTGCTCACCCTGCCATTCACGCAGAACTTCGCGAGGATCACCGAGCAGCAGCGGACGGTGTACCTGGGCACGCTGATCGCCACCGCACTGGCCACCTCCTGCCTGATCGCCCCGGTCAGCCGCCACCGCCTGCTCTTCCGGCGCCGGCGCAAGCCCGAACTGGTCGACGAGGGCAGCCGGCTGGCCATCGCGGGTCTGGCGTTCCTGCTCGTCGCGGTGGTCGGATCGGTGTACCTGGTCTTCGACGTGGTGGTGGATACCGGCGTGGCCGCCGTGGTCGCCGGGGCGATCGGGGCATGGCTGGTCCTGATCTGGTACGTGCTGCCGCTGCTGCAGCGCCGCAAGCTCCCCCGGGAGGACCCCGGACGTGTGACGCGGTCGTGAAGCCGTGCCGATATCGGGTCGTGTCGGAGGGGCGGACTAGAGTCGCAGGGCGTGACACCTACGTCGGCTGACACCACCCCGCGGCTCCTCCTGCTGGACGGCCACTCCCTCGCATACCGGGCGTTCTACGCCCTGCCGGCGGAGAACTTCGCCACCAAGACGGGGCAGACGACCAACGCGGTGTTCGGCTTCACGTCCATGCTCATCAACATGCTGCGCGACGAGAAGCCGACCCACATCGGGGTCGCCTTCGACGTCTCACGGCAGTCGTTCCGCACCGAGCAGTACGCCGAGTACAAGGCAGGCCGGGCCAAGACCCCGGACATCTTCACCGCCCAGGTGAGCCTGATCCGCGAGGTCCTGGACGCCCTGGGCATCCGGTACGTGGAGAAGCCCGGCTACGAGGCCGACGACGTGATCGCGACCCTGGCCCGCCGGGGCCGCGACGCCGGGATGCAGGTCGGCGTGGTCACCGGCGACCGGGACGCGTTCCAGCTCGTCGACGACGCCATCACCGTGCTCTACCTCAAGCGCGGCGTCTCCGAGATGGACCGGATGACGGCGGAGAAGGTCACCGAGCGGTACGGGGTGGGCCCGGACTGCTACCGCGACTACGCGGCCATCGTCGGCGAGGCCAGCGACAACCTGATCGGCGTGCCGGGGGTCGGCCCGAAGACCGCCACGAAATGGATCGGCCAGTACGGCAACCTCGACGGCATCATCGCGCACGTCGACGAGATCAAGGGCAAGGTGGGGGAGAGCATGCGCGCCCACCTGGCCGACGTGATGCGCAACTACGAGCTCAACCGGCTGGTCGACGACCTGGAGTTGCCGCTCGGCCCCGACGACCTGCACTGGCGCGGCTGGGACCGCGAGGCGGTGCACCAGCTCTTCGACACGCTGGAGTTCCGGATCCTCCGGGACCGGCTCTACCAGTACCTGGAGGCGGTCGAGCCGGAGGCGGAGGCCGGCTTCGAGCTGGCCTGTACCGTGCTCGGGCCCGGGGCGGTGAAGGCCTGGCTGGACGAGCACGCCGGCGTCGGCGCGCCGGTGGGCGTCGCCGTCTCCGGTGCGTTCGGCAAGGGTACGGGCGAGCTGACCGGGGTGGCCCTCGCGACCGCCGACGGCGAGGCCGCCTGGTTCGACCCGGCCGGGCTCGACGCGACCGACGAGCCGGCGGTGGCGCTGTGGCTGGCCGATCCGCAGCGGCCGAAGGTGCTGCACGACGTCAAGCCCGCGATGCTCGCGTTCGCGGCGCGCGGCTGGGAGCTGAGCGGGGTCAACACCGACACCAAGCTGGCGGCCTACCTGGCCATGCCCGACCAGCGCTCCTACGACCTGACCGACCTGGCGCTGCGCTACCTCCAGCGCGAACTGCGCGTCGAGGAGCCCGGCGACGGCCAGCTCACCCTCGACGGACTCGGCGACGACGACGCGGCCGAGCGTGGGCTCATGCTGCAGGCGCGCGCCACGCTCGACCTGGCCGACGCGATCGCCGCCGACCCGATCCGCGGCGGCGAGCACAACCAGAGCCTGCAGCGCGAGGTGGAGCTGCCGCTGTCGGAGATCCTGGCCCGGATGGAGCAGGCCGGCATCGCGGCCGACACCCACTACCTGTCGGAGCTGGAGTCCCAGTTCGCCGCCGAGGTCAAGGCGGCTGCGCAGGCGGCGTACGAGGTGGTCGGCCGGGAGTTCAACCTCGGCTCGCCCAAGCAGCTGCAGGAGATCCTCTTCAACGAGCTGGGGCTGCCCAAGACCAAGAAAATCAAGACCGGGTACACGACGGACGCCGACGCGCTGCAGTGGCTCTTCGTCCAGACCCAGCACCCGCTGCTGGAGCACCTGCTGCGCCACCGGGACGTGGCCCGGCTGAAGTCCACGGTGGACGGCCTGCTCAAGTCGGTCAGCGAGGACGGGCGCATCCACACCACGTTCAACCAGACCGTCGCGGCGACCGGCCGGCTGTCGAGCACCGACCCCAACCTGCAGAACATCCCCATCCGCACGCAGGAGGGCCGGCGGATCCGGCGTGCCTTCGTGGTGGGTGAGGGCTTCGAGTCCCTGCTCTCCGCGGACTACAGCCAGATCGAGATGCGGATCATGGCGCACCTGTCCAAGGACGAGGCGCTCATCGAGGCGTTCAACTCGGGGTTCGACTTCCACGCCGCCACCGCGTCGTCGGTCTTCTCGGTCCCGGTCGACCAGGTCACCCCCGACCAGCGCCGCAAGATCAAGGCGATGAACTACGGCCTCGCGTACGGTCTGTCGCCCTACGGACTCTCCCAGCAGCTCGGCATCACCCCCGCCGAGGCGACCACGCTGATGGAGGAGTACTTCGAGCGCTTCGGCGGGGTGCGCGACTACCTGCACGCCGTGGTCGACCAGGCCCGCCGCGACGGGTACACCGGGACCGTGCTGGGCCGACGGCGGTACCTGCCCGACCTCAACAGCGACAACCGCCAGCGGCGGGAGATGGCCGAGCGGATGGCCCTCAACGCACCGATCCAAGGCTCGGCCGCCGACATCATCAAGGTGGCGATGCTGCACGTCGACGCCGCGCTGCGCGAGTCCGGCCTGCGGTCGCGGATGCTGCTCCAGGTGCACGACGAGCTGGTGTTCGAGGTCGCGCCGGGGGAGCGGGAGGCGCTCGAAGCGCTCGTACGCACCCAGATGGGTACGGCGTACCCGCTGGACGTGCCGCTCGAGGTCTCGGTCGGCGTGGGCCGGGACTGGCAGGAGGCCGAGCACTGACCGCCGGGCGTCACTCTACGGGGTGATTTCCCGGATCGGCAGCCGGATCGGGAACGGTTCGTCGAGCACCAGTTCGTCGGCGCTGTTCGCCAACTCCTTGTATACGCCGTTCGTGAGTGTGTACGCGTAGACGTGGACCGGATCCTGCTCCACCCGCCAGAGGTTGGGGATACCCGCTTCGGCATAGACGGCCGGCTTCTCCAGCCGGTCGCGGCGCCGGGTGCCCGGTGAGACGACCTCGACCACCAGCATGACCTCGTGCGGCATCAGAAAGTGGTGGGTCCGGCTGACCTCCGCCGAGTACAGCAGGACGTCGGGCTCGCAGGTTCTGTTCGGCGTCACGGCGACGCCGACGGCGGTGGCGACGTCGAGGCGGTCCGGGCAGCGCTGGCGTAGCCAGGCCCACAGCAGGTTGCCGATGGTCTGATGACCCAACGACGGCGAGGGGACCACGACCATTACTCCATCGACGAGTTCGACGCGGGGGGCATCGTCTGGGAGGGCGAGAACGTCTTCGATCGTGAAGTTGGCCAGCCGCTGCCGGAGCGGGTCCGGGGACCACGACCGCGCCCCCGGGTCGATCGGCTCTGCGCTCATGTCGGTCACGCTACCCAGGATCCCGCGTCCGGGGAGGGGCCAGAAGGGAGGGGCCAGAACGCTACGGCTTCTCCGCGACGAAGATCGCCGTACCGGGGAAGACGCGCCCCCGCAGCGGGCTCCACTGGCCCCAGATCTGCTCGTGCCCCTCGGGCCACTCCGGCTCGATCAGGTCGGTGAGCACGAAGCCGGCCGCGACCAGCTCCCGGATCCGGTCGCCGAGCGTGCGGTGGTGCTCGACGTAGGTCGCCGCGCCGGACTCGTCGTACTCCACGTACGGCGTGCGGTTGAAGTACGAGTGGACCGCGACCAGGCCGCCCTCGGTCGGGTCGTCGAGGAAGATCCAACGCATGGGGTGGGTGACGGAGAAGACCCACCGGCCGCCGGGGCGAAGCACGCGGAACACCTCGCCCATCAGCCGCGCCGAGTCGTCGACGAACGGTACCGCGCCGAAAGCGGTGCATACGGTGTCGAAACCCTCGGAGTCGAACGGGAGGGCGAGGGCGTCGCACTGCACCAGCGGTACCCGTACCCCCGATTTTTCGGCGGCCTGGCGGGCGTGCCGCAGCATCCCGGTGGACAGGTCGGCCGCCACCACCCGGGCGCCCTGCGTCGCCAGCCAGCGCGCGGCCGCGGCCGCGCCGCACCCGATCTCGAGGATCCGCCGGCCGGCGACGTCGCCCAGGAGGCGCGCGTCGGCCTCACGGAGCCCCTCGGGGCACCAGACGAAGTCCACGTCGCCTAGGAACTCGCCATGTTCGGCCTGGTAGGCGTCCGCATCAGCGTCCCACCAGCCACGATTGGCCCTTCGATTCTCGCCGGAGGTCACCGACCGCCGGGTCACACCCGCATCGCTCACGGCCGACCACGGTACGTGGTTATGCGCTCAACAAAAAAGATCGGGCAGATTCTTGCGGCGGGTGCGGGGGACCGTTGGACCATGTGGTATTGCGCACGGTAGGCTGTTCGATGCACTCGTGGGCCGCGTGTCTCGGCAGGGAGCAGACCCGCTAGTCGTCAACACAACCGGTCCTTCCTCTGGATGGCCGGGTCGTGGTCGGTGACGGGTCCTCGAGCGCACCGCAGGTCACCGCCTGACACCCATCCGACCGGAGCAACAACCCACATGACGAGCAGCATCGAGGCCACCTCGAGCGCACCCGCCGCTACCACCAGCGGCACCAAGGTCACCATCGACGACCTCGGCTCGGAGGAAGCCTTCCTCGCCGCGATCGACGAGACCATCAAGTACTTCAACGACGGCGACATTGTCGAAGGCACCGTCGTGAAGGTCGATCGGGACGAGGTCCTGCTCGACATCGGCTACAAGACCGAGGGCGTCATCCCCTCGCGCGAGTTGTCGATCAAGCACGACGTCGACCCCGCCGAAGTTGTGACGGTCGGTGATCACATCGAGGCCCTGGTTCTCCAGAAGGAGGACAAGGAGGGCCGCCTGATCCTCTCGAAGAAGCGGGCGCAGTACGAGCGCGCGTGGGGCACGATCGAGAAGATCAAGGAAGAGGACGGCGTCGTCCGCGGCTCCGTCATCGAGGTGGTCAAGGGTGGCCTCATCCTCGACATCGGGCTGCGCGGCTTCCTGCCCGCCTCGCTGGTCGAGATGCGTCGGGTCCGCGACCTCCAGCCGTACGTGGGGCGTGAGCTCGAGGCGAAGATCATTGAGCTGGACAAGAACCGCAACAACGTGGTGCTGTCCCGCCGGGCCTACCTCGAGCAGACCCAGTCCGAGGTTCGCAGCGAGTTCCTGCACAAGCTGCAGAAGGGACAGGTCCGCAAGGGCGTCGTCTCCTCGATCGTCAACTTCGGTGCGTTCGTGGACCTCGGCGGCGTCGACGGCCTGGTGCACGTCTCCGAGCTGTCCTGGAAGCACATCGACCACCCCTCCGAGGTCGTCGAGGTGGGCCAGGAGGTCGAGGTCGAGGTGCTCGACGTCGACCTGGAGCGCGAGCGGGTCTCGCTGTCGCTGAAGGCGACGCAGGAGGACCCGTGGCGGCAGTTCGCCCGTACCCACGCGATCCAGCAGATCGTCCCGGGTAAGGTCACCAAGCTGGTTCCGTTCGGTGCGTTCGTGCGCGTCGACGACGGCATCGAGGGCCTGGTGCACATCTCCGAGCTGGCCGAGCGCCACGTCGAGATCCCCGAGCAGGTCGTGCAGGTCGGCTCCGAGGTCATGGTCAAGGTGATCGACATCGACCTGGAGCGCCGGCGGATCTCGCTGTCGCTCAAGCAGGCCAACGAGGGCTTCGTCGAGGGCGAGGAGCACTTCGACCCGACCCTCTACGGCATGGCGGCCACGTACGACCAGCAGGGCAACTACATCTACCCCGAGGGCTTCGACCCGGAGACGGGCGAGTGGCTCGAGGGCTTCGACAAGCAGCGCGAGGAGTGGGAGCGGCAGTACGCCGAGGCCCGCCAGCGCTGGGAGGCCCACACCAAGCAGGTGCAGACGGCCCGCCAGGCCGAGGCCACTGCCGAGGCGGCGCCCGCCGGCCCGGCCTCGTCGACGACCCCGGCTCCGGCCCGGGCCGCCGAGGAGCCGAGCGGCACCCTCGCCACCGACGAGGCGCTCGCGGCCCTGCGCGAGAAGCTCGCGGGCGGCAAGAGCTGACCTTCGGGCGCGATCGCGACTGAAGTCACGTCAGCGGCCCCGGACCGGTTCGCCGGTCCGGGGCCGCTTCGTATCTACCATCCGGGGTCCGGGTGACCGGGTCCGGGCGGCTTCACGGCGGCCGTGCCGGTGGCTCTACGGGGCCGGGTCGGCTGCGCCGGTCAGGGGCCGACCATCCCGGCGACCGCGGCGGCGCCGGACGCGGCGTACCACCCGCTGACCAGGACCGTGCCGGTGACCATCAGGATCCCCAGCAGCATCGCGACCTCGGCGCCCAGCCGTAACGGCGATACCGGCGCCGCGTGCCGGGTCACGTCGCGACGGATGAGCCGGGCGCGTACCGGGCGTAGGTGCCGGCAGTACTTCAGTCCGGGGCGGCCCAGTCGGTGACGGCCGACTCGGGGCCGCGCGTGGACCACGCCGATCGGATGAGTCCGGTACGTACCCGCGGCTGTCATCGTTCACCCTTTCGTCGGCGCCTGATCAAACCCTAGCGACCATGTAGCGGACAGTGTTCATGCCACGCCGATGAGTAGTCACGTACTCTCTGTCGGGTGCTGATGGTTGGACTCACCGGTGGGATCGGCGCGGGCAAGAGCGCGGTCGCCCGCCGCCTCGCGGAGCTCGGCGCGGTCGTGATCGACGCCGACCGGCTGGCCAGGGAGGCCGTCGCCCCGGGCTCGGCGGGGCTGGCCGAGGTCGTCGACCTCTTCGGGTCGCAGGTGCTGGCCGCCGACGGCTCGCTGGACCGCGCCGCGGTCGCCGCCCGGGTATTCGGCGACGACGCCGCGCGCCGGGCGCTGGAGGCGATCATTCACCCCCGGGTACGGGCCCGGACGGCGGAACTGGTCGTCGCGGCGGCCCCGGACGCGGTCGTGGTCAACGACGTACCCCTGCTTGTCGAGGCGGGGCTCGCCGGGGCGTACGAGGTGGTCATCGTCGTCCTCGCCGACGAGGAGACCCGGGTCGCCCGGCTGGTGTCCGACCGGGGGATGACCCCGGAGGAGGCCCATGCCCGGATCCGCGCCCAGGCCAGCGACGAGCAACGGCGGGCGGTCGCCGACGTGGTCATCGTCAACGACGGCACCCTGGACGAACTGCGGGACCAGGTCGACGCGGTATGGCGGGAGCGCCTCAAAGCGGCGTGACGGCGGCAGCGCCCGCGATGTGGGCACCTGACGCATGACACCGCCACGTGTCCACGGTCCACACGGTGCGGCGCTCGCGGCGGCCGGTCAGCGCACTGGGCGCGACCGCATCGGTGCGCCTCACCGGCTGGGCCGGGGCTGCAGACCGTGCGTCGGGGGACGGACCCTATTGGAGGCCCATCAGCGTCCCGATCGGCCGCCGCGAGCGGCCTACGTACCGACGTTAACCTGGTGATCTTCCGCACACAATCGCAATACTGAATTCGCGCGAATGCCGAGGGTTTCCCGGCTCGGACGGCGGGCGCGACGCCCCTCGCCGGTCCGGGGGAACAGCGGCCGGGGCGGCGGGTCGACGCCGGTCGGGACGGCGAGTCGGCGCCGGTCGGGACGGCGGGCCGCCTCCGCGGGCCGAACCCGAAATCTTGTCCTACCCCCGACGTACCGTTGTGCCATGACTCTCGACATTCCCCGCTCCGATGGTCGCTTCGAGGTCGTGAGTGAATACCGACCCTCCGGCGATCAGCCCGCGGCGATCGACGGGCTGGAGAGCTGGGTGCGCCGAGGTGATCGACACGTGGTCCTGCTCGGCGCGACGGGCACGGGCAAGAGCGCGACGACGGCGTGGCTGATCGAGCGGCTGCAGCGGCCGACGCTCATCCTTGCGCCCAACAAGACGCTCTGCGCCCAGCTGGCCAAGGAGTTCCGGGAGCTGATGCCGCACAACGCGGTGGAGTACTTCGTCAGTTACTACGACTACTACCAGCCCGAGGCGTACATCCCGCAGACCGACACCTACATCGAGAAGGACTCCTCGATCAACGAGGAGGTCGAGCGGCTGCGCCACTCCGCCACGATGAGCCTGCTGACCCGACGGGACGTCGTCGTGGTCGCCACCGTGTCCGCGATCTACGGCCTGGGCACGCCGCAGGAGTACCTGGAGCGGGCGGTGAAGGTCCGCGTCGGCGAGGAGATCGAGCGTGACAAGCTGCTGCGCCGCCTCGTCGACGTGCAGTACCAGCGCAACGACCTCGCGTTCAACCGGGGCACGTTCCGGGTCCGCGGTGACACGCTGGAGATCATCCCGGCGTACGAGGAGCTCGCGATCCGCATCGAGTTCTTCGGTGACGAGATCGAGCGGCTGTCCTACCTGCACCCGCTCACCGGCGACGAGCTGCGGCAGACCGACGAACTGCTGATCTTCCCGGCCACCCACTACGCGGCCGGCCCGGAGCGGATGGAGCGGGCGATCCGCGACATCGAGGCGGAGCTGGCAGAGCGGCTGGAGGAGCTGGAGCGCCAGGGCAACCTGCTGGAGGCCCAGCGGCTGAGGATGCGCACCTCGTACGACATCGAGATGATGCGCCAGGTCGGGTTCTGCTCCGGCATCGAGAACTACTCCCGGCACATCGACGGTCGGGCCGCCGGCAGCGCCCCGCACTGTCTGCTCGACTACTTCCCGGACGACTTCCTGACCGTCATCGACGAGTCACACAACACCGTGCCGCAGATCGGCGGGATGTACGAGGGGGATGCCTCGCGCAAGCGGACCCTGGTCGAGCACGGGTTCCGGTTGCCCAGCGCGATGGACAACCGCCCGCTGCGGTTCGACGAGTTCACCGACCGGGTCGGCCAGGTGCTCTACCTGTCGGCCACGCCCGGCCCGTACGAGCTGGGCAAGACCCAGGGGGAGTACGTCGAGCAGGTCATCCGACCGACCGGGCTGATCGACCCCGAGGTGGTCGTGAAACCCACCAAGGGCCAGATCGACGACCTGATGCACGAGATCTCGGTCAGGACCGAGCGCGACGAGCGGGTCCTGGTCACCACGCTGACCAAGAAGATGGCCGAGGACCTCACCGACTACCTGCTCGAACACGGCATCCGGGTACGGTACCTGCACTCCGAGGTGGACACGCTGCGCCGCGTCGAGCTGCTCAAGGAGCTGCGGCGCGGCGACTACGACGTCCTCGTCGGCATCAACCTGCTGCGGGAGGGCCTGGACCTGCCCGAGGTGAGCCTGGTGGCGATCCTCGACGCGGACAAGGAGGGCTTCCTGCGCTCCGGTACCAGCCTGGTGCAGACCATCGGCCGCGCCGCGCGAAACGTCTCCGGCCAGGTCATCATGTACGCCGACAAGGTGACCCCGTCGATGGCGCACGCGATCGACGAGACCAATCGGCGGCGGGCCAAGCAGGTCGCGTACAACGAGGCCAACGGCATCGACCCGCAGCCGCTGCGCAAGAAGATCCACGACATCCTGGATGACATCTACCGGGAGTCGGAGGACGCCCAGGAGCTGGTCGGCGGTGGCGGAAGGCAGATGAGCCGGGGCAAGGCGTCCGTTCCCGAGACCCGTTCGCGCCGCAAGGCCGCGACGCCGTCGCGGGAGGGGATGGCCCGAGCCGACCTCGCCCAGCTCATCCAGGACCTCAACGACCAGATGCTGGGGGCGGCCCGCGAGCTTCAGTTCGAGCTGGCCGCCCGCATCCGTGACGAGATCAGCGAGCTGAAGAAGGAGCTGCGGGGCATGGACGTCGCGGGAGTTCGCTGACCGCCCCCGAGGGGAGGCTCAGGCTGGTACGTCGGTGAAGTGCTCCACCCGGGGCGCGCCGTCGAAGTACGGGCCGATCAGGCCGCGCCACTGGGTGAAGCGCTCGGTGGCGCGGAAGTTGTCGAGGTGCGCGTCGACCGAGTCCCACTCGACGAGCAGCACGAAGCGGGTCGGCGTCTCGATACCCCGGGTCATCCGCACCGACCGGCAGCCGGGCGTGGTCGCCAGTACCTGCCTGGCCTTCGCGTACGCCGCGGCGAACTCGTCCTCGCGGCCTTCCTGCACGTCGATCAACCCGACCTCGATCACCATGCCGGCAAGCGTGCCACGCACGGGGGTACGGGCTGACGGCGGGGCAGGTACTGTGCGCCGCCCGACTGACCTGCTCACCTGCCACGAGGGGTGCCGTTCGCGGACGACGGCCGGCGACACGCCGATCTGATCTTTTTGGGACCCGCTCGCGGTAGCGGGGCTTCGTGGGGGAGAATGGGTCCACGAGGAGGGGAGTATTCCCTCGCGACGACGTCGTCAACACGGCTGCCTCGGTCTTCGGGCCATCGGGCGCCCGGCGTCGCCGGTCGCCGGCCAACGGCGGCGGAAGAGACCTCCGGAGACACCAACTGCATAGCGTCGCGCGCCGGGTTCACCCGGTGGCGCCGCTGTGTGTGTGCCTACCGGAGGACATACGTATGAACGTCGCTGGCTCGGTCTGGGCTATCACTCTCGTGGCCCTCGGCGCCCTGATGCTGTTCGACCTCGCGATCGTCGGCCGCCGCCCACACGAGCCCTCGCTGCGTGAATGCGCCCTCTGGATCACGTTCTACGTCGGCCTCGCGGCCGCGTTCGGCCTGGGACTGTGGGCGGTCGTGGGCCCCGAGTACGCCGGGCAGTTCTTCGCCGGCTGGGTGACCGAGTACAGCCTCTCGGTCGACAACCTGTTCGTCTTCGTGATCATCATGGCCCGGTTCGCGGTGCCGCGCAGCGCCCAGCAGAAGGTGCTGCTCGTCGGCATCGTGCTGGCCCTGCTGATGCGAGGCGTGTTCATCGCGATCGGCGCCGCCGCGATCAGCCGGTTCGAGTGGGTCTTCTACCTGTTCGGGGCATTCCTCGTGTACACCGCCGTCAAACTCGCGACCGGTGGTGGCGACGACCAGGACGAGTTCAAGGAGAACCCGGTCATCCGGTGGACGCGCCGGGTCCTGCCGATGTCGGACCGGTACAACAACGCCCACCTGACCATGGTGGTCGGCGGCCGTCGGCTGCTCACCCCGATCCTGCTCGTGATGATCGCGATCGGCACGACCGACCTGATCTTCGCGCTCGACTCGATTCCGGCGATCTTCGGTCTGACCCAGGAGCCCTACCTGGTCTTCACCGCGAACGTGTTCGCGCTGATGGGGCTGCGGCAGCTGTACTTCCTGCTCGGCGGCCTGCTCAACCGGCTCGTCTACCTGTCGGTGGGGCTGTCGCTGGTGCTCGGCTTCATCGGGGTGAAGCTGGTCCTGGAGGCGCTGCACAACAACAACGTCCCGTTCATCAACGGCGGGCATCATGTGGCGTGGGCGCCGCAGATCTCGATCGAGCTGTCGCTCGCGGTCATCCTCGGTACGCTCGCCGTCACCACGGTCGCCAGCCTGCTGAAGTCGCGCCGGGTCGCCCGCCGGGCGCTCGTCGGGGCCGCCGCCGCGCCGGAGCCCGTACCCGCGGCACACGACCGGGAGCCCGACCGCGACCGCGTCGCCGACTGACCGCGACGGGTCCCGGCCACCGACGGTAGCCACCCGGCCTACGCTGGGCCGGATGCCTGCGTCGCGACCCGCCACCGACCCCACCGCGCCGGCTCACCCGGTACCCTCGCCACGGCGGGGCGCCGGGCTGAGCCTGCCCCGCTACGCCGGGCTGGCCGCCACCACGCTCATGGCGCTGCTGTCCTGGACCGTCGGTGCCCTGCCCTGGCAGCATCCGCGCCAACTGGCGGCGGCGGCGCCGCTCGTGAGTGGGCCGGCCTGGCACCGGTTGGGGCTCGGGCTGTGGGCGGTCGCGGCGGCGGTCCTGGTGGCGGCCTGGTGGCTGATGGGCCGGGAGGCGCGCGCGGGCCGTACGGGGCCCGGCGCGGTGGTCCTCACCGCGCTCCTCTGGGCCCTGCCGCTGCTGTTCGCGGCCCCGCTGGCCAGCCATGACGTGTACTCGTACGCCTGCCAGGGGCAGGCCTACCTGGCCGGGGCCGACCCGTACCGGGTGGGGCCGGCGAGCCTGCCGTGCCGGTGGCTGACCGCCGTACCGCCGATCTGGCGCGACCAGCCGGCCCCGTACGGGCCGGTCGCCGTCGGGGTCAGCGCGGCCGCCGCCGCGTACGGCTCGCTGCTGGCCGCCCTGGCGGTGCTGCGACTGGCCGCCGTGGCCGGCCTGGCGCTGGTCGCGGCGGGGCTGCCCGTACTCGCGCGTCGCTGCGGCGCCGACCCGGCCACCGCGCTCTGGCTGGGGCTGGCCAACCCGGTGGTACTGGTACACCTGATCGGCGGTGCCCACCACGACGCGCTGATGGCGGGCCTGGTCGTGGCCGGGCTCGCGCTCGCCGCCCGCGGCCGGATCGTCGCCGGCGCCGCCGCCGTCGGCCTGGCCGTCGCGGTGAAGGCCACCGCCGTCGTCGTACTCCCGTTCGTCGTCCTGCTGGGGGTGGCGGCCGGGCGCCGCTGGCCGCGCGCCGTCGTCACGGTCGGCGCCGCGGCCGGAGCCACCTTCGCCGCGGTCACGCTCGCCGCCGGCCTGGACGTCGGCTGGGCGACCGCGCTGCCCGTCTCCCACCAGCCGGTGTCCTGGATGTCGCCGCCGAGTGCGGTCGGTGCGGTCCTGGGTGCGCCGGCTTCGTTCTTCACCCGGCACGACACGATCGGCGCGACGGTCGAGGCGGCGCGGGCGGTCGCGCTCTACGCGCTGCTGCCCGCCGCGTTCGTCGTGGTGTGGAGGCGGGCCGCCCGCGCGGGCGGGGTCCGGGCCGCCGTCACCGGCGCCGGCGTGGCGCTGGCCGCCACGGTCGTCCTGGCGCCGGTGGTCTACCCCTGGTACGCGGCGACCCCGGCGGCGGTGCTGGCCGCGGCAGCGGGCCCGAGACTGCTGCGCGGCACCGCGGTGGTCGTGGCGGCGCTGAGCGTCGTGGTGCTGTCCAACAGCCTGAACCTCGCCATCGTCACCCGCTGGCCGGGCGCGGTCGTCGAGGTGGCCGCCCTCGGCGCGCTGGCGGTGTGGGCGCTGCGCCACCGGCGCCGAATGGCGCCGCGCCGCAGACGCGAAACGGCCGGCGCCACCCGGAAGGGGTGACACCGGCCGCTTCTTGGGATCAGTCGGCCTGGACCGAAGATCAGTTGGAGCGCTGCTGGCGGCGGAAGATCCGCTCGCGCTCCTTCTGGTCGAGGTGCACCTTGCGGATGCGCACGGCCTCCGGGGTGATCTCCACGCACTCGTCCTCGCGGCAGAACTCCAGGGCCTGCTCGAGCGACAGCTTGCGCGGCGGGATCAGCTTCTCGGTTTCGTCGCTGGTGGACGCGCGCATGTTGGTGAGCTTCTTCTCCTTGGTGATGTTGACGTCCATGTCGTCGGCGCGGGAGTTCTCGCCGACGATCATGCCCTCGTACACCTCGGTGGTCGGCTCGACGAACATCGTGCCGCGCTCCTGGAGGTTCATCATGGCGAACGGGGTGGCCACCCCGGCCCGGTCGGCGACCAGCGAGCCGTTCGCCCGGGTGCGCAGTTCGCCGAACCACGGCTCGTACGACTCGAAGACGTGGTGCAGGATGCCGGTGCCACGGGTGTCGGTGAGGAACTCGGTACGGAAGCCGATCAGGCCGCGTGCCGGGACCAGCCACTCCATCCGGATCCAGCCGGTGCCGTGGTTGATCAACTGCTCCATGCGCCCCTTGCGGGTGGCCAGCAGTTGGGTGATCGCGCCGAGGTACTCCTCGGGCGAGTCGATGGTCAGCCGCTCGACCGGCTCGCAGGTCTTGCCGTCGATCTCGCGGGTGACGACCTGCGGCTTGCCGACGGTCAGCTCGTAGCCCTCGCGGCGCATCTGCTCGACCAGGATGGCCAGCGCCAGCTCACCACGGCCCTGGACCTCCCAGGCGTCCGGGCGCTCGGTCGGCAGGATGCGCAGCGAGACGTTGCCGATCAGCTCCCGGTCGAGGCGGTCCTTGACCAGCCGCGCGGTCACCTTGGCGCCCTTGACCCGGCCGGCGAGGGGCGAGGTGTTGGTGCCGATGGTCATGGAGATGGCCGGCTCGTCGACGGTGATCCGCGGCAGCGCCTGCGGGTTCTCCGGGTCGGCGAGGGTGTCACCGATCATGATCTCCGGGATGCCGGCGACGGCGATGATGTCGCCCGGCCCCGCCTCCTCGGCCGGCTTGCGCTCCAGAGCCTCGGTCATGAGCAGCTCGGAGATGCGTACCCGCTCGACTGCGCCGTCCTCGCGCATCCAGGCCACGGTCTGGCCCTTGCGGATGGTGCCCTCGTGCACCCGGCACAGCGCGAGCCGGCCCAGGAACGGCGAGGCGTCCAGGTTGGTCACGTGGGCCTGCAGCGGCGAGCCCTCGTGGTGGGAGGGCGCCGGGATCGTGTCCAGCAGCGTCTGGAACAGCGGCTGCAGGTTGTCGGAGTCCGGCTGGCCGCCGTTCTCCGGCTGGTTGAGCGACGCCTGTCCGTCCCGCGCACAGGCGTACACGATGGGGAAGTCGATCTGCGCCTCGTCCGCGTCAAGGTCGAGGAAGAGCTCGTACGTGTCGTCGACGACCTCTTTGATCCGGGCGTCGGGACGGTCGACCTTGTTGATGACGAGGATGATCGGCAGCCGGGCCTTGAGCGCCTTGCGCAGCACGAACCGGGTCTGGGGGAGCGGGCCCTCGCTCGCGTCGACGAGCAGGATGACGCCGTCCACCATGGTGAGGCCACGCTCGACCTCGCCGCCGAAGTCGGCGTGGCCGGGGGTGTCGATGATGTTGATGGTGACGTCCTCGCCGTCCGGCCGGTGGTACCGGACCGCGGTGTTCTTGGCGAGGATCGTGATGCCCTTCTCCCGCTCCAGGTCCATGGAGTCCATGACCCGGTCGGCCATCTCGGCCCGGGAGTGCCATGCGCCGGACTGCCGTAGCATGGCGTCGACCAGGGTGGTCTTACCGTGGTCGACGTGGGCGACGATTGCGACGTTGCGGAGATCGGAGCGGGTCTGCATAGGTCGTATAGTCCTGAGTGTGATCACCGGCCGACGCCGGGGCGGATTGCGCCGTCCGGGCCGCGGGGAGGATCACCGGACCGGTTGCGGACAACGCGCTGACTGCGTCAACGGTAGCCTGTTGACGTACTGTAATCGGAACAGCATCGATCATGAGGCTATTCCGCCTGCGTTACCGCCGGTCGGAGGCGTGCGAACGGGGTGGTGAACCCCGTTCACCACCCCGTTCACAGTGACGACGGACCGTCAGCCCGGCCATTCCCCGGTCAGCTTGCGGACGCCGGCCGCGCCGCCGCGGTCAACCGCGGCCTTCACGACGGCGAAGATCGCGCCCTGGATCGCGGCCGCGGCCAGTACCTCCGCCCAGCCGTACTCCTCGGAGGTGGCGTCGGGCGCGTCCTCCTCCCCGGCGACCAGCTTCCAGACCTGCTTGAACACCATGCCGGCCAGGACGCCACCCGCCACACCGAAGGCCAGACCGAGCGGCTTGTACAGGACCTTGTTCAACGACTGCTCCTCCTCCACTGCACCAGCAGTACGATCAACGCCGCTGCGCCGGCCGCCACGAGGTACGGCACCGGGTTACGGCGCACCGCCGTGCCGGTACGGGTGACCAGGTGCTGCGCCCGCTCCGGCGCCTCCACCAGCCCCTCCCGCAGCCGGGCCTTCGCGCCGTCGGCGGTCTCCTGCAGCCGGGCCTTCACGTCGACCTTGGCTGCCAGAGCCTGGACGGTCTCGCCGAGTTCGGCGCGGGTCTGCGCGATGTCCGCGCGCAACTCGTCCACGTCGGCCGGACCGTTGTGCGACACCTCCGCGCCGTCCCGCGCGCCCGGCGTCGTCATCGATGTCCCCTCTCCTTGACCGCCTCAGTCACGGTGTCGATGTCCTCGCGCAGGCTGTGCACGGTGCGCTTGGGCACCGGCGGAGTCGCCTTGCGGATCCGGGCACGCCCGACCAGCGCCATGCCACCGGCGATGAAGAGCAGTACGACCCCGACGATCAGCGTGGCCAGCCAGGCGGGCATCACCAGGGCGAGCAGGAGCACCACCGTTGTCAGAAGCGCGGCCCCGCCGTACAGAGCCACGACGCCGGCGGCGCCGAGCATGCCCGCGCCGATCCCGGCCTGCTTGCCCTTGGCCGTGAGCTCGGCCTGCGCCAGTCGCAGTTCATCGCGGACCAGGTGCGAAATCTGTTCCGATGCCAACTTCACCAGTTCGGCTGTGGAGCGGCCATCGGCGCGCTGCGCTGCCCGCTCTCGGTTGATCACGTCCGTCATCGTCGCTCCTCTCGGCGCACTACCTGATGTTTCCCCGTGGTGGCGTGCGCTAATCCCCGAATGTGACAGGCCCGGGCGGGGTATACGTCATGGTCAGTTGCCGTGACGGGAGGACAGTGATGGATGTGAGGTACCACGAGACGCCCGACGATGTGGCCCGGCCGGGGCTGGGGGTCGACCCCGCGGCACTGAGCACGGACGACCTGCTTCGGGAGCTGCGCAGGCTGCACGACACCAGGCATCTGACGTTCCGCCACGGGTCGGAGGACGCGCTGACCAACCACGACCGGCGCACGTCCGAGCTGGAGCGGGAGTACCTCCGGCGCTTTCCCGAGCGGGAGGTCGACCCGCAGCGACTGCGGGACCTGTGAACAACCTGCGACCGCGCTGACAACGCCCGCCGCGGTGACCTCCGTCAGGCGAGGTCACCGCGGCGGGCCGTTCGGGTCACGACGGCGGGGTCGCCAGGTGGACCACCTTGGTCTGGGTCATCTCGTCGAGCAGTTCCGGACCGTAGCCGTACCCCTGGCCGCTGGCACGGCGGGGATGGGCGGCGCCGCCGGGCGCCCCGCCGAACACGTTGTTGACCTTCACGGTGCCGACGGGTAGCTCCCGCCAGGCTCGGGTGGCGTGCGCCAGGTCGCGGGTGAGGACGCTCGCGGCCAGGCCGTACTCGCCCTGGCAGGCCCGCTCGAGCGCCTCGTCGAACGTAGCGACCACCGCGACCGGGGCGACGGGCCCGAACGTCTCCTCCCGCAGTACCGCCATGTCGTCGGTGCAGTGGGTGAGCACGGTGGCCGGGTAGAACGAGCCGGGCCCCTCCGGTACCTCACCGCCGGTGAGCAGCTTCGCGCCCGCCGCGACCGCCTGCGCTACGTGCCCGTGTACGTGGTCGCGCATCCGCCGGTCGACCAGCGGCCCGAGCTGGGTCGCCGGCTCCGTTCCCGGCCCCGTCCGCAACGACCGCGCCCTGGCGACCAGGGCGGCGAGGAACGGCTCGGCGACGGCCTCGTGCACGTAGATCCGCTCCACCGCGACACAGATCTGTCCGGCGTTGGCGAACGCCCCGAGCGCCGCCTGCTCCGCCGCCCACTCAGGGTCGACGTCGGCGTCGATGATGAGCGGGTCGTTACCCCCGTTCTCCAGCAGCACCTTGGTACCGGTACCGGCACAGGCGCGGGCGATGGCCCGCCCGGTCGCGGTCGAACCGACATGGGCGACCACGTCGACCCCGGCGTCGACCAGTCGGGCGCCGACCTCGCCGTCGCCGAGCAACAGGGTGAGCACACCCTCGGGCAGGTGCTCGGACAGGATGCGTGCCAGCAGCCAGCCGGTGGCCGGGGTGCGCTCGCTCGGCTTGTACACCACGGTGTTCCCGGTGACCAGCGCCGCGCCGATCAGCCCGCAGGAGACGGCGACCGGGTCGTTCCACGGGGTGATCGCCGCGACGACGCCCCTCGACTCGTACACCATCAGGTCGGTGGCCCCCACTTCGCCGTTGAGCGACCGGCCCCGGTGCACCGGGCCCAGTTCGGCGTACTGCCGCAGCGTCCCCACGCCCGCGTCGACCCCGCCGCGGGCGTCGCCCAGCGGCTTGCCCATCTCCAGGGTGGTCAGCCGGGCCAGATCGTCGGCGCGGGCCGCGACCGCGTCGGCGGCCCGGTGTACGGCCGCCGCCCGCTCGCCCGCCGGGGTGCGCGCCCACGCTGCCGCGGCCGAGCGCGCCGCGCCGACCGCCGCGTCCACCGAGGCCGGCCTGGCCACCGGCACGGCGAAGAGCTCGCAGCCGTCGGCCGGATCGGAGATGGTGATGCGGCGGTCGGCTTCGACGGCGGTCCACTCCTCGTGGACGAGCCTTTCGATGTCGGTCATGGCGGGTAGTTGTCCCGATTCACGCGGTCGCAAACGCCGATGGGCTGGTCGTGACGGCGCGGCCGTTCACATCGGATGATCGGAATCACCGGCGCCACGAAGCCGGCGGCTGTCCACAGTGGCGGCTGGCGTACCCGCGGCCGCCGAGGCACCTGCTCGCACCACGGCGGCGTCGCCGTCCGGTACTGATCAGGCAGGCGTGCCGCGCAGCAGCCCGAGCATCTCCGGAAGGTCGAAGAAGGAGGCGGTGGCGATCGCCGACTGGCGGCCGGCGTCCGGGTCGGCACCCGCTGCCAGCAGCGTCGTCACGATCTCCCGGTTCTGGCGGAACACCCCGGCGCCCAGCGCCGTCTGGCCCCGGTCGTTGACGCGGTTCACGTCAGCCCCCCGCTGTACCAGGGCGGCGACGGTGTCGGGGTGGGCGTGGTAGGCCGCGAGGATCAGCAGGGTGTCGCCGCTGTCGTTCGTGAGGTTGACCGGCAGACCGGCGTCGACCTGCGCGGCGAGTTCTTCGGTGTGCCCGGAGCGGGCCAGGTCGAACATGCGGTGCGCGAACGCGAGGGTTGCCTCGTCCAGCTGCTCAGTCACCCGTTCAGCTTATGCCTTAGGGTGCCCTAACGCGCCATCGCCAGAGCGCGGATCTCCCCGATCGGCGAGGCTCGCCTCGCGTAGCTTGGCGAACTCGGACGCCAGCGCGTCGAGCGAGTAGTGCGCGTTCAGGCCGCTCGGGTTCGGCAGGACCCACACCGGCGTTCCGCCGATCCGCGCCGGCTGCGGCCCGACCTTCGCCCGGCGGTCGCCGAACGCCACCCGGTACGCGCCGGTCCCCAGTACGGCGAGACAGCGTGGCCGGTATTCGCGGACCTTCGCCTCCAGCGCCGCGCCGCCGGTGACCAGTTCCTCGGAGGTCAGCTCGTCGGCCCGGGCCGAACCCCGCTCGACCAGGTTGGTGATGCCCAACCCGTACCCGAGCAGCTGTTCCTGCTCGTCGGGGCGTAGTTGGTGCGGCGTGAAGCCGCCCCGGTGCAGGGCCGGCCAGAACCGGTTGCCGGGCCGGGCGAAGTGGTGCCCGGTCGCGGCCGACCACAGTCCGGGGTTGATGCCGCAGAACAGGACGTCAAGGTCCGGGGCGATGACGTCGGGGATCACCCGCCCGGCTGCGGCGGCGAGGTCGGCGGGGGAGGGGCGGCTCGGCACGCCGGCAACCCTGCCACACCCCGGCGGCCGTGGACACCCAGCGGCGCCGGGTGGCCACGGCCGAGAGCTAGGCGACGACCGTCTCGACCGGGCGTTCGTGGAACCGGTGTGCGGCGAGGGCCTTCATGAACGCCGCCACGAACTCGTCGGTCGGCGCACCGGACTCCGCGCGGGCGATCACGCCGGCGGCCGCCCCGTTGCCGTTGATCCCGTTGGCGAACGGCGGCAGGTGGGCGGTCTCGAACAGCGTGGTACCCGCACCGAGCGCGGCCAGGGGCTTCGCGTGCTTGTACGCCTCGGCGACGAAGTGCAGCGCGTACGCGTTGGTGCGGAGCTTCTCCACGGCGTCCGCCCCGTCCGGTACCACTACGGCGTCGTAGAGCACCGAGGCGACGGTGCTCATCGCCCGGTCCACGGCCAGCGGCGAGCCGTCCGCCGTCCGGACCTCCCCGTCCGCCGGTGCGAGCAGCTCACCCACCGCGTCCTCCCGTTCGAGGGCCTCGTGCAGCACCATCACGCTCGCCCGGTCGACCCCGTCGGCGACCAGGAACGCCACCTTGCGCCCCTTGATCCCGTTGTCCCCGGTCTTGTTGGTCTGGCTGAGCGCCGGTGAGCTGCGGCCGTGGTTGTCGACTGCCTTGGCCGGCTCGGCCACCCCGATGCCGGCGGCGACGGCGACGGCCAGGTCGTGGTCGACGTGGGTGAGGTGGTCGACGACCCGTTCCCGGATGTAGCGGCGGGCCACCTTGCCCAGCTCGAAGCGGTACGCCTCGACGATGTGCTTCTTCTCCCAGGGCGACATGCTGTTCCAGAACAGGGTCGCCTGGCTGTAGTGGTCGGCGAAGCTCTCCGGGCGCCGGCGCAGCTTGGGCCCCTCCTCGTGCTCGGGGTAGTGCACGTACCCGTTCTCGCCGAGCGGCTTCGGGTAGCCGTCGGTGATCGAGTTGGGCACGTAGTTGGCCTGCCGCAGCGGTACCTCGTCGTAGTGGAACCCGTCCTGCTCGGTGTGGCGCACGGGCACGATCGGCCGGTTGATCGGGATCGAGGCGAAGTTCGGGCCACCCAGGCGGGTCAGCTGCGTGTCGAGGTACGAGAAGAGCCGCGCCTGCATCAGCGGGTCGTCGGTGAAGCCGATCCCCGGCACCACGTTCTGCACGCAGAACGCCACCTGCTCGGTCTCGGCGAAGAAGTTGTCCGGGTTGCGGTTGAGCACCAGCCGCCCGACCGGCCGTACCGGTACCTCCTCCTCCGGTACGATCTTGGTCGGGTCGAGCAGGTCGAAGTCGAACCGGTCCGCGTCGCTCTCCGGGATGAGCTGCACCCCGAACTCGTACTCGGGGAACTGGCCGGCCTCGATCAGGTCCCACAGGTCGCGGCGGTTGAAGTCCGGATCATGCCCGGCGATCTCCTGCGCCTCGTCCCAGACCAGCGAGTTGACGCCGGACTTCGGGGTCCAGTGGAACTTGACGAAGGTGGACCGGCCGTCGTCGTTGATGAGCCGGAAGGTGTGTACGCCGAAGCCCTGCATCATCGCGAAGCTGCGGGGGATGGCCCGGTCGGACATCAGCCACATCACGGTGTGCATGGTCTCCGGCTGCAGCGACACGAAGTCCCAGAACGTGTCGTGCGCCGAGGCGCCGGTCGGGATCTCGTTGTGCGGTTCCGGCTTGACCGCGTGGATCACGTCGGGGAACTTGATGCCGTCCTGGATGAAGAAGACCGGGAAGTTGTTGGCGACCAGGTCGAAGTTGCCCTGGGAGGTGTAGAACTTCGTGGCGAAGCCCCGGACGTCGCGGACGGTGTCCGGCGAGCCGCGCGAGCCCTGCACGGTCGAGAAGCGGACGAAGACCGGCGTCTCCGCCACCGGATCACGGAGGAACTCCGCCCTCGTGTACTCGGCCAGCGAGTCGTCGTACACCTGGAAGTAGCCGTGCGCCCCGGAGCCGCGGGCGTGTACGACCCGTTCCGGGATGCGCTCGTGGTCGAACCGGGTGACCTTCTCCCGGAGGTGGAAGTCTTCCAGGAGGCTCGCCCCGCGCTCGCCGACCTTGAGTGAGTTGTCGGTGTCCTCGACCGGGATGCCCTGGTCGGTCGTCATGTGACTGTCCCGCCGGTCGACCCGGTGCGCGTCGAGTTGCCGTTCCTTGACCGACTGGGGCCTGGTGTCGTCGCGGCGCTGGGTTGTCATGGCCGGCCTCCTCGGTTGGCTCGGAAACGCGGGACGGCTCGGAAACGCCGGATGGCTCGGAGACGCGTCTGGCGACTACTACCGCAAATGGAACCCTTCAACCCCAGGGGCAGTCCGAGATCGGCAAACTGGCGTGTCGGATGCCGATGAGCGGGTAGACCACCGGGCGGTAACGCGGAGGTGGGTCCCGTGCCAGCTCACGACGGCACAGCAGAGCGGGGGGAACGCGACGGTCCGGACCGGGTGGCGGAGACCACCCTCCCGGCGAGCGACCCCGCACTGTCCGATACCGATCAGGTCGAGGTGAAGCGGGCCGCCGAGGCCGAGGCGCGGGCGCTACGCCGGGAACAGCCCCCGCCCGAACTGGGGCCGCCCGGTCCGCCGATCAACCGGCGCTCCCCGTACGTGGTCGGCCTGCTCGGCGCCGCCGGGGTGGCGACCACGTACATCATCCTCCAGTTCCTGTTCCGGGCCGGCGGGGTGATCGCGCTGATCGTGCTCGCGCTGTTCCTGGCGATAGGGCTCGACCCCGCGGTGCAGTGGCTGACGCGCCGGGGGCTGCCGCGCTGGGCCGCTGTGACCATCGTGAGTCTGGCCGTGGTCGGAGGGATCCTCGGGTTCTTCGCCGCGGCGATTCCACCGCTGGTGGCCCAGACCGAGCAGTTCGTCAAGGAGCTTCCGGCGTACTGGAAGCAGTTGAACAACCACAGCTCGACGCTGGGGCGGCTGGAGACCCACTACCACGTCCGCGAACACGTGACCCAGATGTTCAGCGCCGCCGGTGGCACCAAGCTGTTCGGCGGGCTGCTCGGCGCCGGCGTCATCGTGTTCGACGCTCTCGTCTCCGCGCTGACGCTGCTGGTGCTGACCGTCTACCTGCTGGCCGACATGCCCCGGATCCGCCGGCTGTTCTTCCGGCTGGTACCCGCGTCGCGGCGCCCGCGCGCGATCCTGCTCGGCGACGAGGCGTTCGCCAAGATCGGCGGGTACGTGCTGGGCAACCTGATCACCTCGTTGATCGCCGCCGCCCTAGCGTTCGCCTGGCTGGTCTTCTGGCACGTCCCGTACCCGCTGCTGCTGTCGCTCATGGTCGGGCTGTTCGACCTGATTCCGGTGGTCGGCGCGGTCACCGCGGGAATCATCGTCACGCTCGTGTCGCTGATCGTCTCGGTACCGGTCGCGATCGCCACGGCCGTCTACTTCGTCGTCTACAAGCACGCCGAGGACTACCTCCTGGTGCCCCGGATCATCGGGCGCACCGTCGACGTGCCCGCGACCGCCACCCTGGTCGCCGTGCTGATCGGCGGTGCCGCTCTCGGCATCGTCGGTGCCCTGATCGCCATTCCGATCGCGGCGGTCGTCCGGCTGGTCCTCCACGAGATCGTCTTCCCTCGGCTCGACCGCACCTGAGCACCGGTTTGCGTCCCGTACCCGCCGGGTAGGTCCGGCGACCCGAAGGTCCGCGAGGGGAGGCCCGAGTGACGACTGTTGTCGGCATCAACCGCACCCAGGACGCGTCCATCGCCCTGGTCAGCGGCGGGTCGGCCGTGTACAGCCTCCAGAAGGAGCGGCTGTCCCGCCGCAAGCACCACTGGGGGCGCCGGGGCGACCTGCGCAGCCTGTACGCGCCGGCGCTGCCGCGCCTGCGGGAGCCCGTCGACCTCGTCGTCGAGTGCTGGTCGTCCGACGACGAGGTCGAACACCTGCCCGCCTACCGCGAGGAGCTCGTCCGGACCGTGCCGTTCCGCGACGGGGTACGGGTGGCCACGGTGTCGCACCACCTCGCGCACCTGTACAGCGCCTTCTATCCGTCCGGGTTCGAGCGGGCCGCCGTCATGGTGGTGGACGCCCAGGGCAGCCGGGTCAAGGACATCACCGAGCCCTTCCCGTCCGTCGACGCCACCCCGGAGCTGCTGGAGGTCGCGTCGTTCTACACCTGCGAGCGGGGGCGGGTCGAGTGCGTCGGCAAGCACCTCTGGCACGGCCGCTGGGCCGAACCGGCCGGGCTCGGCTGCTTCTACTACCTGTTGACGCGGACCATCTTCCCGGCGGGCGAGGGCAACGAGGGCAAGGTGATGGGCCTGGCACCGTTCGGCCGCCCGTACGCGCTGGGCCTGCCCGACCTGGAGATCGACGAGTACCGGGTCGCCATCCCGCACGAGTGGATGGAGCTGTTCGCCCAGCGCGACCGGTTCGCGTTCCTCCAGGAGGGGACCGGGTCGTTCGACGACTGTGCGGACCTGGCGGCGGCGGGGCAGCGCGCGTTCGAGACCGCGGTGCTGCGGGCCGCGGAATGGCTGCACGGCGAGACCGGCGCGGCCAACCTCTGCTTCGCCGGCGGGACCGCGCTGAACTGTTCGGCCAACGGCCGGCTGCTGCGGGAGAGCCGGTTCGGCGACCTGTTCATCCCACCCAGCCCCCACGACGGCGGTACCGCGCTCGGCTCCGCCCTGTACGGGATGATCGACTGTCTCGGCGGCGCCAGCGGCTTCCGCTGGGCCAACGACTTCCTGGGCCCGGACCCCGACGCCGCTGCGGTACGGCGGGCGGTGCGGGCCGCGCCCCCGGAGCTGGTCGTCGAGGAGCCGGCGGACCTGGTCGACCGGATCGTGGACCTGCTCGACTCCGGCCGGGTGGTCGGGCTGCACCAGGGCCGCAGCGAGTCGGGGCCGCGGGCGCTG
Organism: Planosporangium mesophilum; assembly: GCF_016863255.1. Classification (GTDB taxonomy): domain Bacteria; phylum Actinomycetota; class Actinomycetes; order Mycobacteriales; family Micromonosporaceae; genus Planosporangium; species Planosporangium mesophilum. The sequence continues at coordinate 88,970 of NZ_BOON01000010.1, forward strand.
GGCAACCGGAGCATCATCGCCGACGCCCGCCACCCCGACATGCGGGACTTCATCAACGCGCAGGTCAAGGGTCGGGAGTGGTTCCGCCCGCTGGCCCCTGTCGTGCTGGCCGACGCCGCCAGCACGATCTTCGACGTGGACCGGCCGGCCCCGTTCATGCAGTACGCCGCCGACGTCCGCCCGCAGTACCGCACGGCGCTGCCGGCGATCACGCACGTGGACGGGACGGCGCGGCTCCAGACCGTGGACGCCACGAACACCCCCTTCCTGTACGCGCTGCTGCGGGCCTTCGCCGCGCGTACCGGCTGTCCGGTGCTGCTCAACACCTCCCTCAACGGCAAGGGCGACCCGCTGGCCGAGACGCCGCAGGACGCCCTGGCGTGCCTGCGGGGGACCGCCATGCACGCCCTGGCCATGCCGCCGTTCCTCATCCGCAAACGGGTGGAGCCGCCGACGCCATGACGGACGCCGTCGAGATCACCTGCCTGGGGCACGCGACGTTCCGGTTCGTCACCCCCGAGTCGAAGGTGGTCCTGGTCGACCCGTGGACCTACGGCAATCCGCTCTGCCCGGACGACGCCAAGGACGTGGGCGAGGTCGACCTCATCCTGATCACGCACGGCCACCACGACCACCTCGGTGACGTGTTCCGGGTCGCCGGGCGCGGGACACCGAAGATCGTCGCCGTGGCGGAGCTGGGTAACTGGCTGAGCGCCAAGGGGCTCAGGAACATCCGCACCATGAACGTCGGCGGCATCGTCACCCTGGAGGGGGTACGGATCACCATGACGCCGGCCGAGCACAGCTCGAGCGTGGACGCCGACCCCGGGGCGTACGTCGGCGTCGCCGCCGGCTTCGTCCTCGAGTTCTCCGACGGCAGCCGGATCTACCACGCCGGGGACACCGCCGCGTTCCCCGGCATGGAGCTGATCTCCGAGGTGTACCGGCCGGAGTTGGCCCTGCTGCCGATGGGCGACCACCACACCATGGGCCCGGCGGAGGCCGCGGTCGCCACCCGCCTGCTCGGGGTCGACCGGGTGGCGCCCATGCACTACGGCATCGCGCCCGGGTCGCAGGCCGTGCCGGCCCGGTTCCGCGAGGCCCTGGACGGGATCGGGCTGACCGGCGTCGAGATGATCGAGATGCGTCCGGGGCAGCGTCTGTCATGGGGGTGACCCATCGGCCAGCCGCTCGACCACGTTCCGGGTGATCTGTTCGACCACCGGCGACCGCCCGCTGCCCAGCAGCCGGGCCCAGTCGGTGGTGGCGGCGGTGAAGACGGTCCCGTTGCCGCCGTGCAGCCCCATGGTGGCCGCCCGGTTCCCGCGCCCCCACCCGCTGCCGCTCACGTCCCCGACGCCGAGGATGGTGAAGTCCTCCGGGGTACCGTCGTCGCCGGTCGGCCGTACCGGCAGGCCGCGCCGCAGCCGTCCCCGGTCGAAGTGCGCCCCGTCGCACTCGTACCCGACGAGGTACTCGTCCGGCCGGTCGCCGAAGGTGTCCCCGTCGCGCAGACCGGTGCCCTCGTACACCCAGTGGTCGGTGTGCTGGGCCCGGTAGCCCACCGGGACCGGGTGGCGGTCGCCGTCGCGCTCCCCGCCGTTGCGGAAGCTGACGCCCGTCAGCGAGTTCTCCGGGTCCGGTACGTCGCACCAGAAGCTCTCCCGGCGGAAGCTGGTGTCGTCGTCGAACGTGATCCGCCACCAGCAGGTGTTGCCGCCGAAGAAGGCGACGTTGCCGCCGCCGCGCACGAAGCGCTCCACGTTGGCCCGCATGGCGTCGCTGTAGTACTCGTCGTGCCCGACGCTGAGCAGCAGCCGGTACCGGCGCAGCAGGTCGGCGCCGAACCGGTGGAGGTCGAGGTCGGTGCAGTAGTCGACGCGGTGTCCGGTGCGCTCCAGCCAGGCGATGAACGGCGCGTCCCAGTGCGCGAAGGTCTGGCGGGGGGTCGGGTCGTACGGGTCGACGTTCCCGATGTCCCAGGGCGTACCGCCCACACCGCCGCCGGGGCGGCGTACCGACACCGACGGCGGCACCGGTAGCGCCAGCTTGTCCAGCCCCGGCACGGTGTACAGCGACCAGCCGCCCCGTCGCGTCGCCGGCTCGTACGGCCGCGGGGTCACCTGGTTGTACGCGTGGTAGGTCAGCAGCGGCAGCTTGTACAGGATTCGGGCTTTGACACCGGGCGCCCGGACCACGAAGAGCGCCCTGGCATGGCGGGAGTCCGGACCGGGGACACCTCGCCCGTCATTCTCCACCAGGGACGCGAGGTAGACCCCCGGCGGCCAGTCACGGGCAACGGTGAACGGGTACGCCGGCCAGCCCGCTAGCTCCTCCCCGTGCAGGCCGATGCCGGACCGTCCCCAGTCCTGGTACGGGGGGTGCGGTGGCACGTGGCGCCCGGGCCACCACGGCGACCGCCCCTGCAACCGGACGCGGTCGCCCCAGCGGTGGAAGTCGACCCGGAACCGGGGCGCGTCCGTCGACACCCGCAGCGTGAGGCGGTCCCCGGCGACCACGGTGGGGTGGTCGGGGTACCCATAGATCATCGCGGCCCCGTGGAGTGCTGGTGACGACGCGTCGGCAGCGCCGCCCTACCCCCGTCGGCGGGGAAGATTCGGCGGCGCCACCGAATGCGTTCGGTGGCGCCGCCGTCTCGTCGTCACCAGCCGCGGGCGCGCCACTCCGGGATCGAGGGCCGCTCCTTGCCGAGCGTGCTGTCGTTGCCGTGCCCCGGGTAGAACCAGGTGTCGTCGGGCAGCCGGCCGAAGATCTTGTTCTCCAGGTCGGTCATGAGCGAGTCGAAGTCCTGCGGGTTGGTGGTGCGTCCGGGGCCGCCCGGGAACAGCGAGTCTCCGGTGAACAGGTGCGGGTGCCCGCCCGGGTCGCGGTAGAGCAGCGCGACCGACCCGGGTGTGTGGCCGACGAGGTGGATGACCTCCAGCTCGGCGTCTCCCACCCGTACCCTGTCGCCGTCGGTCAGCGTCTGCGTCACGACCGGGATCTCCGGCGCGTCCGCCTCGTGCGCCAGCGACTCGGCGCCGGTGATCCCCGCGACGTCCACCAGGCCCTGCCAGTGGTCGCCGTGCCGGTGCGTGGTGACCACGGTGGACAGCCCGCCCGCGCCGAGCAGCGACAGCAGCCGGTCGGGCTCGTTGGCCGCGTCGATCAGCAACTGCTCACCCGCGCTGCGCAGCAGGTACGCGTTGTTGTCCATCGGGCCGACGGACACCTTGACGATTGTCAGCTCGGCGAGTTCCCGGACGTCCGGCGGACCGCCGGGTGAGACCTGACCGGTGTACGTCACGTGCGCATCCTCATTTCCAGATCGGTACGGTCGGCAGCGGCCCCGGGGGCGTGACCGTGAGGTCGGCGCCGTCCGAGCGGCCGCTGAGCCAGGAGGCGATCGCGTGCCCGGTCCCGTTCACGGTCACGGTGGGATCGGCTCCGATGGTCAACTCGTGATCGAGGTCGGCGGCGTGCAGCCGCACCGGGGCCACCGAGTCGGCGAGGTCGGCGGCCAGGTCGTGCAGCAGCCGGTGCACGAAGGCGTCCGGCCAGTCCGCGGGGCGGTACCCGGCATCCAGGTCGACGTGGTGGATCTCCACCTCGCACAGCCGGGCCCAGGGGATGTAGGCGGCGGGCCTGGTGTGGCCGCCGCGCCAGCGTACGGATGCGGTCCACGCCACCGGCGGCATCTGCGCCACCGCTTCGTCCAGGCGCTCCGCCGACGCGCTCAGGTCGGCGACGTGCTCGGCGATCGGGCGGCCGGCGCCGGCCTGGATGGCCTCCTCGCGCGCCTGGTCGCTGGGGTACATCGGGGTCTCGACACCGGTACGGGCGCCGGTCAGCAGGTTGACGCAGGCCTCGGCGTTGCGCGCGAGGTGGGTCAGCAGGTGCCCGCGGGTCCAGCCGGGCAGCAGCGAGGGCTCCCCGACGGCGGCGTCGTCGAGCTTGCGCACCGTCGCGAGCAGCCGGGCCGTTGCCCGGTCGACCTCGGGGAGGAGTACGAGCGGGTCGGCGGTCATCTCCACACTGTAAGCCGCCCCGGTCGGGCGCTCTCGACGACCGTCGCCGCCCGCGATATTCGGTTTCGCTCGGCCCGGCCGGCACCTACCGTCGGTGGCGAACGCGTTCATCGTCCCACCGGACGGGGCATCACGCCCCGCCTCGTCCGGGCACCGGCAAAGCCATGACAGACAGGAAAGACGATGACGTTCGACCTGCGGTCCCTCGGTTGGGACCCGTACTTCGCGGGCGCCTACGCCGCCTACGACCGCCGAGGCCGGCGGCCGGCCAGAGTTCTGCGGGTCGATCGTGGCGTCTGTACCGTCCTGGGCGATTCCGGCGCGGCCCGCGCCAGCCTGGCCGGCTCGATCCTCGCCGCCGCGGCGGCCGACCCGGTCGTGCTCCCGTGCGCGGGCGACTGGGTGGTCGTACACACCTGGCCCGACCGGCGGTTGACCGTCGAGTCGGTGCTTCCCCGGCGCACCGCCGTGGTCCGGGCCAGCGCCGGGGCCGCCTCCCACGCCCAGGTGCTGGCCGCCAACCTCGACGTGGCGGCCGTCGTCGAGCCGCTCGACCCGGAGCCCGACCCCGGTCGGATGGAGCGGCTGCTCGCCCTCGCGTACTCGTCCGGCGCCCGGCCGATCGTGATCGCGACGAAGGCCGACCTCGTGCCGCGCCCCGACGACGTGGTGGCGCAGCTCGCGGCGGTCGCCCCGGGCGTACCCGTGCACGCGGTCAGCGCGCGTACCGGTGACGGCGTGGCGCAGCTGCGGTCGTACCTGCCGGAGGGCGGCACGCTCGGCCTGCTCGGCCCCTCGGGGGCGGGCAAGTCGAGCCTGGTCAACGCGCTCGCCGGGACGACGGTCCTGACGACGCAGGCGCTGCGCGCCGACGGACGGGGCCGGCACACCACCACCTTCCGTACCTTGATCCCGCTGCCGGGCGGGGGTGTGGTGATCGATACACCGGGGATACGCGCGGTCGGCATGATCGGCGGTGACTCCGTCCCGGGCTCCGGTCTCGGGGGCGGCTTCGGCCTCGACCGCGCCTTCGCCGATGTGGCGGCCCTGGCCGCGCGGTGCCGGTTCGGCGACTGCCGGCACGACGCCGAGCCGGACTGCGGCGTCCGCGCCGCGATCGAGGTCGGTGAGCTGGCGCCGCGCCGGTTGGCGAGCTGGCGCAAGCTGATGCGGGAGCAGTCGGCCGAGAGCCGGCGCCGGCAGGACCGGCTGGCGGCCGAGGCCGGGGCGAGCTGGGCGTGGGTGCCGAAGCAGGAGCGACGCGGCCGGGCCCGCCCGTAGGTCGCCGCCCCGAGATCCGCACAGATCCCGGGCGCACGCCTTCTCAGGGCCGGGGTTCAGTCGGACGGGTGGTCAGTACCCTGGTGGACAGCGGCTGGCCGGCGTGAGACGGAAATTGTCATACCCCGCGGCTACAGTTGCTGCGGCATCCGGATGGGTGTCAATCGGGACAGATCAACTACTGATGGGCGGGCTGTGGCCGACCGACTGATCATTCGCGGAGCGCGGGAGCACAACCTGCGCGATGTCAGCCTTGAGCTTCCTCGGGACGCACTGATCGTCTTCACCGGGCTCTCCGGCTCGGGCAAGTCCAGCCTTGCCTTCGACACGATCTTCGCCGAGGGCCAGCGCCGCTACGTCGAGTCGCTGTCGTCGTACGCCCGGCAGTTCCTCGGGCAGATGGACAAGCCCGACGTGGACTTCATCGAGGGCCTCAGCCCGGCGGTCTCGATCGACCAGAAGTCGACCTCGCGCAACCCGCGCTCGACGGTCGGCACGATCACCGAGGTCTACGACTACCTGCGGCTGCTGTACGCCCGGGTGGGCGAGCCGCACTGCCCGGTCTGCGGCGAGGCGATCGCCAAGCAGACCCCGCAGCAGATCGTCGACCGGGTCCTGGCCATGGAGCAGGGCACCCGCTTCCAGGTACTCGCGCCGGTGGTGCGCGAGCGTAAGGGTGAGTACGTCGACCTCTTCGCGGAGCTGCAGTCCAAGGGCTTCGCGCGGGCCCGGGTCGACGGCGTGGTGTACCCGCTGACCGAGCCGCCGAAGCTCAAGAAGCAGGAGAAGCACACCATCGAGGTGGTCGTCGACCGCCTCGCCGTGAAGAGCAGCGCCAAGCAGCGGCTGACCGACTCGGTCGAGACCGCCCTCAAGCTCGCCGGCGGCGTGGTCATCCTGGAGTTCGTCGATCTCGCCGAGGACGACGAGCATCGCGAGCGGCGCTTCTCCGAGCACCTGGCGTGCCCCAACGAGCACCCGCTCGCCATCGACGACCTCGAGCCGCGCAGCTTCTCGTTCAACTCGCCGTTCGGCGCCTGCCCGGAGTGCACCGGTATCGGCACCAAGAAGGAGGTCGACCCGGAGCTGATCATCCCCGACCCGGAGCGCAGCCTCCGGGAAGGGGCGATCCAGCCCTGGTCGGGCGGCCACACCCTGGAGTACTTCCTGCGTCTGCTCGAAGCGCTCGGCTCCGAGCAGGGCTTCAGCCTCGACACGCCGTGGCGCGCGCTGTCCAGCCGCGCGCAGAAGGCGATCATGTACGGCTCCGACGACCAGGTGCACGTCCGCTACCGGAACAAGTACGGGCGGGAGCGCTCCTACTACACCGGCTTCGAGGGTGTGGTGCAGTGGATCGAGCGCCGGCACGGTGACACCGAGTCGGAGTGGTCGAGGGAGAAGTACGAGGGGTACATGCGCGACGTGCCGTGCGGCGCGTGCGGCGGTGCCCGGCTCAAGCCCGAGATCCTCGCGGTGACCCTCGATGGGCGCAGCATCGCCGAGCTGTGCGGCCTGTCGGTGGGCGAGGCCGCCGACATCCTCGGCAGGATGAAGCTGACCGGCCGGCAGAAGCTGATCGCCGAGCGGGTGCTCAAGGAGATCAACGCCCGGCTGCGCTTCCTGGTCGACGTCGGGCTCGACTATCTGTCGCTGGACCGGCCGGCCGGCAGCCTGTCGGGTGGCGAGGCGCAGCGCATCCGCCTGGCCACCCAGATCGGCTCCGGCCTCGTGGGCGTGCTCTACGTGCTGGACGAGCCCAGTATCGGGCTGCACCAGCGCGACAACCACCGGTTGATCGAGACCCTGGTCCGGCTGAAGAAGCTCGGCAACACCCTGATCGTCGTCGAGCACGACGAGGACACCATCCGTACCGCGGACTGGATCGTCGACATCGGCCCCGGCGCGGGCGAGCACGGCGGCAAGATCGTGCACAGCGGCGCCCTCGCCGACCTGCTGACCAACGAGGAGTCGCTGACCGGGGCGTACCTGTCGCGGCGGCGCGCCATCCCGACGCCGACGGTCCGCCGGCCGCGTACGACCGGCCGGGAGTTGACCGTGCACGGCGCGCGCGAGAACAACCTGCGCAACCTGACCGTGTCGTTCCCGCTGGGCCAGTTCGTCGCGGTCACCGGCGTCTCCGGCTCCGGTAAGTCGACGCTGGTCAACGACATCCTGCACGCCGTGCTCGCCAACCAGATCAACGGCGCCCGCATGGTCCCCGGCCGGCACACCCGGGTCACCGGTCTGGACGAGGTCGACAAGGTCGTCGGCGTGGACCAGTCGCCGATCGGGCGCACCCCCCGGTCGAACGCGGCCACGTACACCGGGGTCTTCGACCACATCCGGCGCCTGTTCGCCGAGACCACCGAGTCGAAGGTGCGCGGCTACGGCCCGGGACGGTTCTCGTTCAACGTCAAGGGCGGCCGGTGCGAGGCCTGCGCGGGTGACGGCACCATCAAGATCGAGATGAACTTCCTGCCCGACGTGTACGTGCCGTGCGAGGTGTGCAAGGGCGCCCGGTACAACCGGGAGACGCTCGAGGTCCACTACAAGGGCCGCACGATCTCCGAGGTGCTGGACATGCCGATCGAGGAGGCGGCCGAGTTCTTCGAGTCCATCCCGGCGATCCACCGCCACCTCAAGACGCTCGTCGACGTCGGCCTGGGGTACGTCCGGCTCGGCCAGCCCGCGCCGACGCTCTCCGGCGGTGAGGCCCAGCGTGTCAAGTTGGCCGCCGAGTTGCAGAAGCGCTCGACCGGCCGGACCGTGTACGTGTTGGACGAGCCGACCACCGGCCTGCACTTCGAGGACATCCGCAAGCTGCTGCTGGTCCTGGAGAGCCTGGTCGACAAGGGCAACACGGTCATCGTGATCGAGCACAACCTCGACGTGATCAAGACGGCCGACTGGCTGATCGACATGGGTCCGGAGGGTGGCCACCGGGGCGGCACCGTCGTCGCGATGGGTACGCCCGAGGAGGTCGCGGAGATCGCCGAGAGCCACACCGGTGCGTTCCTGCGCGAGGTGCTGGACCTCGACGGCCAGCCGACCGGCGGCAGCGCCCAGGAGCGCGCCGCCAAGGCCAACGGCTCCGGCCAGGCCCCGGCCCGGAAGGCGGCGGCGACCAAGGCGACCAAGGCGACCAAGGCGGCGGCGACCACGGCGACCAAGGTCGCCAAGGCGCCCGTCCGCAAGGCCACGAAGCGGGCGACCGCCGCGCGGTAAGGGGGCCCACCCCCGTACCGGGGTGGTCCCGGGTGGCCTCACTGATCTCCCCACAACGGCGACGGGGCCGTTGTGGAGGCGTGAGAGCCTGACGGCGGCCGCGTGCCCCGGTGAACCGGTCGGCACGCGGCTGCGTAGGTACGGACGACAGAGGCCCACCCGAGCATGAGGAGCAAGATGAGCGAAACCACCAGGCGTGGCGTCATCGCCGGTGCCGCCGGTGTCGGTGCGGCGGCTGTACTGGCCGCCTGCGGCAGCGACACCTCCAGCCCGGCTCCGAACACGGGCACCGACAGCAGCGGCGGCGCACCCAGCGCACCCGCCGCTTCTGGCCAGCAGCAGGGTGGCCAGCAGGCCGGCGCCGCGCTCGCGAAGACGAACGAGATCCCGGTCGGCGGTGGCAAGGTCATCGAGAGCCAGAAGCTCGTGGTGACCCAGCCGGTCGCCGGCGAGTACAAGGCGTTCACCGCCGTCTGCACCCACTCCGGCTGCCTGGTCACCACCGTCGCCAACGGAACCATCAACTGCCCGTGCCATGGCAGCAAGTTCTCGGCGGCCGACGGTTCGGTGAAGGGCGGCCCGGCGAAGGCACCGCTCGCGGCCAAGCCGGTCAACGTACAGGGTGACAGCATCGTCCTGGCCTGATCCCGGTCGCAGGGATCCCTGTCGCGGGCTGCCCGGCTCGCCTGCGGGAAGCCGGGCACCCGCAGACAGCGATCTTGACGTACCCGCGGGCTACGCTCACTAGCGTGCCGGATCCGTCCACTTACCGCCCCGCCCCGGGATCGATTCCCGAAGAGCCCGGTGTCTACCGGTTCCGTGACCCGTCCGGCCGGGTGATCTACGTCGGCAAGGCCAAGAGCCTGCGGCAGCGGCTCAACTCGTACTTCGCCGACGTCTGGACGCTGCACGCGCGTACCCAGCAGATGGTCACCACCGCGGCCTCCGTCGACTGGGTCACCGTCGGCACCGAGGTCGAGGCGCTCCAGCTCGAGTACGCCTGGATCAAGGAGTACGACCCGCGGTTCAACGTCCGCTACCGCGACGACAAGACCTACCCGTACCTCGCGGTGACCCTCGACGAGGAGTACCCGCGCCTGCAGGTGATGCGCGGGGCCAAGCGCAAGGGGGTGCGCTACTTCGGGCCCTACGCGCACGCCTGGGCCATCCGGGAGACCCTCGACCTGCTGCTGCGGGTCTTCCCGGCGCGTACCTGCAAGGCCGGCGTGTTCCAGCGGGCCAGCCGGATCGGGCGCCCGTGCCTGCTCGGGGACATCGGCAAGTGCTCGGCGCCGTGCGTGGACCGGGTCAGCGCCGACGAGCACCGCCAGATCGTGCTCGACTTCTGCGACTTCATGGCCGGCAGGACCGACTCGATGGTCAAGCGGCTGGAGCGCGAGATGCAGGCCGCCTCGGCAGAGTTGGAGTTCGAGCGGGCCGCCCGCCTGCGAGACGACCTGACGGCACTGCGCCGGGCGATGGAGAAGCAGGCCGTCGTCTTCGGCGACGGCACCGACGCCGACGTGGTGGCGTTCGCCGACGACCCGCTGGAGGCCGCGGTGCAGGTGTTCCACGTGCGTGGCGGCCGGGTGCGCGGCCAGCGGGGCTGGGTCGTGGAGAAGACCGAGGACCTCAGCCCCGGCGACCTCGTCCACCACTTCTGCTCGCAGGTGTACGGGGAGGAGAGCGAGACCGGTACGGGTGGCGGCGAGATCCCGCGTGAGCTGCTGGTACCGGAGCTACCCGCCGACGTCGACGCCCTCGCCGACTGGCTGTCCGGGCTGCGTGGCAGCCGGGTCACCATCCGGGTACCGCAGCGGGGCGACAAGAAGTCCCTCCAGGAGACCGTCGCGCGCAACGCGCAGCAGGCGCTGACCCAGCACAAGCTGCGCCGTGCCGGCGATCTGACCACCCGCAGCCGCGCCCTCGAGGAGATCGCCGACGCGCTCGGGTTGGACACCGCGCCGCTGCGGATCGAGTGCTACGACGTGTCCCAGATCCAGGGCACCGACGTGGTGGCGAGCATGGTCGTGTTCGAGGACGGGCTCGCGCGCAAGAGCGAGTACCGGCGGTTCGCGATCAACGGCGCCACCGACGACGTGTCGGCCATCTCGGAGGTGCTGCGCCGCCGGTTCAGCCGGTACAAGCAGGCGCTCGCCGAGTCGGCCGGTACGGAGGTGACCGTAGCGGAGCCGGTCGCCCCCGAGGCCGGGGCCCGCCCCGGCATCGATCCGGAGACCGGCCGGCCGCGCAAGTTCGCGTACCCGCCGCACCTGCTCGTGGTCGACGGCGGTCAGCCGCAGGTCAACGCGGCCGCCCGGGTGATGGCCGACCTCGGCGTCACCGATGTGGCGGTCTGCGGGCTGGCCAAGCGGCTCGAAGAGGTCTGGGTGCCCGACGACGAGTACCCGCTCGTACTGCCGCGTACCTCGGAGGGGCTCTACCTGCTCCAGCGGGTACGTGACGAGGCCCACCGCTTCGCCATCACGTACCACCGGCAGAAGCGCTCCAAGCGGATGACCGTGTCAGACCTGGACTCGGTGCCCGGCCTCGGCGACGTGCGCCGGAAGGCGCTGCTGCGCCACTTCGGCTCCGTCAAGCGGCTCAAGGCCGCGACGGTGGAGGAGATCGTCGAGGTGCCGGGGATCGGCCGGCGTACGGCGGACGCTATCCTCGTCGCGCTCGGCGCCCGGCCGGCCGGAG
>NZ_BOON01000011.1 GCF_016863255.1 Planosporangium mesophilum
AGCCCGCCCAGCCGGCGGACGTGTCCGCCGCCCAGCCGGAGGCAGCCTCCGACCTCGCCAATACCGGAGAAAGAGGTACAAATCTCCCTGCGGGAAACGCGGCCGGCGCCAATGGCGCACCGCAGTCCCCCTAGGATCGGTGCCGGGTGAGCCGTCGCGTGAGGCGCGACGGGCTAGGGGGAAGCGTGACAGAACGTACCGCCGTTACCGCCGAGGCGTCCGAGCCGGAGCGCTCGGAGACCGACCTGGTGATCGTGACCGGGATGTCCGGCGGTGGCCGCAGCACAGTGGCCCGGGCGCTGGAGAACGTCGGCTACTACGTCGTGGACAACCTGCCGCAGGCGCTCATGCTCGACATGGCTGAGCTGGCCTTCGCCGCGGGCGGCACGGCCCGGCGTACCGCGATGGTCCTGGACGTGCGCAGCCGCGCCTTCTCCACCGACCTGGGCGGCGCCATCAAGGCGCTGCGGGAGCGCGGTTTCCACCCGCAGGTGGTCTTCGTCGACGCCGACACCGACGTGCTGATCCGACGCTTCGAGAGCGTGCGCCGCCCACACCCGATGCAGGGGGAGGGGCGCCTGTCCGACGGCATCGCCGCCGAGCGGGAGCTGCTGAGCGAGGCGCGTGAGCAGGCCGACGTCTTCATCGACACCAGTCACCTCAACGTCAACCAGCTCCGGGCGCGCGTCGAGGAGATGTTCGCCACGGAGGACGCCCGGCGGCTGCGCGTCACGGTGCTGTCGTTCGGCTTCAAGTACGGGCTGCCGCCCGACGCCGACTTCGTGGTGGACGCCCGGTTCCTGCCCAACCCGTACTGGGTCTCCGAGCTGCGTGACCACACCGGCCGCGAGCCGGAGGTCAGCCGGTACGTGCTGGGTCAGCACGGCGCGGTCACGTTCGTGGAGACGCTCGCCCGGCTGCTCAATGCCACCTCTCCCGGCTTCGAGCGGGAGGGGAAGCGCTATGTCACGGTGGCCGTCGGCTGTACCGGCGGCAAGCACCGCAGTGTGGCGATCGCCGAGGAACTGGCGCGCCGGCTGCGCGAGGCGCGGATGTCGGCCTCGGCACAGCACCGTGACCTGGGGCGGGAATGAGCGGGCCGCACGACGCCGCCGGGCCGCTGCGGGTCGTCGCGTTCGGTGGTGGCCACGGCCTCTCCGCGTCCCTGCGTGCGCTGCGGCTGCTGCGCGGCCAGTGGAGTGCGGGCCGGCAGCGCCGTGAGCTGGAGGTCACCGCCGTTGTCACCGTTGGCGACGACGGCGGCTCCAGCGGCCGGCTTCGGGCCGAGCGGGGCGGGCTGCCCCCCGGCGACCTGCGGCAGGCCCTCGTCGCACTGGCCGACGCCGACGATCCGACGGCCGACCTGACCGCCCGTCTCTTCCAGCACCGTTTCGACGGCAACGGGCAGCTGTCCGGCCACCCGGTCGGCAACCTGACGCTGCTGGGCCTCATGGAGCTGATGGGCGATCCGGTCGACGCGCTCGACCACGCCGCCCGGCTGCTGGGCTGCTGCGGCCGGGTACTGCCGATGTCGCGGCACGCGGTGAGCCTCGAGGCCGACGTCCTGGGCGGCGACCCGGCCCGCCCCGACGACGTGGTCGCGGTGCGCGGTCAGCACGCGGTCGCGGTCACCCGCGGTGAGGTCCGGAGGGTGCGGCTGCTGCCCGAACGGCCGGTCGCCTGCGCCGAGGCGTTGGCGGCGGTCGAGGCGGCCGACTGGTTGATCTTCGGTCCGGGCTCGTGGTTCACGAGTGTCATACCCCACCTCCTGGTGCCGGACCTGGCCGCCGCGGTGTCGAACAGCCGGGCAAAACGCCTGGTCACGCTCAATCTCGCGGCCGAGAAAGAGACGTCCGGGTTGTCGCTGCCGGACCATTTGGCGGCGCTTGCCCGTTACCTCCCCGGCCTCCGGTTCGATGTAGTACTTGCCGACGGGAAAGCGGTTGGAGACCCCGAGCCGGTACACCGTGCGGCAGAATCGCTGGGTGCGCGACTCTCCCTCGCGCCCGTCGCGGTACCCGACGGGTCTCCGCGACATGACCCGGCCGCGCTGGCGGCAGCCCTGGAGGCTGTACTGGGTCCTCCGTGATCGAGTCGGCCGGCCAGGACCGGCGATGGATACTGACGCACAGACGACGGATCGGCCCATGAGGTGACGACACAATGGCGATGACCGGCGCGGTCAAAGACGAGCTCAGCCGGGTTAGCGTGGCCAAGCCCTGCTGCCGCCGGGCGGAGATGGCGGCCCTCCTGCGGTTCGCGGGCGGGCTGCACATTGTCTCCGGGCGCGTGGTGGTGGAGGCCGAGCTGGACACCAACTCGGTGGCGCGGCGGCTGCGTACCGAGATCGCCGAGGTGTACGGGTACGCCAGTGAGGTGCACCTGCTCGCCTCCGGGGGGCTGCGCAGGGCCACCCACTTCATCTTGCGGGTGGTCAAGGACGGCGAGGCGCTCGCCCGCCAGACGGGCCTGCTCGACGTGCGCGGCCGTCCGGTCCGCGGACTCCCGTCGCACGTCGTCTCGGCCAACATGTGCTGCGCGGTGGCCGCGTGGCGGGGCGCGTTCCTGGCCCACGGCTCGCTGACCGAGCCCGGCCGCTCCTGCGCCCTGGAGGTCACCTGCCCCGGCCCGGAGTCGGCGCTCGCCCTGGTGGGTGCGGCCCGGCGGGTCGGCATCACCGCCAAGGCGCGGGAGGTGCGTGGCGTCGATCGCGTCGTGGTCAAGGACGGCGACGCCATCGGTGCGCTGCTCACCCGGATCGGCGCGCACAGCAGCGTGCTGGCCTGGGAAGAGCGGCGGGTACGGCGCGAGGTGCGCGCCACCGCCAACCGGCTGGCCAACTTCGACGACGCCAACCTGCGCCGCTCCGCGCGGGCCGCGGTCGCCGCGGCCGCCCGGGTCGCCAGGGCGTTGGAGATCCTCGGGGAGACGGCGCCCCAGCACCTGTCCAGCGCCGGCCACCTGCGGCTGGAGCACCGGCAGGCCTCGCTGGAGGAGTTGGGTGCGCTCGCCGACCCGCCGATGACCAAGGACGCGATCGCCGGCCGGATCCGCCGGCTGCTGGCGCTGGCCGACAAGCGCGCCCGCGACCTCGGCATCCCAGACACAGAGTCGGCGGTCACCCCCGAGATGATGGTGAGCTGACCGCTCCGATCCGACCGTGACAAGGGCGCCCCGCTCACCGACTGCCGGTGAGCGGGGCGCCCTTGTCTCGACCGCAGGCCTGCCGGTCGATGGCTGCCGGCCCACCGGTGTCATGATCGAATTTTGGCCCCCGCGCGGCGGAACTTTCCGACTGGCGATATCGTCACGTTGTTCGGCGATGGGGCCGACTCGGGTCGCTCACCGGCGTCGCCGTCGCGTGGTCGGTGGTTTTGTCGCGGTGGCAGGAGCGGCGGAGCGGCCAGATCACTCTGGCGGCCGGCTGCCAAGGGCGCCGGCGAAACGGCGAGGAGATGTGTCCTGTGACCATCCGGGTTGGTATCAACGGGTTTGGCCGCATCGGCCGTAACTTCTTCCGCGCGGTTCTCGACCAACGCGCCGACGTCGAGATCGTGGGCGTCAACGACCTGACCGACAACAAGACCCTGGCGCACCTGCTCAAGTACGACTCGCTGCTGGGCAAGCTCGACGCCGAGGTCACCTACGACGACGAGTCCATCTCGATCGACGGCAAGCGGATCAAGACGCAGGCCCAGCGGGACCCTGCCGCCCTGGGCTGGGGCGACCTGGGCGCCGACATCGTCATCGAGTCGACCGGTCACTTCACCAAGGCCGACGACGCCCGCAAGCACACCGAGGCCGGCGCCAAGAAGGTCATCATCTCCGCGCCCGCCAAGGGCGAGGACATCACGATCGTGATGGGCGTCAACGACGACAAGTACGACGGCGCCAGCCACAACATCATCTCGAACGCGTCCTGCACGACGAACTGCGTCGCGCCGATGGCCAAGGTCCTGCTGGAGAACTTCGGCATCAACAAGGGCCTGATGACCACGATCCACGCGTACACCAACGACCAGGTCATCCTGGACTTCCCGCACAAGGACCTGCGTCGGGCCCGCGCCGCGGCGATCAACATCATCCCGACCACGACCGGTGCGGCCAAGGCCACCAGCCTGGTCATCCCCGAGCTCAAGGGCAAGCTCGACGGCATCGCGATGCGCGTACCGGTGCCGACCGGCTCGGTCACCGACCTCGTCGTGGAGCTCGGCCGGGAGACCACCAAGGAAGAGATCAACGCCGCCTTCAAGGCCGCGGCGGAGGGCCCGCTGAAGGGGTACCTGCTCTACACCGAGGACCCGATCGTCTCCAGCGACATCGCCAACACCCCGCCGAGCTGCACCTTCGACTCGGAGCTGACCATGGTGACGGGCAACCAGGCCAAGGTCGTCGGCTGGTACGACAACGAGTGGGGCTACTCGAACCGCCTCGTCGACCTGGTGAAGCTGGTGGGTTCGCAGCTGTGAAGACCCTCGACGACCTGATCGCTGAGGGCGTACGGGGTCGGCGCGTCCTGGTACGCGCCGACCTCAATGTGCCGCTCGCCGACGGGCGGATCAGCGACGACGGCCGGATCCGCGCGGTGCTGCCGACGCTGACCGCCCTGCGGGACTCCGGCGCCCGGGTCGTGGTCTGCTCGCACCTGGGCCGGCCCAAGGGCGCACCCGACCCGAAGTACTCCCTGGAGCCGGTCGCCGACCGGATGGCCGAGCTGCTCGGCTCGCCGGTGGCGTTCGCGACCGACACGGTCGGCGACAGCGCCCGGTCGACCGTCAACGGCCTGGGCGACGGCGACGTGGCCCTGCTCGAGAACCTCCGGTTCAACCCGGGGGAGACCAGCAAGGACGACAACGAGCGGCTGGCGTTCGCCCGCCAGCTCGCCGCCCTGGCCGAGTCCTACGTGGACGACGCGTTCGGCGCGGTGCACCGCAAGCACGCCAGCGTGTACGACGTGGCGAAGCTGCTGCCGCACTACGCCGGCCGGCTGGTGCTGCGCGAACTGGAGGTGCTGCAGCGCCTCACCAGCGACGACGTCGCCCGGCCGTACGTGGTGGTACTGGGTGGCTCGAAGGTCTCCGACAAGCTCGCCGTGATCCGGGCCCTGCTGCCCAAGGTGGACCGGCTGCTCATCGGTGGCGGGATGTGCTTCACGTTCCTGCAGGCGCAGGGCCACGGCGTCGGCGCGTCGCTGCTGGAAGAGGGCATGGTCGACACCTGCCGGGAGCTGCTCGCGCAGGCCGGCGGCAAGATCGTGCTCCCGGTGGACATCGTGGTGGCGGACCGGTTCGCCGCCGACGCGCAGACCCGGACCGTACCCGCGGACTCGATCCCGCAGGGCTGGCTCGGCCTCGACATCGGCCCGCAGTCGGTGGCGATCTTCGCCGACGCGCTGCACGGCGCGAAGACGGTGTTCTGGAACGGCCCGATGGGCGTGTTCGAGCTGGAGCCGTTCGCCGCCGGTACCCGGGGCGTGGCCGAGGCGATCACCAAGGTCGACGGGTTCACCGTCGTCGGTGGCGGTGACTCGGCGGCCGCGGTCCGCAAGCTCGGCATCCCCGAGGACGCCTTCAGCCACATCTCCACCGGCGGCGGGGCGTCGCTGGAGTACCTGGAGGGAAAGACCCTACCCGGCATCGAGGTGCTTGAAGCATGACGCAGCCAACCGGCCGCCGGCCCCTGATGGCCGGCAACTGGAAGATGAACCTCAACCACCTCGAGGCGATCGCGCTGACGCAGAAGCTGGCGTTCAGCCTCACCGAGAAGCAGCTGTCCGACGTCGAGGTGGTCGTGCTGCCGCCCTTCGTCGACCTCCGCAGCGTGCAGACCCTCATCGACGGGGACAAGCTGCTTCTCGGGTACGGCGCGCAGGACCTCTCGCCGCACGTCTCCGGCGCGTACACCGGCGACGTCTCCGGCGGCATGCTGGCGAAGCTGGGCTGCCAGTACGTCGTGGTCGGGCACTCGGAGCGGCGGGCGTACCACCACGAGGACGATGCCCTGGTCGCCGCGAAGGTGAAGGCGGCGCTGACCAACGACATCACCCCGATCCTGTGCGTGGGGGAGGGCCTGGAGGTCCGCGAGGCGGGCAACCACGTGGCCCACACCGTGGGCCAGCTGGACGCAGCGCTGAAGGGCCTCAAGTCCGACCAGGTCGAGAAGGTCGTGGTGGCCTACGAGCCGATCTGGGCGATCGGGACCGGCAAGACCGCGACCCCCGAGGACGCTCAGGAGGTGATCGGCGCCCTGCGCGGCCGCCTCGCCGAGCGCCACGGCAACACCGCCGACCGGGTACGGATCCTGTACGGCGGGTCGGTCAAGGCCAACAACATCGCGGCGATCATGGCACAGCCCGATGTGGACGGTGCGCTGGTCGGCGGGGCGAGCATCAACGCCGAGGAGTTCGTACGCATCTGCCGGTACCAGGAGCACTGAGCCGGTGCCGACGGAACGTGGCGCGGTCCGCACGGACCGCGCCACGTCCTTTTTCATGCCCCCGGCGCCACCAACAACCTCAACGGGGCCGTGACGGTACCGGTGATCTACATCAAGGCGCTCGGGCCGTCCGGTACGAACCTCCGCGGCGGTTTCATCCACCCCTGGTTCGGGCCAGCCCGGCCCGTGCGCGCTGGGGCCCGCAGACCCGTCACGGTGAGGCGTGGTGCACGGCGGCGGTCCGGTACGGCTATCCTGTTTCACGCCGCACTACTGAGAGGAACCGCACCGCCATGATGGCGTTCGCTTATACCCTGATCGTGCTGCTCGTGCTGACCAGCATCCTGTTGACCATGCTGATCCTGCTGCACCGCGGCAAGGGCGGCGGTCTGTCCAGCATGTTCGGCGGCGGTGTCTCCTCGACCCTCGCCGGCTCCTCGGTGGCGGAGAAGAACCTCGACCGTTACACGGTTCTCGTTGGGATCATCTGGTTCGCCTGCATTGTCGGCCTGGGCCTGTGGATGAAGCTCGCCCAGAACGGGGCTTCCTGAACAACCAAGTCGTTCTAAACTCATGCGCGCGGCCCGCAAGCTGGGCCGCGCGCGTGTTTGCGCAGCTACTCCTGCACTCGCGCCGCCCCCGGACGACAGGAGAAAACAGCAGTGGCAAGTGGTTACGCCATCCGCGGCAGCCGCATCGGCTCCGGACCGATGCGCTGGACGGAGCGGGGTGATGAGGCCCCTCGCCGCTCCGTGACGTACTGGTGCGCCCACGGGCACGCGACGACGCCCTCGTTCGCCGCCGACGTCACACCGCCCCCGCATTGGGACTGCCCGCGCTGCGGGCTCCCCGCCGGACAGGACGAGCACAACCCGCCGGCATCCCCCCGCGCCGAGCCGTACAAGACCCATCTGGCGTACGTCAAGGAGCGTCGCAGCGACGCCGACGGCGCCGCGATCCTCGCCGAGGCCCTGGCCCGTCTCCAGCAGCGCCGCGGCCGGTAGCCGGCCCCCCGGCGCTGACGGGTACGCCGGCCAGCGCCGGAACGCCGGTCAGCGCCGGAACGCCGGTCAGCGCCGGAACGCCGGTCAGCGCAGGGACCGGAAGCGTGGGCCGATCTCGGCGGCCGCGGCCCGGTCCAGCAGCCAGACGGTACGGTCGACGCCGCGTACCCCCGCCGCGGGCACCTGCACCGGGCCGGCGCCCGACAGTGCCAGCCGGACCGCGCTGGCCTTGTCCGGGCCGGACGCGATCAGCCACACCTCCTCGGCGGTGTTGATCGCAGGCAACGTCAGCGTCAGCCGTACCGGCGGCGGCTTCGGCGCCCCGCGCACTGCCGCCACCGGCCGCGTCTCGTAGGCCACCGGGTGCTCCGGGAACACCGACGCGACGTGGCCGTCCTCGCCGACGCCGAGCAGCAGCACGTCGAAGTGCGGCAGCGGGGCCGTACCGGGCTTGGCGGCCCGCGCCAGCTCCTCGGCGTACCGGGCGGCCGCGGCCTCGGGGTCGGGGCCGTCGGGCCCGTCCGAGGGTGGCATCGGGTGTACCCGCGCCGGGTCCAGCGGTACCGCGTCGAGCAGGGCCTCCCGGGCCTGGCGCTCGTTGCGCTGCGGATCGTCGTGCGGCACGAAGCGTTCGTCGCCCCACCACACGTCCACCCGCGGCCAGTCGACGGCGTCACGGGCCGGGCTGTCGCGCAGCGCCCGGTACACGGCAAACGCGATCCGGCCGCCGGTCAGGACCACGCTCGCCTCGCCGCGCTCGGCCTGCGCGTCGATCAGCCGGACGGCCAGGCGGGCCGCCACCGCCTGGGCCAGCAGGTTCGCGTCCGCGTGCACGATCACGCTGACTTCGCTCAACGGAGCTCCTCGTCTGACAACCATGGACACGCGGGCCGTTCGACCCGCGTGTCCACGATCACATGATTACTTCGCGGGCTCGCCGCCGGGTGCCCTGGTGTCGCCGGCCGCCTCGATGTCGCCGTCGGCCACGCCGGGGCCGGCGGGCCTGGCGACGTCGGCGGTATCGGGGACCTTCGCGACGTCGGCGGCGCCGCTCACGCTGACCATGGCGGTTTCGCCGCTGGGACCGGTGTCGCGGCCCGCGTCGTCGGCGGTGTCGGGCCGCTCGGCCAGGGCCGGGTCGTGCCAGACGTGTACCCGGATGGGGGCGCGGTCCTGGAAGCCGTCCCGGCCGGTGGCCTTCGCCAGTGCGGCCGCGTACGTCTGGTCGGCGTCGAGCCGGCGCAGCTCCTCGGCGAGGTCCTCGCCCAGCGAACGATCGGTCAAGGGCAGCGTACGGTCGGGCAGGCCGGTGCGCTGGACGACCACCCTGCCGTCGTCACGCCGGATCGTGACCGTGCCGCCGTCGGTCATCTGCATCGCCACGCCATGCATGCGGTTACCGGAGACCGGGCGCATCTCGGGGGTCACGCCCAGCCGGGCGGTCAGCCAGCCGCCCATCAGCAGCGCGCTCGGGTCCTTCGGCGGTGCCTCGATGGTGATCTTGGTCGGCAGGCTGTGCGAGGCGTCGAAGACGCTGGCGACGAGCGTGCGCCACGGCGTGATGCGCGTCCACGCCAGGTCGGTGTCGCCGGGGGCGTAGTCGTCCGCCCGCACCCGCAGCGCTTCGAGCGGATCGTCGCACTGCATGGTGTCGGTGATCCGCCGCTCCGCCACGACGCCCAGCGGGTCGTACGCGATGCGGTCCGGCGGTCCGCACCGCCACCACGTGACCACCGGCACGTCGGGGGCGAGCAGCGGCATGACCACCGACTCGGCGTGCAGCGCCAGCCGGCCGCGCATGCGCGTCACGACGGCCTCGCACGGCCCCAGCCGTCCGCCGACGACGACCTCGGCGTCCAGCCGGGACCGGGGGTGGGTGACCTCGTCGCGTACGACGATGAGCAGCCGGCACGGGTGTGCGGCGGCCGCGACGGTCGCCGCCGCCTCCGCGGCGCGGACCTCGGCCTCCTCGGTGACGACGATGAGGGTCAGGGCCAGTCCGCTCGTCACGCCGCCGGCGGTGCGCCGTTCGGCGGCGAGCGCCTTGACCACCGCGCTTCCGGTGGTGTCCCAGAGCCCGATCATGAGTTATTCCGCTCCTTCATGCCCACCGCGCTATGCCCGCCGCCAGGCCCGACCGGTGCGGGCCAGCATCGCGTCAGCGGCGCGAGGCCCCCACTCGCCGGCCCGGTACGGTTCGGGCCTGGTGCCCGCCCATGCTTCTTCGAGGGGGTCGACGACCCGCCAACCCGCCTCGACCTCCTCGGCGTCCGGGAACAGCGTCTTGTCCCCGAGGAGCACGTCGAGGATGAGGCGCTCGTACGCCTCGGGGCTGGTCTCGGTGAACGCCTCGCCGTACTGGACGTCCATGGTGATGTCGCGTACCTCCATGGTGGTGCCCGGCACCTTGGAGCCGAACTTCAGCGTCACGCCCTCGTCGGGCTGCACCCGGATCACCAGCTGGTTGGCGCCCAGCATCTCCACGTCGGACGGGGCGAACGGCAGGTGCGGGGCCCTCTTGAACAGTACGGCGATCTCGGTCACCCGGCGTGGCAGCCGCTTGCCGGCCCGGATGTAGAACGGCACCCGGGCCCACCGGCGGTTCTGCACGCCGAGCGTGAGGGCGACGTACGTCTCGGTCGTCGAGTCCGGTGGCACGCCCGGCTCGTCGAGGTAGCCGGGTACCCGCTCACCGGCGACCCAGCCGGCCTGGTACTGCCCGCGTACCGTGTCGCGGGAGATGTCGCCGGGCAGCTTGATCGCTCGCATCACCTTGAGCTTCTCGGTGCGGATCTCCGTGGCAGAGAAGCCGGTCGGCTCCTCCATCGTGACCAGTGCCAGCAGCTGCATGAGGTGGTTCTGTACGACGTCGCGCGTGGTGCCGACCTTGTCGTAGAACGCCGCCCGGGTGCCGATGCCCACGTCCTCGGCCATCGTGATCTGTACGTGGTCGACGTAGAGCGAGTTCCACACCGGCTCGAACAGTGTGTTCGCGAAGCGCAGGGCAAGGATGTTCTGGACCGTCTCCTTGCCGAGGTAGTGGTCGATCCGGAAGACGTCCTCGGGCGTGAACGCGTGGTCGACGAGATCGTTGAGCTGCTTCGCCGAGGGCAGGTCGTTGCCGAACGGCTTCTCCACCACGACCCGGCGCCAGCCGCCCGACTTCTGGTTGTCGCTCATGCCGGTGCGTTCGAGCTGCTTGAGCACGACCGGGAACGCCGACGGGGGGATGGACAGGTAGAACGCGGCATTGCCCTCGATGCCGTGGGTGGCGCGCAGCTCGTCGAGCGTCTCGGCCAGCCGGTCGAACGCCTCGTCGTCGTCGAACGAGCCCGGCACGAACTTGATGTTCTCGCCGAGCCGGTCCCAGACCTCGTCGCGCCACGGGGTACGGGCGTGGGCCTGGGCCGCCTTGCGGGCCAGGCTCGCGAAGTCCTCGTCGCCCCAGTCGCGGCGGGCGAATCCGAGCACCACGAACCCGGGTGGCAGCAGTCCGCGGTTGGCCAGGTCGTACAGCGCCGGGATCAGCTTCTTGCGGGACAGGTCCCCGGTGACCCCGAAGATCACCAGGGCACACGGCTCCGGGATCCTCGGCAGTCGCCGGTCCTGAGGATCACGCAGCGGATTGTTCATGGTGCCACCTCACGGCTCGTCGCGCGCCTGAGCCCGCCGACTCGTCGGACATCGTCGCTCATCTCTCGTCGGCTCCTCACGAAACCCAGGGCAGTTCGTCGACGGCGGCGAGCAGTCGCGACACGCCAGCCGCCCGGTCGGTCAGGTGCAGCCGTACCAGCGGCCGTCCCCGCCTGGTCAGCGCCTCGCGGTCACCGGCGGCCTGGGCGGCTTCCAGTATCCCGAACGTGTACGGCCGGCCGGGCACCGGCAGGTCCTCGGTCACCGTGCCGGTGATCTGGAGGAACGCGCCGGTCGGCGGGCCACCCTTGTGGTACTGGCCGGATGCGTGCAGGTACCGCGGACCCCAGCCGAAGGTCACGGCGCGCGAGGTGTGGTCGGCGAGTCCGGCGCGCGCCTGCGCCGCCTCCGCCTGCCCGAACCGGTCGAGGAAGGCCAGCACCGCAAGGTACCCGTCCGGGGGCACCCGGCTGAGCAGCCAGCCCAGCGCCTGGTCCACAGTCCGGGCATGCCCGAGATCCGCGCCGTAAACCTCGATCGGTCCGTCGACGAACGCCGGTGTCTCGGTGGGCAGCCCCGCGGCGAGGATGCGCTGGGTGTTCTCCTTGCTCTCGGCCACGTCGGGCTGGTCGAACGGGTTGACCCGCAGCAGCCGCGCGGCGACCGCCGTGGCGTACTCCCAGGCCAGGAACTGCGCGCCGAGCGGCCCGTTGACCGCGATGTGCGGGGTGATGCCGCCACCGGGTACGGACTCCGGCGGCAGCGAGCCGCCCACGGTGACGGTCAGCACGTCGTGGCGGACCGCGCCCGGCGCGTCGGGCGACTCGATCACGACCGGCAGGATGCCCCGCCCCTGCTTGCCGGTCGACTCGGCGATGAGCTGCTCGATCCAGTCGCCCGTGCCGACGAGGCCGGTACCGTCGGAGATCAGCGCGATCTTGTCGCGCCCGGACAGCGTCGCCGCGGCGAGGGCGGCGCCCAGCGTCAGCGCCGGGTTGGTCACGGCGTCGGCCAGCGAGGGGGCGAACTCCTCGGCCTCGTCGAGCAGTTCGGCCACGTCGACGCCGGCCAGCGCGGTGGGCACGATGCCGAAGGCGGTGAGCGCGCTGTACCGGCCGTCCACCTCCGGGTCGGCCAGGATCAGGTTCGCGTACATCTCCTCGGCCACCGCCTCGAGCGGCGAGCCGGGGTCGGTGACGATCACGAACCGCGACGGGAGGTCCGGCAGGTCGGCGTCCTCGAACGCCTTCAGGCACGCGCGGCGGTGGCTGTCGGTCTCGATCGTGCCGCCCGATTTGCCGGACACCACCACCACGCTGCTCGCGAGGCGGTTGTTCAGGGCCGCGCGGACCTGGTACGGGTCGGTCGAGTCCAGGACGGTCAGGTCGACGCCGAGGGTACGGGCGATGACCTCCGGGGCGGGCGAGGAGCCGCCCACCCCGGTGAGCACCACGTTGTCGAGGCCGGTGTTCTGCAACTCGTCGCGAAGCTCGGCCAGCCTGGGCAGCAGTTCCCGGCCGCGCCGGAAGGTGTCCAGCCAGCCCAGCCGGATCTTCGCGTCGGCCGCCGCCTCCGGGCCCCACAGCGTCGGGTCCTTGGCGGCGAGCCGGGCCGGTACGTTGTCGGCGACGAGCTGGGCCCGGGTCTCGGCGGCGCCCGGTACGGCCCTCGCGCCGTAGACGGCGAGCCCGCCCGCCGCCTCGACCTCGAGCAGTCCACTCATGCGTAGGTCTCTTCCGCCCCTACTGCTGTGCCTCGGTCTTCGCGCAGCCGGCGGCGGCCTTCCCGGGGTTGTCGGCGCCCGACTTCGCGGCCCGGAGCGACTTGGTCACGCCGTCGAGCAGCTCGTTCCAGCTCGCCGCGAACTTCTCCACGCCCTCGCGCTCGAGCACGTCGACCACGTCGTCGTAGTCGATCCCCAGCGCGGCGATGTCGTCGAGGACCTTCTTGGCCTCGTCGTAGTACGGGGTGATGGTGTCGCCGCGGACCTCGCCGTGGTCGGCGAAGGCGTGGATCGTCGGCTCCGGCATGGTGTTGACCACGCCCGGTGCGATGAGCTCCTCGACGTACATCACGTCGCGGTACTCCGGGTTCTTGGTCGAGGTCGACGCCCAGAGCGGGCGCTGCGGGCGGGCGCCCGCGTCGGCCAGGGCCTGCCAACGGTCGGTACCGAAGACCTTCTCGTACCGCTGGTAGGCCAGCCGCGCGTTCGCGATCGCCGCCTTGCCCTTGAGCGCCCGGGCCTCGGGGGTGCCGATCTTGTCGAGGCGCTTGTCGAACTCGCTGTCGACCCGGGACACGAAGAACGACGCCACCGAGCCGATCTTGGACAGGTCGTGGCCGTTCGCCTTCGCCTGCTCCATCCCGGCCAGGAACGCCTCCATGACCTGCTGGTACCGCTCCAGGCTGAAGATCAGCGTGACGTTCACGCTGATCCCCTGACCGAGCACCGCGGTGATCGCCGGCAGGCCCTCCAAGGTGGCCGGGATCTTGATGAACAGGTTCGGCCGGTCGACCAGCCACCACAGCGCCTTGGCCTCGGCCGCGGTGCGTTCGGTGTCCTTGGCCAGCCTCGGGTCCACCTCGATCGAGACCCGGCCGTCGAGGCCGCGGGAGACCTCGTACGACGGGTGCATGACGTCGCAGGCCCAGCGCACGTCGTACGTGGTGAGCATGCGGGTCGCCTCCTCGACGTCGACGCCCCGCGTGGCCAGGTCCTTGATCTGCTCGGCGTAGACGTCGGCGTCACTGAGCGCCTTGGCGAAGATGGTGGGGTTGGTCGTGACCCCGGACACGTGGCATTCGCGTCGCAGCTTGTCCAGCCCACCGGTGACGAGCCGCTCGCGGGAAAGATCGTCCAGCCAGATCGCCACCCCGGCGGCGGCCAGTTGCGCCAGCCTGTCGGTCATCGTCGCTCCCTATGTTCAGTTGCCTCAGTTGCCGGTCGTCTCGCCCTTGATGGATCCGCAGCGTGCCAGCGCGGCGTGCGCCGCCGCCACGACCCGGTCCGGGGTGAAGCCGAACTGCTCGTACAAGACCTTGTACGGCGCACTGGCGCCGTAGTGTTCAATACTCACGCACTCGCCGCCGTTGCCGACGAGGTCGCGCCACGGCATCGCGATGCCGGCCTCGACGCTCACCCGCGCCGGCACCCCGGAGGGCAGAACCTCCTGCTGGTAGGCGCGGTCCTGGGCGCGGAACCACTCCTGGCAGGGCATCGACACCACGCGGGTCGGCACGCCGTCGGCCTCCAGCCGCTCCCGGGCCTCCACGCACAGCGCCACCTCCGAGCCGCTGCCCATCAGGATGACGCGCGGCTGCCCGTTCGAGGCGTCGATGAGGGTGTACCCGCCGCGGGCCAGGCCCTCGGCCGAGGCGACCTTGGTCCGGTCGAAGATCGGTACGTTCTGGCGCGTCAGGGAGAGCGCGGTCGGGCGGTCGGTGTGCCCGAGCGCCGTCCGCCAGGCCTGCGCGGTCTCGTTGGCGTCGGCCGGGCGTACCACGTCGAGGCCCGGGATCGCGCGCAGCGCGGCCAGGTGCTCGATCGGCTGGTGGGTCGGGCCGTCCTCGCCGAGGCCGATCGAGTCGTGCGTCCACACGTACGTCACCGGCAGCTTCATCAGCGCCGCCAGCCGTACCGCCGGGCGCATGTAGTCGCTGAAGACCAGGAAGGTGCCGCCGTACGGCCGGGTCGGGCCGTGTAGCACGATGCCGTTGAGGATCGACCCCATGCCGTGCTCGCGGACGCCGAAGTGCAGGGTACGGCCGTACCAGCTGCCGGGGAACATGTCGGTCGCCCGGTTCGGCGGTACGAACGAGGGCCCCTCGATGGTCGTGTTGTTGCTCTCGGCCAGGTCCGCCGAGCCGCCCCACAGCTCGGGCAGCACCGGCCCGATGGCGTTGAGGACCTTGCCCGACGCCGCCCGGGTCGACATCCCCTTCGGGTCCGGCTCGAACTCCGGCAGCGCCTCGGTCCAGTTCGGCGGCAGCTTCCGCTGCGACACCCGGTCGAACAGCGCCGCGCGGTCCGGGTTGGTCTCGCGCCAGGCCTGGAAGCTCTTCTCCCACTCGGCGTGGAGCTGCCGGCCGCGCTCGATCACCTCGCGGGCGTGCTCGAGGACGGCGTCGTCGACCTGGAACTGCCGGTTGACGTCGAAGCCCAGGATCTTCTTGGTCGCGGCGATCTCGTCACCGCCGAGGGCGGCGCCGTGCGCCTTGCCGGTGTTCTGCGCCTTCGGCGCAGGCCAGGCGATGATCGTACGCAGGCTGATGAACGACGGGCGGCCGGTCTCCGCCTTCGCGGCCTCGAACGCCCGGTACAGCGCGTCGACGTCCTCGGCGTACCCGTCCTCGCCGCGCCAGTTGACCTCCTGGACATGCCAGCCGTACGCCTTGAAGCGCTCCGTCACGTTCTCGGAGAGGGCGATGTCGGTGTTGTCCTCGATGGAGATCTGGTTGTTGTCGTAGACGACGACCAGGTTGCCCAGCTCGAGGTGGCCGGCGAGGGACCCCACCTCGTGGCTGATCCCCTCCTCCAGGTCGCCGTCGGAGCAGAACGCGTAGATGAAGTGGTCGAACGGGCTCTCCCCGGCCGGCGCGTCCGGGTCGAACAGCCCGCGCTCGCGGCGCGACGCCATCGCCATGCCGACCGCGTTGCCCAGGCCCTGGCCCAGCGGACCGGTCGTGGTCTCGACGCCGACGGTGTGGCCGTACTCCGGGTGACCGGGGGTGAGGGAGCCCCACTGGCGCAGCTGCTGCAGGTCCTGGACGCTCAGCCCGTACCCGGAGAGGAAGAGCTGGATGTAGAGGGTGAGGCTGGAGTGCCCCATCGAGAGCACGAACCGGTCGCGACCGATCCAGTGCGGATCGGTCGGGTCGTGCCGCAGCACCCGCTGAAAGAGCAGGTACGCCGCCGGTGCCATGCTCATAGCCGTGCCGGGGTGGCCACTGCCGGCCTCTTCGACCGCGTCCATGGCCAGGACCCGGACCGTGTCGACCGCGCGTCGGTCGACGTCGGACCAGTTCAGCTGAGTCACGTCGGTGCTGCTCCTTTTGGTACTCGAGAGGTGGAGATCACGCGGAGTATGTCGTCATAGATCACCCTACCCATCGGACGGAGCCGCAAAGCACCGGTCGGCCAGTTCTCGCACATGGTCGGTGAACTGCCCGGTACCCCCCGCAGGTGTGAGCTGGCGCGCAATCCCCTGCGGGTCGGCATCTGACCAGCACGAAACGTGTTCTACGATTCGTTGTCTCATACTGTGCGGTAGCTGGGGAAGCCCCGCCCGCCAAGCGACACCGGAAGGTGGCAACCCCGCGTGACATTCCCGCCAGTGCGGTCAGTCTTCCGAGGGCGGCAGCGGTGAGTACGATCGCCGATCGCACCCCTTCCGCCACGGAAGAGACCCTTCAGACGCAGGGAGAGCGGCCGCTGCGGCCGACCGTCATCCGGGAGGTCGTTCCGCCCCGCTCGCGGCCCAAGGCCGTGTTCAAGGCGTACCTGACGCTGACCAAGCCCCGCATCGTCGAACTGCTGCTGGTCACCACCGTGCCGGCGATGCTGTTGGCGGAGCGCAGGGTCCCGTCGCTGTGGCTGATGGCGGTGACGCTGGTCGGAGGCGCGCTCGCCGCCGGCGCCGCGAACGCGCTCAACTGCTACATCGACCGCGACATCGACCCGCTGATGCGGCGTACCTCCAAGCGCCCGCTGCCGGCGCACACGATCGCACCCCGGTCGGCGCTGGTGTTCGGGCTGACCCTGGCGGTCGTCTCGGTGGCGCTGATGGCGGCGTTCACCAACCTGCTCGCCGCGGCGCTGACCGCGATCGCCATCGCCTACTACGACCTCGTCTACACGATGTGGCTCAAGCGCACCACGCCGGCCAACACGTTCTGGGGCGGCGTCTGTGGCGCGATGCCGGTGCTCATCGGGTGGGCCGCGGTGACCGGCAGCCTGGCGTGGCCGGCCTGGGCGATGTTCGCGGTGGTGTTCTTCTGGCAGCCGCCGCACTTCTGGGCCCTGGCGATCCCGTGCAAGGACGACTACGCGCGGGCCGGCATTCCGATGCTCCCCGTCGTCGCCTCGATGCGGCGGGTCGGGCTGGAGATCGTCATCTACAGCTGGATCACGATCGCCGCGTCGCTGGCGCTCTGGCCGCTGGGCATGAGCGTCGGGTACGGGGTCACCGCGATCGTCGTCGGCGCGCTCTTCCTGCTGGAGGCGCACCGGGTGTACGGGCGCGCCCGCCGCGACGAGCCGGTGAAGCCGATGCGCCTGTTCCACCTGTCCACGACTTATCTGACGATTCTGTCAATCGCTATTTCGGTGGATGCCCTGATTCATTGATCCTTTATGTCCTTTTCGTGGCGCGCCACCTGCGAGTTTTCGCAGGTGGCGCGCTGTGTTCCGGCCGCCGGTGACCTGCCGGCGGCCGGGTTGTTTTATCCGTTTCTTGCCTAAATTGTGGCGAATAAATTCCCGAAACATCTTCGTTAGGGTCATCACAATTGATGCATGGAATACGCCAGGTTCCGGACGCCTGTGGTTACCGTGTTGTTCATGGCAGATGTTTCGACGATGACTCTTGAGCCGTCCGTGCCCGGCACCCTGGTTGACGGGCTGCGGTCGTTCGCGGGCGACCACGGCGGAGCCAAGGCGGTCATCGAGTACGTCGGGCGGCGCGGCGCGCGCATCGTGCTCGTCGGTACGGACGGCGCCTGGGGCGACCAGTTCGCACCCAGTACGGACGTGGCCCGGCAGGCGTGCGCCACGGCCGGTGTCGACATCGAGAATGCGTGGGAGCGGGAACTGATCGAGCAGATGCGGCCGAGCAAGGACCTGTGGCGTTCGATGGGGCGACGGTCCCTCGCCCGATGATCGAAAGGAATTCACCCCTCGGAGCGGCCCGGGTTGATCCCCGGGTCGCTCTCGTTACGTGCGCCGAACTGCCCGACCTCGAGCCCGACGACCGGCTCGTCATCGAGCCCCTCGCGGCCCGGGGGGTACGCGCCGAGCCGGTGGTCTGGGACGACCCGGCGGTCGACTGGGCCGCCTACGACCTGGTCGTGGTGCGCTCGCCGTGGGACTACGTCGGCCGGCGCGAGCAGTTCGTGGCGTGGGCCGCCCGCGTGCCGAGGCTGGCGAACCCCGCCGAGGTCATCGCCTGGAACACCGAGAAGACATACCTGGAGCGCCTCGCGGCCGACGGCGTACCGGTGGTGCCGACCGGCTGGGTGCGCCCCGGTGAGACCTGGGTGCCGGCCGGCGACGGCGAGTACGTGGTGAAGCCCGCGGTCAGCGCGGGCAGCCGGGACACCGGCCGGTACGACCTGGCCGACCCGACCCACCGGGAACTGGCCGCCGCCCACGTGGCGCGCCTGCAGGCCGCCGGCCGGCTGACCATGGTGCAGCCGTACCTCGCGGCGGTCGACACCGACGGCGAGACCGGCCTGCTGTTCTTCGGCGGCGCGTTCAGCCACGCCATCCGCAAGGGGCCGATGCTGGAAGGGCCGGACGTTCCCGCGTCGGGCGACCGGCCGCCGGGGCTTTTCCGGCCCGAGCGCATCGAGGCGCGGCAGCCGTCACCGGCCGAGATGGAGGTGGCGGAGAAGGTGCTGGCCGCCATCCCGGGCGGCGCCGAGCGCCTGCTGTACGCCCGCGTCGACCTCATCCCGGGGCCGGACGGGTCCCCGATGCTGATCGAGCTGGAGCTCACCGAGCCGTCGCTGTTCCTGGACCGCGCGCCCGGCGCCCCCGAGCGGCTCGCGGACGCGATCGCACAACGCCTCTGACCTCTCGATGATCCTGGAGCGGCTAGGCGCGGGGACGGGCCAGCGCGGCCGGTAGGGGGTCGGAGGCCGCCTGTGCCGCGGGTGACACGGGGCTCGACCCCTCGGCGGGCGCCGGGCGGATCGCCTCCAGGACGGCGAGGACCGCCACCCACACCACGGCGGCGCCGACCATGTGCAGCCCGACGGCGAGGACCGGCAGGTGCAGGAAGTACTGCACGAAGCCGATCACGCCTTGCCCCAGTTCGACCGCGATCAGCCAGCCGGCCGCCCGCCGGGCGCTCGTCGGGGCGCCGACGGCGCGCAGCGCGTACCACAGCGCCACGGACAGGCCCAGCAGCAGGAACACCAGGTCGGCGTGGAGCTGCGAGACCTCCTGCGGGTCCAGGCCGGTACGGTGGGCGCCCGCGTCGCCGGCGTGCGGGCCGCTGCCGGTGACCACGGTGCCGACCGCCAGGACGGCGGCCGCGACGACCACGGTCAGCCGGGTCAGCGCGGTCAGCGGCCGGGGCAGGTCGGCGCCGGCCGGGGCGCCGCCGGCGCGGACCCAGAGCTGGTAGGCCGCCGCGATGACCGCCATGGAGGCGAGGAAGTGCAGCCCGACCAGCCACGGGTTGAGGTTGCTGAGCACCACGATGCCGCCGATCACGGCCTGGGCCGGGATCTGGGCGAGCACCAGCACCGACCACAGGGTCAGCGAGCGGTTGCGGGGCCGCTGGCAGAGGGCGGCGACCACGCAGAGGAGCGCGAGCAGCCCGACGACGAAGGTGAGCGACCGGTTGCCGAACTCGATCACGCCGTGCAGGCCCATCTGCTGAGTCGTCACGTACGAGTTCGCGGTGCAGCGGGGCCAGGTCGGGCAGCCGAGGCCGGAGCCGGTCAGCCGGACGGCGCCGCCGGTGCCGACGAGGACGATGTTGGCCACCAGGGACGCCAGGGCGAGGTGGCGCAGCAGGGACGGCGTACCGAGAAGCCGGCGGATGGAGCTCACCTGGCGATCGTACTGACAGTGGTGCCCGCAACCGGAGTGGCCCGGGTCACCGGAGGTGCCGTTTGCGTCCGGGGAAGGAAATACGTAACACTGGTGTTGTGAAAAACGCGGCCGTACTCGCCGAGCGGACCGGAGCCCTTGACCGGGATCCGTCCGACGGCCGTACCCGCGATCGCGTGGCCCAGCTGCTGCTGCAGTACGGGTCGGCGACCACCAACGAGCTTAGCGAGGCGCTCGGCCTGAGCTGCGCGGCCATCCGCCGCCACCTGGACGCCATGCTCGGCGACGGGCTGGTGGAGGCGCGGGAGCAGTCGGTGCGCGGCCCGCGTGGGCGGGGGAGGCCGGCCAAGGTCTTCTCGCTCACCGAGAGCGCCCGGGAGTCGTTCCCGCACGCGTACGACGGCCTTGCCACCGCCGCACTGCGCTGGATCGCCCAGCACGGCGGCCCGGCCGCGGTGAGCGCGTTCGCCACGGCCCAGCTCGCCGCACTGGAGGAGCGTTGCCGCGCCGCCATGCTGGAGGCCGGCGACGACACCCTCGCACGGGCAAAGGCGCTCGCCAGCGCGCTGACCGCCGAGGGGTACGCTGCCGGCGCGTCGACGATCGCGTCCGGCGGCCAACTCTGCCAGCACCACTGCCCGGTGGCGCACGTGGCCGCCGAGTTCCCGCAGCTGTGCGAGGCCGAGACCCAGGTGATCTCCCGGCTCGTCGGCACGCATGTGCAGCGGCTGGCGACGATCGCCAACGGCGACGGCGTGTGTACCACACACATTCCGACGCGCCGGCCGCTCGATAAGCCGGCACAGCACCAGACAGATCACGACAAGACAACCGGATCGTGAGGACCGCCCGATGACCGAACAGATGATCGAGCCGATGGACCAGCTTGCCGGCCTCGGCACGTACGAGTACGGCTGGGCCGACTCCGACCTCGCCGGCGCTTCGGCGCGACGCGGCCTCGACGAGGACGTCGTTCGCGACATCTCGGCGAAGAAGAACGAGCCGGAGTGGATGCTCGACCTGCGGCTCAAGGGCCTGCGGCTGTTCGGCCGCAAGCCGATGCCGGCCTGGGGCGCGGACCTGTCCGGGATCGACTTCGACAACATCAAGTACTTCGTCCGCTCGACCGAGAAGCAGGCGGCGAGCTGGGACGACCTGCCCGCGGACATCAAGAACACCTACGACAAGCTGGGCATCCCGGAGGCCGAGAAGCAGCGGCTGATCGCGGGTGTCGCGGCGCAGTACGAGTCCGAGGTCGTCTACCACAAGATCAACGAGGAGCTGGAGCGGCAGGGCGTCCTCTTCCTCGACACCGACACGGCGCTCAAGGAGCACCCGGAGCTCTTCAAGGAGTACTTCGGCACCGTGATCCCGGTCGGTGACAACAAGTTCGCCTCGCTCAACACCTCGGTGTGGTCGGGTGGCTCGTTCATCTACGTGCCGAAGGGCGTGCACGTGGAGATCCCGCTGCAGGCGTACTTCCGGATCAACACCGAGAACATGGGCCAGTTCGAGCGGACCCTGATCATCGTCGACGAGGGCGCGTACGTGCACTACGTCGAGGGCTGCACCGCGCCGATCTACTCGTCGGACTCGCTGCACTCCGCGGTCGTCGAGATCATCGTCAAGAAGAACGCCCGGTGCCGGTACACGACGATCCAGAACTGGTCGAACAACGTGTACAACCTGGTCACCAAGCGCGCCGTCTGCTCCGAGGGCGCGACCATGGAGTGGATCGACGGCAACCTCGGCTCCAAGGTGACCATGAAGTACCCGGCCGTCTACATGTACGGCGAGCACGCCAAGGGCGAGGTCCTGTCGGTCGCGATGGCCGGCGAGGGCCAGCACCAGGACGCCGGCGCCAAGATGGTGCACGCCGCGCCGCACACCTCCTCGAGCATCATCTCCAAGTCGATCGCCCGGGGTGGCGGCCGCACCAGCTACCGGGGCCTGGTCCAGGTCCTGGAGGGCTCGCACCACTCGAAGTCGACCGTCAAGTGCGACGCGCTGCTGGTCGACACGATCTCCCGCTCCGACACGTACCCGTACGTGGACGTGCGTGAGGACGACGTCGCGATGGGCCACGAGGCGACCGTCTCCAAGATCAGTGATGACCAGCTCTTCTACCTGATGAGCCGGGGCATGACCGAGGACGAGGCCATGGCGATGATCGTGCGCGGCTTCATCGAGCCGATCGCCAAGGAGCTCCCGATGGAGTACGCGCTCGAGCTCAACCGACTCATCGAACTGCAGATGGAGGGGGCGGTCGGCTAACGCCCCCCGCTGCCGCGGTGCCCACCCGATCCTGATCAGAAGGAAGCTATGACCCAGTCCGTCGCGCCGCCGAAGACCAAGTCCCAGGCGTTGCGCTCCTACGATGTTGCCGATTTCCCGGCGCTCACCGGCCGGGAGGAGGAGTGGCGGTTCACGCCGCTCAAGCGGCTGCGCGGCCTCGCGACCGCGACCGGCGGCACCGCCACCGGTCCGGCGCCCAAGCACGAGTACGGGCAGTTGCCTGCCGGCGTCAGCGTCTCCACCGTGGATCGCGAGGACCCCCGGGTCGGTTCGCTGCTGACCCCGTTCGACCGGATCAGCGCGCTGGCCTACGGCGCCGCCGACTCCGCCCTGCTGGTCAGCGTCGCGCGCGGCGCCACGCCGGAGCAGGCGGCCGTGATCCGCCTGGTCGGCGGTGGCGGCGAGGGCGTGTCGTTCGGGCACACCTTCGTCGAGGTCGGCCCGCTGGCCGAGGCGACCCTGGTGCTGGAGCAGACCGGCTCGACCACCCTCGCGGACAACATCGAGGTGTCGGTCGGCGACGGTGCCCGGCTGGTCTTCGTGACCGTGGCCGACTGGGCGCCCGACGCGGTACAGGCCCAGCACGTCCGGTTCCGGCTGGGCCGCGACGCCAAGGTGACCCACGTCCAGGTGACGCTCGGCGGTGACCTGGTCCGCCAGTTCACCAGCGTCGAGTACGGCGACCGGGGCGGCGACTGCGAGGCGTACGGCCTGTACTTCGCCGACTCCGGCCAGCACCTGGAGCACCGGCTGCTGGTCGACCACGCGGTGCCGGACTGCCGCAGCTACGTCGCGTACCGCGGCGCGCTGCAGGGCAAGGAGGCGCACACGGTCTGGGTCGGCGACGTGCTGATCCGGGCCGAGGCCACCGGCACCGACACGTACGAGGTCAACCGCAACCTGGTCCTGACCGACGGGGCTCGGGCGGACTCGGTACCGAACCTGGAGATCGAGACCGGTGAGGTCGCCGGCGCCGGACACGCCAGCGCCACCGGAAGGTTCGACGACGAGCAGCTGTTCTACCTGATGGCCCGGGGCATCCCGGCCGAGGAGGCGCGCAAGCTGGTCGTCCGCGGCTTCTTCAACGAGCTGCTCGGCAAGATCCCGGTCGAGGACCTGCGGGAGCGCCTGGCCGACACGATCGAGGCGCGGCTGGCAGAGGTGGATCAGTGACGTCGGTGCGGATCTGTTCCGTCGACGACATCGCCAAGGGCGAGGTCATCGCGGTGACGGTCGACGACACCCCGCTGGCGGTGGTGCACTGCGAGGACGGCAGCTTCCACGCCGTCCACGACGAGTGCTCGCACGCGGCGATCCCGCTGTCCGAGGGCGAGGTCGACGGCTGCACGCTCGAGTGCTGGCTGCACGGCTCGCGCTTCGACCTGCGCACCGGCAAGCCGACCGGGCCACCGGCGACCGAGCCCGTACCCGTCTACTCCGTCGAGGTCCGCGACGGCGACATCTACGTGAACCTGAGCGAGGAGAGCAAGTGAGCACCCTGGAGATCCGCGACCTGCAGGTCTCGGTCAAGCTGCCCGACGGCGAGCTGAAGCCGATCCTGGCCGGGGTCAACCTGACCGTACGGTCCGGCGAGACGCACGCGATCATGGGCCCCAACGGCTCGGGCAAGTCGACGCTCGCGTACTCGATCGCCGGGCACCCCAAGTACGAGATCACCGGCGGCTCGGTGACGCTCGACGGCGAGGACGTCCTCGCGATGACCGTCGACGAGCGCGCCCGCGCCGGCCTGTTCCTGGCGATGCAGTACCCGGTCGAGGTGCCGGGTGTGTCGGTGGCGAACTTCCTGCGTACCGCGAAGACCGCCATCGACGGCGAGGCGCCGAAGCTGCGCACCTGGAGCAAGGAGCTCAAGGGCGCGATGGAGCGGCTGCACATGGACCCGGCGTTCGCCCAGCGCAACGTCAACGAGGGCTTCTCCGGCGGCGAGAAGAAGCGGCACGAGATCGTGCAGCTCGAGCTGCTCAAGCCGAAGATCGCCATCCTGGACGAGACCGACTCCGGCCTCGACGTCGACGCGCTGCGCATCGTTAGCGAGGGCGTCAACCGGGTACGCGACACCGGCGACACCGGCATGCTCCTGATCACGCACTACACGCGGATCCTGCGGTACGTGAAGCCGGACTTCGTGCACGTCTTCGTCGCCGGCCGGATCGTCGAGGAAGGCGGTCCCGAACTGGCCGAGAAGCTGGAAGAGGAAGGCTACGAGCGGTACCTCGCCGGCGCCGGCCCCGCGAACGCATAGGACGGAGTTTCGATGACGGCCACCCTCCCGATGTACGACGTCCAGGCCGTGCGCGCCGACTTCCCGATCCTGGCGCGCCAGGTCAACGGCGCGCCGCTGGTCTACCTGGACTCGGCGGCCACGTCCCAGAAGCCGCGCCAGGTCCTGGACGCGCTGCGTGAGCACTACGAGCAGCGCAACGCCAACGTGTCCCGCTCGGTGCACGCGCTGGGCACGGAGGCCACCGAGGCGTACGAGGGTGCCCGGGCCAGGGTGGCCGCCTTCATCGGGGCGGCCACGGCGGAGGAGGTCGTCTTCACGAAGAACTCCACCGAGGCGATCAACCTGCTGGCGCACGCGTTCTCGGAGCGCAGCATCGACCCGAGGTTCCGGCTGGGCCCCGGCGACGAGATCGTGATCTCCGAGATGGAGCACCACTCGAACATCCTGCCGTGGCAGCTGCTGTGCGAGCGTACCGGCGCGACCCTGCGCTGGTTCGGCCTCACAGATGACGGCCGGCTCGACGAGTCCGACCTCGACGCGCTGGTCAACGAGCGGACCAAGCTGGTGTCGCTGGTGCACGTGTCCAACATCCTGGGCACGGTCAACGAGACCGCGCGGATCGTCGCGCGGGCGCACCAGGTCGGCGCGCTGGTGATGCTGGACGCGTCGCAGTCCGTACCGCACCTGCCCGTCTCGGTGTCCGAGCTCGGGGTGGACTTCATCGCCTTCACCGGGCACAAGATGTGCGGGCCCACCGGCATCGGCGCGCTCTGGGGCCGGTACGAGCTGCTGCTGGCGATGCCGCCGTTCCTGGGCGGCGGCTCGATGATCGAGACCGTCACGATGCAACGGTCGACGTACGCGCTGCCGCCGATGAAGTTCGAGGCGGGCACCCCGCCGATCGCCGAGGCGGTCGGGCTGGGCGCGGCCGTGGACTACCTGTCGGCGGTCGGTATGGAGGCCATCCACCAGCACGAGGTGGACCTCGCCGGGTACGCGCTCGGCGCCCTGGCGACAGTGCCGGACCTGCGGGTCATCGGTCCCCAGAAGACCGAGGGCCGGGGCGGGACGATCTCCTTCGCGCTCGGGGACATCCACCCGCACGACGTCGGGCAGATCCTCGACAACGAGGGTGTCGAGGTACGCGCCGGCCACCACTGCGCCCGCCCGGTCTGCGCCCGGTACGGCGTACCGGCCACCACCCGCGCCTCGTTCTACCTGTACACGACCACCGACGAGATCGACGCGATGGTGCGCGCCTTGGAGAAGGCGCGGAAGGTGTTCGGGTGAGGGCTGTGGACGACCTCTACCAGGAGATCATCCTGGATCACTACAAGCACCCGCACGGGCGGGGGCTGCGCGAGCCGTACCGGGCCGAGGCGCACCACGTCAACCCGACCTGCGGCGACGAGGTGACGATCCGGGTCGACGTGGCCGACGATCGGATCACCGACGTCTCGTACGAGGGCGTCGGCTGCTCGATCAGCCAGGCGTCGGCCAGCGTGCTGCACGAGACGATGGTCGGGCTGCCGGTCATCGAGGCCCTGGCGCGCCACGACGCGTTCGCCGCGCTGATGGTCGGCCGGGGTCAGGTCGAGCCTGACGAGGATGTCCTCGGCGACGCGGTAGCGTTCGCCGGGGTGGCCCGCTACCCGGCGCGGGTCAAGTGCGCGCTGCTGTCGTGGATGGCGTTCAAGGACGCCCTCGCGCGGGCGGCCGTTCCAGAGTCGAACGTGGGAGGCACATCATGAGCGAGGTCACCGCCAAGGCGTCTGTCGACGACGTCGAAGAGGCCATGAAGGACGTCGTCGACCCGGAGCTCGGTATCAACGTGGTTGATCTCGGTCTGGTGTACGGCATCCACGTCGACGACGAGAACGTCGCCACCCTCGACATGACGCTGACCTCGGCCGCCTGCCCGCTCACCGACGTGATCGAGGACCAGGCCCGCTCGGCGCTGTGCAAGGGCCCGGGTGGCGGGCTGGTCAACGACATGCGCATCAACTGGGTCTGGATGCCGCCGTGGGGTCCGGACAAGATCACCGACGAGGGCCGCGAGCAGCTGCGCGCGCTCGGCTTCAACGTCTGACGCCACACTCCGCGATCCTGGTCACCTGACGGGCCGGTAGCGCCGTCAGGTGTCCACGACTGCCAGTTATCGTCGTCGACATGGGGAGCAGGCCCGCGGCGGGCGGAGGACGGTGGGTCGAGGTCGACCCCGAGCGGCTGCCCCGCTGGCTGGCCGGTTTCCGCGAGCGGCACGGCGACGTGATCGCGCGACGGCTCCCGGACGGGCTCGCACTCACCGCCGCGGACGGCGAGGTGGCCGAGTGCCACCTGCTCCTCGGTTCGGCGGGCGACCTCGACGACCTGGCGACCGAGGCGCTGCGCCCGCACCGGCTGGGGCTGCTGCTGGTACGGCGGGGCGGGTACGGCATCGGCGTCGCGCAGGGGACCGAACTGGTCGAGTCCAAGGTCGGCAGCCGGTACGTGCAGAGCCGTACGGCCGCTGGCGGCTGGTCGCAGCAGCGGTTCGCCCGCCGCCGCGACAACCAGGCCCGCGCCGCGGCCGGCGAGACCGTGGACACCGTCCTTCGCCTGCTCGTACCGCAGGCGAAGGTTCTGGACGCGCTGGTGACCGGGGGAGACCGCCGGCTGGTCGACGAGGTGCTGGCCGATCCGCGCCTCGCGCCGCTGCGCGAGCTGCGGGCCGAGCGCTTTCTCGACGTACCCGATCCCAAGCTCGCCGTCCTGAAGACGGCCGTGGCCGGCGCGCGGAAGGTCCGGATCCGGCTGCCTGACACCGGGTCCGGACCTTCCGGGTGACGACTAGACGCCGCGGCCGAACGTGTCGCAGGTACGGGCGTCGCCGCTGTTGTAGCCCTGGTTGAACCACTTCTGGCGGTCGTCGGACGAGCCGTGGGTGAACTTCGACTCGTCGACCCCGCCGCCCATCTTCTTCTGGATCGCGTCGTCACCGACCGCGGCGGCCGCGTCCAGCGCCTCCCGGACGTCCTGCGGCGTGACGGAGGTGAACAGGGCCTGGCCCTGGGCGCTCCTGGTCTCGGTGGCGTGGTTGGTCCACACCCCGGCGTAGCAGTCGGCCTGCAGCTCCAGCATCACCGAGTACTGGTTGGCGTTGTTCGGGTCGCGCTGTTGCGCCCGGCGCATCTGGGCCTCGGTACCGAGCAGGTCCTGCACGTGGTGGCCGTACTCGTGGGCGAGCACGTACGGCTGGGCGAACTGGCCCTTCGCGCCGAACCGGCTGGACAGCTCGTCGTAGAAGGCCAGGTCGATGTACACCTTGTCGTCGGCCGGGCAGTAGAACGGCCCGACACCGGAGTCGGCCTGCCCACAGGCGGTGCTGACGGCGCTGGAGAAGTAGTGGGTGGGCGCCTTCTGGTACGGCTTGCCGAACGTCTCCGGCAGCGTGGTCTGCCAGTACGCCTGGATCGAGTTGACGTAGAGCAGGTTGCGACAGTCGGCGTCCTTGAACCGGTCGGGATTGCTCTTGTCGCACTTCTGCTCGAGCGTGGTGTTGTTGCCCTGGCCGCTGTCGTCGCCGCCGCCGCCGAGCAGGCTGCGGCCGAACGTACCGCCGCCGACCAGCAGGCCGATCACCACGACGACGATCGTGATGATCATCCCACCCCCGCCGCCGCCCATCGGGATCGGCAGGCCGAAGCCGCGGCCGCCTCCGCCACCGGCTCCCCGTGCGTCCTCGACCTGGCTGGTGTCCAGATCAGCGTTCTCGTTGAGTTCCATCTCGACCTCGATCGCCGCTCACGTCCATGAAAATGACCACTGCCACGAATATGACCGCTGTCACCGCTGCGCCGGACCAGGTCCGCGCGCCCGGTTCGTACCCTACGATCTCGATCGATAATCGTGTCGCTGGTCGGGGTGGGGGAGCGGGTACACTGGTCGCGTGCTCGCCCGCAGAGACTGACCCGCCCGCGCCGACCGCTTCGAGCGGCCGGCGCCGCTGTGTGCCCCGGTCAGTGCCCGATCGTCAAAGAGAGCGAGCTTTCCCGCATGATTACCGCTTCCGCCCTGGAACTGCGCGCCGGCGCCCGGATCCTGCTGTCCGACGCCACGCTGCGTATCCAGCCGGGGGACAGGATCGGTCTCGTCGGCCGTAACGGCGCCGGCAAGACCACGACGCTGAAGGTGCTCGCCGGTGAGGGGCAGCCGTACAGCGGTACGGTCGACGCCCGCGGCCCCGTCGGATACCTGCCGCAGGACCCCCGCACCGGCGACCTGACGCAGTCCGCCCGCGACCGGGTGCTCTCCGCGCGCGGCCTGGACACGCTGATGACGGAGATGCACAAGATCGAGGTCGAGCTGGCCGGGTCGCCGCCGCAGCGCGACGCGCTGCTGCGCCGCTACGGCGCCCTCGAGGACCAGTTCGCCGGCCTCGGCGGGTACGCCGCGGAGGCGGAAGCGGCCCGGATCTGCGCCAACCTCGCGCTGCCGGACCGGGTCCTGGAGCAGTCGCTGGGCACCCTCTCCGGTGGCCAGCGCCGCCGCATCGAGCTGGCCCGCATCCTGTTCCGCGACGCGACCGAGACCGGCGGCGGCATCCTGCTGCTCGACGAGCCGACCAACCACCTCGACGCGGACTCCATCACCTGGCTGCGCGGCTTCCTCGCCGGGCACAAGGGCGGCCTCGTGGTGATCAGCCACGACGTCGGGCTGCTCGACGCGGTCGTCAACAAGGTGTGGTACCTCGACGCCAACCGGTCCACGATCGACATGTACAACCTCGGCTGGAAGGCGTACCTCGAGGCGCGCGAGACGGACGAGCGGCGCCGGCGGCGCGAGCGCGCCAACGCCGAGAAGAAGGCCGGCGCGCTGAAGGCGCAGGCCGACAAGATGCGGGCCAAGGCGACGAAGGCGGTCGCCGCGCAGAACATGGCCCGCCGCGCCGAGAAGCTGCTCTCCGGTCTGGAGGACGAGCGGGTCTCCGACAAGGTGGCGAAGGTCCGCTTCCCGGCGCCGGCCCCGTGCGGCAAGACCCCGCTGACGGCGAAGGGCCTGTCCAAGACCTACGGCTCGCTGGAGATCTTCCTCGACGTCGACGTCGCCGTCGACCGCGGCTCCCGGGTGGCGATCCTCGGGCTCAACGGCGCGGGCAAGACGACCCTGCTGCGCATGCTCGGCGGTCTGCTGGAGCCCGACACCGGCGAGGTCATGGCCGGTCACGGCCTGCGGATCGGGTACTACGCGCAGGAGCACGAAACCCTCGACGTCGACCGGACGATCCTGGAGCACATGCGCTCGGCCGCGGCCGACCAGAACGACACCGAGCTACGCAAGATCCTCGGCGCCTTCCTGTTCAGCGGCGACGACGTCGACAAGCCGGCCGGGGTGCTCTCCGGCGGCGAGAAGACCCGGCTGGCGCTGGCGACGCTGGTCTGCTCCGGCGCCAACGTGCTGCTGCTCGACGAACCGACCAACAACCTCGACCCGGTCAGTCGGGAGCAGGTGCTCGACGCGATCGCCCGCTACCCCGGCGCGATCGTTCTGGTGACGCACGACCCGGGCGCGGTCTCCGCGCTCAAGCCGGACCGGGCGATCCTGCTGCCCGACGGCGTCGAGGACGCCTGGAGCGACGACCTGCTGGAGCTGGTCGAGCTGGCGTAAGTACGCCTACCAGGGCGTCGCCAGGACCGCCTCGATCACGACCGCGACCACGGCCCCGAGGGCGGTGAGCGCGAGCGGGGCGGGCACCGGCGTACCGGCCTGCCGCTCCGGCGCCACCGCCGCGACCGTCAGCCACGGGAAGAACGGCAGCCAGGCGTGCTCCACGCCGCCCCGGGCCAGCCCGGCGAGGACCGAGAACAGCACCGCCACGCCCGCGCCGACCAGGAACGGCCAGGCCGGCGTGTTGCGTACCTTGCGCAGGCTGGCCAGCAGCGGCGGCCCGACCGCGAGCAGCAGCGCCACCAGGCTGATCCCGCTCCACCACAGCGCCGAGCGGTGCGGTACCACCCGGCTGGTCCAGTCGTGCTGGGCGACCCCGAGCCCGCTGGCCCAGGAGAAGCCGAGCAGGTACGAGGTGGCCAGCACCGGAATCAGTACGCCGATGCCGCTGGCGAGGTTGAGGAACGGCCGCCGCCGGGCGAAGTACAGCAGGATCAGGGCCAGACCGAGCCAGGGCACCGAGTACGAGAACAGCGCGGCCACCCCGGCCAGCAGTCCGGCGACGCCGGCCCAGGCGGCGGCGCGCCGGCCGGTACGCCCGGGCGCGCTGGCGCGTACGCCGGCGGCGATCATCGCG
Organism: Planosporangium mesophilum; assembly: GCF_016863255.1. Classification (GTDB taxonomy): domain Bacteria; phylum Actinomycetota; class Actinomycetes; order Mycobacteriales; family Micromonosporaceae; genus Planosporangium; species Planosporangium mesophilum. The sequence continues at coordinate 30,675 of NZ_BOON01000011.1, forward strand.
GCGCCCAGCATCGCGACGATCCCGTCCAGGCTGACCGCCGTCCACACCGCGTACGGGGCCAGGACCAGCACCGGGAGGTAGCGGCGGGCCGTCAGCTCACCACAGGTGCCGCTCACGGCGGCCAGTACCAGCGGCACGGTGACCGTGCCGAGCGCGGTGATCAGCAGTCCGAGCGCCAGGTTGTCCGAGATCCCGATCCGGTGCAGCGCCCAGAGCAGGATCACCGGTCCCGGTGGGTGCCCGCGCGCCGCCACCGACAGCTCACCGGCTCGTTCGGTGAAGTGGCGGACGAAGTCCACCGGGGTGTCGCCGACCGCGGCCAGGTCGGCGGAGTACTCGTCCGGAGAGCTCAGCGCCCGGGTCAGCCCGGACTCGCCGTCCGCGACGGCGAGCGCGAGGGCCCATGCCAGCGCGGTCAGGTACGACCAGACCAGCACGAGCCGCCACGGCAGCCGGTCGAGCCAACCACGTGCCCCGAGCACCAGGACCACGGCGGCGACAGCGGGGGCGAGCAGGCTCGCCGGGCCGAGTTGCAGCCGGTACCGGCCGAGAAACGGGGCACTCGCGGTGCCCAATTGCGCACCGGCGCGTACCGCGAGCGCGGTCAGAGCGAGCCCGGCGACGGTGAGGACCAGCCAGCCGAGGGCGTCGCGCCACGGCCTGGGTACGGGTTCCGGGAGGCGCCGTGGCTGCCCGGGCACACCCTCGGTCACGACGACCCCCGCTCTGCTCATCACGGGCCATCACGGTATCGGGTACCCGACAGCCGTGTGCGTGTCGGTTGGCGCGGGGTCGATATCTGGCGCATGATCGCCTGAGGCGGTCTAATAGGTGAGACCGCACCAACCGCTCAGTCTGGGACGTGAGGAATCAACATGGCAGCCACCGCCACCACCACCAGTACCGAGAAGGGTCGCCGGATCGTCGGAGCCGAACGCCAGACGCTCGCCAAAGATCTCGTGAAGCGCTACACCAGCGGTGAGAGCATCCGTGCGCTGGCCTCGTCGACCGGCCGTTCCTACGGCTTCGTGCACCGTGTGCTCACGGAGTCCGGAGTCCAGCTGCGTCAGCGCGGCGGCGCACGTCGGCGGAAGAAGGCGTGACCGGGCGCGAGAGCTCGAACGCGGCTCATTTTCACGGAGTACGGCTAGATCGTGAAGGGCCGGTCGCAACGGTCACGTTGTGCCGGCCCGAGGTCCTCAACGCGCAGACCCCCGCCATGTGGGCGGCGCTCCGCGATATCGCTCGAGAATTGCCGGGCGACGTTCGTGTCGTGGTGGTTCGCGGTGAGGGAAGAGCATTTTCGGCGGGTCTCGACCTGTCGGTGGCCGGAGCGCTTACGTCGGGGGGCGGGGCGTCGGGGGGCACGGCCACGGACGGTGCCGAGACCGTTGACGGCGCTGCTGGCGCCGGTGAACCACCGGCGCCCAGCGGCAGTTTTGCGGACCTCGTGCGCCTTCCTCCGGAACGCGCGCAGGACCGGATCGCCTTCTACCAGGAGGGCTTCTCCTGGCTGCGCCGCCCCGATCTGATCACGATCGCCGCGGTGCACGGGCACGCCATCGGCGCGGGCTTCCAGCTTGCGCTGGCGTGTGACTTCCGCATCGTCAGCGACGACGCGTCGTTTTCGATGGCCGAGGTGAAGCTCGGCCTCGTTCCCGACCTCACCGGCTCGAAGCGGCTGGTGGAGCTGGTCGGGTACGCCCGGGCGCTGGAGATCTGCGTGACCGGACGGCGGGTGCCGGCGGCCGAGGCCGAGCGCATCGGCCTGGCCAACCTGGTCGTCGGGCGCGCCGACCTCGACGGGGCGGTAGCCGATCTCACCGCGGCCGTCCTGGCCGGTCCGCGCGACGCGGTGGTCGAGATCAAGGCCCTCATCGCCGCGGCCGCCGGGCGGGACTTCGCCGCTCAGGAGGCGGCCGAGCGGGCCGCGCAGATCCGCCGCCTACGCGATCTTGCCGGAGTCGGCGAGTAACCTGCCGTAGGAGAAGTCCGGGAAGAAAGCGCTCACACCCACGGTTGTCCATGCCGTCCGCGACATCGGTGTGCGGGCGCGACGCGGAGGTGTGTCGGTGGGCCCGATGGGTGGCATGGGCGGCTGGGAGACGCTGCGCGCGATGCGGCGCGAGGGCGATCTCGCCGGTCGCAAGATCGGCCGGGAGACCGCGCGGCGCGTGATGGCGTTCGCGCGGCCGTACCGGCGCGACATCGTCGTCTTCCTGCTGTCGGTCGTCGTGGCGGCCGGCATCGGGGTCGCCACGCCGCTGCTGGCCGGCCGGGTGGTCAACGAGATCACCGGCGGCGGCCCCGGTGCGGCGTCGGCGGTGATCCGCACCGCACTGTTCATCGGGGGCCTCGCGGTCGCCGACGCGCTGCTCTCGCTGGTCCAGCGGTGGTACTCGGCCCGCATCGGTGAGGGGATCATCCTCGACCTGCGCACCCGGGTCTACGACCACGTGCAGCGCATGCCGCTGCAGTTCTTCACACGTACCCAGACCGGCGCCCTGGTCAGCCGGCTCAACAACGACGTACTGGGCGCGCAGCGGGCGTTCACCTCGACGCTGTCCGGCGTGGTCAGCAACGTCATCCAGCTCGCCCTCACCGCCGCGGTCATGTTCACCCTGTCCTGGCAGGTCACCGCGCTGTCGCTGGTCCTGCTGCCGGTGTTCGTGCTGCCGGCCCGGCGTATCGGCCGGCGGCTGGCCGACATCACCCGCGAGTCGTACCAGCTCGACGCGAAGATGAACGCGACGATGACCGAGCGGTTCGGCGTGGCCGGCGCGCTGCTGGTCAAGCTGTTCGGTCGCCCGGACGTCGAGGCGAAGCGCTTCGGCGAGCGGGCCACCCGGGTACGCGACATCGGGATCGAGTCGGCGATGTACAGCCGTACCTTCTTCGTCGCGATGCTGCTGGTCGCCTCGCTGGCACAGGCGCTGACCTACGGCCTGGGCGGCTGGCTGGCCGTACGGGGCGCGTTCAGCGCCGGTACCGTCGTGACCCTCGCGCTGCTGCTCACGCGGCTGTACGGGCCGCTCACCGCGCTGTCGAACGTGCGGGTGGACGTGATGAGCGCGCTGGTGTCGTTCGAGCGGGTCTTCGAGGTGCTCGACCTCAAACCGGGCATCTCCGAGAAGCCGGACGCCCGGGCGATCCCGCGCGGCGCCGGTCGGGTCGAGTTCCGGGACGTGTCCTTCCGGTACCCGAGCGCGGCCGAGGTCTCGCTGGCCTCCCTCGAAGACGTCGCCGCGCTGGACCGCACCGCGAGCGAGCCGGTCCTGCGCGGGGTGTCCTTCACCGTCGAGCCCGGGCAGATGGTGGCGCTGGTCGGACCGTCCGGCGCCGGCAAGTCCACCATCGCGATGCTGGTGCCCCGGGTGTACGACGTGACCGACGGCAGTGTGCTCGTCGGGGACGTCGACGTGCGGGGCGCGACGCTCGAGTCCCTGCGCGACACGATCGGGGTGGTCACGCAGGACTCCCACCTGTTCCACGAGACGATCGCGGAGAACCTCCGGTACGCCCGACCCGACGCCACCGACGAGGAGCTGTGGACCGCGCTGGAGCGGGCGCAGGTCGGTCACCTGATCCGCGACCTGCCCGACGGCCTGGACACCGTGGTGGGGGAGCGGGGGTACCGCTTCTCCGGCGGTGAGAAGCAGCGGATCGCGATCGCCCGGCTGCTGTTGAAGGCCCCGTCGGTCGTGATCCTGGACGAGGCGACCGCCCACCTGGACTCGGAGTCCGAGGCGGCGGTGCAGCAGGCCCTCGCCGCGGCGCTGACCGGGCGGACAGCGCTCGTCATCGCGCACCGGCTGTCGACCGTGCGCGACGCCGACCAGATCCTCGTCGTCGACGGCGGGCGGATCGTCGAGCGGGGCACCCACGACGAACTGGTCGCCGCCGGCGGCCTGTACGCCGAGCTGTACCGCACCCAGTTCGCGGTCGCCGGCTCGCCGCGACCGTTCGCCGAGGAGCTCCCGCCGGGAGCGATCGTCACGGTGCCCGACGACGAGTTCGTGGACTGACCGGCTTTTGTCACGAAGCGGCGCCCGGGCCCCCGGGTGCCGCTTCGTGCTCTCAGGTGCCGCTAATAGCCGCGCACCGACCCGCCGTCGACCGGCAGCGTCAGGCCGGTCAGGTAGCTCGCCGCCGGCGACAGCGCGAACGCCGCCACCCGGCCGAACTCCTCCGGCTCGGCCATCCGGCGCAGCGGGATCTGCGCCTCGAACTCGGACGCGGCCCGGTCCGGATCGCCGCTCGCGGCGATCAGTTCCTTCATGCGGTCGGTCTTCACCCGGCCCGGCAGCAGGCTCACCACCCGGATGCCCCGAGGGCCGAGCTCGTCGGCCATGTCCTTGGCGGCACCGGCCAGGCCGGGCCGCAGCCCGTTGGAGATGCCGAGGCCGGGAATCGGCTGGCGGACGGAGGTCGACAGGACGAACCCGATCGCGCCGCCGGCGTCGAGGCGGGCGGCGACGGTACGCGCGGTCCGGATCGCACCCAGGAAGACGGTCCGGAAGGCCTGCTCCCACTGCTCGTCGCTGACCTGGAGCGCGGATCCGGGCGGCGGGCCGCCGACCGAGATCAGCGCGCCGTCGAGGCGCCCGAAGCGCTCCTGGGCGAGGTCGACCAGGCGGCCGGGGGTGGCGGGGTCGGAGAGGTCGGCGGCGATCCCGGCGGCGCCGGCGGAGCCGCCGAGGCGCTCCACCGCCTCCTTCACCCGTTCCTCGTCGCGAGAGGAGATGACCACGCGCGCGCCGTCGGCGACGAGGCACTGCGCGGTGGCGAAGCCGAGGCCACGGGAGGCTCCGGTCAGTACGTACACCCGGTCGGCAAGTCCAAGGTCCATTCCCGAATCCTAGGGAAGGCCCGACCGTGCGTGCCGCCCGGGGATCAGCGGCGGCGCACGGTCTCCTCGACCAGGTCGAGCACGGCTTCGAGGTCGTCGGCGGGCCGGCCGGTGGCCAGGTGCAGCACGAGGCCGTCGTACGCCAGCTCGAGGAACTGGGCGAGCACGTCGACGGGTACGTCCGCGCGCAGCACCCCGGCCTCGCGCTGGCGGACCAGCCGTTCCCGGGTGGCGGCCGAGATCGCCTCGGCCCGGGCGGCCCACCGCTTGGCGAACTCCGGATCGGTACGCAGCCGGCGGGACACCTCGAGCTGGGTACCGAGCCAGCCGGCCACCTCCGGCTCTCCGGTGGCCTCGACCGGCGGTTCGGCGGCCCGGCCTAGCAGGTCGCGCATGACCTGGACGAGTCCGTGCTCGGCGACGGTGGCCACCATCGCGGCGGCGTCGTCCTCGGCGACCGCGAGGAAGAGCGACTCCTTGTCCCGGAAGTGGTGGAAGATCGCGCCCCGGGACAGGCCGATCTCGTCCTCCAGCCGGCGTACGGTCGCGCCTTCGTACCCGTGGCGGGCAAAACAGGTACGCGCTCCGGCGAGGATCTCGCGTCGGCGCGCGTCGAGTTGGTCCTGGCTGACCCTGGGCACGGAACGATCGTGACAGCCTGGTACCGGCTTGTGCAATTTCACCGACGATCATCACGCAACCAGGCCCGGTCGGCGCCCCGGTGGTGGCGCCCGGTTGCAAATTTCCGCTCCCCGAAGGGACTGTCAGGGAACCGACACTGTGACGTATGGTCGCCCGCGTGCCCCTGTTGCTACTCAGCCTCGACAACACGCTGATTGATCGAGACGGGGCATTTCGTGCGTGGGGACAGGACTTTCTCGAACGGGTCGGGGCGCCCGAGTACGACCTGGACTGGCTGCTCTCCGTGGACGCGGACGGCATGACCCCGGCCTGGGACCTGGCCGACGCGATCCAGACCCGGTACCGGCTGCACGTCTCCTCGCTCGACCTGGTGGAGATCGTCCGGGAGGGGCTGCTGGAGCGGCTGCGGTTGGACCCGCTGGTCGCGTGCGCGCTCGGGATCGCCGAGGACGCCGGTTGGGTACCGGTGGTGGTCACCAACGGGGAGACCCGGCTGCAGGAGGAGAAGCTCCGGCGTACCGGCCTGGACCGCTACCTCGCCGCCTGGGTCATCTCGGAGGAGGCGGGCTGCAGCAAGCCCAACCCGCGCATCTTCGGGATCGCGGCCGAGCGGGCCCGGGTCCGCCTGCGGGGCGCCTGGCTGATCGGCGACGTACCCGAGGCCGACATCGCCGGCGCCGACGCGATCGGCGTGCCGAGCATCTGGCTGCACCGGGGGAGGGACTGGCCGGAGTCGAGGTTCGCGCCGACCCGCACGGTCGACACTGCCATCGAGGCGCTGGCCGTGCTCATGGGCGCCACGTAGTCCGGTTGCGTTGACGGCAGGTATCGCCTCACGACTTCACCGGTTATTTGGTAATGGACAAAGGGGCCCGACCCGGGTCGGGCCCGTCGACCGCCGGTTACTGGAGGTAGTCCTCGACCTCGTCGGCGGGGCGCGGCGCCTCGAAATCCGGATCCCGGCCCCGCTCCGCGGCGTTGCGGCGGCGTCGCAGCAGGTCCCAACACTGGTCCAGCGACCGCTCGATCTGGCGCAGCCGGGCCTGCTCCTCGGCGGACGACAGTTCGCCGGCCATGACCTGGGACCGGAGCTTGTGCTCCTCGTCGACCAGCTGGTTGATGTGCCCCAGGATCGGGTTCTCGTCCATGTCCGCGACCTCTACCCACCGGCGCGGTCGGCAACCGTCAGTCGGCGATCCACCGGCGCAGGTCGGCACCGAACGGTGTGAACGAGGCGGCCAGGTAGGCGCCGGTCGCCAGCACCGCCATCAGCAACAGCCACCGGGTAGCGCGGTCGGCCCTGGCCGCCGGGAGGCCCAGCTGCGGTACGCCGACCACCAGCAGCATCGCCGCCGGCAGTTGGCCGTGCAGGACGGCGAGGGACACCACGACGTACCCGAGCATCAGCGGGGCCGGTACCAGGTCCTTGGGGTCGACCGGCGTGCCGAGAAGACCCGCGTGGCTCCAGCTGAGGCGGGCGACCCCGTACAGGCAGAGCGCGCCCAGGTATCCCACGGGTGCCACCAGCATGGCCGTGGCGAGGAGGCGGGGCACGAACGTCGGCGGCGCCGCGGTGGACGTGGAGATCGGCTCATCCATGCCGATAGATGCTAGGCGAGGTGGACCATGAAGCAGGGCGCCCCGCCCACCGTGATCGCGGTGAGCGGGGCGCCCCGGGTGAAACGTCAGTTCGCGAGCATCCGCCGCAGCACGTACTGCAGGATGCCGCCGTGCCGGTAGTAGTCGGCCTCGCCGGGGGTGTCGATGCGGACGACCGCGTCGAACGTGACCCCGGTGTCGGTGCTGACCGTGACCGCGCGCGGCGTGGTACCGGCGTTGAGCTCCTCGATCCCGGAGATCGTGAACGTCTCGGTGCCGGTCAGGCCGAGCGACTCGGCGTTCTCGCCGGTCGGGAACTGGAGCGGCAGGACGCCCATGCCGATCAGGTTGGACCGGTGGATCCGCTCGTAGCTCTCCGCGATGACGGCCCTCACGCCGAGCAGCATCGTGCCCTTGGCCGCCCAGTCCCGCGACGAGCCCGAGCCGTACTCCTTGCCGGCCAGGATCACCAGCGGCACGCCGGCCTCGGCGTACGCCTCCGACGCTTCGAAGATGCTGGTCTGCTCGCCGGTGAGGTGGTTGACCGTGAAGCCACCCTCGACACCCGGTACGAGCTGGTTGCGCAGCCGGATGTTGGCGAACGTGCCCCGGATCATCACCTCGTGGTTGCCCCGGCGGGAGCCGTACGAGTTGAAGTCACGCTTGTCGACGCCGTGCTCGGACAGGTACTTCCCGGCCGGGGAGTCGGCCTTGATCGAGCCGGCCGGCGAGATGTGGTCGGTGGTCACCGAGTCGCCCAGCTTGGCGAGCACCCGGGCGTCGGCGATGTCCGACACCGGCGCCGGCTGCGCGGCCATGCCCTCGAAGTACGGCGGCTTGCGCACGTACGTCGAGTCCGAGGCCCATTCGAACGTGTCACCGGTCGGGGTGGGCAGTGACTGCCAGCGCTCGTCACCGGCGAACACGTCGGCGTAGTCGCGGGAGAACATCTCGCTCGCGATCGCGGACGCCACGACGTCCTCGATCTCCAGCGCCGTCGGCCAGATGTCACGCAGGTACACCGGCTCCCCGTCGCTGCCCGTACCGAGCGGCTCGTTGGCCAGGTCGATGTCCATCGTGCCGGCGAGGGCGTACGCGACCACCAGCGGCGGGGACGCCAGGTAGTTCATCTTGACGTCCGGGTTGATCCGGCCCTCGAAGTTCCGGTTGCCCGACAGCACGCTGACCGCGGTCAGGTCGTTGTCGTTGATCGCGGCGCTGATCTCGTCCTGCAGCGGGCCGGAGTTGCCGATGCAGGTGGTGCAGCCGTATCCGACCAGGTTGAAGCCCAGCTTCTCCAGGTACGGGGTCAGGCCGGCCCGCTCGTAGTAGTCCATGACGACCTTGGAGCCCGGGGCGAGGGTGGTCTTCACCCACGGCTTGCGGGCCAGGCCCCGGTCGACCGCCTTCTTGGCCAGCAGCGCGGCGCCGAGCATGACCTGCGGGTTGGACGTGTTGGTGCAGGACGTGATCGCGGCGATCACGACCGCGCCGTGGTCCAGCTCGAACGTCGAGCCGTCCTCCATGGTCACCGTGACCGGGTTGGACGGCCGGCCGGCGGCACCGACCGCGGCCGAGATCAGGTCGCGCGGCTTGTCGGCGGGGTCTTCGACGCCGTTGACCGCGGGCGAGTCACTGGCCGGGAAGGACTCGGCGCTGGCCTCGTCGGCCCTGCCCTCGACGCCGTTGGACGCCGACTCGACGGTCATCGGCACCGGCACCTTGACGTAGTCCTTGAGCGCGGCCCGGAACAGGGTCTTCGCGCTCAGCAGCGGCACCCGGTCCTGCGGACGCTTCGGGCCGGCGAGCGACGGCTCGACCGTCGACAGGTCCAGCTCCAGGCGCTCGGAGTAGACCGGCTCGGCGGCCGGGTCGTGCCAGAGGCCCTGCTCCTTGGCGTATGCCTCGACCAGCGCCAGCTGCGAGTCGTCGCGGCCGGTCAGACGCAGGTAGCGGATGGTCTCGTCGTCGATCGGGAAGATGGCGACGGTCGAGCCGTACTCAGGGCTCATGTTGCCGATGGTGGCCCGGTTGGCCAGCGGCACGGCGCCCACGCCCGGCCCGTAGAACTCGACGAACTTGCCGACCACGCCGTGCTTGCGCAGCATCTCGGTGATGGTGAGCACCAGGTCGGTGGCGGTGGTGCCCTCGGGCAGCTCACCGCTGAGCTTGAAGCCGACGACCTTGGGGATGAGCATGCTCACCGGCTGGCCGAGCATCGCGGCCTCGGCCTCGATGCCGCCCACGCCCCAGCCCAGCACGCCGAGGCCGTTGACCATGGTGGTGTGCGAGTCGGTGCCGACGACGGTGTCGGGGTAGGCGACGCCGTTGCGGGTCATGATCGTACGCGCGAGGTACTCGATGTTGACCTGGTGCACGATGCCGGTGCCCGGCGGGACGACCTTGAACTCGTTGAACGCGGTCTGGCCCCAGCGCAGGAACTGGTAGCGCTCCTGGTTGCGCTGGTATTCCAGGTCGACGTTGCGCACGAAGGCGTCCTCGCGGCCGAACAGGTCGGCGATGACCGAGTGGTCGATGACCAGCTCGGCGGGGGCGAGGGGGTTCACCTTGGTGGCGTCGCCGCCCAGGTCGCGGACGGCCTCCCGCATCGTGGCGAGGTCGACGACGCAGGGGACGCCGGTGAAGTCCTGCATCAGTACCCGCGCCGGGGTGAACTGGATCTCCACGCTCGGGTCGGCGGTCGGGTCCCACTCGCCGAGCGCCCGGATGTGGTCGGCGGTGATGTTCGCGCCGTCCTCGGTCCGCAGCAGGTTCTCCAGGAGGACCTTCAGGCTGTACGGCAGACGCGCCGAACCCTCCACCGTGCTGATCTTGTAGATCTCGTAACTGGCGTCACCGACGCCTAGCTGGCTCCGGGCGCCAAACGAGTCGAGGCTGGCCACGTGTACTCCTCGCGTCACTGGTTGGTCGGCTAGCAGTGTCCCGCAGGTGGGGTCGGCCGGCTACGGCGGGTCAGCCCTCGGCGTGTCCACCCTAAGAAAACCGTACGTCCGTCTTGTTAAACGGCGCAACCTCATCCGCGTAACCGGATGATCGTCACACTCTCCGTCGAACACCTCTTCCGGGAGATGGCAGCCTGCAAAGTCTTGCTGAAATTTGCAGGAGCCGATACGTTGCGGCCAGCCCGTCCCCATCGAGGAAGGTCGCTGCGCATGAAGCCCCCACTGCGCATGAAGCTCCCCAGGTCCGCGGCGGTCGCCCTCGGCTGCGTGCTCGGGTCGAGCCTGCTCACCACGTCGGCCGCGGCCGCGATCCCGCTGCCCGCCGGTCGGACCGTCCCGGCCACCGTCAGGGACGGCGCGCTCACCTGGGACCGGGAGCCGTCGGCCGCCGCCCTGGCCGCGACCGGCGGCGGGGAGCGGCCCCGCGCCGAGCAGTTCTACTTCGCGCTGCCCGACCGCTTCGCCAACGGCGACCCGGCCAACGACCGGGGCGGCCTGACCGGCGACCGGTCGAGTACCGGCTACGACCCGGCCGACAAGGGCTACTACCACGGCGGCGACATCAAGGGCGTCACCGACCGGCTCGACTACATCCAGGGGCTCGGTACCACCGCGATCTGGCTCGCGCCGATCTTCCGCAACCGCCCGGTGCAGGGCGACTCGGCCGGCTACCACGGCTACTGGATCACCGACTTCACCGCGGTCGACCCGCACTTCGGTACGGAGGCGGAGCTGAAGAGGCTGGTCGACACGGCACACAAACGCGGCATGAAGGTCTACCTCGACATCATCACCAACCACACCGCGGACGTCATCACGGCCGACCGGCACTCCTACGTCAGCAAGGCCGAGGTGCCCTACAAGGACGCGGCAGGCCACCCGTTCGACGACAGCCGGTACGCCGACGGCAGACACGGCTTCCCGAAGGTCAACCTCGACTCGTTCCCGTACCGCCCGCGGTTCGCCACGCCGGCCGACGCGAACGTCAAGAAGCCCGACTGGCTCAACGACCCGACGATGTACCACAACCGGGGCGACTCCACCTTCGTCGGGGAGAGCTCCGAGTACGGCGACTTCGTGGGCCTGGACGACCTGTGGACCGAGCGGCCCGAGGTGGTCCGCGGCATGACCGACATCTACTCGAGCTGGATCGGGCGGGCCGGGGTCGACGGGTACCGCATCGACACCGTCAAGCATGTGGACCTGCCGTTCTGGCCGCAGTTCACGGCCGGCGTCGAGCGGGCCGCGAACAAGGCCGGCAAGCCCGGCTTCTTCATGTTCGGCGAGGTGTACAGCGACGACCCGGAGGTCGGCTCCACGTACGTGCGCCGGGGCGGGCTGCCGGCCACGCTGGACTTCCCGTTCCAGGCTGCGGCCAAGGACTACGTGGCCCAGGGCGGCTCGGCGGCCGGCCTGGCGGACGTGTACGCCCGCGACGACCTGTACACCAGCAGCGGGACCGACGCCCGCCGGCTGCCCACCTTCCTCGGCAACCACGACATGGGCCACGTCGGCTCGTTCATCCGGGCTGCCGGTGGCAGCCGGGAGCTCCAGCTGAGCAGGGACGTCCTCGCCCACGAGCTGATGTTCCTCGGCCGCGGCCAGCCGGTGATCTACTCCGGTGACGAGCAGGGCTTCACCGGGCCGGGCGGGGACAAGGACGCCCGCCAGGACATGTTCGCCTCGAAGACGCCCGACTACCTGGACGACCCGCTGATCGGCACCGACCGCACCCACGCCGTCGACTCCTACGACCCGGACCACCCGGTCTACCGGGCCATCGGCAAGCTGGCCGACCTGCGCAAACGCCACCCCGCGCTGCGCGACGGCGTCCAGGTCACCCGGTACGCGGCCACCGGCCCCGGGGTCTTCGCGTTCTCCCGGTTCGACCCGGCACAGCGCGTCGAGTACGTGGTCGCGGTCAACAACGCGCCCACCGCGCAGACCGCCACGTTCGGCAGCTACGGCGGCAGCTTCGACCGGATCTACCCGGCCGGCGGCCAGCAGGTCGCCAGCGCACCCGACAAGAACCTCACGGTCACCGTCCCGGCGCTGTCGGCCGTGGTCTACCGGGCGACCAGGCCGGTGGCCAAGCCGTCGACCGCGCCGACCGTCCGGATCAGCAAGCCGGCGGCGGGCGCGGCGGTGCCGACCCGTACCGAGGTGGTCGCCGACGTGACCGGCGACCCCCTCGCGACGGTGAGCGTCGCGGTGCAGGTGGGCGGCGGCGCCTGGCGGTCGCTCGGCACCGCCACGCACGCCCCGTACCGCGTCTTCCACGACCTGGCCGGGCTGGCCGGGGGTACCACGCTGCGGTACAAGGCGGTGGTCCGCGACGGCGCCGGCCGGCTGGCCACGGCCACCACGAGCGCGACCGTCGGCACGCCGCCCGCCACCGTGGACCGGGACCACCTGGTGGTGCACTACCAGCGGCCGGCCGGCGACTACGGCTCCTGGGGCCTGTACGCCTGGGGCGACATCGACCCGGCGTCGCAGACCACCTTCCCGGCCGGGCAGCCGTTCGCCGGCGAGGACGCCTACGGCCGCTTCGCCTGGCTCACGCTGAAGCCGGGCGCGCGGAACGTCGGGTTCGTCGTCGTCGACTCCAACGGGGTCTCCGACGTCGCGGCCGACCGCACCGTCGATCCGGGCACGACCGGGGAGATCTGGCTCAAGCAGGGCGATCCGGCCGTCCACCCGTCCGACTCCGCCGCGACGAAGACCATGACCGTCCACTACCGACGGCCGGACGGCAGCTACGCCGGCTGGACGCTGCGGGTGTCGGGCGACGGGCTGGCACCCGGTACGCCCACCGAACGGCAGCCCGACGGTACCGACGGCTACGGCGCGTACTGGAACGTGCCCGTCGGCGACCCGACCAGGACGGTCAGCCTCGCCGTCCACAACGGCGACGTCGCGGATCCCGCCGGGAACCAGTCCGTGATCCCGGCGGCAGCCGGTGACGCGTGGGTACGCTCCGGTGAGGCGACCGTCCACCCGACCCGGGCCGCCGCCGAACACACCGCGGTGCTGCACTACCGGCGCCCGGCCGGCGACTACCCCGGCTGGGGGCTGCACGTCTGGACCGGCGCGGCGACCCCGACCGACTGGTCGGCGCCGTTGACGCCAACGAGCTTCGACGCCTACGGCGCGGTCTTCCGGGTACCGCTCGCCGACGGCGCGAAGAGCCTCAACTACATCGTGCACAACGGTGACACCAAGGACCTGCCCACCGACCAGTCCCTCGAACTGCGTACCAGCGGCCACGAGGGGTGGCTGCTGGCCGGCCGACCGCGCTATCTGTTGCCCATGGCAGCTGTCGCCGGACCCGACCTCGACACCACCACGTCCAAGGCCCAGTGGATCGATCGGGACACCGTCCTGTGGAAGACCGGCCCGACCGATGGTCGCCGGTACAGCCTGACCGGCAACGGCCGGACCATCCGGCTGCACCCCGACGTGCAGACCGAGGCCCAGCGGCAGAAGTACCCGCACCTGTGGCAGTACACGGCGCTTCGGGTCGACCCGGCCGACCGGGGCACCGTGCGCGACGCGCTGCGCGGCCAGGTGACCGTCACCGCGACCGACGCCGCCGGCACCCCGCTGGAGGCGTCCTCGGTGCAGCTGCCGGGCGTGCTCGACGACCTGTACGCCGGCGCGACCGGCGCGAAACTCGGCCCCACCTTCGACGGGAAGCGGGCCACCCTGAGCGTCTGGGCGCCGACCGCGCAGACCGTCGCGCTGGAGTTGGCCGACACGCCGTCGTCGACGCCTCGCGTGGTGGACATGCGCCGCGACGACGCCACCGGGGTGTGGAGCGCCAGCGGCGAATGGAAGGGGAAGTACTACCGGTACCGGGTCACCGCCTGGCAGCCGGCGGCGCGGAAGGTGGTGACGGCGAGCGTCACCGATCCCTACTCGGTCGACCTGTCGGTCGACTCGGTCTTCAGCCGCGTCACCGACCTGAACGACCGGGCGCTCGCGCCGGCCGGCTGGTCCGCGCTGCGCAAGCCGGGCTTCGACCGCTCGAAGATCCAGATCCAGGAGCTGTCGGTACGCGACTTCTCGGTCGGCGACGGCACGGTACCGGCCGAGCACCGGGGCACCTACCTCGCGTTCACCGACACGAACTCGGTCGGCATGGCGCACCTGCGCACGCAGGCACAGGCCGGGCTCACCCACGTACACCTGCTCCCGGTCTTCGATTTCGCGTCGGTGCCGGAGCGCAGGGCCGACCAGGCGACGCCCGCGTGCGACCTGGCGAGCCTGCCGCCCGACAGCGACAAGCAGCAGGCGTGCATCGCCGCCGTGGCCGACCGCGACGCCTACAACTGGGGGTACGACCCGCTGCACTACACCGCGCCGGAGGGCTCGTACGCGGCCGACCCGGACCAGCGGGTCACCGAGTTCCGCCGGATGGTCGCCGGCCTGAACGGCGCCGGGCTCGGGGTGGTGATGGACGTCGTCTACAACCACACCCACGCCGCGGGCGTCGACCGGTTCTCCGTCCTGGACCAGATCGTGCCCGGTTACTACCAGCGGCTGCTCGACGACGGCACGGTCGCGGACTCCACCTGCTGCGCCAACACCGCGCCGGAGCACGCCATGATGGGCAAGCTGGTGGTCGACTCGGTGGTCACCTGGGCCCGGCAGTACAAGGTGGACGGTTTCCGGTTCGACCTGATGGGCCACCACCCGAAGGCCAACATCCTGGCCGTCCGGGCGGCGCTGGACAAGCTGACCCTCGACCGGGACGGGGTCGACGGCAAGAAGATCTACGTGTACGGCGAGGGCTGGAACTTCGGCGAGGTCGCTGACAACGCCAGGTTCATCCAGGCCACGCAGGCGAACATGGCCGGTACCGGCATCGGTACCTTCAACGACCGGCTGCGGGACGGGGTCCGGGGTGGCGGCCCGTTCGACGCGAACCCGCGCATCCAGGGCTTCGCCAGCGGGCTGTACACCGACCCCAACGGCGACCCGGTCAACGGCGTAGCCGACGAGCAGCGGGCCCGGCTGCTGCACCAGCAGGACCTGATCAAGGTGGGCCTGACCGGGAACCTGGCTGCCTACCGGTTCATCGATTCGAGCGGCCGGACGGTGACCGGCGCGGAGGTCGACTACAACGGCTCGCCGGCCGGGTACACCGCCGCGCCGGTCGAGGCGGTCACGTACGTCGACGCGCACGACAACGAGATCCTGTACGACGCGCTCGCGTACAAGCTGCCGGGGTCGATGTCGGCGGCGGACCGGTCCCGGATGCAGGTGCTCGCACTGTCCACCACGATCCTGGGCCAGGGCGTCGGGTTCAGCACGGCCGGCTCGGACCGGCTGCGCTCCAAGTCGCTGGATCGCAACTCGTTCAACTCCGGCGACTGGTTCAACGCGATCTCCTGGGACTGCCGCGCCGGCAACGGGTTCGGGCGGGGTCTGCCGCCGGCCGCCGACAACGCCGACAAGTGGCCGTACGCCAGGCCGCTGCTGGCCGACCGTGCGCTCGTGCCGGACTGCGCCGCGGTCGAGGCCACCGCGCGCGGCTACGCCGACCTGCTGCGGATCCGGGCCGGCTCACCGGCGTTCGGCCTCGCCACCGCCGCCGACGTGCAGCAGCACGTGTCGTTCCCGCTGTCGGGGACCGGCGAGACGCCCGGTGTGATCACGATGACGCTGACCGGCGACCCGCGCTGGAAGTCACTCACCGTCGTGTTCAACGCGACGCCGTCGGCGGCGACCCAGACCGTACCGTCGCTGCGTGGCGCCGAGGTCGGGCTGCATCCGATCCAGGCGGCGGGGAGTGACCCGGTGGTGAAGCGCTCCGGCTTCGACTCGTCGACCGGCACGCTGACCGTGCCGGGCCGGACGGTGGCGGTCTTCGTACAGTCGTAATCCGTCGGGATCATCCGGCGTCCGCCGGTCGTTTCCGGGTAGCGAACGTCATCGTGAAGTACGACGTGTTCATCAACACCGTGGTGTTCTGACGCGGGTGCCCCGGGAGCAGGCGGAGACCCTGGCTGCGGCCACCCTGGCTGCGGCCACCCTGTAGACCCTTGCCGAGCGGATCAGCGAGGACGAGAGCGGAGATAGGTCTCTGTCGACCGCCTCCCCGGCAGCGGATAGCGTGCGAAGGGAACGCGCGACCGCTTGGGAGGCGACCATGGAATACCGCACGCTCGGTGGGACGGGAACGATCGTGTCCACCCTGTGTCTGGGCACGATGACGTTCGGCGCGGAGACCGCCGAGAAGGACGCGTATGCGCAACTCGACCGGTACGTCGAGGTCGGCGGCAGTTTCATCGACACCGCCGACGTGTACACCCGGGGTGCCGCCGAGGAGATCGTGGGGCGCTGGCTGCGCGACCGTCCGGGCGCACGCGACCGGGTCGTCATCGCGACCAAGGGTCGCTTCCCGATGGGCGACGGGCCCAACGACACCGGCCTGTCGCGGGTCCATCTCTCGCGCGCGCTCGACGCAAGCCTGCGCCGGCTCGGCACCGACCACGTAGATCTCTACCAGGCGCATGCGTGGGACCCGTTGACGCCGATCGAGGAGACGCTGCGGTTCTTCGACGACGCCGTCCGAGCCGGCAAGGTCCGCTACGGGGGCGTCAGCAACTTCACCGGCTGGCAACTGCAGAAGGCCGCCCTGCTCACCCAGCACCTGGGGCTGGCGCCCATCGTGACGCTGCAGCCGCAGTACAACCTGCTGGCCCGCGACATCGAGTGGGAGCTGATCCCGGTCTGCCGCAACGAGAACATCGGCGTGCTGCCGTGGTCGCCGCTCGCCGGCGGCTGGCTCACCGGGAAGTACCGGCGCGACGCGGCGCCGACGGGTGCCACCCGGCTGGGGGAGAATCCGCGGCGCGGGATGGAGGCGTACGACCGGCGCAACACCGAGCGCACCTGGCGCGTCCTGGACGCCCTGCACGCCATTGCCGACCGGCGCGGGGTGTCGACGGCGGTCGTGGCCCTCGCCTGGCTGGTCGACCGGCCGGCCGTCACGTCGGTGATCCTCGGGGCGAGGACCCTCGAACAGCTCGACGACAACCTGGCTGCTGCCGGCGTACACCTGACCGCCGACGAGATCCGGGCCCTCGACGAGGCGAGCAGGCCGGAGGTGTCCGACTACCCGTACGGCGAGCTCGGCGTCGACCAGCGGTCGCGGCGCCTGCCGTAACCGCTGGTCGAGACGCGGTCAGCCGGGCAGGCGGGGGCCGGCCTCACGCTGGGCCGCCAGCCACGCCTCGACCTCGTCGGAGGTGCGCGGCAGGCCGGCCGACAGGTTCCGGGCGCCGGACGAGGTGACCAGCACGTCGTCCTCGATGCGGATACCGATGCCGCGCAGCTCGGCCGGGACCAGGCCGTCCTCCGGCTGGAAGTACAGGCCGGGCTCGACGGTCAGCACGTACCCCTCGGCCAGGGTGCCCTTGCGGTAGTGCTCGCTGCGCGCCTTGGCGCAGTCGTGCACGTCCAGGCCGAGCATGTGGCCGAAGCCGTGCAGCGACCAGCGCCGGTACACGGTGGAGTCGGCGGACGTCGCCTCGTCCACGCTGACCGGCAGCACGCCCAGGTCGGCCAGGCCCTCGGCGAGCGCCCGCATGCAGGTCTGGTGGAGGTCCTCGAACTTCACGCCCGGCTTCACCGCGTCGATGCCGGCCTGCTGGGCCCGGTACACGATGTCGTAGACCTGGCGCTGGAGCGGGGTGAAGGAGCCGGAGACCGGGATCGTGCGGGTGACGTCGGCGGTGTAGAGGTTGCGGTTCTCCACGCCCATGTCCATCAGCAGCAGGTCACCGGGGGCGGTACGGCCGTCGTTGCGGATCCAGTGCAGGATCGTGCCGTGCGAGCCGGCGCCGACGATCGAGGAGTACCCGACGTCGTTGCCGTCGTGGCGGGCCCGCAGCCCGAACACACCCTCGAGCAGCCGCTCGCTGACCGGGCGGTCGGCCGGCAGGACCCGGGCCACGTCCTCGAAGCCGCGTACGGTGGCGTCGACCGCGTCCTGGAGCTGGGCGATCTCCCACTCGTCCTTGACCAGGCGCAGTTCGGACAGGGTCCAGGCCAGCTCGGCATCGCGGGTACCGTCGTCGGTGATCCGTACGCCTGAGTCGACGGCCGGGTCGTAGCCGCGCAGCACCCGGGTGCGGCCCGGTGCCAGGTCGTCCAGGACGGCCGGCAGCGTGGCCAGGTCGGCGGTGGCGATGCCCAGCTCGGCCGACTTCTCCTCGAGCGTGTGGCGGCGGCCGATCCACAGCTCGCCGTACATGCGGTCGCGGAAGAACTCGTCGGTGTCGCGGGGGGAGCGGGGCCGGATGTAGAGCGTGTCGTCGCCGCCCGGCCGCATGACCAGGACCGCGTCGGGGTCGTGCTCACCGGTCAGCCAGACGTGGTCGCTGCCGGGGCGGAACGGGTACTCCGTGTCGTTGGCCCGTACCTTCGCCCGGCCGGACGGGACGACCAGCGTCTGACCAGGGAACGCGCTGGACACCGCGGCCCGGCGCTTCGCGTGCTGCGGCGCCTCCGGACGCGCCTTCACCTCGAGGGTGCTGTCCCGCCAGCCGGTCCGCATGAACTCCAGCAGGCGCTCCGGAAAGTCGGGATCGTGTGACTGGGTGCCCTCAGCCCCCTGCTCGCCCTGATCGCTCATGTCCTGACGGTACCTCCGCGACTCACCTTGCCTCGCGTGGCGGTCCGGCGCCAGCGTGACAAGATAACGGCCATGTGCGGACTGCTCACCTTTGTCAGCGCTCACGGCCGCGCTTCGGCCTGTCGGGATGGCCTCGCCGAGGCGCTCGAGAGCATCCACCACCGGGGACCGGACGAGACCGGGGTGAACGTCGTCGACGACGACATGATCTTCGGCTTCAAGCGGCTGTCGATCATCGACGTGGAGCACAGCCACCAACCGCTGGCGTACCCGCCGACGGGGCCGGAGGCGAACCGGTACGTCATAACGTTCAACGGCGAGATCTACAACTACGTGGAGCTGCGCGAGCAGCTGATCCGCGAGCACGGCGCCGAGTTCGCCACGACCGGCGACACGGAGGTGATCGTCGCGGCGTACCACCACTGGGGGCCGGCGGCGGTGAGCCGGCTACGCGGCATGTTCGCGTTCGTGATCTGGGACCGGGCGGCCCGCAAGGTGTTCGGCGCCCGTGACCCGTTCGGCATCAAGCCCTTCTTCCACCTGGTCACGTCCGAGGGGATCTTCTTCGCCAGCGAGAAGAAGTCGCTGCTGCCGTTCGCCGCGTCGGCGTCGGCCGGCGACTCCGGGGTCGACGGGGCCAACCTGTCGCACTACCTGACGCTGCAGTACGTGCCCGAGCCCGGCACCCTGCACCAGGGGATCGGCCGGATCGGGTCCGGCGAGTACTTCAGCTACACCCCGGGCGGCCCGCTCACCACGAGCCGCTACTACCAGCCGGAGTTCCGCCCGACCCCGACCGACCACCCGGAGGAGCTGTACAAGCGGATCCGGGAGACGCTGCGCGAGAGCGTTCGGATGCACATGCGCTCCGACGTGCCGGTCGGCGCGTTCCTGTCCAGCGGCATCGACTCCACCGCGGTCGTCGCGCTGGCCCGCGAGTTCAACCCGAACATCCTGACCTTCACCGTCGGCTCGAACGTCGAGGGGTACTCCGAGGTCGACGTGGCCCAGGACTCCGCCCGCCACCTCGGCGTCACCACGATCCCGACGTACATCGGGCCGCAGGACATGATGGACGCCCTGCCGAAGATCGTCTGGCACCTGGACGACCCGGTGGCCGACCCGGCCCTGGTCCCGCTGTACTTCGTGGCGAAGAAGGCGGCCGAGCACGTCACCGTCGTGCTCTCCGGTGAGGGCGCGGACGAGTTCTTCGGCGGGTACACGATCTACCGCGAGCCGCTCTCGCTGGCGGCGGTCAACGGCCTGCCCGACCCGCTCCAGAAGGGGCTACGGGCGGTGTCGAAGGTCATCCCGCAGGGTGTGAAGGGCAAGAGCTTCCTCGAGCGCGGTACCACGCCGATCGAGGAGCGCTACTACGGCAACGCCCGGATGTTCACCGAGGAGGAGAAGGCGGAGCTGATGCGCCGCTACGACCCCTCGGTCCGCTACACCGATGTCACCGCGCCGATCTACGCGGAGGCCGCGCACCTCGACGACGTGACCACGATGCAGTACGTCGACCTGTACACCTGGCTGCGCGGCGACATCCTGGTGAAGGCCGACCGGATGTCCATGGCCCACTCCCTGGAACTGCGGGTGCCGTTCCTGGACAAGGAGGTCTTCGACGTCGCGGCGACCGTACCGGTCGACCTGAAGTTGCCGCCGAAGACCAACGAGACCAAGTACGCGATGCGGCGGGCCCTGGAGGGCGTGGTGCCCCCGGCGATCGTCAACCGCAAGAAGCTGGGCTTCCCCACGCCGACGCGGGTCTGGCTGCGCGGCGAGATGTACGAGTGGGCGCGCGACATCCTGACCCGCTCGGGCGCCGGTCACCTCCTCGACCTGCCGTACGCCGTGCGCCTGCTCGACGAGCACAAGCAGGGCAACGTGGACAATTCGCGCAAGGTCTGGACCGTGCTGATCTTCTGCATCTGGCACGCGATCTTCGTGGAGCGTTCGCTCGACCCCCGCATCACGCGTAACGACTCGGCGCTGCTCACCAAGCCCGCGATCGGCTCGGTGGTCTCGTAACTTCCCATGATCACCGAGAGTTGGTGTCGCTGTCGCCGCACCAACTCTCGGTGATCATGGTTACGCGTGGCGCTCCAGAAAGGGCGTCAGCAGCCCGGGGGTCGCCTCGTCGGCCAGGTGTAGCGCCTCGGCCAGGTCCACGTCCAGCACCTCGTACCGCTGGTGCCCGGCGGCCGTCGTCGCGGTCAGCGTGGACAGGCCGGCCCGGCGCTGGAAGAACGACCGGTTCAGGTTCCAGCCGATGATCCCGTCGGTGTCGAGCATCCAGCGTCGCCGTACCAGCGAGCCCTGCCGGGTGACCAGCCGGCCGCCCACCAGCGCGTGGCCGAGGGCGCGTGCCCGGTCCTCGGCCAGCAGCCAGGCCACCGGCAGCGTGACCAGCCCGACCTGCCAGGCCCAGTCCGGCCAGTCCGCCAGCCACCGGCCGGCGAGCAGGACCCCCACGATCAGCGCCGCCGTACCGAGGGTGCGGGTGTACCGGCGCTGCCGGGCCCGCGGACCGTGCGGGACGAGCGGCGCGGTCGCCGGCTCCCGCGAGCGCAGCACCTCGCCGGCCACCCGCTCGGCCTCGGCGCGCGGCGCCGGCGGCAGCAGTAGCGATCCGCCGCGTTCGGCGCCCCGGCCCACCCGCAGCCCGGTGGCGATGGCGATGCACCGGGCACCACCGGCCACCCGGAGCAGGAGCGGCTGACTGATCTCCACCCCGCGCAGCCGCCGCTCCTCGATCGTCGTCGCCCGTGCGGTGAGGAGCCCCCGGGTGACGTGCAGGGTGCCGGCGCTGTGCCGGGTCATCCGGAACCCCCAGAACGCCAGCACGTACCCGAACGTCGAGGCGAGGGCCACCACCGCCACGCAGGCCGCGAGGACCTCGGCCACGGCCAGGCCGACCGGCGCGTGGGTCAGGTGGCCCGCCACGGCGCGCAGCGGGCCGTACCGGGTGGGGTCGAGGTGCGCCTCGTTGACCAGCCGGGACAGGAACGCCGCGATCACCCCGACGGTCACGAAGCCGGAGAGCGTGAACGGCCCGTACCGGACCCAGCCCGGCCGTAGCCTGACCAGCTCCACCTCGACGTCGGCGGCGACCGGGACCGCCTCGGCCGGCGCCGGGGCCGTCTCAGCCGCGGTGCCGGCGGCCGTTTCGGTCGCGGTGCCGGCGGCCGTTTCGGTCGCCGGCCGGGCGCGGCGGTGCAGCAGCTCCTCGCGCAGGCGGGACGCCTCGGCGGCGCTCAGCCCGTCGAGGCGTACCCCCTCGTCGGAACGGTCGGACCGGCCGGTGCCGACCTCGACCCGGGCCAGCCCGACGAGGCGGTGGATGGCGTGGGCGGTCACGTCGACGGTACGCACCCGGTCGCGCGGTACGGACAGCTCGCGGCGGCGCAGCAGCCCCTGGCGGACCTGTACGTAGTCCGGGGTGATCCGGTACGTGGTGGTGAACCAGCGCAGCATGGCCGCGACCACGACGCCGGCGAGGCTGACCACGGCCCACCAGTCGTGGCCGCTGGTGGTACCGGCCACGAAGATGCCCAGCAGCGGTACCAGCGCGCGGGGTAGCTCCTGGACGGGGTGCACCAGCAGCATCCGCGGACTGAGCCGCCGCCACGACGGGTCGACCCCGTCGACGGTGCCGGCCGCCTCGCCGACCCAGGGTTGCGGCCCGGTCATGTCGCGTCGCCGGGGGTCGCCTGGGTGTTGGTGGTCAGGTCGTCGACCAGCCGCTGCGCGGTGGCGTGGTCGAGCCCGTCGATCTTGAGCGGGCCGGCCGCCGAGGCGGTGGTCACGGTGACGTTGGCCAGGCCGAAGAGCTGTTCCAGCGGGCCGCGCTCGCTGTCGACGGTCTGGATGCGGGACACCGGGGCGATCCGGCGCTCCTGGTTGAGCCAGCCCGACTGGGTGTACACCGCCTCCGGCGTCGCCTCCCACAGGTGGACCCGGTACCGCCACCGCGGCATCACGATCAGGTGGACCGTGCCGAGCACCGCGGTCGCCACCAGCGCGAGCAGGCGGAGTCCGGTCGGCCCGGCGCTCATCAGCCAGACGAGCTGGATCGCCCCCAGCACCAGCCAGCCGCCCAGGGCGCGCAGGGTCCAGTACCCGATGGCCCTGCGACTGACCCGGTTGCGCGGCGCGCGCAGGGTGACCGTCATCGCCTCGCCCGTCGACGTGTGCTGCACATTCTGACCATGACACGCCCGGGCAACGGGCGGTACGGCGACGGGTCCGCCATTCAGGTGGCCCGGCCGGCGAGTTCGGCGTACCCGCGCCGCACCGCGACCCGCGCGGCGTCCGGCCCGAACGGCGCGAGCGTCGCCACCTCGTCGACCGTGGCGGCGTCGGTGTGCCCGTCGCGGATGAGCCACTCCAGCGTGGTCAGGTCGGCGTGCTGGGCCCGGACGAACCCGGAGTCGACGACGGCGCCGTGGCCCGGTACCACCACCGTCGCCGGCGAGGCGAGCTCCAGCAGCGCGAAGACGGTCGCCGGCCATTCGAGGGGGTATCCGTCGTCGAAGTTCGGTGGCGCGCCCTCCTCGACCAGGTCCCCGGCGATCAGCACGTCCACGTCGGCGACGTGCACGACGAGGTCGGCCACGCTGTGCCCGCGGCCGAGGTGGCGCAGAACCACCGGCCGGCCGCCGATGTCGAGCGTCGCCTCCAGGTGCACCGTGTGGTCGGGCGGACGCACCCTGACCGCGGCCAGCCCCGCGGCCAGCTCAGGGTCGATCGGCGCCCACTTCGGGTACAGCTCGCGCTGGAGCGCGGCCGCCTCCTCGCACAGGATGCGCGCGGCCTCCTCGTGGGCCCAGATCGGCCGGTCGGCGTCCACCACGACGGCGTTGCCGAAGCAGTGGTCGAAGTGGTGGTGGGTGTTGACGACGGTGAGTGGGTACGGGGTGACCGCCCGGACCGCGTCGCGCAGTTCCCGCGCCTGGGCGTCGGTGGAGAGCGTGTCCACCAGCAGCGCGGCGCCGTCCCCGACGACCAGGGTGGCGTTGACGTCGAGGACCGGGTAGCGCAGGACGTACACGTCGCGCGCGACCTCCGTGAACCCGGTCATGAGTCGCCGAACGCCTTCTCGACGAAGCGGTGGCGGTCGACGACGATCCGCTCCACCCGGCCCTCCGCCACGACGGCGTCGCCGTCGCGCAGGCTGACCTCGAAGGTGAGCCGTCGGCCGTCCGCCTTCGCCAGCTGCGCCTCGGCCACGACGGTACGCCCGACCGGGGTCGGGGCCCGGTGTTCCAGCTCGACCCTGGTACCCACGGTGGTGGCGCCGGGCGGCAGCCGGTTGGCCGTCGCCCCGACCGTCGCCGCCTCGACCAGCGCGAGGACGCGGGGGGTGCCCAGGACGGGTACGTCGCCGGAGCCGACCGCCTGCGCCGTGTCGGCGTCGGTGACCGTGAGCTGTACCCGGGCGGCGGCGCCGACCCAGCTCGCCGTGGCCTCCAGGCGGCCGCCGACGTGCGCGCGGCCGACCGCGGGTCCGGCCTGACCATCCATGGACGTCGTGTCGAGTGCTTCACCGTCTGGCCGCATACGGGCAGCGTAAGCGGTCGGATACGGTCGATGCCATGAGCGGCTCGATCTCTCCGTCGGACCTGACCCGCGTGCGGGGGTGGATCGACGCGGCCCGGCAGGTCACGGCGCTGACCGGGGCGGGGATCTCCACCGACTCCGGCATCCCCGACTTCCGCGGGCCCAACGGCGTCTGGACCCGCGACCCGGGCGCGGAGGCGATGGTGACCCTGCAGACGTACGTTGCCGACCCGGCCGTACGCGAACGGGCCTGGCGGGAGCGGCTCGGGCACGCGGCGTGGACGGCCGAGCCGAACGCCGGCCACCGGGCCCTGGTGGATCTGGAGCGCACCGGACGCCTGCGGGCGATCGTCACGCAGAACATCGACGGCCTGCACCAGCGGGCCGGCTCCAGCCCGGAGCGGGTCATCGAGATCCACGGGACCATCTTCGAGACGGAGTGCCTGGGCTGTGGCGCGCGCGGCCCGATGGAGGAGACCCTGCGACGGGTCGCGGCGGGGGAGGCCGACCCGGCGTGCCGCGCGTGTGGCGGCGTCCTCAAGTCCGCGACGATCTCGTTCGGGCAGGCGATGGACGAGCACAGCCTGCGCGCCGCCTACTCCGCGGCCGCCGACTGCGACCTGCTGCTGGCCGTCGGTACCTCGCTGACCGTGCACCCGGCCGCCGGACTGGTCGACGTGGCCCACGGGCTCGGCACGCGCGTCGTGATCGTGAACGCCGGCCCCACGCCGTACGACGAGATCGCCGACGCCGTCGTACGCGAGCCCATCGGTGAGGCACTGCCGGCGCTCCTAGCAGCCACCTGATCACCCTCTGCAACGCTGGGCGCGGATTTCGGCGTCCGGCGGAGTTCATTCCGGAGCCCCCGGAAACGCCGTCGGGAGCGCCGCTAGCCTGATGGGCGATGACGCTCACGATCCGCTCCGAAGCCCGGCCACCGGACGGTCCCGTCGACGACCCGTCCCTGTCCGCCGCCCGGCGGCGGCTGAGAGCGATGTCCATCTGGACGGTCGCGTTCGCCGCCTGGTGGCTGTTTCTCGGGCTGCCGCTCACCGACCCGATCCTGACGTTCGGGTGGCTGTGGGCGGCGACGATCGCCTGGCGCATCGACCGCCCCCGGCGGGTACATCTGCGGTTCGCCCGGGACTGGATCGCGGTGGTGGTGCTGCTCCAGGTGTACAACCTGTCGCGCGGCCTGGCCGACCAGGGCGTGGTGCCGCACGCGCTGGAGATGATCGTGGCCGACCGGGGCATGTTCGGGTGGCTCACCGACGGTCGGGTGCCGACGCTGTGGTTGCAGGAGCACCTGTTCGACCCGGACGGCATCCACTGGTGGGACGTGTTCGCCAGTTGGGTGTACTTCTCGCACTTCGTGGTGACCCCGGCGGTGGCCGTGGTGCTGTGGCTGCGGGACCGGGCGCGGTGGCTCGCCTTCGTCCTCCGGTGGATCATGCTGTCCGCCGCCGGCCTGGTGACCTACTTCCTGTACCCGGCGGCACCGCCGTGGTGGGCGGCCAGGTACGGGCTCCTCGACCCGGTCGAGCGGGGCTCCACGCGGGCCTGGGACGCGATCGGGCTGCACGGCGCGGGCAACCTGATCAACGCCGGTCAGTACTCGTCCAACCCGGTCGCCGCGATGCCCTCGCTGCACACCGCGTTCGCGCTGCTCGTCGTCGTGTTCTTCCTGCCGCGGGTGCGCCACCGCTGGTGGCCGCTGCTGCTGGCGTACCCGCTGGCGATGACGTTCACGCTGGTGTACAGCGGTGAGCACTACATGATCGACGTCTTCATGGGGTGGCTCTACGTCGGGCTGGTCTGCGTCGCAGCCAGGCTCTTCGAGCGCCGGTGGGGGCCGTTGTCCCGGGCCCGGGCCGAGCGTGCCGCCGCCGATCGAGCCCTCGCCGCGGGGAGCGACGCCGACGCCGCCGGCAGCGGCGTCCGGAGCGACACCGTCGACGGCCGGTTGCTCACGGCAGGGGCTCAACCTCGCGAAGAAACCCTCTGACCGACAGGAACTCCGTGAGCCGGGGCCGGTGCTCGCCGCAGGCGAGCCACGTCTTGCGTCGCTCGTCTGGGTGGATCTTCGGGTTGTTCCACCGCAGCGCCCAGCGGGCCGGCTCGCGACACCCCTTGGCCGAGCAGATCAAGGGTTCGGTCGGGTTCGAGGGGGCTGTCTCCGGTGGCACGATGCGAAGTCTGCCAGCCTCGGAGAGGGCTCCGGGAGCCACCTCGGAGAGATTGGGCGCCGGGCGACCACGGGGGAAGCCGCCCGGCGACGGGTGAATCGTACCCTCGAATGCCCCCCAGGTGTCTACCCGTGTCATCTGCCCGATGGACGGTTCCCATCGGGCGATCGATGGTTTTCACCTGATCCCGTATCGAGAAACGGGCTCTCCTTCACTTTCCGCCGTCGGCGGCCGGCGGTGCCCTACCGCACACCCGCGTAGACCGGTACGGGTGCCCGGGCGCGCACGGCAGGCGGTTCATGCGACGCTTGGAGCGATCGTTAGCTTGTCTCAAGCTGTGGAGGACCGGTGGCCCAACCGAGCATGCCCGCGACCCCGTCGGAGCCGAGTGGCGCCGAGGCCAACGGCGGTGGTCCGGCGACCACGCCCGCCCAGGACGCCTCGTTGCTCGAGCGGGCCCTGTTCGAGGTCAAGCGGGTCATCGTCGGCCAGGACCGGATGATCGAGCGGATGTTCGTCGCGCTGCTGGCCCGCGGTCACTGCCTACTCGAGGGCGTACCCGGGGTGGCGAAGACCCTCGCGGTCGAGACCCTCGCGCGGGTCGTGGGCGGCACGTTCGCGCGCATCCAGTTCACCCCCGACCTTGTACCGGCCGACATCGTCGGTACCCGCATCTACCGCGCCTCCAGCGAGAAGTTCGACGTGGAACTGGGGCCGGTGTTCGTCAACTTCCTGCTCGCGGACGAGATCAACCGCGCCCCGGCCAAGGTCCAGTCCGCACTGCTGGAGGTCATGGCCGAGCAGCAGGTGTCGATCGGCGGCGAGACCCACCAGGTGCCGCAGCCGTTCCTGGTCATGGCGACGCAGAACCCGATCGAGCAGGAGGGCGTGTACCCGCTGCCGGAGGCGCAGCGTGACCGCTTCCTGATGAAGATCAACGTCGGGTACCCGACCGACGCCGAGGAGCGCGAGATCGTGTACCGGATGGGGGTTGCCCCACCGGAGCCGGCGACCGTCTTCAACCCGAGCGACCTGCTCGCCCTGCAGCGCAAGGCGGACGAGGTCTTCGTGCACAGCGCGCTGGTCGACTACGCCGTGCGGCTCGTGCTCGCCACCCGCTCGCCGGCCGATCACGGATTGGCGGACATCGCGCAGCTCATCCAGTACGGGGCCAGCCCCCGCGCCTCCCTGGGCATCGTGCGCGCCACCCGGGCCCTGGCGCTGCTGCGCGGCCGCGACTACGCGCTGCCGCAGGACGTCCAGGACATCGCCCCCGACATCCTGCGCCACCGGCTCGTGCTGTCCTACGACGCCCTCGCCGACGACATCCCGGCCGGCCACATCATCGACCGGGTCCTCGCCGCCGTACCGCTGCCGATCGTCACGCCCCGGCAGAACGCCGCCGGGGCCGGTACCCCGGTGAGTGGCCCCGCGGGCGGCGCGATGCAGCCGCAGCCCGCGGCGTGGCCCGGGCGGCCGGCGTGACGGGTGAGGGGGCGCCGTGGTGAGCCCGGCGGGACTGTCGCTGCTCGGGCGGCTGCGTCGGCGCGGCTCCACCCCGCCCGCGCAGGACTCTCCCGCCGGCCTGCCCGAGCTCGACGACGCCCGGGCCGAGCTGGTCCTGAGTAAGCTCCAGCTGCTCATCACCCGCAAGCTCGACGGCCTGCTTCAGGGCGACTATCTGGGACTGCTGCCGGGGCCGGGTACCGAGGCGGGGGAGTCGCGGGAGTACCGCCCCGGCGACGACGTGCGGCGCATGGACTGGCCGGTGACCGCCCGTACCCAGACGCCGCACGTCCGCCAGACCGTGGCCGACCGGGAGCTGGAGACCTGGCTGGCGGTGGACCTGTCGGCGAGCCTCGACTTCGGTACGGCCCGGTGCCTCAAGCGTGACCTCGCCATCGCCGCCGCGGCCGCGGTCGCCCACCTCACCGTGCGCGGGGGCAACCGGATCGGCGCGGTCGTCGGCACCGGCGGCAGCCGGTTACGGCTGCCGGCCCGCCCCGGCCGCAAGGAGGCCAACGGGCTGCTGCGCCAGATCGCGCGCACCCCGGTACGGCCCGGCCGCGACGACCTCGGCGCGCTGGTGGACATGCTCAACCGGCCGCCCCGACGGCGCGGCATGGCCGTGGTCATCTCCGACTTCCTCGCGCCGGTCGAGTCCTGGGCCCGTCCGCTGCGCAAGCTCGCGGTGCGCCACGACGTACTGGCCGTGGAGGTCGTCGACCCGCGCGAGCTGAGCCTGCCCGATGTCGGCGTCATCGCGTTCGTCGAACCGGAGACCGGGCTGGCGCACGAGGTGCAGACCGCAGACCCGAAACTGCGGGAGCGGTACGCCGCCGCGGCCGGCGCGCAGCGCTCCGCCATCGCGGGCGCGATCCGCGGCGCCGGCGCGGCCCACCTGCGGCTGCGCACCGACTCCGACTGGCTTCTCGATATCGTGCGCTTCGTCGCCGCCCAGCGCCACGCCCGTACCAGGGGGACCACCCGATGATCCGTTTCCTCGAGCCGTGGTGGCTGCTCGCCGTCCTCCCGGTCCTCGCCGTGGCCGGGGCGTACGTGTGGCGGCAGTGGCACCGCAAGTCGTACGCGATGCGCTTCACCAACGTGGAGCTGCTCCGCGTCCTCGCCCCGCGCGGCATCGGCCCGCGCCGCCACCTCGCGGCGGGCGCGCTGCTCGCCTGCATGCTGGTGATGGTCGCGGGGTTGGCCCGCCCGTCGGTCGACACCAAGGAGCCCCTGGAACGGGCGACGGTCATGCTCGCCATCGACGTGTCCCTCTCGATGGAGGCCACCGACGTCACACCGAGCCGGATCCAGGCCGCGAAGCAGGCGGCCGCCGAGTTCGTCCGCGGACTGCCGGCGAGCTTCAACGTGGGGCTCGTGGCGTTCGCGAAGTCGGCCAACGTGGTGGTTTCGCCCACCAAGGAGCGCGCCGCCATCCAGCAGGGGCTGGACGCGCTGCAGTTGGCCCAGTCCACCGCGACCGGCGAGGCGGTCTTCTCCTGTCTGGACGCGCTGCGCAGCGTGCCGGCCGACGGGGCCAACGGGCTGCCGCCGGCCCGGATCGTGCTGCTCTCCGACGGGTACCGCACGTTCGGCCGCTCCGTCGAGGAGGCGGCCGCCGCGGCGGATGCGGCGAACGTGCCGGTCTCGACGATCGCGTTCGGCACCGACACCGGCATGATCGAGATCGACGGGCAGGCGCAGCGGGTACCGGTGGACCGGCCGTCGCTGCAGAAGCTGGCGCAGAGCACCAAGGGCCACTTCTACGAGGCGGCGTCAGCGGCCGAGCTGAAGAAGGTGTACCAGGACATGGGCAGCTCGATCGGCTACCGCACGAAGCCGCGCGAGGTGACCCAGTGGTACGTGGGTATCGCGCTGCTGTTCGCGCTCGCCGCGGCCGGTCTGAGTCTGCTGTGGACGTCCCGGCTGCCGTGACCGGCAGCCGGATCGTAGCCGGCAGCTGAAGGCGCCGGCGGCGCGACCGCCGTCGCCTTCAATGGGCGCCGACCGGAACTTCGATGGGCGCCGACCGGAACTTCGATGGGCGCCGACCGGAACTTCGATGGGCGCCGACCGGAACTTC
>NZ_BOON01000012.1 GCF_016863255.1 Planosporangium mesophilum
GCCGACCGGAACTTCGATGGGCGCCGACCGGAACTTCGATGGGCGCCGACCGGAACTTCGATGGGCGCCGACCGGAACTTCAATGGGCGCTGGTCAGAACGAAGATGACGGCGACCCACAGGGTGGCGAGAGTGAAGCCCAGCGGGGCGAGGTAACGGCTCATCGACGGCTCCCGGGGAGGAACACAAGGACGGATGGACCTGCGCGGGGTCAGAGCCGTGGCCGATGTCGCGGCGGCCCGTACGTGGGGGTCGAACTCCACGTGCCGGTAACCCCGTCGGGGAACGGGGCGCGGTTGGGGGCAGCGACGGCAGCGCGTCAGACGGTGACGCGGAGCCGGCCACGACTCGGAGGATCGCTATCTCGCACAGCGATCACCTCCTGGGGTCGGGGCCGGTGGGTGGGGCGGATCGCCCCACCGCAAGCGGCCATCATCGTACACCTATGGCGGTCGCACTTCAGCACGCGAGTGGGGAGTCGGACTTCTGTGTACCCGTCGGTAGCACATAGTCTCCGGTCCTAGGGGCACGATCCGGACGTACTGGAGGGGGATGGAGTGGCGCGCACGGTACTGGTCACAGGCGGTAACCGGGGTATCGGACTGGCGATCGCGCGGGCGTTCGCGGCGCAGGGTGACCGGGTAGCGGTGACGCACCGTACGGGCACGGCACCGGAAGGGCTGTTCGGCGTGGTCTGCGACATCACCGATCCGACCTCCGTGGACAGCGCGTTCAGCAAGGTGGAGGCCGAACTGGGCCCGGTCGAGGTGCTGGTGGCCAACGCCGGCATCACCGACGACACGCTGCTGCTGCGGATGACCGACGACCAGTTCACCCGGGTGGTGGACACCAACCTCACCGGCACCTTCCGCTGCGCCAAGCGCGCCTCGTCGAAGATGCTGCGGGCGAAGTGGGGCCGTATGATCTTCATCTCGTCGGTGGTCGGCCTGTACGGCAGCCCGGGCCAGGTCAACTACGCGGCGAGCAAGGCCGGGCTGATCGGCATCGCCCGGTCCATCACCCGAGAGCTGGGCAGCCGTAACATCACCGCCAACGTCGTCGCCCCCGGGTTCGTGGAGACCGACATGACCGCCGACCTGTCCGACGACCGCAAGAAGGCGTACCGGGAAGCCATTCCGCTCGGCCGGTTCGCGACGCCCGACGAGGTGGCCGAGGTGGTCACCTGGCTCGCCGGCGACGCCGCGGGCTACATCAGCGGCGCCGTCATCCCGGTCGACGGCGGCCTGGGTATGGGGCACTGAGGAGAGGTTGGACATGTCAGGACTGCTCGCCGGCAAGCGCCTTCTGGTCACCGGTGTCATCACCGACCAGTCGATCGCGTTCTCCATCGCCCGGATCGCCCAGGAACAGGGCGCGCAGGTCGTGCTCACCGGCTTCGGCCGGATGTCGCTGGTCGAGCGCATCGCCAAGCGGCTGCCGAACGAGGCGCCGGTCATCGAGCTCGACGTGACCAACTCCGAGCACCTCGAAGGGCTGGCCGACCGGGTCCGTGACCACGCCGACGGACTCGACGGCGTCGTGCACTCCATCGGGTACGCGCCGCAGAGCTGCCTCGGTGGCGGGTTCCTGGACGCCCCGTGGGAGGACGTCGCCACCGCGCTGCACGTCTCCACGTACTCGTACAAGTCCCTCGCCATGGCGTGCCTGCCGCTGATGAGCCCGGGCGGCGCGGTCGTCGGCCTGACCTTCGACGCCACCCAGGCCTGGCCGGTGTACGACTGGATGGGCGTGGCAAAGGCCGGCCTGGAGTCGGCCAACCGGTACCTGGCCATGCACCTGGGGCCGAAGGGGATCCGGGCCAACCTCGTCTCCGCCGGCCCGCTGCGCACCATGGCGGCCAAGTCCATCCCCGGCTTCGAGCAGTTCGAGGAGGCCTGGACCAGCCGGTCGCCGATCGGCTGGAGCCTCACCGACCAGGAGCCGGCCGCGCGCGCGTGCCTGGCGCTGCTGTCGGACTGGTTCCCCGCCACCACCGGCGAGATCGTGCACGTGGACGGGGGCTACCACGCGATCGGCGCGTAGCGCGCGTTTGCCGGGGAGGTTTTCGGCGAGTTGCTATCCGTTCGAGCGGATGCCTGATACAACTCTGTCGTCACCGACCAGGGGCCGTCGCACCTCCTGATTCCGACCCCGCCGCGGGAGGGGATTGGTGTGTCGAGCGTCCGGGCCCCGGCTCGCCGTGTGCCGGCGACGCCGTCGGCGACCCTGGCGCCACGGGTCATCGTCCGCGAGGAGCGGTTCGGTGCGGTGGCCTACGTGCCGGAGCGCGACCACTTCTTCGGGCTCAGTGGCGCCGCCGCGCGGGTCGTCGCCGCCGTCGTACGGGGTGACCAGGTCGGCCCGGGTGATGCCGGTACGGTCCGGTTCCTGGCCGAGGTCGGCATCGTGCGCACGGTACCCGCCCGGCCGCAGCGCCCGCACTACGGCGCGTCACTGATCGGGTACTTCGACAAGCCGCCCGTGGTGACCGAACCCCTGGTCGTCAACTGCTTCGCGACCGCCCACTGTCCACTTCGGTGCCGGTACTGCCACGCCGACGACCTGATGCAGTCCTACCGCGGTACCGAGAACGACGACGAGCCGTGGCAGGTGGCCCGGATGGCGGCGGTCGTACCCGCGCTCGTCGCGGTCGTCACCGGGGGAGAGCCGCTGATCCGGCCCGAGCGCACGGCGGTACTGGTCCGGGAGCTGGCGGCGGCGGGGAAGGCCGTGGTCCTCGACACCTCCGGCGTCGGCCGGCTCGACGGCGTGCTGCCGGTACTGCGCGAGCACCACGTACACGTACGCATCTCACTGGACAGTCTCGATCCGGCCGGCAACGACCGGCTGCGGCCGGTCAACCGGCGGTACCTGCCGGTGGGCACCAGCGCTGGCCGGCTCGCGCTGCGCACGCTGTCCGATGTGGCCGCCGCCGGGCTCGACACGACCGTGCAGACCGTGGTGACCGCCGGCAACGAGGACCTCGACCAGCTGTGTTCGGTACGCGACGGTCTGCTCACATTGGGCGTCCGCAACTGGGTGTTGCACGTGGTCGTCCCGGCCGGTAAGGCGGCGTTGCCCCGCAACCGGCAGCTGCGACCCGGCCCGTACGTCCTGCCCACCCTGGCCCGGCTGGTGAAGGTGTCCGAGGACGAACGGCTCCCGCTCAACATCAGGGTGACCGGCACCCACCGGGCGCCCAACTCCGTGCTGCTGATCGGCAGCCGTGGCGACCTCTATGTGGAGCGTGAGTTCGGCGGCAAGTCGCGCATCGCCGGGCCGGGCGACTCGCGGGCCGATGTCATCGAAGCCTTTCGCTGCCATGTCAACCTGGTGGAACATGGAAGCCGGTACCTCAATGGGAGCATCCAACCATTCCCGTACGCGCGGTGAGGTGACGGCGACCAGAGACGGCGGGATGCCGTGGCCGGGACGGTGGAGACCGAGAGCAAGCACCGGGTCCTGGACGAGACCGGGTTGGGTGTCGTGCTCGACCGGCTCGGCTTCCGGGCGGGGCCGGTGTCGCTGCAGGCCGACGAGTACTACGACACGCCGGCGGGGCTGCTGCGCGCGGCGGACATGGTGGTACGGCTGCGGCTGGTCGAAGGCCGTGTGACCGCCGGCTTCAAGGGGCCGCGGACGTACCTGCCGGACGGCTCGCACGCCCGGCTGGAGGTGGAGCTGCCGGTGGCCGCGGCCGACGAGGTACGGGCGGACCTGGCGGATCAGGGCCTGGTCCGGGTCTGGCGACTGGACAAGCGACGCCGCGAGTACCGCAGCCCGGGCCGGTCCATCGTGGTCTGCCTGGACGAGCTGCCCGGGCTCGGCGACTTCGTCGAGCTCGAGGGCGAGCCGGACGAGATCGTCCGGGTACGGGGCGCGCTCGGCGCCCATATCGGACCCGCCGAGCCGCTGAACTACCGCGACCTGGCGGTGCGGTGGATGACCGGGCGCGGGAGCGTGACCACCGCGCTCACCTTCCCGGGTTGAGTCGCTTTCACGTAGCGAGTCCACTCGAGACTGTTTCACATCCGGCTGCGCGAGATACGGCGGTACGCTCGATTCAGCGGCTTTCCGGCGCCCGCGTCGAGCCGACGATTCGCGGCGTCGTGGTCTGGCGGTGCCCGCCGGCCGCGCTACATTTGAGTGGTTCGGAGCCGGTTTGGCGGTACGCTCGGTGCGGTTACCTCCCGCAAAAGGAGGAACGCCTTGCTCTCGACCTACGTGACATGGATTCTCGTGATTCTCGCCCTGGTGGCGGGCGCCTGGGTCCTTATCCGTCCAAGTGGGGGTGGGCGGCCCAACGCCGCCAACGCTCCACCCGGCGAGCCGAGCACCGCCGAGATGACCACGCCGGACGACGGGCCGACGACCACCACCACCAGAACCACGCCGCTGCACGCGGTCACCACGTCCCAGCGTCCCCCGGTCGACGTGCCGCCGATGGAGGACCGGATGCGGAGCGAGCCGCCGCCGACGCTCGCGTCCGGGGCGGGGCTCGGCGACATGCCTGCCATGCCGCCGCTGGGCATGTGGAGCGACGGCTACGCGCAGTCGGTACGCGAACGCTGGCGGGAGCTGCAGCTGCGCTTCATCGACGATCCCCACTCCGTCGCCAACGACGCCGAGCGGGTGGTCGAGGAGACGGTGGAGGCGCTCACCGCGTCCCTGAACGCCTTCAAGAAGGACCTGGACGCCTGGCGGTCGGGGCCGGGCGACACCGAGCAGTTGCGTGCGGCCGTCCACCGGTACCGCGACTTCCTGGACCGGCTGCTCGGCTCCTGACCGGCGGGGTCACGCCCCGCAGGCGGCCTCCCGTTCCACGGCCGCGAGCAGGGCGGGGTCGCCGGTACGGACCGCCCAGGCCGGGGTGCGTCCGCCGAACCGCGGCCTCGGCCGCCGCATCCAGGCCCGCGCCAGCCGGGGATCTTTGAACACCTGGAGAACGCAGTAGCAGACCCGGAGCCGGTCCCGCGCACCCCTCGACGTCTGCGTCTCCAGACGCCACGTCGCCAGCGGCTTCCCGGCGCCGGCGCCGAGCAGATAGGCGAGAAGATCGCGGCCGTAGGCCAGGGCGCACTCCTCGAGTGCGAGCGGCCCGGCGGGAGCCGCCTGTGTCAGCGGCGCCGTCCAGGCCGCCGCGTCGTGTGCCATGCCTCGACGGTAACCTGCGCGGTCACCGCCGGGCGACCCGCGTGGCCGCCGACGCGCCGGTGTCAGTCACCCGGTCCGCGCCGTCGCTCGCCCCGAGTGGTCAGCCGCTCACCCCGGTTCGCCGAGGAAGAGCGCCGACACCTCCCGGGCGATCGCCTGGAGAACGCGCGGCCGTTCGGCCGGCACCTCCAGCGCCGCCACGACCGCCGGCCAGCTGTCCAGCGGCCGGCCGCCGACCGACAGCGCCGGGCGGTTGCGCAGGTACTGCGACAGCAGCAGCCCGTTCCGCACGATCCAGTGCAGGTAGTGCCCCTCGGTCCGCCAGGTCGGCAGCTCGCAGCTGCGCTCCAGGTGGGTCTTGAGCTCCTGGAAGCTGGTGCAGCGCAGCATGCCGGCGTCCTGGCGCAGGTTGACGATCCGCGGGTTGTACAGGTGGCGTACCGGGTCGGCGAAGATCTCGTGCCACAGCCGCCACATGGTCGCCTCGTCGTCGCCGCCGAGCGTGACCACCCCCTCGGCCCGGCTGCCGAGCAGGAGGTGGTGCAGGTACGCCCAGACCGCGAGGGGGCTCCAGAGGCGCTCGGCCCGGGTGGTCGTCAGCCCCATCGTCACGGCCACCGCGTCGGCGTCGTCGGCGTCCGCGTCGGGGATCGCCTTGACGGTCCTGGCCAGGTCGTACACGGTGCAGTGGCGGTAGTAGTCCCGCTCGACCGCCCAGGGGTGGGTCGGCCGTTCCAGCAGGGCCGGGTCGAGCAGCCGCTCGGCGACCCGGCCCGGCTCGCAGAACGACTCCAGCGACTCCACCGTGACCGGCCTCGCGCCGTCGACCAGCCGGAACCAGCGCTGCACGTCGGCGCGCAGGACGCGGCGCAGCTCGTCGGGGTGGGTGTCGGCGGCAAGGTCGTCGAAGCAGAGCACGACCGTCATGCCGCGCGCCGACAGCGCCGCCGCGACGAGGGCCTGTACCGCGTGGATCAGGGTCGGCTGGCGCAGTTGGACCGGCCAGTACAGCACCGACGGCGGCGCCTCGGCCAACCCGCCCTCCAGGCGCCAGCCGAACTCCCGGTCGAGCTGGCGGAGCAGTTCGTCGGCTGACGCGCGGGCGCCCAGCAGGCGCTCCAGCTCGGTGTGCCGGACCCGGTGGCCGGTGCCGGGTGTCGGGGCGACCGGTACGCCGGTGCCGGGTGTCGGGGCGACCGGTACGCCGGTGCCGGGTGTCGGGGCGACCGGTACGCCGGTACCGGGTGTCGGGGCGACCGGCCGGGGTGGGGCCGTCACCGGTGCCGACGCCGGCATCCCGCCCACCGGTACCGGGGCCCGCAGCACGCGCTCCAGCGCGGGGAAGAGCCGGTTGCTGTCCACGCCGTGGTAGACCGGCACGGCGAGTGACCCGTCGGCGGGCCGCGGCAGCGGCACCGGCCCGTCCGGGCTCTCGCCGTGCAGTGCCCACAGCACGTCGGCGTCGCGGCCGGTGGTCAACCGGTGCAGGGCGGCCGTGAAGGCGTCGTCCCAGCCGTTGTACCCCACCACGCAGACCGTCTCGTCGCGCAGCAGGTCGGCCAGCTCGCGGGCGAGCGTCGGCCTGTCGGCGCGCAACTGCTCCGGGTCGTGCAACATCGCCCGGTCGTCGGCCTCGTTGGTCGGCCGCCAGTACCCGTGCAGGTGCACCACGTTGACGGTGCCCTGGTCGGCCACGAGCGAGTCGAACGAGCCGTCGCGCTTGAGCGAGAGACTGCGGGCCTGCCCGCCGGCCAGCCGTACCGCGATCTCGATCAACGGGTCGAAGTTGGTGGTGAGTACCCGGTGCCCGAAGCTGGCCGGCCTGCTCGCCAGCAGGGCGCCGAGCGCCCGTACCCCCGCCGGCAGCTGCCAGCTGCCCAGCTCGGCCTCGAGCTGGGCGCCGCGCTGGAACCCGATGCGCTCCCAGCGCCCCGGCGCGCCGCCGTCGCGGGAGCGGTGAGCGCGCAGCACCGCCTGCTGTACGACGATGTCGAACTCGACCGGCGACACCCACTCGGTGAAGGTGCGCCGGTAGGCCACGTACAGCTCCACCGGCGCGTCGGCGTGGTCGGCGCGGACCCGGGCGAGCGCCGCGGCGAGGTCGGGGTTCTGGATCCCCTCGGAGACGAACTGGTCGGCCAGGTCGACCATGCCGGCCACCCCCGGTACCGCCTGGGCGGTGACGCCGGAGCCGAGGACCAGCGCGACCCGGCGGCCGCGCCGCACTGCCGTCGCCAGCCGGTTCACCAGCCCGGCCTCGCTAGCCACGCCAAACCCTCCTCGTCAGTGTCGATCGTGCTGCTGCCAGAACCACGTCTCGAGCGACCTGTTCGTCACGACCAGTTCACCGGCGGCCAACTCGGCCTCCAGTTGGCCGGGCCGCCAGCCGAGGTAGCCGACGAACAGGCACGCCGCGGACAGCCCGGCCGCCGCCGCCGGAGTGAGCGGCACCGGTACGGTGCCCAGTCCACGGCCGCGTAGCGGCCGGAAGCCCGCCGGCTCGGCGGCACCGGTGCGCGGCGCGGCGAGCAGTATCACGACGTCACGTACCGGACCACCGTCGAACACCGGAGCGGACGTGAGCACCTCGGGGGTGGGCTCGTCGAAGACGTCGCGTGCCGAGCGTGAGGTCCCGCGGTTCAGCTGTACTCCGAGGGCGCCGGTCGTTGGGCTGTGCGCGAGGATCGCCAGGCTGGCGCCACGCAGCTCAGGATCGCTCACCCCCGGACCCGCGACCAGCACCATGCCGGCATGTGAAAACGGCGCGGGTACCGTCGCCGGCACCGGCGCGGCCGGCCGCGCCGGGTGGGCGGCGTTGCGTACCAGCGGGAGCGTCTCGCCCCGGTTGCGGGCCCGCAGCTCCGGCAGCGGGCGGGCCAGCCGCCGCAGGTCGCGCAGCACCTCGTCGTACACGGTGGCCACGTTGAGCGGGTCCGGACCGTCGGGTACGCCCTGGCGAAGCACGTTGACCAGGGCACCGGTGAACGCCGTGTACTTCTCGTCCGGCGGTGCCAGGGCGGTCCGGTTGGGTGAGGTCGCCACCAGGACGCAGGTCCGGTCGATCTCGACCTCGTCGGCGACCGCGGACAGGTCGTCGTCGCCCATGCCGCTGATCGCCCGCCCGGCGTAGCAGCAGTCGAGGATCACCAGGCGCCGGCTGGCGGGGCTCTCCAGGACCGCGCGGCGGATCCACTCGTACGGCACGGCGGTGGCGTAGGCGGCCTCCCGGTCGGTCTGCCCGACCGCCAGGTGCAGCTCGCCGGTGCGCTCGTCGACCACGCCGTGGCCGGCGAAGTACACCAGCAGCAGGCCGCCGACGCCGGTGGTACGGGCCGCTGTCCGCAGTGTCCGTACGACCTCCTGCGGCGTCGCCGGGTCGCCCACCAGGTGGCAGTTGGCGGCCGGCAGCCCCCACAGGCGGGCGTCGGTCAGCACGTCGCCGAGGCCGCTCAGGTTGTCGGCGACCGTCGGCAACGGCTGCAGTTGGGTGTACGCACCGGCTCCGACGAGGACTGCCCGGGAGCGGTTCGGGTCGGACAGTTCGGCCACGTCAGCTCGGCTCGAGCTTGGCGGCGATCGCGTCCGCTTCGCCGGCGTCGTCGGTCTCGATCGCCGCTTCCCGGTCGTCCCGCTCGATGATCACCCGTACCGGTCCGCGGGAGCTGCGCCACATGATGATCGAGGTCACGAGCTGCGCGGCCGTGAGGCCGGGGCCGAGGGCGAGGACGAGCACCTCGAATGCGGTCGTCATGGACCCGGGCTCGGGGTCGCCGGGAGCGACGGTGAGCCCGCCGTGACGGCGTACCGCCGGCTCGTCCCTGAGCCAGGAGAGCAGTGACCGCAGCTCCTCGATCGAGCCGTCCGCCATCCGTACGCGGACCTGCACCGCGTCACCTCGCATCGACTGATCCAGCTGGTTGAAAGCTACCGACCATACCGAAGGTGGCCGCATAATGTCACCGTGTGAGGGGGCCTGGAGGGGTGGCCGACGCGGCGCCCGGACTACCGAGCAAGATAGCGACATGGAGTACGACGCGTTCCTGCTGGTGTCCTTCGGCGGTCCGGAGGGGCCCGACGACGTCATGCCGTTCCTGGAGAACGTGACGCGGGGCCGGGGCGTACCGCCCGAGCGGCTGACCGAAGTCGCCGAGCATTACCGGCATTTCGGAGGGGTGTCGCCGATCAACGCCCAGAACCGCGAGCTGCTGGCGGCGCTCGCGGAGGAGCTGCCCAGGGCGGGCTTCAACCTGCCTGTGTACTGGGGCAACCGCAACTGGGATCCGTACCTGACCAAAACCGTTGCACAAATGCGCGACGACGGGATCCGCCGGGCCATCGCGTTCGTGACCAGCGGGTACGGGTCGTACTCGGCGTGCGGGCAGTACCTGGAGGACATCGCGCGGGCGCGGGCCGAGGTGGGCGAGGGGGCGCCGGTGATCGACAAGCTGCGCCACTTCCACGACCACCCGGGCTTCGTCGAGCCGCACGCCGACGCCGTCATCGCGGCCCTCGGTACGCTGCCGGACCGCGACCCCGCCCGTACCCGGCTGGTCTTCACCGCGCACTCGATCCCCAACGCGATGGACGCGAGCAGCGGCCCGTCCGGGGCCCGGTATTCGGATCAGGTACGCGAGACCGCCGGCCTGGTCGCCGGGGTGGCGGCTCCGGGGCTGCCGTGGGATCTGGTGTGGCAGAGCCGCTCCGGCCCGCCGCAGGTGCCGTGGCTGGAGCCGGACGTGAACGATCACCTCGAGGCGCTCGCCGCGGACGGGGTCCGCAACGTCGTGGTCTCGCCGGTCGGCTTCGTCTCCGACCACCTGGAGGTGTTGTGGGACCTCGACAACGAGGCCGCCGACACCGCGCGGCGGCTGGGCCTGAACTTCGCCCGGGCGGCCACCCCGGGGACCGACCCGCGGTTCGTCAGCATGGTCGGGGAGCTGATCCGGGAACGGACCGACCCGGCGACCCCGCGGCGGGCACTCGGCCGGATTCCGACGCATGACGTCTGCCCGCCCGGCCACTGCGAGCCGGCCGCCCGTCACAGGGTGGCGTCATGAGCGAGCGAAGCGAGCGAATCAGGGGGCTGAGCGCGGTGGAGTCTCATGGCGCCGGTGAGCGAAGGGAGGCGGCGTCATGAGTGTGCGGCCCCGTAAGCCGGTTGAGTCCTGGCTCACCGACATGGACGGCGTGCTCGTCCACGAAGGACAGCCGATACCCGGTGCCCCCGAGTTCATCGGCCGGCTCCGCGCCTCGGGCCGACCGTTCCTGGTGCTGACGAACAACTCCATGTACACCGCACGCGACCTCTGCGCGCGGCTGCACCGGATGGGCATCGACGTGCCCGAGGCCTCGATCTGGACCTCGGCGCTCGCGACCGCGCAGTTCCTGGACGACCAGCGGCCCGGCGGCACCGCGTACGTCATCGGCGAGGCCGGGCTGACCACTGCCCTGCACGACGTCGGATACATCCTGAGCAACCAGGAGCCCGACTACGTGGTCCTGGGCGAGACGCGCACCTACAGTTTCGAGGCGATCACCACGGCGATCCGGCTGATCGCCAGCGGGGCGCGGTTCATCGCGACCAACCCGGATCCGACCGGGCCGTCGAACGAGGGCGTGCTGCCGGCGTGCGGTTCGGTCGCCGCGCTGATCTCCAAGGCGACCGGGGTGGAGCCCTACTTCGTCGGCAAGCCCAACCCGGTGATGATGCGCGCCGCGCTCAACACCATCAACGCGCACTCCGAGACGACCGCGATGATCGGGGACCGGATGGACACCGACGTGCTGTGCGGCCTGGAGGCGGGGCTGGAGACGATCCTGGTGCTGACCGGGATCAGTACCAGGGCCGACGTGGACCGGTTCCCGTACCGGCCGTCACGGGTCATCACGTCGATCGCCGACCTGCTCGACGAGGTCTGATCGCCGCTTCGATCGTCACAACGTCCGCATCGGAGGTTGTGACGATCGAGGCGCATTGAGCTCTGAACCCGGGTCATCGGGACCGTCCCCCCTTCCGTCGGGCCGTTACTCTGGCGGCAATCGAGGTTGTCGATACGTCCGGCGAGGGGATGCAGGGCGATGGGACATACCGGTGAGGAACTCGGCGCCGACTGCGTCGACCTCTGGCAGGCCGGCAATTACGAGCTGAAGCCGCTCGGAGCGCAGTTCCGCGACGCGGCCGCGCAGCTCGCGCGTACCGAAGAATGCGAATACAACTTCTGGCGGGACACCAAGCTCGGCGGGCCGTACGGTCCGGTCCGCCAGGTCTGGGCGGACTTCCGCGACGAGGTCGTGGACATCCTGCGGCAGACCGCGGAGAACCTGGAGTTGACCGGCGACGCGCTGATCCTGGCCGCGAACCGGTACGCCGACACCGACGAGGACGCGAAGCGGACGTTTACCGATTTGAAGCCGGCCGTCATCGAGGCGCACAAGGACGACGGCATGGAGCCACCGAGATGACCTACGAGCAGCTGGCGCAGCACGCGGCGGAGATCGAGCGAAGCGCCATCGAGGAGTCCCTCAAACAGCGCGGCTTCATGAAGGACCGCAGCGGCAACTGGCGCGACCCGAACCTGGACGACGAGACCGTCCGGGCGGCCCTGGCTGTCACGGTCTCGCGGTACCAGGGCGTCGCGGGCATGTTCACGCCGTTCCTCGGGATGCCGGATCCGGCGAAGTTCAAACCGATGATCGGCTACCTCAAGACCGCCATGCGCGCTCTCTCCTCCGGGCAGCCGGGAAACGACCCGGTCTACAAGGCCGACGTGCCGGCAAACGACGACCTCCAGGGCATGACCACGGTCGGCAGGGCCGTTCAGGACTGGCGAGGAGTGGCGGCCGTGGCCTTCCGGCAGAACTTCGTCGAGCCGTTCCCGGCCATCACGACGAACCAGTTCGCCGTTGTCGCGACCCTCAAGGGCGCCATCGACGCGGAGCAGGCCCTGTGGGGCGCGGCGCGTGACAGTGTCGACCAGATCGCTCACAAGGCGCAGGCGGCGCTCGATGTCATGAACGACTGCAACCCCAAGGACCAGACGGCGCTGCTCACGGTGGCCTCGTCGGTGTTCGCAGTCGCGGCGGGCGTGACGACGGGGGGCGCCGCGATCGCGTTGACGGTGGCGGGTGCGGCGGCTCAGGTGGGCTCCGGGATCCCGCGCGAGGAGCCGAAGAAGGTGGAGTTCAGCGGCAAGACCCCCGACGCAATCATCGGCCAGGTACAGGCGGCGCTGAACATCCTGGTGGCCGATATCGACACCAAGGAACTGGCCATCGCTGGCGCCGTGTCGGCCTCCGCCTCCTGTATCGCCGGCAACCGGGACAGGTTCATCTCGGCTCGGCCGTCGCTAGCCGACGCCGACGCGAGGACGGTCACCGGACCCAGAGGGCTGGGTGAGTCGATATGAGCGTTGACGGCCATGGGTGAGCTCGCGGACCGGATCCACGCCATGCAGGTCCGGGCGTCGACGCCGGACGGCAGAGTGACGACCGCACTGCGGCACCGCAGCGAGGTGACGCTCGCCTTCGCGCCCGGCTGGTACGACCGCTGCGACGAGCGCGACCTGGAGCGGCGGCTCGCCGCCCTGGCGAGCCTGTTGTGGGTGGCGCGGACTCGCGAGTACTGGAGAACGGTCAGCGACGTCACCGGCGACGACGCCACTCACGAGGAAAAGCCGGTCAGCCCGCGGGACGTGAAATTCGCGGAGGCCCGCGAGGCGCTGGTCGCCCGTGGCTCCTCGGCGGACGGCCGTGTCTGCCTGTCCGTCGAAGGCATGCGACGGTGGACGGTCCGCGTCGCCCCGGGCACCGTGCGCGCGCTCGACGAGCACGAGTTCGGGAGTGCGGTCGGGCAGGCCGCTGCCGAGCTCATCGAGGACCAGTTCAGCAAGATCGCCCGACTCAAGTACAAGATTTACGAGGGACCGGAGGGGTAGGCCGGTGCGACGCAGGACATGGTGGTTGGCTGCCGGCACTCTGGCTGTCGTGCTCGTGGTCGTCAGCGTTGTTGTGGTCCTGCGCGGCAGCCACGACAACCCGTCGGCGCCCGGCTGCCGCCTCGTCGCCCCGCCCTCGGGCACGGCCACCGCCGCCGACAGCTCCGGGCTGCGGATCATCGACCAGGGATACAGTCAGATACCCGCACGTTCGTCGATGATCAGCATGGGCGCCGTCATCCAGAACACGACCGACCGGGTCGCCTACCGCACCCGGGTGGCGTTCGACGTCCTCGGTGCGCGAAACGAGAGCCTGGTCTACAGCTTGCACCGGTCCTGGTTGGTGCAGGAGGTCCCGATCATCCTGCCCGGCGCCACGGTCTCCGTCGGCGACGCCGTCGCCCTGAGCGACGAGGCGCGGGCCGACCGCAAGGCGGTCGCCCGGATCTCGATCACCCCCGTCGTCACGCAGTGGCTGGCGGCAGGTGACGGGAAGAACGGCCTCGCTGCCGTGACAGCGAAGGTAGTGCGCGGCAGCGGGAGGCGTGCCCCCGATGGTTCGGGTTTCATCGACTACACCTTCGAGTCGGCGAACTGTGTGCCGTTGGTGTCCCGGGGCACCTCACTCGTGTTCCGGGACGTGACCGGCAGGATCGTGGGAGGCAACCTCGACACCACGCGCAATCACACGGTGTGCGGGCCCCGTCTCGCCCCCGGGATGGCAGGGTCCGGCCTTCGCACCGGCACGGCCGATGCGGGGCTCCGGACCATCCCGGCGGCGGCCGACCTGGACCGTACCGACGTAACGCTCTACTGCGACCTTGCTCCGCCGCCGGTGCGTACCGGGCAGTCTGGCGAGCCGGTCAACACCTAGCGCGTTGATCGCCACAACTTCCAGAATCGTGCGGATCTAGATCATCGGGGAGTTGCAGGCGGCCACGAGGGCGCGCCGGCACGACGCCACCAGGGGACGCAGCGCCGCGTCGCGCTGCTGCGCCTCGTACCCGTTGACCGCACCACCGGGCGCGGCGTGCTCGGCCAGCGCCAGCACCCGGTCCAGGATGCTCGCGCGGGCGTACAGCCGGCGCGCGCGGGGGTCGTACCCGGGCGGGAGGTCGGTGCAGCCGTCCGGCTTGCGGATCGCCGCGAGCGCCCCGGCCAGCTCCGGACGCCACTGGGCGATGTCCAGCTTGGCGAGCGTACTGGTCGCCTCGACCAGCGTCTGGGACAGCTCGGCCTCGGCCTCCGCCGCGGTCAGCTCGTCCACCGGCCGCAGCGCCGGCTCCGGCAGCGCGTAGCAGCGCCACAGCACGGTTTCGAAGGTCACGCCGGAGCCGGAGGTATGGGTACGGACCTCCGGGACCAGCCCGAGACCGGGGGTCACCACGCCCTC
Source organism: Planosporangium mesophilum (assembly GCF_016863255.1). Lineage (GTDB taxonomy): Bacteria > Actinomycetota > Actinomycetes > Mycobacteriales > Micromonosporaceae > Planosporangium > Planosporangium mesophilum. The sequence continues at coordinate 14,481 of NZ_BOON01000012.1, forward strand.
GCCCGCGACGAGCGCCGCGCCGGTGAACGGGCCGGGGCCGGGCAGGCCCCGCGGGTCACCGGGGGCGGGCAGCACCAGCCGGATCTCGTCCGGGTGCCACTTGGACAGGGCCGTGAGCCCCTCGGCGAGGGGAACGTCGGTCCAGGCGCCAGGGGCGTCGGCGACCAGGTGCTCCTCGTCGGCGGCGATCTCTTCGGCCACGTCGTCGTACGGCACCAGACCGGCGCGCCAGGCACGTACCCAGGCCACGAACCGGGTCGACCGGCGCACGGTCAAGGTCGCCGCGTGCGCTGCGGGGGACATGCCCGCAACTGTACGTGCTGTGTGCGCGACTGTCTCGTGTCCGATGACCACGGGTCGCGGCACGGCCCGGCACCCGTATTTCCGGCCGGGCCCGGGCGCGTCGCCGTGCCGAACCGGATCGACGCCGATACCCTCGCCGTCGTGGGCAGGTATGGCGAAGACGTGCTCGCGGGCAACTGGCGGCGGCGCAGGGTGGTGCCCGAGGTCGACGCGGAGCCAGATCTCGTGGTCGAGGACGCCGGCTCCGGCTTCTGCGGCGCCGTCGTCGGGTTCGAGTACGGCGCGGTGATCCTGGAGGACCGGCACGGCCGGCGGCGCAACTTCCCGCTCGAACCGGCGGCGTTCCTGCTCGACGGTCAGGTCGTGACGCTGCGCAGGCCCGCGGCGGCGCCCGTCGCCGCGAAGCCCCGGCGTACCGCGTCCGGCTCGGTCGCGCTCGATCGCGTCGACGCGCGGGTCGCCCGGGCCAGCCGCATCTGGGTCGAGGGCATCCACGACGCCGCGCTGGTCGAACGCATCTGGGGCGACGACCTCCGGATCGAGGGAGTGGTCGTGGAGCCGCTCGACGGCATCGACGAGCTCCCGGAGGCGGTCCGCGACTTCGCGCCCGGCCCGCAGCGCAGGCTCGGGGTCCTGGTCGACCACCTCGTCGCCGGCTCCAAGGAGAGCCGCATCGTTGCCGGGGTCACCTCCCCGCACGTACTGGTCACCGGCCACCCGTACGTCGACATCTGGCAGGCGGTCAAGCCGGAGCGGCTCGGTATTCGCGCCTGGCCCGAGGTGCCGCGCGGCCAGCCGTGGAAGGAGGGCGTCTGCGCGGCGCTCGGCGTGGCCGAGCCGGCCGAGCTGTGGCGGCGCATCCTCGCCTCGGTGTCGAGCTTCCGGGATGTGGAGACGCCGCTGATCGGCGCGGTGGAGCGGTTGATCGACTTCGTGACGGAGCCGGGGGAGTAGCCACGGCCGGCGAGTAGGTGCCGCTACAGCGCCGGCCAGGCGTCGCGGCGGACGGTGTCCGCTGGCAGTGGCACGGCCGCGATTTATGGGCGTCGCGGGGACGTGCGCCGACATGACACGATCGAGTCGTGGACGCGCTGCTGTGGCTTGCGGTAGCGGTGGGGCTCGCGATAGCCGAGGCCTTCACCGGTACGTTTGTGTTGATCATGTTGGCCGCCGGGGCGCTGGCCGCGGCCGGGACGGCGGCCGTCGGCGGTGAGCTGTGGGCGCAGGGCCTGGTCTTCGCCGTGGTCTCGGCGCTCGCGCTGGTCGCGGTGCGTCCCGCCCTCAAGCGGCGGTTCGATCATCACGGCGAGGACTCCTCGATCGGGTTGGCCGCCATCGAAGGGTCGACCGGTACCGTCCTCGAGCGCGTCGACGCGGATTCCGGCCTGGTGAAGATCGAGGGCGAGATGTGGCGGGCTCGGTCGTACGACGGGACTCAGGAGTTCGAGCCCGGCGAGCGGGTCCGGGTTATCGAGGTCAAGGGCGCAACGGCGATGGTGTGGAAGGACTGAGACAGACGTGGAAGTGATAGTCCTCGTTTTCGTGGCGCTGATCGCGCTGTTCGTGGTGATCACGTTGGTGAAGTCGGTGCGGGTGGTGCCCCAGCAGCGCATGGACGTCGTCGAGCGACTGGGCAAGTACCATCGCACCCTCCCGCCCGGGCTCAACCTGCTGATGCCGTTCCTCGACGCGGTCCGCTCCAAGGTGGACATGCGGGAGCAGGTGGTGAGCTTCCCGCCGCAGCCGGTCATCACCTCCGACAACCTGGTCGTGTCGATCGACACGGTGCTGTACTTCAAGGTCGTCGACCCGGTCCGGGCCACCTACGAGATCGCCAACTTCCTCCAGGCGATCGAGCAGTTGACCGTGACGACGCTGCGCAACGTCATCGGCTCGATGGACCTGGAGAAGGCGCTGACCAGCCGCGACGAGATCAACCGGCACCTGTCCAGCGTGCTGGACGAGACGACCGGCCGGTGGGGCATCAAGGTGACCCGGGTGGAGATCAAGGCGATCGAGCCGCCGCCGAGCATCCGCGACTCGATGGAGAAGCAGATGCGCGCCGAGCGGGAGCGCCGTGCCACGATCCTGAACGCCGAGGGCCACAAGCAGGCGCAGATCCTGACCGCCGAGGGTGAGAAGCAGGCGGCCGTGCTGCGTGCCGAGGGCGACCGGGCGTCGCGGATCCTGACGGCCGAGGGCCAGGCGAAGGCGATCCAGACCGTCTTCGACGCGATCCACACCGCCGACCCCAACCCCCAGGTGCTGGCGTACCAGTACATGCAGGCGCTGCCGCAGATCGCGGCCGGTCAGTCCAACAAGGTCTGGATCATCCCGGCCGAGCTGACCAAGGCGCTCGAGGGCATCGGCGGCGCGCTGGGCGGCCTGAACGGGATGGGCGCGGCCCCCGGTGAGGACCGGCCGGGCCGCGCGGTCGAGGATGCCGGCGTGGCCGAGGCGGAGGCTGCCGCGGAGGAGGCCCGGGCGGCGGCCACGTCGGCCGCCGACGCCGCCAAGGAGGCCAGCGTCGCGGTCGGCGGCCCGGGCGACGTGGGCGGGGTGACGACGCCGCGCGCCTCGGTCGAGGAGACCCAGCAGATCGAGGCGTCGCCGCACACTCCAGCCAGCTCGCTGTTGGAGGAGGAGACCCGGCCGGTCCGGGTTCCCGGACAGTCCTGACGCCTACGGCATGATCGGCGGAGAGGTCCCGGTGCGAGGCTCTCCGCCGATCATCGCTGCGTCACAATGGGCGGCGTGCCGAGCCCCATCCCGATCACCGACCCGGACGACGAGCGCATCGCCGACTACCGCGCCCTGACCGATCTCGAGCTGCGTACCCGCTGGGAGCCACCGAGCGGGCTGTTCATCGCCGAGGGCGAGCTGGTGCTGCGCCGCGCCCTGCGGGCGGGCTACCGGATGCGCTCGGTGCTCATCGACGAGAAGCGGGTCCGGCAGGTGGACGACCTCGGAGACGACGCCCCGGTGTACGCGGCCAGCCAGGCCGTCATGGACGCGGTGACCGGGTTCCACGTCCACCGGGGCGTCCTCGCGTCGTTCCACCGCCGCCCGCTGCCCGCCGTCGCCGAGGTCCTCGCCGGCGCCCGGCGGATCGCGATCCTCGAAGACGTCAACAACCACACCAACATCGGTGCGATCTTCCGGGGCGCCGCGGCGCTCGGCATGGACGCGGTACTGCTCTCGCCGACCTGCGCCGACCCGCTCTACCGGCGCAGCGTACGGGTGAGCATGGGCGAGGTGTTCGCGGTGCCGTACGCCACCCTCGACCCCTGGCCGGCCGGGCTCGAGCAGGTGCGGCAGGCCGGCTTCACGCTGCTGGCGATGACGCCCGCCCCGGACGCGCTCCCGATCCAGAAGCTGACCGCCGAGCAGCGGCAGCGGCCCGCTCTGCTGCTGGGCGCCGAGGGGGCAGGGCTGACCGACCGGGCCCTCGCCGCCAGCGACCGGGCGGTGGTGATCCCGATGCACGCCGGGGTCGACTCCCTCAACGTCGCCGCGGCGGCCGCCGTGGCCTTCTGGGAACTGTGCCGGGAGACTTGAGCGGTGTTCCCGACCGTCCGTGAGGTACTGGCCCTCGACGCGGTGCGGCACGGCTCCCCGCGGGTGGTCGCCGGCGCCGACGCGCTCGATCGGCCCGTACGGTGGGTGCACGTCGCCGAGGTACCCGACATCGCGCACCTGCTGCGCGGCGGGGAACTGGTGCTGAGTACCGGGATCGGGCTGCCCGCGGACGACGAGGGGCTGCGCCGGTTCGTGGCGGACCTGGCCGAGGTGGGAGCCTGTGGCCTGATTCTCGAACTCGGCCGCCGGTACGCCACCTGCGTGCCGAAGGCGATGGTCACGGCCGCCGAGCGCGCCGGGCTGCCGCTGATCGAGCTGCACCGGGCCACGCCGTTCGTACCGGTGACCGAGGCGGTGCATGCGCTCATCATCGACGCGCAGCTGGCCGAGCTGCGCGCCACCGAGGAGATCCACCAGCGGTTCACCGAACTCTCCGTGGAGGGCGCCGAGCCGGCGGAGGTGGTCGCGCAGGCCGCCGCGCTCGCCGGCGCCCCGGTGGTCCTGGAGAACCTGGCCCGGCGGGTGCTCGCCTACGACGCCGCGGGGGAGCGGGCCGAACTGCTGCTCGACGGCTGGGAGGCGTACTCGCGGCGGATCCAGCCGACCGGGCGTACCGGCTACGACGCGGACGCGGGCTGGCTGGTCACCGTCGTCGGCGCGCGGGGCCAGGACTGGGGTCGGCTGCTGCTGCGTTGGCCGGCGCCGAACGGCGAGCGGGACGGCGTACCCCCGACGCGCCTGTCGATCCTGCTGGAGCGGGCCGCCTCGGCTCTCGCGCTGGGCCGGCTGATCCGCCGGGACGCCGAGGACCTCGACCGCCAGATCCACCGCACCCTGCTGACGGCGCTGCTCGACCACACCAGACCGGTCGACGAGGTCAGCCTGCGGGCGCGGGCGTTAGGGGTACCGCTGGAGCGCAGCCACCTGGTCGGCGTGGTGGTACGCCACCGGGGCGACCCGCCGGAGGCGCCCACCTCCGCGCAGGCGCGGCTGCGGGACCTGGCCGAGGCGGTAGGGCACGCGCTCCGCGAGGCGCGCCTGGCCGGCCTGGCGAGTGTGCTGGACGACCATGCCGTCGGGGCGCTGCTGACGGTGCGGAGCCCGGCCGAGGTCGACGCGGCGCTGTACCGGTTCGCGTCGGCGGTACGCGTCCTGGCCCGGGCGGACCTCGTGGTCGCGGCCGGGTCCGGAGTGGACTCGCCGCGGGAGGCGCGCCGCTCGCTGCTGGAGGCGCGGCAGGTCGCGAACGCCGCCCGCCGCGACCGGCGGCTCTCCGGCGCCGGCCCCGGTACCGTGTACCGGCTACCCGACGTGGGCCTCGCCGGCCTGCTCCACCTGCTGCGTGACGACCCCCGGCTGCAGACCTTCGTGGAGCGGGAGCTGGGCGGCCTGCTCGCGTACGACGCGCAGCACCCGCGCGAACGGCTGCTCGACACGCTCCGGGCGTACCTGGAGTGCGGGCGCAACAAGTCCGCGGCGGCCGAGGCGGCCCACCTGTCCCGGCCGGCGTTCTACGAGCGGCTGGCGCGCATCTCCCGCATCGTCGGCGCCGACCTGGACACCGTCGACGTGTGCCTGTCGCTGCACGTGGCGCTGCTGGCGCTGGACGCGGTACGCGACGGCTGAGCCGCGCGCGTCAGTGCACCGACAGGTGTACGTGGTTGTAGTGGTCGCCGGCCGGGGTGCCGTCGCCGCTGTACGCGCGCCAACCCATACCCGGGAACCAGATCTGCTTGTACCAGATCACGTACAGCACCCCGAGCCGGCCGGAGTTGGCCACGAACCAGCCCGCGAGCTGGTCGCCGTAGGCCTTGTCGCCGCCGGAGGCCCGTGCGTTCTGGAAGGTGCTCGCGTTGGCCGAGAAGTCACACGCCCGGCCCTTCGGGTGCTCGCCCCCGCCGCCGGAGCGGTGGCAGGCCGTGTAGCGGGTGAAACCGGCGGCCTTCGCCTGCTGGAGCGCGTGCGCGGTACGCGGGGTCAGGCAGCCGGAGGTGGTCGGGTCGTCGACCGAGCAGGACTCCCGCGGCCAGCTTCCGTCGGGGTTGCGGGGCGCGGGGTTGGCGGATGCGGACAGCCCGGCGCCGAGCGCGACGCCCGCGCGCGGGTTGCCCAGCGCCCGCTCGGCGTCCTGCTTGCGCTTCGCCATCTCCGTGACCTGCTGCTCCTGGATCCTGATCTCGGCGTCCAGGGCCGCCTTCTGCCCGGCGTACTCCTTCTTCGCTCTGCTCAGTTCCCGGATCTCGCGGTCGTCGCGTTCGGTGAGGTAGGCGATCGTCGCGGCGTCGTGCAGCAGGTCGGCGTGCGACTCGCCGTCGAGGAGCACCATCGAGATGTTGAGGCGGTTGCCCCGGTAGGCCGCGGCCGCGATCGGGCCGACCTCGGTCTCCAGGGCGCCGAGCCGCTGCTCGGCGGCGGTCAGACGCTGCTGCAGGTCGGCCTGCTTGGTACGGGAGGCGTCGAGCTTGGCCTGGGCGTCCACGTACGCCCGGGCGGCGGTGTCGAGCTTCTCTTTGAGCGACTGGTTGCTGGCACCGTCCGGGTCGGTGGGCTCGGCGTTGGCCGGAGCCACGCCGCCCACGACGAGCAGCGCGGACGCCAGCAGTGCGACGGTTACAGACAGTCGCCGCCGGACGAATGCCTTCCACTTCACCTGGGTTCGTTCCTCACTCCGGCCGACTGGGGGGACGCCGGTCGGTTCCTTCGGTTCGAACGGGCACTCCACGTGCGGTGATGCCGTTGGCCAGCATCGACCGCGGTGAGCTTACCGGATCGCGTGACGCTCGCCGAGTCAGGACGGGTGGGCCGTTCGGTCAGGTCGCGTATCGCTGCCGGTTGATAACTGACCGTTAGGCGTGGAGCGATCGAGGCATGTAACGATTTGAAAACTTCGCTCAAAGCCTTGACGAAACAGGGGCCGCAGTAAGAACTTTTACCACTAACAGTTAACAGTCCTTGCGAAGGGTGTGGCATGGGTGCGTACGACGCGGGCCTGCCCGCGGCCGGTGCGGCGGCTCCGGCCGCGGCCACGGCGACCGACGCGCCGCTGCGTCCGTCCGACGGCGTCCTCGCCCGGGTACGGTCCCGGCTGCCCGAGTTCACCGGTGCCCTCCAGCGGGTGGCCGAGCTCGTGCTCACCGACCCGGCCGGCGCCGCCCGCTCGACGATCGTCGAACTCGCCGAGCGCAGTGGTACCTCGCCGGCCACGGTGACCCGGTTCTGCCGGGCGCTGGGCTTCGAGGGCTACTCCGACCTGCGGCTGGGCATCGCCGGGGAGACCGGCCGGGCCGCCCGTACCGGCGGGTGGGCCGACGACATCGGCCGGGAGATCCAGCCGACCGACCCGCTCGAGCGGGTGCTGGGCCAGATCATGGCGGCGGACACCCGCGCCATGCACGACACCGCGACCCTGCTGGACCTGCGCGAGGTCGAGCGGGCGGCCGACGCCATCGCCGCCGCGTCGCGCGTGGACATCTACGGTGCCAGCGGCAGCGCGCTCGTCGGCGCCGAGATGCAGTTCTGCCTGCACCGCATCGGGGTGGCGGCGTGGGCCTGGACCGATGTCCACAACGGACTCGCCAGCTCGGCGCTGCTGCGGCCGGGCGACGTCGCCATCGGCGTCTCGCACAGCGGCCAGGCCCGCGAGACGATCGAGATGCTCGCCGAGGCCGGCAGCCACGGCGCCACCACGGTCGCGTTGACCAGCTTCCCCCGCTCGCCGCTGGCCGAGGTCGCCGACCTCGTACTGCTGACCGCGGCGCAGGGCACCACGTTCCGCCCCGACGCACTGTCCGCCCGCCACCCGCAGCTGGTCGTCCTCGATCTGCTCTACATCGCGGTGGCGCAGCGGACCCACGAGCGCGCGCACGCGTACTTCCAGGTCACCGCACGGGCGGTGGCCGGCCATCGCGCCTCGAAGGAGGTGGAGTAGATGCCGGCGACCGCCGAACTCATCACCCTCGAACCCCGGTATGCCGGCCGGATCCGACGTACCGCCTGACCTCCAACCGAGGAGCCGCACATGTCCGTCTCTCCCGAGGAATCCACCATCGACCGCCGTGCCCTGCTACGCCGCGCGGCCGCGGTCGGCTTAGTCACGCTCCCGGGCGCCGGCCTGCTGAGCGCCTGCGCGACCAGCGGCGGCGGCGACAGCGGTGACACCGGCGGTGGCAAGAAGACCGCTGCCAACCCGCTCGGCGTGAAGGAGGACGCGCCGCTGGACGTCGTCATCTTCCCCGGCGGCTACACCGACAAGTACGCCACCGACATCCACGAGCCGCTGTACCAGACGGCGTTCCCGAAGGCCAAAATCAAGCACGAGGCCGTCACCGAGATCGACACGACGCTACGCCCCCGCTTCGCCAGCGGCACCGACATCCCGGACATGGTCAACAACTCGGGGTCCAAGGAGATGGACTTCGGCGCGCTCGTCAACGACGGCCAGCTGGCCGACCTGACCCCGCTGCTGGACGCGCCGAGCGTGCACGACCCGAGCAAGAAGGTGCGCGACACCCTCCAGAAGGGCACCGTCGACTTCGGCTCCTACAACGGCAAGCCCTACGTGCTCTTCTACGTCTCGACCGTGTGGGGAGTCTGGTACTCGGGGAAGCTCTTCACCGACCGCGGCTGGAGCGCGCCGAGCGACTGGAACGCCTTCCTCGCGCTGTGCGAGGAGATCAAGAAGGCCGGGATCACGCCGTTCGGCTACGCCGGCGCCAACGCCGCCTACTACATGTGGAACGTGATCCTCACCCACGCCGCGAAGCTGGGCGGCCCCGAGGTCGTCAAGGCGATCGACAACCTCGAGGACGGCGCGTGGAAGCACGACGCGATCAAGCAGGCGGCGACGGCCTGGGCCGAGGTCGGCGCGAAGTACATGGACAAGGCGTACGAGGGGCTCCGGCACACCGACGTCCAGTTGCAGCAGAACCAGTACAAGCTGGCGTTCTACCCCAGCGGTGACTGGCTGGAGAACGAGCAGAAGAAGGACACACCGGCGGACTTCAAGTACCAGATGATGCCGGTGCCGGTGAAGGGCAAGCTGTCGGCGGCCGCGGTGCGGGCCGGCGCCGGTGAGGGCTACTTCGTACCGGCCAAGTCGAAGAACAAGGCCGGCGGCATGGAGTACCTGCGCCGGATGCTGTCGATGGACGGGGCCAAGGGCTTCGCCGAGCTGATCAAGTCTCCGACGGTCATGACTGCCGGCTCGGAGGGCGTCACGTTCCCGCCAGGCGTCACCAGCTCGCGGGCCGCGTTCAAGGCCGCCGGCCAGGACACCTTCGACCTGACCTGGGACAAGGACTACAAGCCGCTGGACGTCGAGGCGCGGACCCAGACCAACGCGCTGATGTTCGGGCGCATCACCCCGGACCAGTTCTGCGAGCGGGTGCAGAAGAAGGCGGACGAGGTCAAGAACGACAAGTCCATCATCAAGTTCAAGCGCTGACCGGAGCGTAGACCATGCGGCACGGCAGGTACCCGTTCATCGTCGGCTTCTTGGCCGCACCGATCACGCTGTACGTGGTCTTCGTGATCGCACCGTACGCCCAGGCGTTCTACATCTCGATGACCGCCTGGCGCGGGTTCGCCCCGCCCAGGTGGATCGGCTTCGACAACTTCCGGAAGCTGATCGACGACGATGCGTTCTGGAAGGCGGTGTCGCACCACGGGATCATGCTGGTGACCCTGCCGCTGGTCACGATCGCGATCGCGCTGTTCTTCGCGTTCCTGCTGAACGTGGCGGGGGGCGCGCGGGGCGGCACGATGCAGGGGGTCTGGGGGTCGAAGTTCTACCGGGTGGTGTTCTTCTTCCCCCAGCTCCTGGCGCTTCCCATCATCGCGGTGCTGTTCCAGACGGTGTACCGCCCGAACTCGTCCGGCCTGATCAACGGCGTGCTCATGAAGCTCGGCTTCGATCCGGTCGGATTCCTCATCAAGCCGAACCTGGCGCTGTGGTCGATCATCGCCGTCCTGGTCTGGCAGTCGGTCGGCTTCTACCTGGTGCTCTTCTCCGCCGGCATGGCGTCGATCCCCAAGGACATCTACGAGGCGGCCGAGATCGACGGCGCCGGCCGGGTCACGCTCTTCTTCCGGGTGACGCTGCCGCTGCTGTGGGACACGATCCAGGTCGCCTGGGTGTACCTGGGCATCGCGGCGTTCGACGCGTTCGCCGTGGTGGACGTGCTCTCGGTCGACCAGGGCGGCCCCGACGGCTCCACCACGGTGCTCGCCGAGGAGATCTACCGCAACTTCAAGTTCTCCCAGCTCGGCTACGCGTCCGCGCTGGGCGTCGCGCTGTTCTTCCTGACCCTCACGTTCGCGGCGCTCACGCTCCGGGTCACCCGGCGTGAAGCCATCGAGTACTAGGTGGGATCCGACGATGACGACCAAGACCCAACCGGTCCCACCGGCGCCCACCCGCCCGCCGACAGACGGCGGTCGGGGCGGCGCGCACGCGGCGGCCCACAAAGAGGTACGAATCTTCTCCCGGCTCGGCTACCTGGCGCTGATCGCGTGGACCGTCATCGTGATCGGGCCGATCCTGTGGACGTTCCTGGCGTCGTTCAAGAACACCGCGGAGATCTTCAGTAGCCCCTGGACCATGCCGGCCGAGCTGCGGGTGGAGAACTGGTCGCGGGCCTGGACCACGGCCCACGTCGGGCAGTACTTCGTCAACAGCGTCCTGGTGGTGGCCTTCAGCACGGCAGGCACCATGCTGCTCGGCTCGATGGCCGCGTACGTGCTGGCCCGGTACAGCTTCTTCGGCAACCGCCTCGTCTACTACCTGTTCGTGGCCGGGCTGGCGTTCCCGATGTTCCTGGCGATCGTGCCGCTGTTCTACATCGTCAAGAACCTCGGCCTGTTCAACACGCACACCGGCCTGGTGCTGGTGTACATCGCGTACTCGCTGCCGTTCACCGTCTTCTTCCTGACCGCCTTCTTCAAGACGCTGCCCACCTCGGTGGCCGAGGCCGGGGTGATCGACGGCTGCTCGCACACCCGGCTCTTCTTCCAGGTCATGCTTCCGATGGCGAAGCCGGGCATGGTGAGCGTGGCGATCTTCAACATCATCGGGCAGTGGGCGCAGTACCTGCTGCCGGTGCTCCTGATCTCCGACCAGAACAAGTACGTCCTGACCCAGGGCATCGCGCAGATCTCGATCAACGCGGGGTACCAGGCGGACTGGTCGGGGCTGTTCGCCGCCCTGAGCATGTCGATCCTGCCGATGATCGTGGTGTACGGCATCTTCCAGCGCCAGATCCAGGCCGGCCTGACCGCGGGCGCCGTCAAGTAGCGCGCTCGTCCGACCTTCCCCATGATCACCGAGAGTTGCCGGTGCGACAACGCCGCAAGCCCTCGGTGATCATGGGAGTGGGACGGGGCGCGGCGGCGGGGAAATGTCGGGGGCGTGCGGTGTAATCGAGGCATGATCGTCGCCGTCCACCCGCACCCCGGCGGCGGCGGGCACCTGCGGGAACTCTCCGACGACGGGCGGCCCGACGGCGCGGCCGTGCCGGTGGCCGACCTCGCCGCCGCGGTCGCCGCGCGGGAGATCGCCCACGGCCCCCGGTGGCTGTGGGCGTCGACGGCGGAGACCTACCCGCGTCTGCTGGCGGCCGGCGTACGGGTGGAGCGCTGCCACGATCTCGAACTGACCGAGGCGCTGCTGCTCGGGTACGAGGGGCGCTGGGGCCAGCCCCGCGCGCTCCCTGCGGCCTGGGCCCGGCTGACCGGCACGCCGGTGCCGGCCGACCCGCCGGCCCGCCCGGTCGCGCCACCGGGCACGGCGCAGGAGGCACTGTTCGACGCCGACCCGGCCGTGCCCGACCTCGGCGCCGACCCGATCGACGCGATGATCGGGGTGTACCGGGCGCAGCGGGACCGCATCGCCGCCACCGCCGAGCCCGGACGGATGCGGTTCCTGGTCGCCGCCGAGTCGGCCGGTGGTCTGGTCGCGGTCGAGATGAGCCGGTACGGGCTGCCCTGGCGGGCCGACCTGCACCACCGTCTGCTCATCGACCTGCTGGGGGAGCCGTCCCCGGTCGGCGGGCCGCCCCGGCGGCTGGTCGAGCTGACGCAGGCCATCGCGGCGGCGTTCGGCCAGCGCATCCACCCCGACTCACCCGCCGAGGTGCTGCGCGCCTTCGCCCGCGCCGGCATCCAGGTGCCCAACACCCGCGCCTGGGTGCTCCAGCGCGTCGAGCACCCCGCCGTACCGCTGCTGCTGGAGTACAAGGAGCTGTACCGGATCTGGGTCGCGCACGGCTGGTCCTGGCTGGAGCAGTGGGTGCGCGACGGCCGGTTCCACGCCGAGTACGTGCCCGGCGGCGTCGTCTCCGGACGGTGGGCCACCCGGGGCGGCGGCGCGCTCCAGATCCCCAAGGTGGTCCGGCGCGCGGTGGTGGCCGACCCCGGCTGGACGTTCGTGGTGGCCGACGCCGGCCAGTTGGAGCCGCGCGTCCTCGCCGCCGTCTCCGCCGACCGGCGGCTGGCCGAGGCGGCCCGCGGTGGCGACCTGTACGCGGCGCTCGCCGCCGACGCCTTCGGCGGCGACCGGGCCAGGGCGAAGGTCGCCCTGCTCGGCGCGATGTACGGGCAGACCGGCGGTCAGGCCGCCCCGGCCCTCGCGGCCCTGCGCCGGTCCTACCCGACGGCGTGGGAGTACGTGGAGGAGGCCGCGCGTGCCGGCCGCGCGGGCGGTCTCGTGCGCTCGTGGCTCGGCCGGACCTGCCCGCCGCCGTCGGTGACCGTGCGCGACGAGGGCCTCGACCTGGAGGTCGTCGACGACGGTGACGGCGGCCGGTCCGACGCGGCGGTGCGGGCCCGAGGGCGGTTCACCCGTAACTTCGTCATCCAGGCCACGGCCGCCGAGTGGGCGCTCGCGCTGCTGGCCAGGCTGCGCACCGCGCTCGCCGGTACCCCGGCCGAACTGGTCTTCTTCCAGCACGACGAGGTCGTCGTGCACTGCCCCGGCGAGCAGGCGGCGGCGGTGGTCGCCGCCGTGGAGGCCGCCGCCGACGATGCCCGCCGGTTGCTGTTCGGCGACACCCCGGTCCGGTTCCCGCTCGGAGTGTCCACGGTGGAGTGCTACGCCGACGCGAAGTAGGTGGAGGCGAAGTACTCCGCTATGGCCTGCGTGTGCGTGGAGAAGGCGAGCCGCCGTGGCTCGGTCAGCACCAGCCACTCGGTGGCCTCCTCGGTCGGCGCCGACGGCGGCAGGTCGTCCGCGCGCCGCGCGGGCAGCAGCCCGAAGATGTTGACCGTCCCCATCGGGGCGCTGTGCACCGCGAACAGCGTCACCTCGGCCGGATCCGCCACCAGGCCGGTCTCCTCCCGGAGCTCCCGGACGGTCGCCTCCTGCCACGACTCGCCGACCTCGATGTACCCGCCGGGCAGGGCCAGCTGGCCACGGGCGGGCTCGATGTCACGGCGTACCACCACCAGGCCGCGGTTGTTCACGCCGTCGACCGGCAGCAGGGCCACCGCCACCGGCAACGGGTTACGCCAGGTCGTCTCGCCGCACTCGGAGCATTCCCGCGGCCAGGGCGTCTCGGGCGTGTACGGGCTGCCGCAGTACGAGCAGTGGGAGTGCTGCATGAGATCCGACCCTAGTTGACCCCGGCCCGTCCGGGCGGGGCGCACCGGTGGCGTAGGGGTACCTAGACGCCTAGGGCACCGCCTAGGTACCTAGGGCCGGCAGAGATAGGTAACCGGTTCCGATGTCGCGTGCCCCTTACTGCTCGATGCTGGTACCAGATCGAGCGGAAGGACAAGGGCCATGAGCGTGAACCACCCGTACACCACGATGATCCTCGCCAGGCAGCGGCAGCGGGAGCTGCTGGACGAGGCCGCCGAGCGGCGGCGGTACCAGCGTGGCCGGCGCCGGAGGCACTGGTGGTGACCAGCGCGGTGACCGGCACGGCGGCGCGTGGCGCGGCGCGGACGTACCCGGCGCCGCGCCGCCGCGCCGGTACTCTTTCGGCGTGCGGGTCGATCGTGGAGGGCTCAGTCCCGTGATGGTGGGGCGCGACGCCGAACTGCGTCGCCTCGTCCGGCTCGCCGCCGGCCCCGGCTCGCAGATCGCCCTCGTCGCCGGCGAGGCCGGGGTCGGCAAGAGCCGGCTCGTGCAGGAACTGCTCGACGGCCTGCCGGCCGACACCCGGGTACTCGTGGCGCAGGCCGACCCCGGTGCCCTCGGCCGCCCGTTCGGGCTGCTGCTCGACGCCGTCGACGGTCTGGCCCCGGCCGGCTCCGCCGACGACCCGGCCCCGGCCGGGAGCGTCGACCCGGACGCGCTCCGGATCCTCGGCGATCCCGGCCACAGCATCGTCGAACGCCTGCGGGCGGCGGCCGGGATCGTCCAGGTGCTCACCGCGCAGCCGGCGGTCGTCGTCTTCGAGGACCTGCACTGGGCCGACCCGGAGAGCACGGCGCTGTTCGAGCGCATCCCCGACCTGACGGGGCGGCGGCTGCTGGTCGGCACCTACCGGCCCGACGAGGTCACCCGCCGCAGCCCGGTCGCCGAGCTGCTCACCCGCCTCGAACGCCGCTACCCGGTCACCCACCTGCGGTTGGAGCGGCTCGGGCTGACCGAGACCTCGGTACTGCTGGAGGCGGTCTCGGGCCGGCCGCCGTCGTACCGGGCCGCGGCGTCGCTGCACAACCGCACCGGCGGCAACCCGTACTTCCTCGAGGAGCTGCTGCGCGCCGGCGGGGACGGCGGCCTGGACCTTGAGCGGCTGTGCGAGCAGCCGCTGCCGTGGAACCTCGCCGAGGCGCTGCGCCGCCAGCTCGACGACGTCGACCCGCGCCAGCAGCGGGTCGTCGAGGCGGCGGCGGTCCTCGGCCACCGGGTCCCGTTCGACGTGCTGGCGGCAGTGACCGAGCTGCCCGAGTACGACCTGATCGTGGTGCTGCGCGACCTGGTCCGGCGCGGCCTCATGATCGAGACCGGCGAGGACGAGTTCGGCTTCCGCCACGCCCTCGCCCGGGAGGCCGTCGCCGACCAGCTCCTCGGGCGCGAGCGCCGCCGCCTGCACGAGCTGGCCCTCGACGCGCTGCTGGCCGCGGGCGACGCCGATCCCGCCCTGGTGGCCCGGCACGCCCGGGGCGCCGGCCGGTACGACGACCTGATCCGGGCCGCCCGCTCCGGCTGCGCGCGCTACCTGGCGATCGGCGCGGCGCACCAGGCGCTGTCGCTGGCCGAGATGGGGCTGGAGGAGGCGCCGGACGACCTGGAGTTACGGGCCGGCGCCGCCCGCGCGGCGTGGCTGGCCAACCTGCTCCACGACGCCTGGCAGCACACCCGTCGCTGGGCCCGGGACGCGGCCGCTCCGGCGGACCGCTCGGCCGCGCTGCGCCTGCTCGCACGGGTCGCCTGGGAGGACGGGCGGCGCGAGGAGGCGAAGGCGCTCACCGAGGAGATCCTCGACATCATCGACCAGCTCCCGCGCGGCGCGGAACGGGCGCACGCGATGGGCACGGTGGCGCAGTCGTACATGCTCACCGACCGGCTGCCGGACGCGATCGCCTGGGCCGACCGCACGATCGCCCTCGCCGACGAGCTGGACCTGCCGGGCGTGCGGCTGGCCGCCGCGGTGGAGAAGGGCTCGGCGCTGCTGAGCATGCCCGACCGGGTGGAGTCCGGCCGTACCCTGCTGCTGGCGGTGGCCGAGGACGCCGAGGCCGCCGGGGAGTGGCTGACCGCCGCACGGGCCCTGCACAACATCATCGGTATCGTGCCGCCATCGTCCCTGGCCGACGGCAACGAGCTGCTGGAACGGATGCGCGCCGACGCCGAGCGGGCCGGCTTCGAGTCGCTCGCCGTGGCCGCGTACTTCGAGGGCCGGGCGCGCTTCGCCATGGACGACGGTGACCTGCACGCCGCGATCACGGCGCTGGAGGAGGGGCACCGGCGCGAGCGCGGCTACCTGCGTACCAGCCGGGGCACCAACTACCACGGCGTCTTCCTGACCGGCCTGGCCCTCGAGGCCGGCGACCTCGACCGGGCCGAGTCGGTCCTCGCCACCCTGACCGGGCCGGAGGGCAAGCCCTCTCTGGCCGTCCTGGGCCTGGTCTTCCACCTCGCCTGCCGGCGGGGCGACGCGGCGGCGGCCGAGGCCGCGCTGGACGACTTCTACGCGGGGGTCGACCGGATCGGCGCCCCGTACGGGGAGCAGGTCCACGACCTGGTCGCCGCCGGCCTGGCGGCCGGGCTGCCCGGCAAGCGGCTGCGCCCGCTCACCGAGCGGGTGTCCTGGTCCGACGCGGCGCACCGGTGGCGTGCGCTGGTCTTCGCCCAGCTCGACGAGGCCGACGGCCGCGCCGCTGAGGCGCTGGTCGGATACGAGGAGGCGGCCGGGTCGCCGGACCTCGGCCCGGCGGTACGGGCCAGTGCGCACGCCGGTGCGGCGCGCTGCCTGATCGACCTCGGCCACGTCGACCGGGCCCGCGAGCACGTCGCCGCGGCGGCCGAGGCGCTGGCGCGGTGGGGCGGCTGGCGGGTCGCCGAGGTCGACGCCCTACGCGGCCGGGTCGGCCTGCCGGCGCCCGCCGCGGTCGGGATCGACGACGCCGTCCTCACCCCGCGCGAACGCGAGGTCGCCGCGCTCATCGCCGAGGGGCTGACCAACGCCGAGCTGGCGCGCCGGCTGTACATCTCCAAGAAGACGGCCGCCGTGCACGTCTCCAACATCCTGGGCAAGCTCGGACTGTCCTCGCGGACCCAGGTCGCGGCGTGGCTACAGCGCCACCGCCCCGGTTGACCTAGAGATCGAACAGGCGGGCCGCGTTGTGCCAGCACACCGCGCGCAGCCAGTCGTCGCCCAGCTCCAGGCGCGCCAGCGCCTCCAGTTGGTGCGCGTACGGGTACGGGATGTTGGGGAAGTCGCTGCCCAGCAGCACCTTGCCGGCCAGCCCGAGGTCGACCAGTCGCTCGTCCAGCGAGCGCGGGTACGGCGCCATGATCTCGAAGAAGTCGGTGAACGCCATCGTGGTGTCCAGCCGGACCCGGTCGTAGCGCTCGGCGAGCTCCAGGAAGCCCTCGTACTCGGGCGCGCCCATGTGGGCCATGATCGCGCAGAGTCGCGGGTGCTTCGCGAGCACGCCGCCGATCGGGTCCGGCCCGGTGAAGCCGTACGCGACCGGCCCGGAGCCGGCGTGGACGACGACCGGCGTACCGGCCTCGGCCAGCAGCCCCCACACCGGGTCGAGCGCCTCGTCACGCGGGTCGTACCCGCCGACCTGCAGGTGCACCTTGAAGATCCGCGCGCCGCGGTCCAGTGCGTCGCGTACGTAGTCGACGACGCCGGGCTCGGGGAAGAACGTCGCACTGGGCAGGCAGCCCGGGGTGGCGGCGGCGAATCCGAGCGTCCAGTCGTTGAGATCGGCGGCCATGTCGGGCCTGTGGGCGTACGCGAGCGCGCTGAACATCCGTACCCCGAGCGCGTCCAGGTGGCCGATGCGCTCGGTGTCGCTCCACTTGTACCGGATCGGCCACTCCCGGCCGATCAGCGGTCCACCCTCGTCGAAGTGGGCCCACACCCGGCGCAGCATCCGCTCCGGCAGGAAGTGGGTGTGTACGTCGGCCAGGCCCGGCAGGCCGAGGGCCCGCCAGAAGGCGGGCACCCCTGAGTCGTCGATCATCACACCTTGATGTTGAACCGTTGCAGCAGCGGTTGGTAGAGCATCCAGCCCGCAGTGGCGACCGACACTACCCAGAACGCCGTGCGCAGCACGTACACCTCGACCTTGCCGCCGACGGTGACCGCCATCGAGTCGGGCAGGCCGAAGCAGCGCCACATCCGCCCGCGGCCGGTCGGGATCGGCCACAGCACCGGGCAGCCGTGGCTGGTGAGCATGTCGCCGAGGATGTGGATCAGGGCGCCGACGCCGAGGGCGACACCCAGGATCGGGTACCCCCGGCCGGCAGGCAGCGTCTCGTACGTGCCGACCGTGCCGGCTGCAGCGACCAGCGTCACGATGACCCAGCCCGCCCGGTGCGCCCACTTCTCGAACAGGCCGCGCAGCGCCATGGCGAACGTGAAGAACAGGATGCCGAGCACGGCCGGCTTGCCGAAGTGCAGGCACAGTGCGAACGCGCCGTACCCGGCGACGGCGGTGAACGGCAGCGTGTGGGTGAACGTCCGGTGCCCGTTGTCCCGGCGCCGGTCGCGGCTACCCCTGGTCGCGGCGTAGATCCCCAGCGACAGCTTCTCGATGCACTCGGCCAGGAACAGCGACACCACACCGAACGTACGCGCCACGGTGGCGCCGCCCTGGTTGGTCGTCACCCGACCCGACATGTCCATGTCGGGCAGCAGCGCGCCGCCGGCGCACATCGCAGTACCGACCGCGAGCTGCACCGGGGTCTGGTGGATGCCGGCGAACTGCTGCAGCGCCAGCGATCCGACCAGCCACCCGGCCGCGCCCGACAGGGCGTGTGAGGGGCCCATCATCGTGTGCTCAGTCCTCCCCGTGGAAACGTTGGCGAAGTATCCCAGGGACGAACTGATCATGACGAGGATGGTCCTATGGGTGTGTCGTACCGGATTCTCCCGGTCGTTACTGATTCCCGCTGACCCCTCCGGCGGGTCCTTCCCCGGGGCCCGGGCCGGGCCACGGACCTCGCCCGGCCCACGGACCCGGGCCGGGCCACGGACCTCGCCCGGCCCACGGACCCGGGCCGGGCCAGTCTCCGCAGTGCCGCCACCAGTGGCGTCGCAGCAGGCCGAACCAGATGATCAACAGGGGAATCAACGGCCAGAAGACGTGCGCCCCGGAGAGCGCCCACAGCCCGACGAGGACGGCCGTGACGGCCGCGGCGACGGTGATCCTGCTTCCTGCCCGGCGCCGTTCCCTCGATTCCTTGTGCTCGGGCCCGGGCGGACTCTCCGGTTCGCTGTCGGGCAGGTCGGCGACGAACGGCGGCAGTTCGTCGCGGTACCTCGCGGCGTACACCGTGGCCAGCCGCTCCTCGCCCTCTTCCAGGGTGAGCCGGCCCTCGCCCATGGCGCCCCGCACGATCCGGGCGTACTCCTCGCGCTCGGCGTCGGATGCGCGCACCCGGCGCGGTTCGCTGGACATCGCTGCCTCCCGTTGGTTGGCGTGTCGGTCGGCTTCCAGGCTGCGCCGGTACCGGGCCCGTCGTCGTCGGCGCGGGGACGGCTTTCGCGGTACGGACGCCGGTGGATCCGGCCGTCGCGCGCTACGCCCACCGGCGTACGGCGACGCCTCTAGCTGCCACGGGGGCGGTACACGACGGTGGGCCGGTAGCCCGATGCCCACGCGTCGGCCGCTGATCTACCGTTCGGGATGTGTACCCGCACCGGCACCACCACGGCCCGTGGGGCCGTCGCGGGTCGGCGCCCGGCCGCCCACCGGTGCCGCGGGTGTTCGTCCTGCCGCTCGTGCTGGCGCTGATCCAGGTGCTCGGCACCGCCGCCGCCCACCGCGAGCGTCTCGACCTGCCACCGGCGGCGTACGCGCTGCTGCTCGCCGGTCCGGCCGCGCTGCTGGTACGGCGCCGGCTGCGCCCGGTCGCCCTGGTCGGCGCGGTCGCCGCGACGGCCGCGTACGCCATCCTGGGGTACCCGGCCGGCCCGGTGTTCCTCGCGGCCCTGGCCGCCGTGCTCGGCGCCCTGCGCGCCGGGCACCGGGCACTCGCGGTGACGGTCGTGACGGTCGCCTACCTCACGTACGCGCTCGCCGGCCGGGTGTGGCCGGCGGCCGCGCACCCGTCACCGGCCCGGCTGGTCATGACCGGTGCCTGGCTGCTCGTCGTGTTCGCGCTGGGCGAGGCCGTGCGGGTACGCGCCGCCCACCTCCGCGAACTCGTCCAGGCCCGGGCCGAACGCGAGCGAGCCCTCGCCGACCAGGAGCAGGCCCGCCAGGAACACCGCCGCCGCCAGGCGAGCGAGGAGCGGCTGCGGATCGCACGGGAACTGCACGACGTCCTCGGCCACCACCTGTCGTTGATCAACGTGCAGGCGGGCGTGGGGCTGCACCTGATGGACGACCGCCCGGAGCAGGCACGGGCCGCCCTGACCGCGATCAAGCAGGCCAGCGCCGAGGCGCTGCGGGAGGTCCGCTCCGTCCTCGGCGCGCTGCGCCCCGACGACGAGTCGCCGCCACGGGCACCGGCCCCGGGGCTGTCCGGCGATGACTCTGAGCCTCTCGCCGGTCTGCGCGCCCTCGTCTCCGACGTCACGGCGGCCGGGCTCCCGGTTCTGCTGGACGTCGGCGGCCGGGCCGGGGCGCTGCCGGCCGAGGTGGACCGGGCGGCCTACCGGATCGTGCAGGAGGCGCTCACCAACGTGCGCCGGCACGCCGGGGCGGGGGCCACCGCGACGGTACGGCTCGCGTACGGTCCCGACGAGGTGGTCGTCGCGGTCGCCGACGACGGTGCTCCGGCCGGATCTTTCGCCCCCGGTTCCGGCGTCGTCGGGATGCGCGAGCGGGTCGAGGCGCTCGGTGGCGAGTTCCGCGCCGCGCCGGGGCCGGACGGCGGCTTCGAGGTGTACGCGCGGTTCCCGCTGGGAGGGCAGCCATGATCCGGGTACTCCTCGCCGACGACCAGGCCCTCGTCAGGGCCGGGTTCCGGGCGCTGCTGGACGCCCAGGACGACATCGACGTGGTGGGCGAGGCCGCCGACGGCGCTCTTGCCGTCCAACTCGCTGTTGACCTGATCCCGGACGTGGTCCTGATGGACATCCGGATGCCGCTGCTGGACGGGCTGGAGGCGACCCGCCGCATCGTGGCCGACCCGCGCTGCGCGGCCACCCGGGTGGTCATCCTGACCACGTTCGACCTCGACGAGTACGTGTTCGAGGCGCTCCGGTCGGGCGCCAGCGGCTTCCTGGTCAAGGACACCGAACCGGTCGACCTGCTGCGCGGGGTACACGCGGTCGCGGCCGGCGACGCCCTCCTCTCGCCCCGCGTGACCCGCCGGCTGATCGCGCAGTTCGCCACGCGCGCCGCCGCGCCACCGCCGCCGCGTGAGCTCGACGCGCTGACCGAGCGGGAGCGCGAGGTGCTCGCACTGGTCGGTGCCGGCCTGTCCAACGACGAGATCGCCACGAAGCTGGTGGTCAGTCCGGCGACGGCGAAGACCCACGTGAGCCGGGCGATGATCAAGCTCGGGGCGCGGGACCGGGCGCAGCTCGTCGTGTACGCGTACGAGGCCGGCCTGGTGCGGCCCGGTTGGCTCGGCTGATCCTCAGGTTTCCCGGCCACGCTGTTTCGCGGCCAGCCCGGGAAAGAACCTCACCTCCGGCGCGCCCGGTTGCCGGTGCGGCGGTCGCATCGGCGGAACCGGGTCGGCCGGCCAGTCCCGCGGGCCGCTCCACAGTGCGGGTACCGCGTCGTGCCGGCGCGCCAGCGCGTACGCCAGGGACTCGTAGTTGACCCGCCAGCCCTTGAAGTCCGACCAGGCGTCGTCGACCTCGCGCTCGGGCCGGAACCCGCAGGCGGTGGCCCAGGTGACGCCCTGGCGGAAGTCTTCGAGGGTGAGCGCGATCGGTGCGTCCGGCCGAGGGTCGGGATCGTAGGGGATCCCTCGCGCGTCCGCAATGTCCCGCAGCGCCAGGAACCCGGCGCGGAGGACCAGGCGCGTCTCCGAGGGTGCGGTACCCGGAGCGAGGGTGAGGTGGATGGCGGCGGCGTCCATCACCGCGAGCATCGCGATGATCCAGCTCCGGTACGGTTTCGGCGAGCGGAACGCCATCAGGATCGGGTAGTTGGCGTGGCTCTCACCGATGTCGGCGGCCAGCCGTTCCCAGCCCAGATACACCCGCCGCAGATTGTCGACGGTGCCGACCAGGCACTGGCGGGCCAGCAGCTCCGGCCCCCACGACGGCTCGCCGGCCAGCGACCGCAGCAGAGTCACCTCGGTCTCCCGACGGTTGTACGTGGCGTACAGCGTCGGCAGGTACGCGATCTGCAGCGCGATCATCAACGGTCCGGAGGCTGCGGCGACAAAGTCGATCGTCGTCAGCTCTGGCCGGTGAGGTACCGCGAAGCCGAGGGTGAACAGGCTCGAACCGGCCTCGCGGAGCGCCACCGACCAGCCGATCCCCGGGGCGGCCGAGTAGATGAGCAGCCCGAACCCGGCGAACAGCGTGAGCAGCCAGACCAGCAGTTGTGAGACCAGGATCAGCGGGGCAAGCCATTCCAGAAGCCGGTCCAGCGGCTCGTACCGGTACCGGGGCCGGGCGACACCGCGCAGCACGGCCCGCCAGAACCGCCACAGCGTCGTGAGCAACCGCGAGGCCATGGCGCGCGGCAGAACCAGGGTGCGAACGACGTTGACCATGGTCCCGACCAGCAGGACCACGCCGAGGAGGCCGGCGAACACCCGCACCCGGCCATCATCTCCGGTACGGTCACGCGGCGGGCGGCTGCCCCCGTCGGCGCAGCAGGAGCCAAGCCACGACGCCGCCCGCCGCGAGGAGGACGACGACCGCCGAGATGCCGATGATCACGGCCGCGGTGATGATCCTCGTTGGCCTGACCTTGTCGGGCCCGGCCGCGTTCGTGGGACCGGTGGTCGCCGGTGCGGGTGCCGGGGCCTGGGTGGTCGGGGTGGCGCTCGGAGCGGCCGGCGGTACGTCGGCGGTCAGCGCGGCGACCGGGTTGACGATGCCGTACCCGTACTGCGGGTCGCGGCCGGGTGCACCCTTGTCGGTGGCGGTCGCGGTGAGCCGGTGCACGACCTCCTTTGCCGAGAGGTTCGGGTACTTGGACCGGACCAGGGCGGCCGTGCCCGCCACGATCGCGGTGGAGGCGCTCGTGCCGTCACCGATCGCGTACCCGGTCTTGTCGGCGGAGACGATGCGCGCGCCGGGAGCGCTCAGCACCATGGCGTTGCCGGTGATGCCGATACTGGTGGCAGCGTTGCCGTTCTGGTCGGTGGCGCCGACGGCGACGACGCCGTCGTAGATGGCCGGAGCCTCAGGAAGAAAGCCCCCCGGAGCACCCGGAGTCCAGTTCTTGTCGTCCGGCTTGTTTCCGATCCCGGCCACGACGACAGCGTCTGTCGCGAGCGCGGCCTGGACCGCCGCTCGGACGCGCAGGTCGTCTGAGCCGCTCTCCGAGATGGAGATCACCTTGGCGCCCGACTTCACCGCGGCGTCGATGCCAGCGGCCATGAATTCAGGATCGATTTTCCCGGTCACGCCGTTGCGGATCGGGTAGATCTTGGCTTTTGGGGCGATGCCGAGCACGCCGTCACCGCCGCCGTGGCCGTGAGCCGCGATCAGACTCGCCATGCCGGTGCCGTGCCCGTCGGCGTCGGTCTGCCCGTTCGGTACCCCGGCGCCGGAGACATCGACGCCAGGCAGCACGTTCCCGGCCAGATCTGGATGGCTGCCGTTCACGCCGCTGTCCACCACGGCGACGGTCACGCCCTCGCCCTGGTTGACTGCCTGCGCCTGTGCCACGTTCAGGTAGGTCAGGTGCCACTGCCGGTCGCGGATGGAGTCCGCGACGGCGGGCGGCGCCGCAAGCATCACTGCCGCGGCGCCGCCGACCATCACCGCAAGAAACCGGCCGGTGCGTGACCTCACCGATCGATCCCGATGACCCCGGGCCCGGGCTCGTGCGAAGACTGCTCCGTGCTCGGCTGGAGGACCGGCGCCACGCCACGCTCCACCGCCCACGGGTCGTCCGGGTCCCACTGCTGCGACTCGTCGTCGCGGTCGCCGCCAGTGCGGCGCTGACCAGCCAGGGGCGGCTGACCCGCCGCGTTGGCACCGACGCCGTGAGGGCTCGCCGGCCCGCCGGCGCCGCCGCCCTGTCCGAGGACGCCGCCGACCGGGTTCGGTCGGGGGCCGCCCGGCCGCCCGCCGCCGGTCGCCGCGTGGGCGCCACCCATACCGGGGGCACCGCCGCCCATACCGGGGGCACCGCCGATCACGCCTCCCGGCGCGAGCGGCCGGGCCGGCGCAGCGGTCGGGCCGTGGCCCTCGACCGGAAGCCCCGGCACGGGACCACCACCGCCGCTCAGCGGGCCGACCTTGGGCAGGCCGGGCCCCTTCGGCGGGTTCTTGCCGCCGCCGAAGCCACCGGGCACGCCGATGACGCCGGGGAGCGGCCCGCCGCCGGGAGGAGGCGTAATCGGGGGAGCGATCGGTGGCGTGGGCGTGATCGTGGGCGGCGGAGAGAACGCGCCGCCGGTCAGGACCGGGGCGCCGCCACTGGTAACGGTGGTCGGGAACGGTGCGTTGGGAGCCGGTGCCGCGGCAAGGCCCCCCTGCGACGCGGACGTGCGAGGCGCCGGGATCACCGGCGGCGTCATCATCACCGCGGCCGGCGTGTCGATGTGTTCCCGATTCTGGATGAAACCGCCCTGTGGCGGCGTGTACGGTGGCGGGACCTTCATCTGCGCGTGCGACTGATTCGCGGTCGTGGACAGCGTCGCCATCGCGGCCTGCGCCCGCTGGGTGAGCTCCTCCTGCCGGCCGGGTGCCACCGGCGGCGGCCCTGGGCTGGGGGTCGGTGTCGGCGTGGGCGTCGGGGTCACGCTCGGGGTGGACGTCTTGGCCGCCGCGTCCAGCTTCGCCTTGTTGGCCGCGTACTCCCGGTAGGCAGCCTTGACCTCGTCACGGGCCTTCACCACCCCGGTGGTGAGGCTGTACAGCGCACTCTCGTTGGCCTTGGCGGCCTGGGACGCCGTCTCCAGCGACGTGATCAGGTCGTCGACGTACTTGACGAACGCGGCCGAGGCCGGGCTCTTCTCCGGCGGCCAGTTGTCGACCAGACCCTGCTTGTAGTACTTGAGCGTGCCCATGTGGTCGTCGAGCAACTCGTGGGTCTTCCGCCAGGCCGTGACCTGCTCATGACTCGTGCTGATCTGGCCGTCATCCACAGCCTGCACCATGGCGTGCAGTTCCTCGATGCTGTACGCGCTCCAGGCCGTGCCGCCGCCACCATCGCTAGGGATCATCGGGTCCCCCTGTCGGTCAGCCCAGGGTCAGATGGATCAGACGCCGTTATCGGAGTCGACGTGGCCACGGTGTTGTGGAGAGTCGCCCCGGGAGTCCCCGGTTGCAGGACCTGGTGTACTTCGGCGACGCTCACCTTGGCCATGTCATCGGCGTTGCCGTAGTTCTTCGCGACCGTCTCGGCGCCCTTCCCCACGGCGAACGTGCCGGAGGCGTACCCCTGGAGCAGGTTGACGACGGACGTCAGGCACTCGTAGTGCTTCTGGCGGGCCGCGTCCATCTCCGCGAAGAACATGCCGTCGCCGACGCAGGCGTGCTTGGCCATCGGCTCGTAGACCTGGGGCAGGTGCGGACCGAAGTTCTTGTCCAGGTCCGCCAGCAACGCCTTCGCGAAGGTCTGCAACCCCTCGACCTGGACGTCGATGGTTTCCTCGTCGCGCAGCCACCCCGGCGGCCGGTCTTCCTCCGGTATGTTCCGCCAATTGAACGTATTACCCATCGCAACTCCCCGCAGTGGCGTCAGAGGTCGATACGGCGCCAGATGTCGATACCCAGATTATCGAACCAGGTCAACCCGAGGCTGCCCCATGGCGGCCGGTACCGGCGCCCGCCGGCAGGCTCCGTGCGATGATCGGCGGATGCGTGCGCGATGGGGGCTCACCGTCCCGCTGACCGGGGTACCGCTGATCTCGCACCGGCCGCTGCTGGACGAGTTGGCCGATGCCGGCTACACCGACCTGTGGTCGTCGGAGGTCGCCGGCACCGACGCCTTCACCCCGCTGGCGCTGGCATCGACCTGGTCGCCGACGCTGCGGCTGGGTACCGCGATCGCACCGGTCTTCACCCGCGGGCCGGGGCTGTTGGCGATGACGGCGGCGACCATGGCCGAGGCCGCGCCCGACCGGTTCGTCCTGGGGATCGGGGCGTCGTCGCCGGTGGTGGTCGAGGACTGGAACGCGCAGCCGTACCGGGACCCGTTCGGGCGTACCCGCGACACGCTGCGGTTCCTCAAGCGAGCGCTAGCTGGTGAGCTGGTCGACGAGGAGTACCCGACGTTCGCGGTACGCCGGTTCAAACTGGAACGGCCGCCGGCGAGCCCGCCGCCGATCCTGCTGGCCGCTCTGCGCGCCGGCATGCTCCGGCTGGCCGCCGCCGAGGCCGACGGCGTCATACTCAACTGGCTGGCCGCCGACGACCTGCCGCGCGTCCGGGCCGAACTGGCCGGCGCGAAGGAAGGATTCGAGACGGTCGCCCGGATCTTCGTCTGCCCCACCGACGACGAGCGGTACGCGCGCGAACTCGGGCGCCGGATGATCGCCGGCTACCTGACCGTGCCGGCGTACGCGGCGTTCCACCGTTGGCTGGGCCGGAGCGACGTGCTCGAACCGATGTGGACGGCGTGGGCGGCGGGGGACCGGCGGGCGGCGACCGCCGCAATCCCGGACGAGGTGGTCGACGCGCTGATCCTGCACGGCAACCCGCAGGCCTGCCGGGCGAAGGTGGAGGAGTACGTGCGCCAGGGCGTACAGACGCCGGTCATCGCGCTGCTGCCCACCCCGGAGCTGGCGACCGGTTCGGGCGGGGTGCTGCGGACCGTACTGCTCGATCTGGCACCGCCGGTTACGGAGGTCTGAACATGCAGCTGGCTGGACGCGTGGCGGTCATCACCGGCGCGGCGGGCGGCATCGGCACGGCCCTGGCGCGGAGGTTCGCGGCCGAGGGTGCGGCCGGAATCGTACTCTCGGATCTCGATCTGGAGGCGGTGACCGCGCTCGCCGGGGGGCTGCCGGTCGACGCGCTAGGGGTGCGCACCGACGTCACCGTGGAGGACGAGGTACGGGCGCTGGTCGACGCCGCGCTGGAGCGGTACGGGCGGATCGACCTGTTCTGCTCCAACGCCGGGATCACGTCCGGTATCGGGCTGGAGGACGGCGGCGACGCCTGGCAGCGGTCGTGGGAGGTCAACGTGCGGGCGCACGTGTACGGTGCCCGCGCGGTGCTGCCCGCCATGCTGGACCGGGGCGAGGGGTACCTGCTGCAGACCTGCTCCGCCGCCGGCCTGCTCACCGCGGTCGGCGACGCGCCGTACACGGTGACCAAGCACGCCGCGGTCGGGTTCGCCGAGTGGCTGTCCATCACGTACGGCGACCGCGGCATCCGGGTCAGCGCCCTGTGCCCGCAGGGCGTCGACACCCCGATGCTGCGCGACGGCCTGGCCGTCGGCCACGTGGGGGCGAAGGTGACGGCCGCCGCCGGTGCCGTCCTGTCACCGGAGGACGTGGCCGAGGCGGTGGTCGCCGGGCTCGCCGACGAGCGGTTCCTGATCCTGCCGCACCAGGAGGTCGCCACCTACCTGGCGCACAAGACGCAGGACCCGGACCGCTGGCTGGGCGGCATGCGCCGGCTGGCGGCCGGCCTCGGCTGAGGCGGTTCAACGGCGCCGGTCCCACCACATCGGACGGGGGTCGGCCGACCAGAGCAGCCGCCGCCACCACGGCCGCCGCGCCCGCAGGTCCTCGACGTACGCGACGGCCTGCGCGGCGGCCCGGTCGGCCTGCGCCGCGTCTGCGGCCTGTGGTGCGAACGCGACCGCGTTGACCAGGACCGCCAGGTCGTCGAGGGGCGGCGCCGCCGGCCGGATCACGGGCGGGCCCTCGGCGTCCGGCGAGGATCCGGGCGGGCCCTCGGCGTCCGGCGAGGATCCGGGCGGCCGGGGCCGGGACAAGCCCTCGGCCGTGCGGGCCGCGTGCTCGGCGACCTCGGTGGCGGCCAGGTGTCCCGGCGGCGGCCGGCCGGCCAGCCGCAGCGCGTCCAGTACCTCCAGCCACGCCCCGAGGATGCGGCCGGGCGGATCGCCCTCGTACAGGCGCCGCCGCCGCTGCGCCCGGCGCAGCAGCACGATCCATGCGGCGCACACCGCCACGACGAGGAAGAGCCCGGTGGTCACCGCCGCGGCGACCACGCCGGCCGGCGTACCGGGGGGCGGTGCGGCCGTGGCGGAGTGGCTGGGCTGCGCCGACGTCGGCGCGGCGGACGGCGTCGGGCCGGTCGACGGCGGGGGAGTGGACGGCTCGGGCTTGGGTTTGAAGTCGTCCTCCACCGGTCGGGGCTGGGTGTTCGGCTGCGGCAGCGGGTTGAACGGCACCCAGCCGACGCCGGTGAACAGCACCTCCGGCCAGGCGATCGCGTCGGCGCCGCGCACCGAGGTACGGCCCGGCTCCGGGCGGAAGCCGACGACGACCCTGGTCGGCAGCCCGACCAGCCGGCCCAGCACGGCGAAGGCGGCGGCGAACTGTTCGGACGTACCCTTCTGGCCGCCGCCGCCCGGCGGGCCGAACAGGAAGAAGTTCAGGTTCGGGTACGCGTGGCCGCTGGGCGCGTCCGACACGAGCCGGTAGTGCTCGGCGAGGAACTGCTCGATGGCCTGGGCACGGGAGAACGCGGCCGCATTGCCCTCGGCCAGCTTCTCGCCGAGCTGCTGCATCTCCCGGGGCGCGGCGTTGCCCGTCTGCAGGAACCGGGCCACCGTCGGGCCGCTGGGCACGTCCGCCGACGGGACGAGGTTGACGTCGATCCTCGGCGCCCGGGACACCACGCTGTACTCGAGCCCCGGCCGCAGCCCCTCGGGCATCGCGATCGTGCCGCTCGCCTGGTCGTACGCGACCCTGGCCCCCTCGATGCGCTCGGGCAGGGCAGCGGCGGGCACCAGGCGGCCGTCCAGCTCGCCGATGGTGATCCGCTGGCTGACCGGCGCCGCACGCTCCTCGTCCGCGGTCGGGCCGACGAGGACCCGCCCGGCGGTGCGGTACGTCGCACCGACCCGCCAGGTCACCCCGTCGTAGTCGGGCAGCACCGCCAGCCGGATGCGGGTGTCCTGTCGCGTGGCCCCGGACAGGTGTACGTCGAAGAGGTGCTGGTCGGGGTTGAGCGCCCAGCCGGACAGCCGGACCAGCGGGCTCTCGTCGAGGATGTCCAGCTGCGGCGGCTTCACGTACTTGCGTGGATCGGTGGGGCGCCGATCCACCCCGCTGGCGACGACCGGCCCGACCGCGGCGACGACCGCGAGGGTACCGACGAGGCCGACGGCGGTGCCGGCGACGACCCGTACCCGCAGCGCCGCCCGCTGCGCGGCGGTCAGGTCGGGGAGCGCCGCACCACGGTCCCGGCCGCTCACGGCGAGGGCGGCCGCGGCGAAGGCAACGAAGCACAGCGGCTGCCACAGCGCCCGGTCGGCGTTGGGGCCGATCGCGTACAGCACCGTCGCGTACAGCAGCCCGGCCGGCAGGCACGCCAGCAGGATCCGCCGGCCGCGCAGCGCCAGCTCGGCTCCGGCGAGCCCGGCCAGCCAGATCGCGAGGACGGGCACGACGACGGTGTCCGGCTGCGGTTCGATCGGGATCATGGCGGTGAGGACCCGCGGGACGCCGTTGAGCAGGGCATCGACGGTCAGCCGGGTCAGCGTGCCGTCGACCCGGCTGGCCGGGGCGGTGAGCCGTACCGCCACCCACGTGTAGCCGGCGAGAGCGAGGACCGACAGTGGGCCGACCGACCACGAGGGCAGTCGCCGGGCGGCGACGCTGACGGCGACCGAGCCGGCGGCGGCACCGAAGAAGAGCTGGGCGGCGAGCGGCGCCGAGTAGATGCGGCCCAGGGCCAGGCCGGCGATGGCCAGCATCCCGACCAGGGCGACCGGGATGAGAGCCGGCGGTACGGCAAGCCGGCGCAGCCAGCGGGTCACCACCCGCGTACCCCGTCCCACTCGGACGCGAACTCCGCGCCGTCCGCAGCGGACAGCACGACCATGCCCTCCACGCCTGCCCTCATCGCCTGCGCGGCGCCGAGCGCGCCGACGACGATCGTCGGGTACGCACCGCGCAGCGAGCCCACCAGCCCGAGGTCGGCGTTGGTCCCCGGACCGGTGAGGTAGATGAGCGTGTCGCCGGCACGCCGGTGGCGCAGCCGGGCCACCGCCCCGTCCAGGTCGTCGCCGTCGCCCGCCGGGTGCAGCCGGGCCTCGGCCAGCAGGTCCAGGTACGACCGGGCGGTGGCCGGGCGCCGGCCGTCGCCGCCGACGACCTCGCCGCTGACCGTCTGCAACGCCAGCGGCAGCTCCTCGCGCTGCGTGGCCATCACGATCGAGGCGGCCGCCTCGCACGCCGCCTCGAAGCTGTCGGCGGTCAGGTCGTTGCCGGTGCCGGTCGTACCGTCCGGATGGGCGGCGAGGCGGTCGTCGAGCAGCAACACCAGCCGGGGCAGGCTGGTGTCGAGGTGCTCGCGGACCATCAGCTCGCCGATGCGGGCGGTGGTCCGCCAGTGCACGTGCCGCAGTTCGTCGCCGACCACGTACTCCCGGAGGGCGTCGAAGGTGATGGTGCCGTGCGGCACCCGGTCGACGCGGCCGTCCAGGCTGCGGACCACGCCGACCGGTACGGCCGACAGCAGGTGCACCCTCGGGTAGACCCAGACCCGCGCCACCTCGCCGTGCGCGCGGCCGACGGTGGCCAGGCCCAGCGGGTCGCGGCGGACGACCCGCAGCGGGCCGATCGTGACGATGCCGCGCCGGCTGGTCGGCACCGGGTACTCGGTGACCGTGTCGTTGCCGGGGCGCAGGCGCAGCACGGGTACGGGTACCACGGTCGGGCCGCAGCGGTCGTCCGCGACGAGGGTGGCGGCCAGCAGCCGGCTGCCGTTGCGGACGGTGAGCGTCATGCCGCAGTCCTCGCCGCGCATCACCCGGTCCGGCTCGGCCCGCCGGGTCACGCCCAGCACCGGACGCCACAGGGCGTACCCGACGGCGAGCAGCACGGCGACGAGCGCGCCGCAGCCGAGCACGGCCAGCTCCGGGTACCCGAACCCGAAGCCGATGGCGAGCAGGACCGGGCCGGTGATGAGCAGGGCCGCGCCGCGCGCGGTGATCCTCACGTGAGCCTGCCGGTCAGACCGTGGTGGGCATCGGGACGGCGACCGCCTCGACCGCCTCCCGCAGGACGTCGAGAGCGGTGACGCCGCGTACCTGCGCGTCGGGGGAGAGTAGTAGCCGGTGCGCGAAGACCGCCTCGACCAGCTCCTTCAGGTCCTCCGGGATGACGTAGGCCCGGCCGGCCGTGAGCGCGTACGCGCGGGCGGCCCGGGTGATGGCGATGGCACCGCGCGGGCTCACCCCGACCCGTACCTGGGGGTGCTCGCGGGTCGCCGCGGCCAGCCGCACCGTGTACGCCAGCAGCGGCTCCGCGACGTGTACGCGCTGGGCCAGCGTGACGAGTTGGCTGACCACGCTGGTGTCGGTGACCGGCTGCAGACTGTCCGGGCTGTGCCCGATGGCGGCGCCCTTGAGCACGTCGATCTCGGCGTCCTCGGTGGGGTAGCCCACCGACAGTCGCATCAGGAACCGGTCGAGCTGGGCCTCCGGCAGCCGGTAGGTGCCGTCCATCTCCACCGGGTTCTGGGTGGCGACGACGAGGAACGGGCGCGGTACGGCGTGCGGCACGCCGTCGACCGTGACCTTGCGCTCCTCCATCACCTCGAGTAGCGACGACTGGGTCTTCGGGGACGCCCGGTTGATCTCGTCGGCGATGACGATGTTGGCGAAGACCGGCCCCGGGTGGAACTCGAAGCCGCGGCTGGCCTGGTTGAAGATGGTCACGCCGGTGACGTCGGACGGCAGCAGGTCCGGTGTGAACTGGATGCGCCGCCACTGGCCCTGCACCGAGGCGGCGATGGCCCGGGCGAGGGTCGTCTTGCCCACGCCCGGGACGTCCTCGAGCAGGACGTGCCCCTCGGCCAGCAGCGCCGTCAGCGCCAGCCGCACCACCTGTGGCTTGCCGAGCACGACCGACTCGATGTTGGCGGCGAGGCTCGCCACCAGGGTGGCGAAACCGTGCACCTCCTCGGGCGTGAGCGAGGCCGTGGTGCGGGGCGGTGCTTGGGTCACGGATGTGCCTTCTGTTCGGGGAGCGTACGGGCTAGCACTGCGGCAGTGCGCCCACGTAGTTGTTGCTGTTGTTACCGTCGACGTTGAACCAGGCCAGTGGCGTGTAGTACTGGCCGCCGTTGGCCTCGATCCGGACCCAGCGGGTGCTGTCCTTGTTGTTGTTGTAGTTGTAGGCGTACACGCGGTCACCCGTGGTCCAGCAGAACGCCTTGTAGTTCTGTTTGTGAGTGGTCTTGCCCACGACCGTCTTGTGGAGGACCGCCGGGCTGGTCTGAAGCTCGAGCGCGTTGTCAGGGCTGTTGCACCAGGTACGGGTCGCGGGGTCGCTGCCGTTGTAGTTCTGGCAGTAGGCCTGGCCCCAGACGTCGGCGGTGGCCTGCCGACCGGTGCCGCTCGCCGACCCGGCCGGCGTGGTGATGGTGACCGTGAAGTCGTACGCCGTGCTGGGGCGCAGGCCGCCCACGGTCAGGGTGTTCGAGCCGCAGTTGTTGCTCGCCTGCTGCCCGCCCGCCGACACCGTGCAGGTCGCCGTCGTCGCGCCGCCCTTGTCGGCGGAGAAGGTGACCGAGATGGACGTGGCGCTCGCCGCCGACGAGCCGGTGACGGTGACGCCCGGCGCCTTGATGGTGGTGGCGGTCGTCGTCGCGTCCGCACCGTTGCCGGCGGCGTTGACGGCGTGCACCGCGACGTTCACCTTCTCGCCGTTGCCGAACCCGTTCATCGTGGTCGACGTGGTGCCGCTGCCGACCTGTTGGGTCTTTCCGTTGGCGGTCACCACGTAGCCGGTGACGGGTCGGCCGTTCGACGCGGCGGGGTTCCAGCTCACCGTGACCGTGCCGGCCTTGTCGGTCGCCGTTCGCGCGACGAGGTTCGCCGGCTTGCCCGGTACCGCGTACGGCACGACGGTGTTGCTCAGCGGCGACGGCTTGGAGTTGGCGCCCCGGTCGTTGACCGCGGTCACGGTGAACGCGTACTGGGTGCCGTAGGCCAGTTGCTGGCCTGCCGGGATGCTCACCGTCGTCTTGTCGGTCTCGGCGACCTGGACGGGCGGCCCGCCGGCCGAGATGGCGGAGACGAGGTAACGCACCACCTTGCGGCCCTGCCCGTTGGCCGCCGGCCACGTGACCGTCACCGTGCCGTCCTTGTTGTCGGCGGCGGTGGCGCTCGTCGGCGCGTCCGGCACCTCGGCGGTGGGTACGACCGGGTTGGCCGCGCGCTTCGGGCCGCTGCCCTTGGCGTTC
This sequence comes from Planosporangium mesophilum, assembly GCF_016863255.1. Taxonomy (GTDB): domain Bacteria; phylum Actinomycetota; class Actinomycetes; order Mycobacteriales; family Micromonosporaceae; genus Planosporangium; species Planosporangium mesophilum. Next base: position 47,471 of record NZ_BOON01000012.1, read on the forward strand.
ACCGCGTACACCGTGAAGGTGTACGTCTGGCCGTTGGTCAGGCCGGTCACGTCCAGTGACCGTTGGTTGGCGCCCACCTCGTGCGGCTTGCCGTCGCCTTCGACGACGTACTTCATGACGGGCGCGCCGTTGGGCGGCGCCGGGTTCCAGGTCACCCGCGCTTGTGCGTTGCCGGCGGCGGCGCGCACGTTGACCGGCGCGCTGGGCGGGCCAACCGGCGGCCGCTGCGGCGGTGGTGGCGGAACCGGCGGCGGTGGGTCGCCGCCGAGGACGTTGTTGGCGTACTTGTCGACCAGCTTGGCGCGGCCCTGGAGGTCGACGACCTGGGCGTTCGACCCGCTCGGGGCGTTGATGAAGAGGTGGTCCTCGCGCACCTCGAGGTCGAGGAGGCCGCCGGCGGAGTTGGGCAGCGTGAGGGTGGTGGTGAGGTGTCCCGCCACGTCCAGGACGTACACGTTGCCCGTGGCCTCGTCGCCGCAGTAGAGCCGCTTGGCCCACGCCACGCACGGCTTCAGCTTCGCGCCCTCGCCGGGAACCGTGAACGTGCCGGTGACCCGGTCGCCGCTCACCACGTACACGTTGCGACCGTCCACGACGGTGACCGGCACATCCGCGCCGTTGGTGCGCAGCGGCATCGCACCCGGGCCGGACAGCGACAGCGAGATCGTCCTGGTGACGTCGCCGCGGAAGGTGGTGAGCACGGCGGCGGTCTTGTCGAGCACGGCCACGCCGCTGTCGAGCACCGACAGGGTGAGGTCGTGGCTGGGGTCGGCAACCTGGGACGTCTTGACCTTCGGTTCCCCGGCGGCCGATCCGCCGGCGCCGCCGTTGGCCGACGGCTTGCCGGCCGGCACCTCGGCCGGCTCGATGGCGGCCACGGTGCCTTCACCCGGTACGAGCAGCCACAGCCGGCCGTCGGAGTCGAACTCCCCGCCGGACAGGCCGGGCATGAACCGCAGCGGCGCGCCGATCGGGGTGAGGGTGGCCGGGTTGAGCTGGCTGACCACACCCTGCACCGCGTCGATGACGAAGGCTGCGTCCCCGTGCAGAGCGACCGTGACGCCGAGGCCGGCGGTGGTCTGGGTGCTGGCGGCCAACTGCAGGCTGGCCAGGTCGAGCACGCTCACCTTGCCGGTGGTCAGGTCGCGGAGGATGACGTACCGGTCGGTCTGGCTGACCTGCACGGTGTGGCCGAGGGAGTCGGAGACCTTGTACCGGGTGTCGACCCGGCCGGTGACCCCGTTGACCCGGGCCACCTCGCCCTTGTTGGTGCTCCACAGCCACGACGCCGCGTCGAAGTTGGCGATGGCGTTGTTTGCCGCGCCGAGACCGAAGAGGGTGGCGCCGATTCCGAGCAGCAGCGCGGTCACGGTGCCGACCGTCACCAGACCGCCGCGTCCACGCGCCAGCCTGCGCATTCGTGTGCTGACCATCAGCACTCCTCCCCGTAACCGGCGCCCATCTTATTCGCTGCTCGAGCGGCGTCGATACCCGTGTGGTATTGCTGTGGAAAACTCTGGTAACCGCAGTTCAGCCCCGTGGGGTGGGGGACGCGCCGCGCCTGGTGCAGGCGAGTTGCGACGGGACGGTGCGCTGGGACGAATACACCGCCGCGACCATGAAACAATAGTCGGCCGTCGAGCTGATGCCGTGGAGAGTGTAGGTCGTCTTTCCGGACTCGACGGACTGAAGAGGACTGAACCCGCTGCCCTCCCGGCCGCCGGCCACAATGAACGGTACGGTGCCGTTTGACGGATCTGTCCAGGTCAACGTGACGGAAGAGCCGTCGTCGCGCACCTTGAGGTCGCCGGGCGGCTTGAGCGCGTCGGCGCCGGCCGTCGCGCTGGCCGCCGGGCCCGGGTCGCGGGGCGGCGTGCGGAGCACCAGGAAGCCGGCGATACCGCCACCGACCAGCGCCATCGCCGCGACGACGACCAGTACCAGCAACGGCGCGCGGGAGTGGCGGCGCTCGTCCCGGTCGTCGGGGGACCAGGTCGGCGTCGGCCGGAACGCGGGGGGTGCCGAGGGCGGGATGGGCGGCGCGGAGCGGGGAGCGGCCGGCGGGATCCGGTCGCTCGGGTGCCACACCGGCGGCACCGGGTCGGACGGGTGCGCGACCGGCGACACCGGGTCGGCGGGGTGTGCAACCACCGGCGGGGGTGCTGCCGGTGACGGTGTCGCACGGTGCGTCGACTGTGGTGGGTTCGGTGTCGGGTGTGGCGGATGCGGCGCCTGCCGGGTCGGCCGCGCGGGCGTGACCGGCGGGGCAGCGGGCGTGGCCGGCGGGACCGGGGGTGTCACCGACGTGGCCGGTGGGGCCGGCGTCACCGGCGCGACCGGCGGCGCGGACGCGGGCGTCGACGCGCCGGCATCGAGGTAGCGCCGTGCCGCCCGGACGTACTCGTGGTCGGGGCCCAGCACCGCCGGGCCCTGCCGCAGCAGCCGGGTGAAGTTGCGCCGCGCCTCGTGCCGGTTTCCCAGCTCGTCCGCGAGCATCGCCAGGTCGTACGAGAGCGATAGCAGCGTCGGGCTGTCCCCACCCGGCGTGAACTCGCCGGCGGCGATCGCCTCCTCCAGTAGCCGGCGCGCGCCCGACAGGTCGCCCGAGTCCCGGTGCAGCGAGGCGAGCAGTCGGGTGGCGGCGAGGACCTCGGGGTGGTCGGGGCCGAGCATCGCGGCCGCCGGTTCGAGTGCCTGGTCCAGCATCGCCTGCGCGCCCCGCAGGTCGCCCCGGGTGGCGAGGGCGCGCGCGTGGTGCGAGACGGTGGTGAGGTGATCGGGCACGGACACGCCGCTATGCTGCCCTCCCGACCCGGCGGTCCGCTACCCGCCCCTCACCCCGACGTGGGGCGCGCGGTGATTTCGGTGACCAGAGCCGACCGGAACTCGCCGGGGGTCAGCCCGGTCTCGCGGACGAAGAAGCGGCCGAAGTTGGTGGGTTCGCCGAACCCGAGCCGCCGGCCGATTGCGGCTACCGGGTCGTCGCCGCACGCCAGCAGGCGCTTGGCCTCCAGCGCCACCCGCGCGTCGATGACCTGCTTGGCGCTGCGGCCGGTGGCGGCCAGGCAGGCGCGGGTGAGGGTACGCACGGAGACGCCGAGCCGCTCGGCGTAGTCCTCGACCCGCCGGGTCACCGCGAACGAGGCGGCCAGCTCCCGGTGGAAGCGGGTCAGGACCGCGTCGCCGGCCCACCGGGTGGCCGACGCGCCGGCGAGGGCGGCGACCCGTACGACCAGGACGGCCAGCTGATGCCGCAGCAGTTCGACCGGTACGCCCTCGCCGGCGGCGTATCGCTCCCGATCGGTCGCGAGCTGGGTGAACTCGCTGATTATCGCCTCCTCGTCCTCGCCGGTCGGCAGCCAGCTGACCGGTGCGAACGGGTCGCGCAGCAGGCCGCGCAGCGGGTCGCCGGGCCCGTCCGGGGCGGGCAGCAGCTCCGGGGTGAACAGCAGCACGTTGGCGTCCAGCCCCGGCTCGGTACCGAACTGGTGGACCTGGCCCGGGCGGCCCCACAGCAGCGTGCTGGGGCGGCAACCGTAGTCGACGAAGTCGATGGCGTGCCGGCCCCGGCCGGCGGTGAAGAGCATGAGCACGTGGCACGGGGCGAGCAGTGGCCGGGTCAGCAGCGCCGGCGGAAGGCGTCGCCGCAGGTCGCTCAGGCGCAACACGTCGAGGCCGGTGGCGGGGCTGCCGGCCGCGACGAGGAGCTGCCCGACTTCGACCATGATCAAACGCTACTGTACTCGATCGGAGCGATTTGAGCAGGTCAAGAAGGCCGGCGCGGGCACCGGGCCGCCGGTACTCGCGCCGGCCTGACCGGTCAGCGCTCCCGGCGCAGGGACTCGGCGAGTTCGTCCTTGTTCATTGTGGACCGTCCGGAGATGTCCGCCTCCTTGGCCATTTCGTACAACTCGTCGCGGGTCGCCTCGGTGAGGTCCGACCGGCCCTTGTCGTACGCGGCCGCGTGCTCGTCGTCGGAGTCGTAGCCGGCGCTGCGCAGCTCCGCCAGGCGCGCCCGCATGAACTCATCGCCGAGCTGTTCCAGGGTGGAGCGGTCGACGGCGTCCCGCAGCGCCGGCAGGATCTCGCTCTCCTCCTCCTCGACGTGGTGCTTGACCGCCTGTGCGAACTCGCTGAACATCTGGTCGAACTTCGGCGAGTCGAGGTTCTGCATGACCTTCTCCAGCAGCTCCTCGGCCTCGTGATGCTCGTCGACGCCGTGGTGGACCTCGTCCTTCTCGCTGGGTTCGGCCCTCGCCAGCGCCGGGTAGACCTTCTTCTCCTCGGCGCGCGCGTGCGCGGTGAGCCGCGCGGCGATCTCCTCCACCAGGGCTCGCCGGTCGCCCTCGCCGGCCTGCACCTGTTCGAACATGCTCTCCATGAGGCGGTGGTCGTTCATGATCAGAGTGACCGCATCTGACGCCATGATTCCTCCTGATTCTCGACTGTCACCGTCGTACCCGCCGATGAGCAGGCGAAACGATCAGAATCAACGCATTCGCACAGCTGGAACGGCCGACGTAGCGATCAGACCGCGGGCAGCTCGACGACCGGCCGTAGCGGCGGCGAGGTCTGCTGCCGCGACTGCGGCTGTGATGGCGACGGTTCCGGAATGGGCGACGGCATCGAGGCCGGCTCGGCCGCGGGTTCGGGGGATTCGAACGCCTCGATCAGGGCGAGGTCGCTCGGCAGCGCCACCACCTGAGGGGGTACCCGGTCGACGAGGGTCATGCCGGCCGGGTGCAGCTTGAGCAGCAGTCGCCAGGCCGACGCGGCCACCTCGGCGTCGACGTGGAGTTCGTGGCGCGCCGGCACCAGGCGCCGGCGGGGCGTGAGGTCACGGGTGCCGCTGAGGACCGCGTACCCGGCCAGCCCCAGCGCGCCGCCGAACAGCGCGCCGAGCGGCAGCCCCCACAGCAGTTCGCCGAGCGGTGGCCGGTCCACCAGGAACGTGAACAGCACCAGCAGCGCGCCCATCCACAGCCCGCAGCATAAGCCCACCGATCCGGCGCGGGTCGCGGTGACCGTCGCGCCGGGCTCGGTGACCAGTTTCAGGTCACCGCCCACCACGGACAGGCGGTGCAGCGGAAAGCGGGTACGGGCCAGCAGTTCGACGGTCCGTTCGGCATCGGCGTACCGGGCGAAGGACGCGACCTGGGTACGGCCGGCGAGCTGGGCGTGTTCGGCCATGACCGGGTGGGGCCCGGGAAGCGCACCGGCGCGGACGGCGTGACGGGTCTCAGCGGTCACGGGTATCGCCTCCTCGTGCCGGCCGGTCGGCCCTCGTCCGTTACCCGGATCCGGCGTGTTTACTCGGTGATCTCGTACCGGGGCGTACCGTGTTCTGCGTTGCGCCGAGCCGGTGACCGACCGGCCGGCGACACGCGAGCCGCGTCCGCCCCGGTGACGCCGCCGCGCCGGGCGGGTCGTGCCCGAAGCGGCCGCCAGCTGGGCGTCCGGATCGGACGCCGGGCCTCCTGGGCCGTTTGTGTGCAAGGCCGTGTTCGTGCGAAGCCGTGTGTGTGCGAGCTTCGTGCGAAGCCGTGTTTGTGCGAGTTGACCCCGACCGACCCGGTGCGCCGGCCCGTCGGGGTGCACAAGGGGGCGAACCGCGATGACCGTCGCGATCGACCGGGCCCGCCGACCGTCCCCGTCCGACGGGGACCTCGACGGGCGCGTTCCCGGTCTACTGGCGAGAATGTGCGCGCTCGCGCGGGACGATCCCGCCCGGGCCGAGGTACGCGCTGAGTTGATCAATCGGTGCCGGCCGCTGGCCGCATACCTGGCGAGGCGGTACCGCAACCGGGGGGAGCCGCTCGACGACCTGGTACAGATCGCCACCGTCGGGCTCATCAAGGCGGTGGACGCGTACGACCCGGAGCGTGGAGTGCTGTTCGGCAACTACGCGGTGCCCACGATCCTGGGTGAGATCAAACGACACTTCCGGGACCGGGCCTGGGCGCTGCGGGTACCCCGGCGCCTGCAGGAGCTTCAGCTCCGGATCTCGCGGGAGGCGGGGCCGCTGACCCAGCGGCTGGGGCGGTCCCCGACCGTCGCCGACCTGGCCGCGGACCTGTGCGAGCCGGAGGAGGACATCATCGCCGCGCTGGTCTGTGCCCCCGCGTACCGGGCGCTGTCGCTGCAGGCGGTGCTCCCCGGTACCGAGAGCGCGGAGCTGCTGGACGCCCTCGGCGCGGCCGACCCGCTGTTGGAAGGGGTGGAGCAGCGGGCGACGCTGCGACCGTTGATCGCCCGGCTGCCCGATCGCGAGAAGCGGATCCTCGGCATGCGCTTCTTCGCCAACATGACCCAGTCGCAGATCGCGGCCGAGACCGGGATCTCGCAGATGCACGTGTCGCGGCTGCTCGGCCGCTCGCTGCGGGTCCTGCGCGAGGCCCTGCTGGCGGACTGACCCGCCCCTGACCATGATCATGCGGCGCCGGTGTCACCGGCGCCGCATGATCACTGAGGGGTACCGAACTACCAGCGGCTCAGCCAGGGCAGGTGGGCGTTGAGCCAGTCGCGCAGCGCGGCGGCCTGGTCGACCCCGCCGTTGAGCCAGGGCAGCGACTTGTTGATCGCGAGGATGCCGAAGACGACACCGGCGATGCTGAACACCAGCCCGAACAGCGCCACGTGGTGGCCGGTCACGTGCCGGCGCGAGACCGCGGTCAGCGCCGCCGCCGCGAACAGCAGGCCGAGTACGCCGACCGCGATGGCGACCGGCGCCAGCCGTCCGCTGAGCGCGGCGAGGGTGGCGGTCACGCCGATGATCAGGCTGAGGGTGGCGGTGAAGCTGGTACGAGCCCAGCGCACCGGCTCGGCGACCTCGGCCCGGTCGGCCGCCGCGGTCTCGTCCCGCTCGGTCGCGGTCGAGCCGCGCTCCAGCAGGACCGGGTCGCGGACCGGGTCGAGCCGCCGGGTCTGCTCCGCCGGAGCGGCGACGGCGCCACCCGGAGGGACCGGGGCGACAGCGCCACCCGGAGGGACCGGGGCGACAGCGCCACCCGGAGGGACCGGAGAGGCGACGGCGCCACCCGTAGGGACCGGCTGGTCGCCGGACCGCTGGTGGCGCGGCAGGGCGGCGCCCCGCACGCCGTCGACGGCGCCCGCGTCGCTCGCCGTGTCCGGCAGGTAGCGCCGTTGGCCGGCGGTCTTGCCGGTGGCCGGCGCGTCGTCGGGTGTCGTAGCGGTCGTGGTTACCTGATCCGCGTCCCGCCCGTCGCGGGTCTGCTGCTTGTCCAGGCCAGTGGCCATCACGCACCTCCTATGGTTCGCCCGCCGCCTCGGTACGCGGTACGGGGGCGCACCGCGGGCGGGACATATTGATGAAGTACCCACCAGTGGCGCCCGCTACACGGTGGGGTTGGCCCGGTTGTGTCGTGGTTTGCGTAGGCGGAGTGGCGGGTACCCACGTGCCATGGAACGCGGCAATTCAAAGCACGGGCCACGGCTCGATGACGAGATGGAACACGAGGTTCGCGGCATGCTCCAGGGCGGGGTCGAGACCCGCGTGGAGGAGTGGCGCGATCCCGAGCCGCCCGGTGAGGACCAGCCGACCGCTACCCGTGCGCCCCGCGGGTACGAGCGGGCCGGCGCACCCATCGGCATGACCCCGGAGGAGGTCGATCAGCGCAGCCGGATCGGACGTTTCATCCCCATGTCGGCGCTGCCCGGCGACCGCGACGACCTGCTCGCCGCCGCCGAGGAGATGGAGGCGCCGGACGACGTCATCGACCGGCTGGCCAGTCTGCCCGCGGACCGGGTATTCGAGACGATCAACCAGGTGTGGGCCGCCCTCGGCGGGCACAACGAGGAGCGGCGGGTCTGATCAGATCCGGACACGACAGCGGAAGGCCGCGACCGG
>NZ_BOON01000013.1 GCF_016863255.1 Planosporangium mesophilum
GAAGGCCGCGACCGGAGGTCGCGGCCTTCCGCTGTCGATGGGGTGATCAGTGACGGTCAGCTTCCCCGCAGGGCCGGCAGGAGCTCGCGCTCGGCGAAGTCGAGGAACGCGCCCTGGCCCTCGGCGCCGACCTGGACCACGGCGACGTGGGTGAACCCGGCGTCCACGAATGTGCGGACCGCCTCGACGTGCTTGTCGAGATCGGGGCCGCAGGGGATCGCCTCCGCGACCTCCTCCTCGCTGACGGAGGCGCTGGCATGGGCGAAGGATCGGGGGTTGGGCAGCTCGGCGTTGACCGGCCAGCCGAGGCCGAACCAGCGGAACTGCTCGTGTGCGATCTTGCGGCACTGCGCCTCGTCCGGGCCGTAGCAGACCGCGACCTGCCCGTACCGTGGCTTGCCGGAGCCGCCCGCGGCGTCGAACATCTCGCACAGCTCCCGCTTGGGCTCCACAGCGATCATGACGTCGGCGAACTCGCCGGCGATCTCGCAGGACGACGGGCCGGAGACCGCGATGCCGATCGGGACGCGCTCCTCGGGGAGGTCCCAGAGCTTGGCCTCGGGCGCCTCGAAGTACTCCCCGCCGTGGTGGATGGTCTCGCCGGCCAGCAGCGGCCGGATGATGTCGAGCGCCTCCACCAGCATGTCGTGGCGCTGGGCCACGTGCGGCCAGGCCCCCACGACGTGCTCGTTGAGGTTCTCGCCGGCGCCCAGGCCGAGCGTGAACCGGCCGCCGGACATGACGCCGATCGTGGCGGCCTTCTGCGCGACCACCGCCGGGTGGTAGCGCCGGATCGGCGAGGTCACGAAGGACATCAGCTCCATCCGGGACGTCTCGTACGCCACCGCGCCCAGGACCGACCACGCGTACGGTGAATGACCCTGCTCCTCCAGCCAGGGGTAGTAGTGGTCGGAGATGACCGCGAAGTCGAAACCGGCGCGCTCGGCCCGGATCGCGTCGTTGACCAGTTGGGTCGGTCCGGCCTGCTCGCACATCAGGGTGTAGCCGTAGCTGGCCACGAAGATCCTCCCTTATCCCAGCTCCGTCAGTAGTCCCTGCTCCTCGACGACCGGGACCGACAGGGTCTTGTACCCGAGGTCGTCGAAGAGCACCGTCATCTGATCGCCGGAGTAACGCAGGACGGTCCCGTCGCCCCACTCCGGATGGGCCACCCGGCCGTTCACCGGGTAGGGGCCCTCGTCGCGAGCCGCCTCGACCTCGTCCGCCGCGCCCGACAGGCAGTTGTCGCAGTGCCCGCACGGCTGGTCCAGGTGCTGGCCGAAGTAGGCGAGCAGGGCCTGGCCCCGACAGCTCAGCGTCTCGGCCAGGTTGCGCATCATGTCCAGGCGCGAACGCTGTACGGTCTGCCGCCGCTCCGCCTGCTCGACTGCTGCCTCGGCGGCCTCGGCCGGGCCCGGCGCGTACGCCGCGGCCCGCCACTTCCCGCCCCGGCCGGCCACCGCCGCGCCGACCTCCTCCAGCAGGGACAGGTGCTCGCCGAGCTTGCGGGGGCCCAGCCCGGTCTTCTCCCGCAGCGCGGTCCGCGTCGCCGGGCCGATGCGCAGCGCCTCCGCGAGCCGGGACAGGCCGTCGACGGCCGGGATGCCCCCGGTGAAGAACTTGCGCAGGCCGGTGTCCTCGGTGCGGAACAGCAGCAGGGCCTGTGCCGGTTCGCCGTCCCGGCCGGCCCGGCCGATCTCCTGGAAGTAGCTGTCGGGGGAGTCGGGCAGCGAGACGTGGTTGACCCAGCGGATGTTCGGCTTGTCGATGCCCATGCCGAAGGCGCTGGTCGCCACCATGACGGGTACCTCGTCGGCGAGGAACGCCTCGTGGCGGCGGGTACGCTCGCGCGCCGACATCCCACCGTGGTACGCGGCGGCTTCGATCCCCGTGTCGGTCAGCCATGCCGCCAGCTCCTCGGCGGCGCGACGGGTCGACACGTACACGATTCCCGGTGGTTGCGACTCCCGCAGCCGGCCGAGCAGGCGCTGCCGGCGCTGCTCCTCGTCGACGCACTGGACCGCCTCCAGGAGGATGTTCGGCCGGTCCAGGTCGGAGATCACCACCTCCGGGTCGCGCATGCCCAACCGGCTGAGGATGTCCTCGCGTACGGGTGGGGAGGCGGTCGCGGTCAGCGCGACGACCGGCGGGTGCCCCAGGTCGCGGACCGCCCGCCCGAGCTGAAGGTAGTCGGGGCGGAAGTCGTAGCCCCAGGCGGAGATGCAGTGCGCCTCGTCGACGGCGACCAGGCTGGGCCGGGCCTCGCGGATGGCCGCCAGTTTCTCCGGGTCGGCGAGCTGTTCGGGGGTCACGAACACGTACTCGACGCGCCCGGAGTGCAGTGCCTCGACGGCGGCGCGCTGTGCGGACGCGCTCTCCGCGGAGCTGAGGCGGACGGCGGCCAGGGCGGCGTCGTCGCGGTCGGCGAGCCCGGCGATCTGGTCGTGCTGCAGCGCGAGCAGCGGTGAGACCACGACGGTCGGGCCGGCGAGCAGGGTCGCCGGTACCTGGTAGATCGCGGACTTCCCGCCGCCGGTGGGCGCCACCACCAGCGCGTCACGGCCGGCCATCAGGGCCCGCATCGCGGTCTCCTGCTCCGGGCGCAGTTCTTCCCAGCCGAAGCGCTCGCGCGCCGCGGCGCGCAGTTGAGCTGTCACGTCCATCGAACCTGCGCCGTACCCGTACGCCGCATTGGCAAACCATCGCGGTTGGGTGGGGTGGCGCAGGGTACCCGGGAGCCGTGGTATCCGTGGCCCGGGCGTGGCCGGAGGCTCCGCCGCTGCCTACCGAGTTGCAGGTCGAGATCACGTCCGCCTGCAACCTGCGCTGCACGATGTGCCTGGTCAGCTACCGGCCGCCGGTCAACAAGCTGGCCGGGGCGATGACGCCGGAGCTGTTCGACCGCGTCCTGGACGGGGTGCCGACGCTGCGCCGGATGACCATGCAGGGGCTGGGCGAGCCGCTGCTGTCGCCGTACCTGCTCGACCAGGTGCGGCGGGCCAAACGGCGCGGGTTGACGGTCGGCTTCAACTCCAACGCCACCCTGCTCAGTCGTGGCCGCGCCGACGAACTGGTCGGGGCCGGGCTGGACTGGCTGCACGTGTCCCTGGACGGCGCCACCGCCGGTACCTACGAGAGCATCCGCCGGGGCGCGACCTTCGACACCGTCGTGGCCAACCTCGCCGGGCTGGTCGCCGCGAAACGGGCCGCGGGCAGTGAGACCCCGTGGATCCGGGCGGTCTTCGTCGCCATGCGCCGCAACGTCGCCGAGCTGCCCGACCTGGTACGGCTGCTGGCCGGCATCGGCGTCGACGAGCTTCGGGTGCAGAACCTCAGCCACGACTTCTCCGACACCGACCCGGCGGGCCGCTACGCCGGCATCCGCGAGTTCGCCGGCGCCGAGGCACTGTGGACGGACGGCGTGTCGGACGGGGTACGCACCGTCTTCACCGCCGCGCGGACAGCCGCCGACGCGTACGGGCTGACACTGCGGCTGCCGCGACTGTCGGCAGGACCGTCCGAACCGGGCCGGCCGGGCTGCACCTGGCCCTGGGACTCGGTGTACATCACCAGCCAGGGCGTGGTGCAGCCGTGCTGCATGGTGATGGGCGACGACCGGGTGTCGCTGGGCCGGCTGACCGACCAGACCTTCGCCGAGATCTGGCACTCGGCCGGCTACCGGGACTTCCGCCGCCGGTTGGCGGCCGACGACCCGCCCGACGTGTGCCAGGGCTGCGCGCTGTACCAGCGGACGTTCTGACTAACTGCCCTGCCGGCCGCAGCCCAGCCAGGCGCCGGTCTCGGGGTTGACCATGCCGTGCCGTACCGCGCTCGTCGCCGCCTCCACCCGGGAGTGCGCACCCAGCTTGGTCAGCACGTTCTGGATGTGGCAGCGTGCGGTCGCCGCGGCGATGCCCAGCGAGCGGGCCAGCCTGGTCGTGTCGTCGCCGCGTACCAGGGCGCCGAGGACCTCGCGCTCGCGCGGGGTGAGGAACCCGGCCAGCCGCTGCATGTCACCGCGTGGATGGACGGTCGTGCGCGGCTCGGGCGCCCGGACGATGGCGTTGACGCACACCACCGACTCGCCGGCCCGTACCCGTCGCAGCAGGTCCAGAATCTCGGCCGGGGACCGTCGCTTGTCGGCGACGCCCCGGACGCCGGCTGCGCGCGCGGCCGCGAGCGTCGCGTCGTCGACCTCGCCGGTGAGCAGCACGACGGGGATGCCGGGGGAGGCCTCGCACAGGTCGGCGAGCCGGTTCTCCGGTCCGGAGCCCACATCGACCAGGCAGACCTCGACGGCCTCGCGCCGCAGGACGGCGACCGCCCGGTCGGGGTGGTGGGTCACCGCCACGACCTCGGCTCCGGCCGCGGTGAGCAGGTGGGCAAGGGCCTCGGCGAAGACGACCTGCTGGTCACAGATCAGCAGTCGCATCGCACTCTCCCGGTACCGGGCGCGCCTCGCCAGGCGGCGCGGCCCGCATCCGCAGCCGGACCCGGCAGCCGCTGGGGCTGCCCTGGCGGATCTCGACCTGGCCGCCGGCCGCGACGGCGAACTCCCGCACGATGCTCAGGCCCAGCGAGTCGGTGCCCGGCGGTACCGCGCCGAAGCCGGGTCCGTCGTCGTCCACCTGGGTCACCGTCCAACCGGCGGACTGGTAGATCCGCACGTCGACGTGGCCGTGCGGGCCCGCCGCCCGTACCGCGTTGCCGATCACGTTGCGCAGCGCCCGCCAGAAGGCGAGCCGGTCGGCGTACGCCCAGGTCTCCTCCGCCCGGAACCGGATCGTGGTCGAGGTGGACAGCCCGACCGCCGAGACCACCTCGGCGGCGAACCGGTCGAGTCGGATCGGCTCGGCGACGGCCGGCACGGACTCGTTCAGCCCGCCGAGCGTCTCCTCGTACGCCCGCTGCAGTTGCTCGAGCCAGCGCGTCTCGTCGAGGATCTGGCGGGCTCGCCGGCGGCTCTCCGGGCCGACGTCGGCGGCGGAGTCCAGCAGCGACGCGAGCAGGATGATCGTGGCGAGCTCGTGCCGGATGTCGTGGCCGAGTTGCCGCCGCCGCAGCCGGGCCCGGTCGCCCAGGCGGCCGTCGGCCGAGGGCTCCACGTCGCGCGACCGCGACACCGTCCCGTGCGCCAGCCCGCCGGCCACCGGCGCGGAGCGGCCCGGGCGCGCCACGTCCGGGAGTCCGGCCGGCGGCCCGGCCGTCGTGTTGGTGCACACCGTGGACACGCCGGTACCGGTCAGCCCACCCGTCGACTCGGAAACGCCCACGACATCCCCTTTGTACTCTCACATCGGTCGCCGTCGTCGAGCGGCGAGCGGCGGACCCGGACGGGCCACGCGCTACCCCTTGGCCCTGTTCCGAAACCGGCGCCGCGCCCGCCGCCGCGCCCGCTGTCACGGAGGTGTCGGCTAGTTCAGGGCGTCGGAGGCGCGCAGGCCATTGCGGAGCGCCACGGCGACGCACTCCAGTGTGGAGTGAACCCCGAGCTTCGCGATCAGATGCTGGAGGTGCGTCCGTACCGTGTTGCCGGAGACGCCCAGCCGCGCGGCGATCTCGGTACGGCTCAGACCGTCCACCATGAACTGGAGCACCTCGCGTTCGCGGGGACTCAGGCCGGCGAGCGGTGTGGACCGCCGGGTCGTCGTGCGCGCGGCCAGGTCGGCCAGTACCCGGCCCAGCAGGTCCGGCGCCAGCCAGGCCTCCCCGCGGTTCACGCCACGGATGACCCGGACGAGGTGGCCGGTGTCGACGGTCTTCGGCAGCCAGGCCCTGGCTCCGCGAGTGAGCGCCGCCACCACGTCGTCCACGGACTCCACCGCCGTCAGCATCACGACGCGGCTGGTCGGCGACGCCTCGCGCAGGTGGTCGAGCACGTCGATCCCGCTGCCGTCGTCGAGGACGACGTCGAGGACGACGACGTCGGGGTGGGTCACGGCGACCCGTTCGGCCGCCTCCCTGGCCCCGTACGCCACCGAGACCGGGCCGAGGTCGGGCTCCTGGGTCAGCCGGGCCCGCAGCGCCTCCGTGAAGAGCGCGTGGTCGTCGACGACCAGCACGGCGATGTCGGACGGCGCCATGTCGGACGGCGCCATGTCGGACGGTGCGGTGTCTGTCGATGGGGTACGCATCATCGGGCGCCCATCAGTGGCTGACCGGCACGCGCCGGGTCGCGAGATCGTCCAGGCGCCGCAGGGACTCCTTGTTGCGCCAGTGCATGGCGAGGTCGTTGATCCGCGTGTACAGCCACCGGATCGGGCCACCGGGGAAGTGTTCGATCATCGTGACCCGGGTGGCCCCGTCGCCGACCGGAGTGAGGATGAGCCGCACCACCCCTTCGCCGATCGGCCAGAGCCCGACCCGCAGCAGCAGCATCCGGTCCGGCTCCCGGTCGAGGACCACGGACTTGTCCCGCACCGCGAGCGGCCACGGGCCGACCTTGTGGTGCAGGGCCGTGCCGGGGTCGGGGTAGTCGCGGTCCACCGCGCGGATGTGGGCGGTGCCGACCACCCAGTCGCTGTACGTCCACCCGTCTGCGAGGACCGCGAAGACCCGGTCCGGGGTGGTACCGATGGTGTGCTCCGTTCTCGCCACGGCTACCCGATGCCCGCCGCGACCCCCGTTAACCGCCGCGCCAGGTCGGCCGATTGGATACCCCGCGCCGTGGGAAAGACCATGCCATGGGTACCGATGCGCATGATCAGGTGGTGGTGGTCACCGGGGCCAGTGGCGGGGTGGGCCGGGCCGTCGCCCGACGGTACGGCAGCCGGGGCGCCCGGGTGGCGCTGCTCGCCCGCGGGGAGGAGGGGCTCGAAGCGGCGGCCGCCGAGGTCCGCGCCCGCGGGGGCAAGGCCCTGGCGGTACCGGTGGACGTGGCCGACTTCGACGCGGTGGACGAGGCCGCCGAGCGTGTGGAGTCGGAGCTGGGGCCGATCGACGTCTGGGTCAACGACGCGTTCACGTCGGTCTTCGCGCCGTTCACCGAGATCGGGCCGGAGGAGTTCGCCCGGGTCACCGAGGTTTCCTACCTGGGGTACGTGTACGGCACCAAGGCGGCGCTGTCACGGATGCTGCCCCGCGACCGGGGGGCCGTCGTGCAGGTCGGGTCGGCGCTGGCGTACCGGGGTATCCCGCTGCAGACCGCGTACTGCGGTGCCAAGCACGCCATCCAGGGCTTCAACGAGGCGCTGCGCTGCGAGCTGCTGGCCACCGGCAGCCGGGTACGGACCACGATGGTGCAGTTGCCGGCGGTGAACACGCCGCAGTTCGACTGGGTGCTGTCGCGGCTACGCCGGCGCGCCCAGCCGGTACCGCCGATCTACCAGCCGGAGGTCGTCGCCGGCGCGGTCGTGTACGCCGCGGACCATCCGGAGCGCCGCGAGTACTGGGTCGGCGGATCGACGGTCGCGACGCTGATCGCCAACGCCGTCGCGCCCGGCCTGCTCGACCGGTACCTCGCCCGGACCGGCTTCTCGTCACAGCAGACCGACCAGGTGCGTGACGGGCACCAGCCGGCGAACCTGTGGGAGCCGGCCGACGCCGACGTCGACTACGGCGCGCACGGCGATTTCGACGACCGGGCGGTGTCGCGCTCGCCGCAGGTCTGGGCGTCCCAGCACCACGGCCTGCTGCTCGGCGGCGCGACGGTGGCGGCCGGCGTCATCGCGGCGACGATGATGCGGCGCTCACGCTGATCAGGCTGGGCTACAGGTTGTCGGCGGCGGCGACGTGGCCGTCACCACATCCCGACAGTCGTGGCCTGCCAAGGGGGTCGGAGGCCACGACTGCCGGGACGTTGTGACGATCAAGGGGGTCGGTCAGCGCGGGGGTTCCTCGTGGATGGCCATCTCCTCGGCGGTCGGGCCGCCGCCGTCCGGGCCGGCGTCCCAGGCGACCATGTCCTTCTCCCGGTCCTCGTGCACGCCCTCGTCGGGCTCGACCAGGCGGCCGATCGGCCTTCCGGCGTCGGGTACCACGCCCGGCCGGTCGTACATCGAGACCGGCGAGTCGTCGGCGTCCAGCGGCGGCTCCTGGGCCAGGCCGGCGTCCTCGTCGGGCCGGTCCACCTGGTCGTTGCCGAGGTCGACGTTGTCGCCCCGCTGGTCGTCCACGAGGTCGGCCTGTGCGCTCTCGCTCGGACTGGCCAGGCCGGCGCCCTCCTCGAGGGGATCCTCGCGGGCCAGCTTGTACTCCAGCGACTCGCCCAGGCGGCCCTCCTCGGGTGTCACCCCGTACAGGTCGATCGCCATCGGCGCGCGACCGGGCAGGGGCGCCGGGTCGGGGCCGTCCGCCTCCCGCGGTGACTCGGCCCTGCTCTCCTCGAACGCGATGTGGTCGTCGTCGGCCACATCCGGCAGGCCCAGGGACTCCGGGTCGGATACGGGTTCGGGGTAGTTGTCCAAACGTCGCATACCACCGATCTACCCATTGACCGGTTCTTGACACCTCGGCCTCCGTAGCCGTTTGCGCTGCCAGGATCGGATGCCACCTTGCGCACGCGGACCCTTCCCCTGCGTTATCCGCGCGCCTAGGCTCGGCGGGCGGCCGACGCGGGGAGGTGATCGCGGTGGCCACCCTGGCCGAAGGGCTGGCGGAGGCGGAGCGTCTGCGGGAGCGGTGGCAGTTCGCCGCCGCCCGGGACGTGCTGACCGCCCTGCTGTCCGAGTCGCCCGAGCCGGCCGACCGGCTGCCGATGGTGACCGGTCGGCGCATGCTCGCCGAGGTACTGCGCGACCTCGGCGAGGCCGACGAGGCGTACGCCGTGGCCCGGCCCCTCGCGGCCGAGTGCGAGGAGCGGTTCGGCGAGCGCCACCCGGCGACCGCCCGGGCGCTGACGGTACTGGCGACGGTCGTGCACGCTCGTGGAGACCTGGCCGCCGCCGCCGAGCTGTACGGGCGGGTGCTGGACGGCCGGTTGCGCGAGCAGGGCCCGACCGGGCGGGCAGTCCGCCTCGCGCGGGCGCACCTCGCCCTGCTGCACCGCGACCGCGCCGAGGCCGGCGGTCCCGAGAGTGCCGAGGCCGGGCGGGCGAGGGCCGAGCTGGACGCCGCGTACAAGGGGCTGCGCCGGGCGTACGGCATCACCGACCCGGACACCATCCGGTTCGGCCTGGAGCTGGCCCGGATGTACCGCAGCGCCGGGGACGGCGCCGTGGCGCGCCGGCTGCTCACGATCGCCCGCGCCGGCTGCCAGGCCGCCCTGGAACCGTGGCATCCGCTGTCCAGTCTGGTCCGGCGCGAGCTGGCCGAGCTGGAGCCGGCGCCGGCTCCCGCGCCGGCTCCAGCGCTGGCCATGGCCCCGGTGCTGGAGCTGGAGCCGGCGCCGGCTCCAGTGCAGGCGCCACTCGACGGCCCACCGGGCCGCCCTCCCGTGCAGCTGTGGACGGCTGCCGGGATGCCGGAGCAGCCCGCCGGGGCCCGGTACCTGCCCGCCCCGGTCACCGCCGAGGACCGCCGGCGCCGGGCCGGGCGGCGGCGCCTCGTGGTCCTGCTCGCCGTCGCGCTCGCGGTGATCGTGGCCGCGGTCGTCACCGTCACCGTCACCGTGGCCGTGCTCACCGGCGGGCGCGACGGGGGAGCGGCGCGGCGACCGGCCGCCCGTCCCGCGCCGGCCCCGCCCAGTGGTCACGAGCGGCTCCGGGTCGAGCTGCGCGACGAGGGTACGACGCTCGTCGCGAGCTGGCGCGACCCCGCCGACGGGCCGGCGCCGGTGGTGGTCGCGGTGGCCCGCGACGGCAAGGAGCCGGCCGTGGTCGCGAACCTGCCGGCCGGCACCCGGGAGTACACCCTGACCGCTCTGGATCCGAGGGCCGAGTACTGCGTGATCGTCGGCGCGATCTACCCCGGCGAGGCCGTCGCCGAGCCGACCACGACCTGCACCCGCCGCGCCCCGGGCGCCTGACCGGGGTGACTGGGCGCCTGACGGGGTGACTCAGCCCGTCAGCTTGGCGATCGCGGAGCGGTCCAGCTTCTCGCACAGCTCCGCCGGATCGTCGTACGTCTCCACCGCGCCGGCCTCGCGTAGCTCCGCGGCGTTGGTGCCGCCGCAGGTCAGCCCGATGCACCTGAGGCCGGCCCGTTCGGCCGCGAGCACGTCCCACACCGAGTCGCCGACCATCACCGCCCGGTCCGCGGACAGCCCGGACTCGGCCATCGCGACGGCGAGGATGTCGGGGTCGGGCTTGCTCGCGCCGGCGTCGCTCTTGCTGGTCGCCGCGGAGATGACGTCGTCGGCGTCCAGCGCCCGCCGCAGCACCCCCAGCTCCTTCTTCGACGCCGACGAGGCGAGGACGACCCGCAGGCCCCGGCCGGCGCAGGTGCGCAGGAGCTCCGCCGCGCCGGGCAGCGGCCGTAGCCGTTCCCAGTACGTGGTGTAGAGCGTCAGGTGCGCGGCGCGCAGCTCGTCGTCGGCCTCCCGGTCGCGGTCGGCGTCGAGGAGGTGGTCGAGCAGCTTGTCCGAGCCCATCCCGATGGCCCGGTGGATGCGTGCGGTCGGTACGGTGTGGCCGCCCTGCCGAAGCGCCTCCCACCACGACACCGCGTGGAGATAGTTGGTGTCGACGAGGGTGCCGTCGACGTCGAACAGCACGCCGCGAGCTGATTGGTCCATGCGGCGACTGGTACCCAGGAGACGCCGCCGTGATACGTTCCGGCGACCCGGTCCGGGCGTCGATAGCTCCGTACGGTAGAAATCTGGACGAGTTACCGGATTCTAGGAGTGCGACCGTGCCGGAGTGGCTGATGAACACGCGCCGTCTTGCCGACGGGACGGTGGTCATCGAGGTGCGTGGCGAGATCGATCTGGGCAACGCGGAGCGGTTGCGCGGCGCGCTCGCCGACACCGCCACCAGTGTCCGCCCGGTCCGCGTCGTCGTCGACCTGATGCAGGTGACGTTCATCGACTCCACCGGCATCGGCGCGCTCGCCGTCGGCCGCAACACCGCGCGCTCGGTCGGCGCGGCGTTCGAGGTCCGCAACCCGCCCCCGTTCGTACGCCAGCAGTTGCGCATGATGGGCCTGACCGAGGCCTTCGGCGTGCAGGGCTGACGCGGGTGGGTCGGATCACGGATCGCTTTAAAGATCAAGTACTGACGGCCGAATTCGCACCAGGCGGAATCGTCGGCCACGCCGGTTGGAAAGCGAGATCGACGGGTCTAAACACAACGGGGTCTGCCCACCGGCCCCGGAGGTGTCCATGCGACGGCTGCGCTCACCCGTCGTCCTCGTCAGTACCCTCGCGCTGCTCGGCGCCGCGGGCGTGACCGCCCACGCAGCCGGCGCGGAGACGACCTCCGCGGCCGCCGGCACCCGGCTGGCCGGCGTCGATCTCGACCGCGCGACCGTGCTCGACCTGCAGCGGGCGATGGACGGCCGCCGCTTCGGCTCGGTCGCGTTGACCGGGTTCTACCTGGCCCGCATCCGCCAGCTCAACCCGAAGCTCAACGCGGTGATCGAGACCAACCCGGACGCCCTTCGCGAGGCGCGGGCCAGCGACGAGCGGCGCCGCCACCACGGCGCCCGGTCCGCCCTCGATGGCATCCCGGTGCTGCTCAAGGACAACATCGACACGGCCGACCGGCAGCACACCACCGCCGGTTCGTACGCCCTCGCGGCCTCGACGCCGGCCCGCGACGCGCACCTCGTCTCCCGCCTGCGCGACGCCGGCGCCGTGATCCTCGGCAAGGCCAACCTCTCCGAGTGGGCCAACTTCCGCTCCACCAACTCGACCAGCGGCTGGAGCGGCCGCGGCGGGCAGACCAACAACCCGTACGTCCTGGACCGCAACCCGTGCGGCTCCAGCAGCGGATCGGGGGTGGCCGCCGCGGCGACCCTGGCCGCCGTGACCATCGGTACCGAAACCGACGGGTCGATCGTCTGCCCGTCCGGGATCAACAACGTCGTCGGGATCAAGCCGACGCTGGGGCTGGTCAGCCGGGGCGGCGTGGTACCCATCTCGGCGCAGCAGGACACCGCCGGGCCGATGACCCGTACCGTCACCGACGCCGCCGCGGTGCTCTCGGTGATCCAGGGCGTGGATCCGGCCGACCCGGGAACCGCCCCGGCCGGACCGTACGCGCGCCGCGACTACCTGCGCGCGCTCGACCGCGACGCGCTGCGGGGCAAGCGCATCGGCGTGTGGCGGGAGGCCGCCGGTACCAGCGCGGACGCGGCCCGCGTCCTCGACGCGAGCGCCGCGAAGCTACGTGAGCTCGGCGCCACCGTGGTCGACGTGACGCTGCCCGGGCTGGACGAGGTCGGCAACGCGGAGTACCCGGCGCTGCTGACGGAGTTCAAGCACGACCTCAACGCGTACCTGGCCCAGCGGCCGGGGCCCCACCCGGCCGACCTCGCCGGGCTGATCGAGTTCAACCGGCAGCACGCCGACTCCGAGCTGCGCTACTTCGGCCAGGAGATCTTCGAGCAGGCGCAGCAGACCACCGGCGACCTGTCCGACCCGCAGTACCGCGCGCTGCGCGCGACCGCGACGAACGGCGCCCGGGCGGCGATCGACGACACCCTGCGGGCCGGCCGGCTGGACGCGATCCTCGCCCCCACCAACAGCCCGGCCTGGGTGACCAACCTGGGCGGCGGTGACGACTTCACCGACTTCGCCGCCTCGTCCACGCCGGCGGCGGTGGCCGGCTACCCGAACATCACCGTGCCGGCCGGGTACGCGCGGGGCGAACTGCCGATCGGCGTGTCCTTCTTCGGTACCCGGTGGAGCGAGCCGCGGCTGATCTCCTACGCGTACGCGTTCGAGCAGGCCACCCAGGTCCGCCGGCCACCGCGCTACCTGCCCACACTGCCGAGCGCGGCCGCCGGTGGCGCGGCTGTCCCGGACGGCCCGGCTCGATCCGACGGCCCGACCGCGGACGGCCCGGCTCGATCCGACGGCCCGACCGCGGACGGTCCGGCGATGGCGACCCGGTAGTCGGCCGAGGGACCGGGCGGGGGGTGGCGGAAGCGGCCGTCACTGCCATCATGGGAGCGAGCAGAAACCGGCCTTTGGAGTTCTGGATGGCGACCCCCCGCACCTTCCTGCTGGTCGACGAGCAGGCCGGCGACCCGGACGGCGATACCGTGCTGCGGATCCGCGGTGAACTGGACCTCAGTACGGCCGAGCAGCTCCGCGCCGCCGCCGCGCCGTACCTCACGGCCGGCGGCCGGCTGGTGCTGGATCTTTCCGAGGTAACATTCTGCGACTCCACCGGCCTCGCCGTTCTGGTCGGTTTCCACAAGCGCCTCGCCGCGTCGGGAGGCGGTCTGGAGTTGTACGCACCGGTCCAGCGGGTGCGGCACCTGCTCCACATCACCGGGCTGAACCGGGTCTTCCGGGTCCGTACCGAGGGTGAGGAGGCCGCGCCCCGCTGACCCGCCCGTCCACCGGCCACATCCACCCGGGAACCGTCAGCGGCGCCCCGCGGCATCCGAGTCAAGTCACGCTACGTGTCAAGGAGGACAAGATGCCCAGGTGGCGGGCGGCGAGGCGAGCACTCGCCGCCTTCGGGCTGGGCATGGCGGCGGGCCTGGCCGTGTCGTACCGGTCGTCCGTGACGGCCTCGCGGCGGCCGGCTGTACCGCAGCCGCGGGCCGGCGGGGAGGCGGCGTTCACCCTGGACCGGGTGCAGCACATGGCCGGCTTCGCGACCTGGGAGTACGACCCGAAGACGGGGAAGGTCAGCTACTCCCGCCAGTTGAGCGCCATGATCGGCGTCGACGGGATCCCCGGCAACCTGGCCACGGTGGGCGCGTACGTGCACCGCGACGACGCGGCGCGGGTACGGGCGGCCCGCGACGACCTGGTGGTGCACCACAAGCCCTTCACCATCGAGTTCCGGCTGGTGTGCCCGGACGGCCGGGTGCTCGACGTCATCAGCTCCGGGGAGGCGGTGCGCGACACCTCCGGGCGGCTCGAACGGCTGTGGGGGACCATCCACGACGTGAGCGAGCAGCGCGCCGCCGAGCGCGCGGCGCGGGACTCGGCCCGTCACGCCGAGGAGGCCCGCGCGGATCTGGAGGTGGAGCACCAGGCGCTGCAGATGTTCCAGCGCGCCATGCTGCCGGCCGACCTGCCGCGCCTCGGCGGCGTCGACCTGTCGGCGGTGTACCTGCCGATGGCCGAGCGGATCGACATCGGCGGCGACTGGTACGACGCCTTCCTGCTGCCCGACGGCCGGCTGGCGCTCGCCGTGGGCGACGTGACCGGTCACGATCTGCGCGCGGCGACCGTGATGGGGCAGGTCCGCAACGCGGTACGCGCCTACGCCACCGAGTGCCCGGATCCCGGTACGGTCCTGGGGCGGGTCAACCGGCTGCTGGCCCGCCTGCCCGACCTCGACCTGGTGACGATGATCTACGGCGTGTACGACCCGGTCCGGTACGAGCTGGTGTGGAGCAACGCCGGCCATCCTCCGCCGCTGCTGCGCCGCGGGGGTACGGTCACCACCCTCACCGTGGAGGGCGGGCTGCTGCTGGGCGTCGTACCCTCCGACGAGCCGTACCCGGAGCACCGGTTGCGCCTGGGCCCCGAGCACTCGGTCCTGTGGTACACCGACGGGATCGTCGACCAACGCTCGGTCGATCCGGACGAGGCGCTGGAGCGGCTGTGCCAGGCGTACGCGCGGGCCGGCGGCGGGGCCGGTGAGCTGCTCGGCACGGTCTCGGTCGAGATGCTCGCCGAGGGGCAGCGCGAGGACGACGTCTGCCTGCTCGTGCTGCGCCGGGCGGCGCAGGACGTCGGGGGTCGGCCTTCCGACGCGCAGCCTTCCGACGCACAGCCCGCCGGCGCGCAGCCTTCCGACGCACAGCCCGTCGGCGCGCAGTCCGCCACGCCGGCCCGGGACGCCGGGATCGTGCCGGTGGACGACGAAGCGGACGCTGCAGCCGCGGCCCGCTCCTAGCGCCACCTCGCTCCTGGTGGGCCCCGGACGGCCGGGCCGGTTGGCCGGTCGGCCGACGGGTAAGCCCCCGGGGACGGAGGATCAGCAGGAGGGTGCGCGCGGATGGTCGACGAGATCGAGTCGCTACGGCGGGCGCGGGCGGCGGCCCGCAGCTACGCGGCGGTCACGCAGGACATGGTGGAGTTCCTCGACCGGACCTCGGCGGTACCCAGCCCGGAGCAGGAGGCCGAGTACGCGGCCCTGCTGGGCCGGGAGGAGCTCCAGTTGAAGGAGCGCCAGGAGGCGCTGCACGCGCTGGGCCTGGTGGTGCGCAGCCTCGAAGCCAAGGAGTGAGAGGCCGGAGAGTAGCTAGGAGTCCGTGTCGAGCCCGCGCTCGATCGCGTACCGCACCAGCTCCACCCGGTTGTGCAACTGCAGCTTGCCCAGCGTGTTCTGGACGTGGTTCTGCACGGTGCGGTGGGACACGACGAGGCGCTCGGCGATCTGCTTGTACGACAGCCCCTTCGCCACCAGCCGCAGGACCTCGGTCTCGCGGTCGGTGAGCCGGGGCGCGTCGTCGGCGGGCTGCGCCGCCGTGGCCAGCCGCCGGTACTCGCCGAGCACCAGGCCGGCCAGGCCCGGCGTGAACACGGCGTCACCGTCGGCGGTGCGCCGCACGGCGTCCAGGAACTCCTCGCGGGCCGCGGACTTGAGCAGGTAACCGGTCGCGCCTGCCTTCACCGCGTCGAGCACGTCCTGCTGCTCGCCGCTGGCCGAGAGCATGAGCACCCGTACCGGAGGGTGGGCCGCCAGCAGCCCGCGGATCACCTCGACGCCGGACAGGTCGGGCAGCTGCAGGTCCAGCACCACCACGTCGGGCCGGGCCGCGGCCGCCACCCGGACCGCCTGGCCGCCCTCGCCGACCGCGGCGACCACC
This sequence comes from Planosporangium mesophilum, assembly GCF_016863255.1. Classification (GTDB taxonomy): domain Bacteria; phylum Actinomycetota; class Actinomycetes; order Mycobacteriales; family Micromonosporaceae; genus Planosporangium; species Planosporangium mesophilum. Next base: position 15,820 of record NZ_BOON01000013.1, read on the forward strand.
TCGTACCCGGCCTCGTCGAGGTCGCGGGCGACCCCGTCGCGCCACATCGGATGGTCGTCGACGACCATGACCCGTACCGTCATGCGCGTCACGATAGCGAGCGGTACGGGATCGTGAGCTCCACCTCGGTGCCCTGGCCCGGCGCTGAGGTGATCGTCACCGTGCCGCCGAGGTCGCGGACCCGGCCGCGGATCGACTGCGCGACCCCCAGGCGCCCGGCGGCGGCGGCCTCGTCCAGCCGCCCGGCCGGGATCCCGGGGCCGTCGTCGCGTACCGACACCGTGACCGTGCCGCCGCCGATCACCCCGTCCTCGGACTCCACCAGTACCCACGCCCGCGCGTCGGGTCCGCAGTGCTGGCGGACGTTGGCCAGCGCCGCCCCGACGGCCGCCGCCATCTCGGAGGCGGCGTGCGCGGGCAGCGGTACCGGGTGGGCGGGGGTGGCGAGCGAGACCGTCGCGGTCGCGTGCGCGGCGAGCAGGGGCCGCAGGTCCACCGGCCGGTGACGATCCCCGGACGAAGGATCCCCGGACGCGGGGTGGCCCGATGCGGTACCGATCAGCGACCGCAGCGCAGCCTCCTGCTCGCCGGCCAGCCGCCCGAGTTCGGCGGCGTCCCCGCCGATCTCGGTACCGCGCCGCTGCACCAGGGCGAGGACCTGCAGGACCGAGTCGTGGATGCCGCGCGCGAGCCGCTCCCGCTCGCGGTTGGCGGCCTCCAGTTCGGTGGCCCGCTGCAGCGCCTCCTGGGCCCGTACCGCCAGCCGGGTGACGTGCCCGACGGCGATGCCCGCGAGCAGCATCAGGACGTTGCCGTCGAGGCTGTTCGGGGTGATCCGGCCGCGCAGCCCCTGGTCGCAGATGGTCAGCAGGACGGCGGCCGCCGCACCGCGCCGACGCCCGCCGCTGATCGCCCAGGCCAGGACCGGCCCGGCGATCCAGGCCGCGGGCAGGGTGGCGAAGCCCCGGGAGAGCCCGCTGGGGCCGAGCACCCACGGCGAGACCACCACGCACGCCGCCGTGACGGCCAGGTCGGCGCCGAGCAGCGGCCAGGCGCGCAGCCGGGGCCGGGCGTACCCGGTGATGGTGACCACGCTCCAGGTGGCCATGACCCCGGTCACGAACCAGCCGATCGCCGGGTGCTCGTAGTGGCGGAAGTTGAGCGCGACGAGCAGGCTCGCGTACCCGAGCGCGGCCAGCCGGAACACGGCCAGCGCCCGCCACAACGGCTCCTCCGGCGACTCCGAGTTCCTGGCACCTTTCGGGTCGAGCACCGGGTCACTGTACCGGCCACCGCACCCGTCATGATCCACTTTTCGTTCCCGGAGCGGCGGGATGCCACGCGTCGGTGCCGTCACTGTCGGCAAGATCATGCGTGAACCCGCGCGCCAGCCCGCCACTATTCTTGACTGATTCCAGAAAATAGGGTGGGCTGGAACAGTTCGTGATCAGTCCGCAGGTCACCCACGCGACGGTGCGGGCCATCCGCGGAACGCCGACAGGCGCCCGCCCGGGTGGCCGGCACCACGGGGGCCACGAGAGGTCAGGAGACGGTCTTCATGTCCGACAAGCCGGTGTTGACCACACGGCAGGGCCATCCGGTCTTCAACAACCAGCAGCAGCGCACGGTTGGCACCCGGGGTCCGGCGACGCTGGAGAACTACCAGTTCCTCGAGAAGATCAGCCACTTCGACCGGGAGCGCATCCCGGAGCGCGTGGTGCACGCCCGCGGCTTCGTCGCCCACGGCGAGTTCGAGGCGTACGGGACGATCGGTGACGAGCCCGCCAGCAAGTACACCCGGGCCAAGCTGTTCCAGGAGAAGGGTAAGAAGACCCCGGTCACGATCCGGTACTCGACCGTCATCGGCGGTCGGGACTCCTCCGAGGCAGCGCGTGACCCGCGCGGGTTCGCGGTGAAGTTCCGCACCGAGGACGGCAACTGGGACATGGTGGGCAACAACCTCCAGGTCTTCTTCATCCGCGACGCGATCAAGTTCCCGGACGTGATCCACTCGCTGAAGCCGGACCCCGTCACGTTCCGGCAGGAGCCCAACCGGATCTTCGACTTCATGTCGAACACGCCGGAGAGCATGCACATGCTGACCTGGCTGTTCTCCCCGTACGGGATCCCCGCGAACTACCGGACCATGCGCGGCTCGGGCGTCAACACGTACCGCTTCGTCAACGCGCAGGGCGAGGGCGTGCTGGTCAAGTTCCACTGGCTGACCCAGCAGGGTGAGCACAACCTGACCCAGGAAGAGGCCAACGCGATCCAGGCAGGCGACCTGGGCCACGCCTCCAAGGACCTGTACGAGGCGATCGAGCGCGGCGACTTCCCCAAGTGGGAGCTCAACGTGCAGATCATGAGCGACGACGAGCACCCGGAGCTGGACTTCGACCCGCTCGACGACACCAAGATCTGGCCGCGTGAGCAGTTCCCGTACCTGCCGGTCGGCATGATGACGCTCAACCGCAACATCACCGACCACCACAACGAGAACGAGCAGGCCGCCTTCGGCACCGGCGTGCTGGTCGACGGCATCGACTTCTCCGACGACAAGATGCTGATCGGCCGCACCTTCTCGTACTCGGACACCCAGCGTTACCGGGTCGGCCCGAACTACCTGCAGCTGCCGGTCAACGCACCGCGTCCGGACGTCGTGGTCAGCACCAACCAGGGTGGCGGCCAGATGTCGTACGGCGTCGACAACCGGGGCGACAACCCGCACATCAACTACGAGCCGTCGTCGATCGCGGGGCTGCGCGAGGCCGACGAGTCGTACCGGGAGTACCGCCCGTTCGTCTCCGGTCAGATCATGCGGGCTCCGATCGAGCGACAGAACAACTACAAGCAGGCCGGCGAGACGTTCCGGTCGTTCACCGACTTCGAGCGGGACGACCTGATCGGAAACCTCGTCACCAACCTTCAGCAGTGCGAGAAGCACATCCAGGAGAAGATGGTCTGGCACTTCTCGCAGTGCGACGAGGACTACGGCCGCCGCGTCGCCGACGGCCTCGGCCTGGACTACACCACGGTCCGCGCCTGAGCCGGCAGACGCCGGCCTCGCGGTAGCACCCGCCGGTGGCGAGCCTTCGGGCCCGCCACCGGCGGTCCGTACCTCCGGGCCGTATCTTCCAGGCCGTTGTCCTCCCCGAACGCTCTCGGCCGTTCCGCTCAGGTTCGTCCGTTCGGTACCGATGGCGCAGCGTGCGGAAGAGGACCGGTGCGCCCCCTGAGCGTCAGATCGAGGCCTGGCTACGCCAGGTACGCCTCGGTCTGCTGCTCGTCGGTGCCCTCGCCGGGCTCGGCGCCGTCCTCGCCCTCGCCGGCTGGTACCCGGCCGACCAGCCCTGGATCGTCCCGACGCTCGTCACCGGCGTGCTGGCCCCCGCCGCGCTCCGGCTGCCCTGGCGGCGCCTGTACCCCAACCGGCTGATCCGGGCGACCCCGTACGCGTTCGGCGTCCTGATCTGGCTCGCGGTTACCGCATTCGGCGTGGCCGACCCGCACGGCCCGCTGTTCTACGCCGCCGCGTACACGTTCGTGCTGCTGTACGCGCTGGTCGGCTACCCGCCGCGGATGGTGGCCGGCTTCGGCGCGCTGTGCGTGCTGGGGTACGGGGGCCTGGTCGCCGGCGTCGGGCTCGCCGAGCGCGAGCAGGGGATCGCCGCCGGCCTCGCCGGCGTCCTGCTGGTGCTGTCCGGCCTGACGGTGGCGCTCGCCAGCGCCCGGCAGGCCCGCGAGCACGCGCACCGGCTGGGCGACGTACGGGTGTGGGCGCTGATGAACCTCGCCTCCGACGGTGTGGTCATCGTCGACGCGAAGGGCCGGGTGGTCTACCAGAATCCGGCGATGAGCCGGACCTTCGGCTATGACCAGGGCGAACTGCTCGACCTGGAGTCGATCACGCTCGTGCACCCCGACGACGCGCCCCGGAGCCGGGCCTGGTTCTGGCAACTGGCCGCCTCCGCCCCGGGTACGGTCGACCGGATCGAGATCCGGGTGCGCACCGCCGACGAGGCCTGGCGCCATGTCGAGGTGGCCGGCACGAACCTGCTCCACGACCCGGACCTGCGCGGGATCATCCTGACCGGGCACGACATCACCGACCGCAAGCTGCTCGAGGAGCAGTTGAGCCACCAGACCTTCCACGACTCGGTGACCGGCCTGGCGAACCGGGCGCTGTTCCGCAACCGGGTGGACCACGCGATCGCACGTGGCCAGCGGTCCGGTGCCGCGATCGCGCTGTTCCTGGTGGATCTGGACCACTTCAAGCTGGTCAACGACGGGCTGGGCCACAGTACCGGCGACCGGCTGCTGGCGGCCGTCGCCCAGCGGCTGCGCGAGGAGCTGCGGCCCAGTGACACGGTCGCGCGCCTGGGCGGTGACGAGTTCGCGGTGCTCGTCGAGGACGACGTCACCGAGCTCACCGCGGCCGCGGTCGCGGAGCGCCTGCTCGAGGCGGTCCGGCCGGCGTTCCACGTCGACGGGCAGGAGGTCGCGACGTCCGCGAGCGTCGGCGTCTCCATCCTGAAGGTCCAGGGCCCGGACAGCCCGGCCGGCTCCGACGGCGACGAGCTGCTGCGCGACGCCGACCTCGCGATGTACGCGGCGAAGGCCGCCGGTGGCAACCGGTACGCGCTCTTCGACCCGGCGATGCACGCGGACCTGCTCGACGAGGCGCGCCGGCGCGCGGAGCTGGAGCGGGCGCTGGCCGAGGGGCAGTTCGTGGTGCACTACCAGCCGATCGTGGAGCTGAAGACGTCGCGGCTGGTCGGCGTCGAGGCACTGGTGCGCTGGAACCACCCGGAGCGGGGTCTGGTGGGGCCGGGGGCGTTCATCCCGCTGGCCGAGGCGACGGGTCTGATCGTTCCGCTCGGGCACTGGGTGCTGCGCCAGTCGTGCCAGCAGCTCGCCCGCTGGCGGGTCGCCTACCCCCACGCCTGTGACGTGTACGTCAGCGTCAATCTGTCGGCGCGGCAGTTCCAGGCGCCGGGGCTGGTCGACGACGTGGCCGCCGCGATCGCCGACGCCGGCATCCCGGCCGGGAACGTCACCCTGGAGCTGACCGAGACGCTGCTCATGCGCGACACCGCGGCGACCGCCAACGCGCTCGCCGCCCTCAAGAGGATCGGTATACGGCTGGCCGTCGACGACTTCGGCACCGGGTACTCCGCCCTGGGGTACCTGAGGAGCTTCCCGGTCGACATCCTGAAGATCGACAAGTCGTTCGTCGACGGGGTCGCGACCAACCACGAGGACGCGGCGCTGGCCCAGACGATCGTGCAGCTCGGGCGCACGCTGAACCTGCAGACCCTGGCCGAGGGCATCGAGTCGGTCGAGCAGTCGTCGCAGCTGGAGGCGCTGGGCTGTACGTACGGGCAGGGCTACCTCTTCGCCCGCCCGACCGCACCGGAGCAGGTCGAGACGCTGCTGCGCCGCTCCTGACGGTGTTCCCGTCGGTCGTATCCCACGGATCACACAAACAGGGACCGGACGCCCCGGGACGAACCGGAGAGCCGCACACTACCGTTACGCGGGGACGTGACGACAGGAGGCGGTCGACGGTGAGCGATACGGGGAACGGCGACGCGTGGACGACCGCCGGCCCGGACGCTCCGGTGGCGGCTGACGTGTTCCGGGAGGCACTGCGCCATCACGGCGGCGGAGTGGCGGTGGTCACCGTGGCGGGGGAGGACGGGCCGAGAGGCTTCACCGTCACCTCCCTGACCGCGGCCAGCCTGCGGCCGCCGCTGCTGTCGTTCTTCGTGAACCACGACTCGCGTAGCTGGCCGGCCCTCAAGGCCGCCGACCACCTCGGCGTACACCTGCTCGGTGCCGCGCACCGTGACCTCGCCGCGCTGTTCGCCCGCCGGGGTGCGGACCGCTTCGCCCCGCCGACCCGGTGGTGGCCGGGTCCCGGCGGAGTCCCGCTGCTGACCGACGCCACGATCCGGATGATCTGCGCCCGCCGCGAGGTGGTACCGGTGGGCGACCACTTCCTGGTGGTCGGCGAGGTGCTCGGCGTCGAACGCAACGGCGCGGGCGGCGACCCGCTGCTGTACGCCCACGGCGAGTTCGGCCGCTGGGTACCACTGGGCGAGGCGCCCGGCCTGCCGATCGACGAGCTGGACCTGGCCGACACGATCGACGAGTAGCTTCGCGGTCCTCAACGCTCAGGCCGCCGGCGCGCCACGGGGCCCGCGGGCGGTCCCGTCGGGGTCCCACCGGGTGACTGGGCTGGCCGGAATACCGGTGCTCAGGCCACGCCGTACACGGCCCGGGTCTCGGCGTACCAGCGGTCGAAGGCGTCGGCCGGCAGCGGGCGCGACATGTGGTAGCCCTGGGCCACCGCGCAGCCGTTCGACGCCAGCGCGGTGAAGGTGTCGGCGTCCTCCACCCCCTCCGCGACGGTGGTGAGGCCGAGGTTGCGGGCGAGGTCGACGATGGCGCGCACGATCAGCCCGTTGCTGCGCTCGACGGTCATCGTGCCGACGAAGGTACGGTCGATCTTGAGCTCGGTGATCGGCAGGTTCTTCAGCTGGGCCAGGCTGGTGTACCCGGTGCCGAAGTCGTCCACGGCCAGCGAGATGCCGGCCGCACGCAGCCGGGTCATCAGGTGCAGCGCGTGCTCCGGTTCGGTGGTGATGGCGCTCTCGGTGAGCTCCAGGCAGAGCAGGTTCGCCGGTACCCCGTGCTCGTCCAGCAGGCGCAGCACGTCGTCGCACAGGTCCGGGTCGGCCAGGTTGCGGGCGGCGAGGTTGACCGCGATCGGCAACGGGTGGCCCTCGTCGAGCCAGCGGCGCGCCTGCCGCAGCGCGACGTCGAGGACGTAGCGGGTCAGCGGCCCGATCAGGCCGGTGTGCTCGGCGAGCGGGATGAACCGGTCCGGCGGCACCATGCCCCGCCGCGGGTGCTCCCAGCGGACCAGCGCCTCCACCCCGGACACCTCGCCGGTGGGCAGCGAGATCTTGGGCTGGTAGTGCAGGACCAGCTCCCGCTGGTCGATCGCGCGCCGCAGTTCGGTCAGCAGGGCCAGCCGACCGGGGTCGTGGGCGTCCTCGCTCGCGTCGTACACCGCCACGCCGCGGTTGCGCTCCTTGGCCACGTACATCGCGACCTCGGCGCGGCGCAGCAGGGACTGCGCGTCGTCGCCGTGCTCGCCGGAGACCACGACGCCCATGCTGGCCTCGACGCTCAGGTCGGCGCCGACGATCTGGATCGGCAACTCGATGGCCGTGCGCAACTTCTCGACGATGGCGAGTACGTCGTCGAGGGAGGTGACGTGGGGCAGCAGTACGGCGAACTCGTCACCGCCCAGGCGCGCCACGGTGTCGGTGGCCCGTACGGTCTCCGCCAGGCGCGGGCCGACGCGCGTGAGCAGTTCGTCGCCGCAGCGGTGGCCCAGCGTGTCGTTGATCTCCTTGAACCGGTCCAGGTCGAGCAGGACGAGCCCGACCCGCTCGCTGCTCTCCACGGCGTCCTGCAGCCGGGTGGCGAGCAGCTGCCGGTTGGGCAGTCCGGTCACGCTGTCGTGCAGCGAGTCGTGTACCGCCTGCTGCCGCTCCGCCTCGAGGTCGCGCCGGAAGCGGCGCAGCGTGGTCGAGACCATCACGGCGGCGGCGAGCCCCACCACGAACAGCAGCGGTACTCCCCAGGTCAGGGTGTTGCTGACCCGGCGCATCAGGTCGAGCTGGTTGCGCGCTTCCTCGCGGTGCTCCGCGATCCCGCGGTCGACCGCCTGCTGCAGGCTGAACAGGAGCTGGCTCTGGCTGTACTCGATCCTCTCCGCCAGTTCCGTGTCACCGCGGTCGGCTGCGGCGAACAGGACCCCGGCGGATCCGGCCAGGTCATTGTGGAGCTGCTGGATGGCGCTCACGTTGCTCCGGTCGCTGGGGCCGCCGTCCGTCCGTATCTGGTCGAGCTCGGCCTTCAGCAGCCGCTGCGCGGCCGAGTGGGCGGTGCGCGTCTCGGTGCTCGGGTTCATCCGGTACCGCTGCTCCAGGGCCAGTTCCTCGCTGGCGGCGTGTGATACCTCGAGGTAGCACGAGGCCAGGCGGTTGGCGGTGGCGGCGCCGTTGGCGGCGCGGGCCGTGGTCTGCGACGCCCACAGGGCGACGCCGCTCATCACCAGGACCACCATGATCAGTCCGACGACGGCGAACCTGGACGACGTCGGGGACGGCACCCGGGATGCGCGGCGTACCCGGTCGCGCGCGGCAGCGGCGGTGTGCGGTCTTGGGGCGCGAGCCGACGAGAACCGAGCCGTGGAGAACACAGCCTCCCCCAAACATGGTGACGAGGTCCCGGTGGACTACTGAGGTATCGGTCATCCCGCCGACGAGTTGAGGGAGTTCGCCGACCAGGTGGGCAACGTCTGGCGAGGTCGAGGGTCGCGGACACGGGGGAGCGGGCGTAGTATTTCACTACCTGATGAATTATCTGGGGGCTCCGAACCATGGGAGGCCCTGAATGACGGGAGGCTCAGTGGACACCGATGTCTGCGTCGTCGGCGGCGGGCCGGCCGGCCTGATGCTCGCCCTGCTCCTGGTCCGGCGTGGGATCCGGACCACCGTCCTGGAGAAGCACGTCGACTTCCTGCGCGACTTCCGCGGTGACACCGTCCACCCCTCGACCCTCGACGTCCTCGACGAGGTCGGCCTGGGCGACCGGGTCGCCGCGCTGCCCCACCGCAAGGTCGAGGGCCTGCGCTTCACCTTCGCCGACGGCGACTACCGCATCGTCGACTTCGCCGGGCTGGCGGTGCGCCACCCGTACCTGCTGTTCCTGCCGCAGTGGGACTTCCTGGAGCTGCTGGCGGCCGAGGCGGCCCGGTACGACGGCTTCACCCTGCTGCGCTCGCACGAGGTCGTCGACCTGCTGCGCTCGGATCGGGTGGTGGACGGTGTCGGTGCTGTGGAAGGGGTCGTTGCGCGTGGGCCGGACGGGCCGGTGGAGGTCCGCGCGCGGCTCACCGTCGCCGCCGACGGGCGCCATTCGACCGTACGGTCGAAGCTCGGCCTGCGGCCCCGGGAGTTCGGCGCGCCCATGGACGTGCTGTGGTTCCGGGTCCGCCGCGAGCCGGACGACGGCGAGGGCGTGAACGCGCGGCTGGGCGCCGGCCGGATGCTGATCGGCATCGACCGCGGAGAGTACTGGCAGATGGCCTACGTGATCCCGAAGGGCGGCTACGACCGGGTCCGTGCCGCGGGCCTGGACGCCTTCCGCGCCGGGGTGGCGGAGTTGGCGCCCCGGCTGGCCGATCGGGTCGACGAGGTCCGCTCCTGGGACGACGTGCGGATGCTGACCGTGCGGATCGACCGGCTCCGGCGCTGGCACCAGCCGGGGGTGCTGCTCATCGGCGACGCCGCCCACGCCATGTCGCCGATCGGCGGGGTCGGCATCAACCTCGCGGTGCAGGACGCGGTCGCCACCGCCCGGCTGCTGGCCGGTCCGCTGCTGGCCGGCCGGCTCAGCGAGGACGACCTGGCCCGGGTACGGGCCCGGCGGGCCTTCCCGACCGCCGGCACCCAGCTGCTGCAGCGGGTGGTCCAGCGCGCGGTCATCGGCCGGGTCCTCGGCTCCGAGCGGCCGATCCCCGCGCCGCTGCCGATGCGGGTCCTCCAGCACGTCCCGGCGCTGCGGAGGGCGGCAGCCCGTCTCGTCGGTGTCGGCCTGCGCCCGGAGCACGTCTGAGCCGATCAAGACGTGACACGATGGCCGGGTGAGGATCCGTCGTATCGGCGCCGCGGAGCGCCCCGCGCTGTCGCTGCCCCTTCAGGCGTACGCCTTCGACCGCACCCCGATGCCGCCGGGTGAGCTCGAGGACCTCCGGAAGCACGCCCGGTACAGCGAGGGCAACGTCACCCTGGTCGCCGAGGTCGACGCCGAGGCGGTGGCCGTCGCTTCGGCGATCCCGATGCGCCAGAACGTCCGGGGCCGGGTGTACCCGATGGCCGGCGTCGGCGGCGTCGCGACCCACCCGCTGGCCCGCCGCCAGGGCCACGTCCGGGCGCTGTTGACGCGACTGCTCGGGGAGGCGCGCGACGCCGGCCACGTCGTCAGCGCCCTGTACCCGTTCCGCCCCTCGTTCTACGAGCGCTTCGGCTACGTCGGGCTGCCGCAGACGGGTACCGTCACGTTCTCGCCCGCAGACCTGGCCGGCCTGCTCGCGCACGATCTGCCGGGCACGGTCGCGGTCGAGCGGATCAAGGACGGGTACGACAGCTACCGGGCGCTCTTCGAGCGGCTGCTCGCCGACCGGCACGGGTTCGCCACGCTCCCGGAGTACCGCGCGGTCCGGCTGCGCGACGACGACGAGCACTGGCTGGCCACCGCCCGGGTCGACGACGAGGTGGTGGGAGCGGTCACGTACCGCATCTCCGGGCACGCCGGCACCCTGCAGGCCGACCACCTGCTGGCCACCGGGCCACTCGGCCGGGCGCTGCTGCTCGGGTTCTTCGCCCGCCACGTCGACCAGGTCGCGACGGTCGAGGCGACCGTCGCGCCGGACGAGAGGCCCGAACTGTGGGCGACCGACCTCGGCACGGTGACCGAGACCCGGGCGCGGTTCCCGGAGAACGCCCCGATGGGCCGGGTGCTCTCGCTGGACGCCCTGGCCGGGCTGCCGGTCGGGCCGGGCCGGGTAGCCGTCGAGGTCGTGGACGACCCCTTCGTCGCCGGGCGCTACCTCCTCGACGGCACCGGCGGTGCCCTGTCGGTCGAGCGCGGCCAGGCAGTCGGCGCGGCGTCGGTACCCGCGTCGTCGATACCGACGGCCACGCTCACCGCCGCCGGGCTGTCCGGGCTCGTCTACGGCGTGCTCGACCCGGACGACCTCGTCGTGCGCGGGCTGGGACGTGTCCCCCGCGACGCCGCCCGGCAGCTCCGTACACTGTGGACACGATGCGTCCCTTACCTCGCCGTCGGGTTCTGATTCACCCGGAGCAGGTGGGGCCATCGGGTTGAGTGGTCGACCGGTGCGGTGGTCGAGCCGGATGTCGAAGTCGCCGTAGTTCGACGAGATGTGTACCAGGTCCTCGGAGATGAACCGCGCCGTCGCGGTCGGCCCGCAGGGTGAGCCGGCGTGGCCCACGTCGCGCAGCGTCAGCGAGCCGCCGGACCAGATCCTCAGCTCCCGGCTGTCGCCGTGGATCACGAACGCGGCCTTGCGCGCGCCGCTGGGGGACCGGGCGACCTCCCTGGTCGCGACCGTGAAGAAGCTGTGGAAGAGGCCGTAACACATCAGGTTCGGCAGCAGTGCCAGGATCAGCAGCCAGCGGATCCGGTGTCGCCGGCTCTGCGCCGCCTCGCTGTGGACCGGTGCGAGCAGCCAGAATGCGGCCAGGGCGGACACGTGCACCACGAGCAGCCCGAAGAGCGGGTCGTTGAAGAACTGCTGCAGCCGCACCAGCCGCCACGGGTTCCACGCCCCGGCGGCGAACCCGATCGCCGCGCCGCCGGCGACCACCGCCGCCAGTACGCCGACCACCCGGCGCGGTAGCGGTACGGGCGGTGCCACGGCATCGATGGTCCTCGCCATGCCGGTATCCTGCCAGACCGGTCGGCCGGCCTGCTCCGATCTAGCGGGAAGGCGATCTCGGTGCCCCCCACGCGGCGAGTTGGCCGGGTAGAGTCAGCGGCGCATCGATGCCGGTCGTTGTTCTGCGACTGCCTGTCTCATGTCCACGTCCATACCGTCGGTCCACGCGGTCCGCGGGCGTTGCCGGCGGTGCTGGTATTGCCGGCTCTGCCGGCGGTGCTGGGATTGCCGGCTCTGCCGGCGGCGGCGCTGACCGACGGGTGTCGAAGGAGGACCATGAAGAAGACGATTGTCGCCCTGGCCGTCGGCGCCGCGGCGCTGGTGGTTCCCGCCGAGGCCGCACACGCGGCCGCGCCGTGCCCGACGGGTTCGGTGTGTGGCTGGACCGGGACCAACTTCACCGGCTCGGCGTTCATCTCGCGCGGTGCGCCGGGCAACTGCGTCTCCGGCACGTCCGGGTTCAACTCGGTCGCCAACTCCGGCACCGGGACCGTCCGGTTCTACAGCGGCCGGGCCTGCAGCGGCACGTTCTTCGACGTGCCGCCGGGTGGCTCCTCGCCGGACACGCCGTTCCCCGTGACGAGCCTGCGCGGAGTCTGAATGGCGCGACCCGGCGGCCGGGGGCGGGTCGCCGGGTCCGGGTCAGGGCAGGGCGGCTACCGCCGGCCCGCCGCCGTGACCGCCCGGTTGGACGAGCCGACGCCGTGCGAGAAGGAGACCGAGTCGGGGCCGCGCAGCGGCGCCGGCTGCCGTTCCAACTCGGGCAGGCAGTCTCTCAGGTCGCGCAGGAACTGGTCGGCCAGGTCGTGGGTGAACCCGTTGCGCACCACGACCCGTAGCACGGCGAGGTCGGCCCGGTTCTCCGGGAACGTGTACGCCGGGACCAGCCAGCCGCGCTGCCGAAGCGCCGCGGACACGTCGAACACCGAGTAGTTGCGCACGTCGCCCGCGAGCGTGAACGCGACCACCGGTAGCTCGTCACCCCTGGTCAGCAACTGGAACGGCCCCAGCTCGCCGATGCTGATGGCCAGCGCGCGGGCCACCTCCCGCGAGTACTGCTGCACCCGGCGGTAGCCCTCGAACCCCAACCGCAGGAAGTTGTAGTACTGCGCGACCACCTGTGATCCGGGGCGGGAGAAGTTCAGCGTGAAGGTCGGCAGCTGGCCCCCGAGGTAGTTGACGTTCAGCATCAGGTCCGCCGGCAGCGCGTCGGGGTCGCGCCACACCACCCAGCCCACTCCGGGGTAGACCAGGCCGTACTTGTGCCCGGACGTGTTGATCGAGGCGATCCTGGGCAGCCGGAAGTCCCATACCAGTTCCGGGTCGCAGAACGGTGCGATCATCCCGCCGCCCGCGGCGTCCACGTGGACCTGGATGTTCCAGCCGGTGCGCTCCTCGAGGTGGTCCAGCGCGGTGCAGATGTCGAGGACGGGCTCGAAGCTGCCGTCGAACGTCGAGCCGAGGACGGCGACGACGGCGATCGTGTTCTCGTCGCAGCGGGCCACCGCCTCGTCCGCCGACAGGTGGAACCGCTCGCCCTCCATCGGTACCTGTCGCGGCTCGACGTCCCAGTAGTTGGCGAACTTCTCCCAGCAGACCTGCACGTTGACGCCCATGACGATGTTGGGACGGTCGGCCGGCCGGCCGACCGCGCGCCGGGCGTGCTGCCAGCGGCGCTTGAGCGCGAGCCCGCCGAGCATGCACGCCTCGCTCGACCCGGTGGTCGAGGTGCCCAGGGCGTTGTCGACGTCGGGGGCGTGCCACAGGTCGGCGAGCATCCGTACGCAGCGCGTCTCCAGGTCGGCCGTGTGCGGGTACTCGTCCTTGTCGATGAGGTTCTTGTCCTTGCCCTCATCCATCAGACGGCCGGCCTGCGACTCCATCCAGGTGGTGACGAACGTGGCCAGGTTCAGCCGGGGGTTGCCGTCCAGCATCAGCTCGTCGTGCACGACCTGGTAGGCGACCTCCGGATCGAGTTCCCCGGCGGGGAACCGGTCCCTCGGGATGCGCACCGGCGCTCTGGTGAAGATCGGGTTGACCGACAGGTCCGGGCGGCGGGTACGAGGCGCGGCCATACCGGCGACGTTACGGCCTGCGCCGGGTCTGCGCAGGCTGGGCGGGCGACCGGCGTCACCGGCGCGTGGGCACCGTTCCGGCTCAGGCCGGCGCGAGCACGTTCTCGGCCGACCGCCGGGGGGCCGGGATGACGCCGCGCCGGCAGTTGTCGCAGTGCCCGCACGGGCGGGCCAGGCGTTCGCCGAAGTGCGCCAGCAGGTGCTGCCCGCGGCAGCCGTGCGCCTCGGCCAGCTGGAGCATCGCGTCGATGCGCGACTTCTGTACGGTCTGGTGGCGGCCGATCTCCCGCAGCGCCAGCGACACCGCCTCGTCGGGTGGCGGCGCGTAAGGCGGCGTCGTCACCCGTCCGTTGACGAGGGTCACGGCGGCGCCGACCCGCTCCAGCAGCGCGAGGTCCTGGGCCAGCCGGCGGGTACCGAGGCCGAGGTCGGCGGCGATGTCGGTGCGGCGGGCCGGACCGTCGCCCAGGGCGCGGATCACCCGGGCCAGTTCGGCGCGGTCGGGTGCGCCGCCGACGAAGAGGCGCTGCGGCGCCAGGTCCTCGGGCCGGTACAGCAGCAGCGCGCGGGCCGGCTCGCCGTCGCGGCCGGCCAGCCCGATCTCGTGCAGGTAGGCGTCGGGGGAGTCGGGCAGCCCGACGTGCACGACCCAACGGACGTCGGGCTTGTCGACGCCCGTGGTGAACGCGCTCGTGGCCACCATCACCGGGGCGTCGCCGGAGCGGAACGCCTCGGACCGGCGGGCGCGCTCACCGGCGGCCATCCCACCGTGGTACGCGGACGCCGCGACGCCCTCGCCGACGAGGCGCTCGGCCAGGTCCTCGGCGGCGCGCCGGGTCGGTACGTACGCGATGCCGGCCCCCTCGGCCGCGCGCAGCCGGGTGAGCAGTCGCCGCCACCGGTCCTCCTCGCCGGCGCAGCCGACCGCCTCCAGGTACAGGTTCGGCCGGTCCAGGCCGGCGACGACCAGCTTCGGGTCGCGCAGCCGCAGGCGCGCCACGATGTCCTCGCGTACCGGCGGGGAGGCGGTCTCGGTCAGCGCGATGACCGGCGGGCTCCCCAGGTCGCGTACCAGCCGGCCTAGCGGGAGGTAGTCGGGGCGGAAGTCGTGCCCGAAGGCCGAAACGCAGTGGGCGAACTCCACGGCGACCAGCGACGGCCGTAGCGCGCGCAGCTCGGCCAGCCGTTCGGGCCGGCCCAACTGCTCGGGCGTGACGAACAGGAGCCGGGTGGGGCCGTCGGCGGGGGCAGCCCGGTCGGCCCGCGGCGAGATCACCACCGTCGGGCCGGGCAGCAGGGTCGCCGGCACCCGGTACCCGGCCGATCTGCGCGGGCCCGCCGGCATGACCACCAGCGCGTCGCGTCCGTTGAGCACGGCGCGCGCGGCGGCGAGCTGCTCACCGCAGAGTCCGCAGCCGAAGTGGCGGCGGGCGGCGCGGCGCAGGCGGATGCTGTTGGGGAGGAGGCTCACGGTCATCGCGCACGCAGCGTACCGGACCCTCGTGGCCTATAACGACCAGAGTGGATGCCGTCCATCCACTGAACGGCCAGCTGTCCACAGTGGCCGACGTATCTGCTGCGCCACCTGCGCCGGGTGGCGAGGCACCCGGCTGCGCCACCTGCGCCGGGTGGCGAGGCACCCGGCTATGCCACCTGCGCCGGGTGGCGAGGCACCCGGCTATGCCACCAGCGCGGGGTGGCGAGGGTCGTCGACGCGCACGACCACGTCGGCCAACATCGGCGGGTCGACCTCGTCGGCGTAGCGCCGGTACGCCGGCAGTGTCCAGCGGTCGGCCTCCACGGTGCGGCGGGCCAGCGCGGCCGGCGACATCTCCAGGTGCACCACCAGGTCGAGCGGCAGGCCGGTACCGAGCAGCAGCGCGCCGCTGAGCAGCAGGACGCCGCTGTCCGGCACGGTCACGTACCCGGCCCGGGTCGCCCGGTCCCTGTCGGCGTCCCAGAGCGTCGGCAGGATCCGGCCGGTACCGGCGCTGCCGAGCGGGTCGAGCACCTCGCGCGTGAGGCCCCGCACGTCGAGCCAGTCCTCGTAGAAGGCGTCCGGGTCGGTACGGCCCCGCTCCAGGCGGAGCGAGGCCGGGCGCAGGAAGTCGTCGGCGCGTACCCGCTGGACCGGCCGGCCCCGTACGCGCAGCGGGGTGACGAGGGCGTCGGCGAGGTCGTGCGGTCCGGCCGGCGGTGGGCCGTCGACGCCGACCCGCAGCCACCGGCCGCTGGGTGCGCCGGCGACGATGTCGGCCAGTTCCTCGACGAGGATGCCGGGAGAGACGGGTCGGACGGGCACGGGCTCAGTCGACGGTCAGGACGACCTTGCCGCGGACGTGGCCCTCCTCGAGCAGTCGATGCGCCTCGGCGGCCTGCTCGAGCGGGAACTCGCGCGAGATCTCCACCTGCAGTCGGCCGTCGTCGGCCAGGTCGCCCAGCGCCTTCAACTGGCCGCCGTTGGGGCGTACGAACACGTACCGCCCGCCCTGCTCCTTCGACCTCGGGTCGACGACCGAGACGTGGCGCCGAGGCGACCGTACGATCGCGGGGGACTGCTCCAGGGCCTGCCCGCCGACGTAGTCGGCGACCGCGTCTACCCTGCCGTCGCCGCCGACCACCTTGGCCAGCCGTTCGGGCAGGTCCGGCCCGTACTCGACCGGTTCGCCGCCGAGTGAGCGGATGAAGTCGTGGTTGCGCAGCGAGGCGGTGCCGATCACCCGGATGGCGCCGAGCGCCCGCGCGATCTGGACCGCGAGGTGACCGACCCCGCCGGCGGCGGCGTGTACCAGCACCAGGTCGCCCGAGCCGGTGTCCACGGCGCTCAGCGACTGCAGCGCGGTGAGCCCGGCGAGGGGGAGCCCGGCCGCCTGGCTGAACGTCAGCGAGGCCGGCTTCGGCGCCACCGCCTCCTCGCGGACGCGGACCAGTTCGGCGTAGGTGCCCCACTGGATGTGGTCCTTGCGGGCGTACGCCATGACCGCGTCGCCGACGGCGACCCGGGTCACGGCAGGGCCGACCGCCACCACCTCGCCCGCCACGTCCCAACCGGGGATGAGTGGGAAGTGGTACGGAAACGCGTCCTTCAGGTAACCGGCACGGATCTTGTAGTCGACCGGGTTCACGCCGGCGGCCCGTACCCGGATCACCACCCCGTCCGGCCCGGTCACCGGGTCGGGCAGCTCCTGCACCCGTAGGACGTCCGCATCGCCGAACTCGGTCAACGCAACAGCCTTCATGCCCGCTCCCCACTCCCGGTACCGGCTCGTGCCAGTCTGGCACGCGCCGATCATCTACGTACCCACCCGGGGGCGGATCAAGAGTCGGCGGGTGAACCGGCCTGAGGTCCCGGCAGCCGGATGTCGGGACCGTCTACAGCTCGCGACCGTCAGCGGCGAGCGCGCAGACCGCCAGCAGGCGTAGCGCCCGCCAGTCGGCGTGCACCCAGTCGATCGGCTCCGGCAGATCCCAGCCGGTCTCCTCGGCGGCGTGGATGAACCCCTCGGCGTACCCGGCGAGGGCCACCGTGCTGGGGGCGGCGCGGCCGTCGCCCAGCGCGTCGCGGACCTCGGCCGCGTGCTGGTCCACCGCCGCCAGCAGGCCCGGTAGCAGGGCGGCGATCGCCAGGCCGCCGGTGCCCAGCACCGTCATCAAGTCGCGCAGCATCTCCCGCGAGGCGCACAGCCGTCCGGGTACCGCAGATCCCTCGTACACGCGTGTCTGTCGGTAAAACCTGCCCGTGGTGAACCTATGTGACCGCATCGAAACCCACCGGCACCGCACATGATCGCCCCGGCGGTGGGTACCGCGGGGGGATGCCGCAAGACGCCTCGGTCACGTTCATCGGGACCGCCACCACGCTGCTGCGTCTGGGGGAGTTCACCCTCCTGACCGACCCGAACTTCCTGCACGTCGGCGAGGCGGCGTACCTCGGGTACGGGCTGTGGTCGCGGCGCCGTACCCAGCCCGCGCTCGACATCGACGAACTGCCCCAGCTGGACGCGGTGGTGCTGTCGCACCTGCACGGCGACCACTTCGACCGGGTCGCCAAGGCCCGGCTGCCGCGGGCCCTGCCGATCGTGACCACCCCGTCGGCGGCGGTACGGCTGGAGCGGTCCTGGCGCTTCCGGGACACGATCGGCCTGCGGGTCTGGTCGCGGACCGAGTTCAGCAAGGGCGACCAGACGGTACGGGTGACCGCGGTACCCGGCCAGCACGGGCCGGCCGGCGTCCACCTGCTGCTGCCCGAGACGATCGGCAGTGTCGTCGACTGGGAGGTGGCCGGCGAGCGCCGGCTACGGCTGTACATCACCGGCGACACCCTGTGCCGCCCGTGGCTGCGGGAGATACCGCAGCGGCTGCCCGGCATCGACGTGATGCTGGTGCACCTGGGCGGCACCAAGGTGCTCGGGCTGCTGCTGACGATGGACGGCCGGCAGGGCGCCGATCTGGTCGAGCTGATCCGGCCGTCGCTGACCGTACCGATCCACTACGACGACTACACGGTGTTCCGCTCGCCGCTGGGCGATTTCGAGGCGGAGGTGCGCCGGCGCAACCTTGATCATCTCGTCCGGCCGATCCTGCGGGGGCAGACGGCGGGCCTGACGCCGGTGGGTCGGTCCGCGCCCCGCTGACCGCTGGCCTGCTGACCACGGGCCTGCTGGCCGCTGGGCGCATGTGGCTTTCCGCACAGCGAGACGGTCTGGTCACCGGCGGTGTCCGTGACCAGGATGACAGGCATGAACGGGTACCGGCAGGCGCATGGGCAGAGCATCAGCGACCCGGAGGAGTTCTGGGGTCAGGCGACCAAGGGCCTCGACTGGAGCCGTCCGCCGAGCCGGGTCCTGGACCGCAGCCGGGAGCCGTTCTTCCGCTGGTTCCCCGACGGGGAGCTCAACACCTGCCACAACGCCCTGGACCGGCACGTCGACTCCGGTGCCGGCGACCGCACCGCGTTGATCTACGACAGCCCGGTGACCGGTACCGTCCGCACGTACACGTACCGGCAACTGCGCGACGAGGTGGCCCGCTTCGCGGGTGCGCTGAAGAACCTGGGCGTGCAGCGCGGCGACCGAGTCGTCGTGTACCTGCCGATGGTGCCTGAGGCCCTGATCGCGATGCTCGCCTGCGCCCGGCTGGGCGCGGTGCACTCCGTCGTCTTCGGCGGGTTCGCCGCCCACGAACTGGCGGTGCGCATCGACGACGCGAAGCCGACCGTGGTGGTCTCGGCCTCCTGCGGCATCGAGGCGGGCCGGGTGCTGCCGTACAAGCCGCTGCTGGACGCCGCGATCGAGGAGTCGGCCCACAAGCCCCGGCACTGCGTGATCCTCCAGCGTCCACAGTGCACGGCTGAGCTGGTCTCCGGCCGCGACCTCGACTGGGCCGAGGCGATCGCCGGCGCCGAGCCCGCAGCCTGCGTACCGGTCGCCGCGACCGACCCGCTGTACATCCTCTACACCTCGGGCACGACCGGCCGGCCCAAGGGCGTGGTACGCGACAACGGCGGCCACGCGGTGGCGCTGCACTGGTCGATGGGGAACATCTTCGACACCCGGCCGGGGGAGGTGTTCTGGGCCGCCTCCGACGTCGGTTGGGTCGTCGGCCACTCGTACATCGTCTACGCGCCGCTGCTCGCCGGTGCCACGACCGTGCTGTACGAGGGCAAGCCGGTCGGCACCCCGGACGCCGGCGCGTTCTGGCGGGTGGTCTCCCAGCACCGGGTGACGACGCTGTTCACCGCGCCGACCGCGTTCCGTGCGATCAAGAAGGAGGACCCCTCGGGTACCCTGATCGCCTCCTACGACCTGTCGTCGCTGCGGCACCTGTTCCTCGCCGGCGAGCGCCTCGACCCGGAGACGTACGCCTGGGCGGGGGAGCGGCTCGAGGTGCCGGTCCTCGACAACTGGTGGCAGACCGAGACCGGCTGGCCGATCGCGGCCAACCCGCGCGGTCTGGAGCCGCTGCCGACCAAGCCCGGGTCGCCGAGCGTTCCCGTGCCCGGCTACGACGTCCGGGTGGTCGACTCGGCCGGCAACGACGTGCCGCCGGGCACCGACGGGTCGATCGTGATCCGGCTGCCACTGCCACCGGGCTGCCTGCCCACGCTGTGGGGCGACGACGACCGGTTCGTCGCGTCGTACCTGTCGGCGTTCCCGGGCAACTACCTGACCGGCGACGGCGGCCGCTTCGACGAAGACGGGTACCTGTACGTGATGGGCCGTACCGACGACGTCATCAACGTCGCCGGGCACCGGTTGTCGACCGGCGCGATGGAGGAGGTTCTCGCCGCGCACCCGGCCGTCGCCGAGTGTGCCGTCATCGGGGTGGCCGACACGCTGAAGGGCCAGGTGCCGCGCGGCTTCGTGGTGCTCAAGGCGGGCGTGGAGGCCGATCCGGCCACGCTCACCGCCGAGCTGGTCGCGATGGTCCGCCAGCGCATCGGCGCGGTCGCCGCGCTTCGCCAGGTCGACGTGGTACCCGCGCTGCCCAAGACGCGCTCCGGGAAGATCCTGCGGCGCACCATGCGAGGCATCGCCGACGGCCGGGACGAGCCGGTACCGTCGACCATCGACGACCCCGCGGTGCTCGACACGCTGCGCCCGGTGCTCATCCGCTCGACGCCGTAGGGCCCCGACAACATCGGCGGCCCGCCGCTCGACGAGGACCTCGTCGAACCGTCCATCGAGGACGGATACCTGCTCCTCGATCGGGGCGAGGAGGCTACGGGGCGAGGAGGCTACGGCGCGAGGAGGCTACGGCGCGAGCTGCCGGGTCACGGTGCGGCACACCTCGGCGCCGTGGGCCAGGCCGAGGCTCGCCGGGTACCGGATGAGCACCGAGAGTGCCCAGCCGTCGGTGACGCCGAGGCAGTTGACGTGCCAGGTGCCGTCCCACCACTTCGTCCAGCCGTTCTTGACGGCCACCCCGGGGCGCTCCTGGACGATGCCGAATCGGCCCTCCCCGCGTACCTGGCGCATCTCGCCCAGCAGCCACGAGGTCCAGCGGCCGTTGGTGGCCTTGCCGTCGGCGATGCAGTCGCCCATCCGGACCGCGTCCCGGGCGGAGATCTGCGTCAGGCTCCACCAGCCGGAGTACAGGCGGGTGTCGGTGAGCCCGCAGGTGGAGATCAGGCGCCTGATCACGGCGTCGCCGCCGCGGCGTTCGTACAGCTTCTGCGCCGCCTGGTCGTCGCTGTCGCGGATCATCCGGCGCAGCAGGTCGGTGTCGGCCGCGCTGGGCTCCTTGCCGGCGAGCCCCTGCAGGAAGTCGGCCGCGATCCAGGCCTTGACCATCGACTCGGTGGAGTTGGTGCCGGTGTCGCCGCCGGTCGTCAGGCCGCCGGTGCTCCGGTCGAGCAGGGCCCAGCTCACCCATTCGCCCGAGGCCCGGGCGAGGGTCACCGATCCCGGGCCGGCGGCGGCCGCCGCCGGTGGCTGGAGCTGCACCGGTACGGCGTGCGGCGCGGCGTCGACCGGACGCCAGGACACCGGCTGTGCGCCGTCGGCCGGGTCCGGGATGGTCCGGCTCACCTGGGGCGCCAGCGCCACCGCGGGTCCGTGGGACGTCGACAGCCGGGACACGCACGCGCCGGTGATGAGCGTGGCGAGCAGCGTCAGCGACAGGGCGAGGCCGGCCGGCCGGCGCGTGGTGGTGGCCGGCTTGCGTGCGCGTACCGGGTAGTCGGCCTGCGTGTGTCGCGCGGCGGCGGCCTGCGGGCCGGACCGTCGCGGCGCGGTGGCGCGTCGCCTCGCGGCGGCCTGCCTGCCGGCGCGTGCGGCGCTGGTCTGGGTGTCCGCGCGTGCGGCGTTCGTCTGGGTGCCGCCTCGCGCGGCGCCGGCCCACCCGGCGGCTTGGCCGGGGCGCTGGCGGTGCGCATTGCTGGACATCGCCTGCTGACGTTAGCAGCAAGGATGGGTCAAATCCGGCAAATAACTCTAAAGTGGCGAAGTGTCCGTGTCGCGCGAGGGGCACGTCAGCGCGCGTACACCTCGAACTCGTACAGCGAGTACCCGTACCCGGTGGCCCGTTTCAGGCCGGTCATCCGCACGTACCGGGCGGTCGTGGCGGTGAAGGTGTCGTTGTCGACGCCGCCGTCCCCGGCGCTGGTCGACCACACCGGCCGCCAGGTGCCGCCGTCGTCGGAGACCTCGATGCGGTACCCCTTCGCGTACGCCGCCTCCCAGCGCAGCACGACCCGCGAGACCGGCTGCGTACCGCCCAGGTCGACGCGGATCCACTGGTCGTCACTCCAGCCGCTGGACCACCGGGTACCCCGGTCGGAGTCGACCGCCGCCGCGGTCGAGAACAGCAACTGGGTGCTTGACGCGTTGACCGGACGGCCGGCGGCCAGGTTGGCGACGGGGCTGCCCTGCGCCGCCGGGTACGACACCACCTGCTGGTATGTGGGGCGGTTCTGCCAGGCGATCGGCGGCTGGGTGATGCCGCCGAGCGGGGAGTGAACGATCGAGTCGGCGCACCACTGGTCGCCGGCGGAGCAGGTGGCGTCGCCCGGGTACACCTCGGCGGCGGGCTGCGCGGCCGCCCGGCCCAGGGTGGTCAGCAGCGTCTGCCGGCACGCCGACACGGCGCCATTTCCGCAGAAGCGCCGGGGGAGCGGGCCGCTCACCGGGTCGCCGAGGACCGCCCGGAGATCCTTGTCGACATAGCCCCACCAGCCGTACTGGAACGACGAGCCCTTGTGCGCCTGCGCCTCGTTGACCGACGACGGGCCGCCGGCGTCGCCCTGCTGCCCGCCGGACGGCGACTCGTTGATCTGCATCGCGCCGGCCAGCGACGCGTACAGCCCGTCGCCCAGGTCGCCCTTGAACTGGCCTGACACCAGCAGCGGCCACCACGCGTCGAAGATGCGGATAGCGTCGGCGTGCCGGTACACCTTGGATCCGGGGGCGGTCTCGACGCGTTTCGCGCCGGCGTTGCGCCACGCGGTCAGTTTGGCCACCGCGTCCGCGGCCCCCGGGTCGGTCACCGGCTGGCTGGTCAGCACCCGCAGCAGGGTGCCGAGAACCTTCTCGCCGCGCAGGTCGGTGACTGCCGCGTCCTCGACCAGGCGCAGCGTGCCGGCGCGGTCGAGCGTGCCGCCGCCGGCCAGCGCCGCCCGTACCCGCGCGTCCAGCAGGTCGCCGCGGTGCACCGACCCGAAGCTGAAGTTGCCGTCGGCCGCCGAGTAGTCCTTGGCCTGCTTGTTGTTCCAGCTGACGAAGTAGTCCTGGTTGACGCCCTGCGGGTGCTGGGCGGCGCCCTGGTAGGTCGCGGTGTTGGCGGCCGGGTCGAATCCCTGCCACTCGTACCGCTGCTCGGCGCGTACCGGCAGGTTGGGGTCGTGAACGGCCGAACGGACCGGGTTGAGGCCGGAGTTGACGTACGCGCTGTCCTTCGAATTGACGAAGAACCAGTTGAAGGCGTACCCGATCTGGGCCGCCGCGTTCGCGAAGCCGGCCGGGGATGTCATCGCGGCGGGCTCGTTGAACATCTGGAAGCCGATCGCGGAGTCCGCCTCGTGCCGGTACGTCGAGCGCAGGCTGGTGAACGCGACGGGCCTGCCGTCGACCGTGCCCCGCCAGGTCACCAGGCCGTAGTTGGTGCGCAGCGTCCGCAGCGTGTACGAGCCGGCCGCGGTGCCGTCGGCGAGCGTCGGCTGCCACGAGTTGCGCCGCTCCAGTACCTCCATCGCCGTGCACTGCCCGTGCCACAGGTAGTGCTGCGACTGCACCGTCGGCGCCGACCCGTCCGGCTCGCACAGCGACAGCGCGTACGTGTCAGTGATGTCCTGGGTGGCCGAGGTGGCGCTCCAGGAGTAGTCGAGGCCCCGCCCGATCAGCACGTACAGGTTGAGCCCGGCGAACGCCGCGCCGCGCGCCGCGATGCCGGGGCCGCGCAACTCCTGGACCATGAGCAGTTGCGGCGAGAAGTACCCGGTCTGCGGGCCGAACACCGCGATCGGGTGCCCGGTCGCCGACTTCGCCGCCGAGATGACGGCGGCGTTGGACATCCCCTGGTGGGTGGCGCCGATCCGCAGCCCCGGCAGCACGCCGGCAGCGGCTGCGGGTCCGCCGGACACGCCGGCGGAGCCGCTCTTGTCGTACGCCACCGGCTCGGGCTTCGCCGAGCCACTGTCGGGCAGGGCCACGCCGCTGGTGTCGGCCGGCGCCGCGCCGTACGGAAAGCTCTGTCCGTTGTGGAGGGTCAGGACCGTTTCCGGGTCGTTCTGCTCCCGGAAGCCGGCCCACACCCGGTCGCCCTCGTCCGTGCCGTACCGGGCCCGGGCCGCCACGCGTACCAGTGCGGACTGCATCTCCGCACCGCCACCGCCGCCGAAGATGCCGCCGACGACCCCGGCGGTGGCGATGAGGTCGGTCGGCGTGAACGGCTGCGGGCCCTCGAGGTGACCGGTCAGCGTGTACTCGCCGGGGCAGCTGAGGCTCGCCGTGCAGTCGGTGATGTACCTGTTGACGCCGGCCACGTACGCGGTCACGTCGTCGTAGAGCTGTGCGCCGCGGCTGCCCTGCCGGCGCAGGTGGTCGACCTGCGCCGCCAGGTCGGCCTCGGTGTACGGGGAGCTGCGCCACACGCTCTGTTCGAGGGCCTGGTTGCCCGGCGCGCCGCCGGCGAACGGGGTGAGCTGGCCCCGGCCGACGTGGCGCAGCAGGTCCATGGTGAACAGCCGGTCCTGCGCCCCCGCGTACCCGGCGCCGAACATCGTGCCCGCCCGGGTGGTACCGGTGACGTGCGGCGTGCCGGTCGCCCGGTCCCGCACGATCGTGACGTCGGGGCGCGGCCGGTCGGTGCGCTCCACCTCGCCGGCGGGTACGCCCAGCGAGGCGTCGTTGAAGAAGCGCTCGATCTGTCCGTCGGTGAGGCCGGCGTAGTTGTAGACCAGGTCGGCGTACCGGTCGAGCTGGTCGCCGGAGTGGGGTGGCCGGGTACCGAGGGTCTTGTGGGCGAGGATGTCGGCGAGGGTCGCGTTGCCGTTCTGACCCGGGGGCAGGATGTCGCCGCACTGGCCGAGGCAGTAGTCGTCGCCGGCGGCGGCGGCCGGCGCTGCGGCGGCGGTCGGCGCCGTGGGCGCCGGGGCCGCGCCCACGGGTTCGCCGGGCACCGACACCACGGCAAGGGCCATGGCCGAGGCCACGGTCAGCACCGCGAGTCGATGGGTCAGCCCTCTGTCGTCCGGTCGTGAGCGCATCGCGGGTTCCCCTCGGTCAGGCCGCCGATATGAGAAACATTCGAATAGACGAGCGTAACAACGAGTGCAGTCAATGTACGGCGAGCGTGCGCGAACCGCACGATGGCGAATAACAGTCCACTCCGGAGGGTGAAGAGCCTCCCGCGCCCCGCCGTGGGGCGCTTGTGCACGGATACCGTTGCGATTTAAGGCATCGGGGTCATGAGGATGCCTCAGTACCGGTGGCGGACTCCGAGACCTCGCGCCGTCGCGCAGTCCGCCCGTACCAAGCCCTTAACCCGCAATTTCGGTGACCGGGTACTGCTATAAATCGGCACGCGACGGTGCGCCGCGAAATCGAGTGGTAACTGAACGTTGGGAAACGAGCACAATTTGTGCAAGCTAGCTGTTCGGCCCACATTAGGCTGACCATTCGTGGGGCAGAGCATGGATGTTCGTAACCGGGACATCGGCCGGCGGGTCAGCTACTGGCGCGCGCGGCGGGGGCTGACCCGGCAGCAGTTCGGGGATCTGGTCGGGCGCTCCATCAGCTGGGTGGACAAGGTGGAGACCGGGCAGCGGGGGTTGGTACGGCTACCGATGCTCGAGGCGGTGGCGAGCGCGCTCCAGATCGACGTCGCGGCGCTGACCGACGACGACGTGGCCCGCAGGGCCGTCGCGAGCCCGGACGCCGTGGAGGTACGGGCGATCCGCGCGGCGCTCGGCTCGTACCGGGTGCTTCTGGGCGAGCGAGGCACCGCGCCCGACCTGGCCCGGCTGCGCGGACAGGTCGACTACGCCTGCTCGGCCTGGCTGTCGTCGCACTTCTCGACCATGGGCAGGGTGCTGCCGGGGCTGATCGCGGAGGCGCAGCGGGCGGTCGAGGCGCTTGAATGCGCCGAACGGGTGGAGGCGGTCCGCTGCCTGGTGATGAGCTACCGGCTCGCCTCGTCGACGCTGCTGAAGCTCGAGATCCCGGAGACCGCGTGGCTGGCCGCCGACCGCGCGATGATGGCGGCGCAGAGCGTCGACGACACGATCTGCCTGGCCCGAGCCACTCGCAGCGTGGCGCGGGCGATGGCCTGCCTGGGGCACCCCCGGGACGCCCTCGACGCGCTCCTGGCGATGGCCGACCGGATGGGGCCCGAGCTCGCCTCGCGCGACCCGCAACTGCTGTCGCTGTACGGCATGCTGTTGCTGCCCGCCGAGATGGCGGCCGCGCAGGACGGTGACAACGACCTGGCGCTGACGATGCACCGCCGGGCCGACGAGGTGACCCGCATGCTGACGCCCGGGTACTGCGACCCGGTCAACGTCTTCGGCGCCACCAACGTCGCCCTGCACCGCCTCGCCGCCCTGGTACGGATGGAGGAGGGCGGGCGCGGGATCGCCTACGCCAGCACCATCGAGCCGCAGTCGCTGGCCCGGCTGCCGCGCGAGCGCAAGGCGGCCTACCTGCTGGACATGGCCGAGGCGTACCGGCAGTGCCGCCAGTACCCGGAGGCCACGGTCGCAGTCTCGCGGGCCGAGCAGGTGGCGCCCGAGGAGGTGCGCCGCCGCCCGGCCAGCCACATGCTCATCCGGCGGCTGCTCGACGTCGCGTCCGGCCAGTCCTCGCTGTTGCTGCGGCAGCTCGCGGACCGGTGCGGCGTCGGGAACTGACCGCCGGCCCGGCTACGACGCGGCCCGGCTACTTGCGCCGGCCGAACATGGCCCGCATCGCGGCCAGCAGCAGCACCGTGCCGACCACGATGCCGAGCAGCTTGACGCCGTTGACCGCGGTGGACTCGGGAGACGCGAGCGGAGGGAGCGGAGTCAGCGTCAGCGAGGTCAGTGGCATGGGTCAATGGTGCACCCGGGCGCCCCGGACCGGTCACCCGCCCGCCATCGTCTGCCAGCCGCGGTCCCCGGTCAGCGGCAGCGAGGTGACGGTGTTCCGGTCCATGCGGCTCCCCAGGGCGTGCGCTCACCTGTTGGTGCGCACGCTCCGCTGCTCATACCGCTCCTCGCTCTCGCGGTTCTTGCTCTCCTGCGGCTTGAGGAGCACCTTGACCGTGCCGTCCACCTTCTTCTGGAAGTTCTCGTACGCCTGCGGCGCCTCGTCCAGCGGCACCCGGTGGGTGGCGAAGTGCTCGACGCCGAGCGGGTCCTCGTCGTTCAGCAGCGGCATGATGTCGTCGACCCAGGTCCGCACGTTGGCCTGGCCCATGCGCACCTCGACCTGCTTGTCGAACATCTCCAGCATCGGCAGCGGGTCGGCCAGGCCGCCGTACACGCCGATGACGGAGACGGTGCCGCCGCGCCGTACCGTGTCGATCGCCATGTGCAGCGCGGCCAGCCGGTCCACGCCCGTGATCTCCTTGAGCTTGGTGACCAGGGCGTCCGGTTTCGGGCCGCCGAGCTTCTCGCCGAGTTCGGTGCGCGCTGCCGCCCCGTGGGCCTCCATGCCGACGGCGTCGATCACGGAGTCCGGTCCGCGCCCCGCGGTCATCTCGCGGATGGTGGCGGCGATGTCGGGGTATTCGTTGAGGTCGAGGGTCTCCACGCCGTTGCCGCGTGCCCGCTCCAGCCGCTCGGGTACCAGGTCGACGCCGATCACCCGGGCAGCGCCGCGGTGCATGGCGACGCGGGTCGACATGTCCCCGATCGGGCCCAGCCCGAAGACGGCGACGCTGCCGCCGGGCGGGATGGCCGCGTACTCCACCGCCTGCCACGCGGTCGGCAGCACGTCGGACAGGTAGACGTACCGGTCGTCGGGCGGCCCGTGCGGCACCTTGATCGGGCCGAACTCCGCCATCGGTACCCGCAGCAGTTCGGCCTGGCCGCCGGGCACCTGGCCGTACAGCTTCGTGTAACCGAACAGCGCCGCACCCATCCCGTACTCGCGGACCTGGGTGGTCTCGCACTGCGTCGGCAGGCCCTCCAGACACATGAAGCAGTGCCCGCAGGCGATCTGGAACGGGATGACGACGCGGTCGCCCGTCTTCAGAGTGTTGACTCCCGGGCCGACCTCCAACACCTCGCCCATCGCCTCGTGGCCCAGGACGTCGCCCTCGGTCATGAACTGCCCCATCATCTCGTACAGGTGCAGGTCGGAGCCGCAGATGCCGGTCGACGTGACCTTGATGATGGCGTCTTCCGGCTCCTGGATCGCCGGATCGGGAACGGTGTCGACGCGGACATCCCGCTTCCCGTGCCAGGTGACTGCCTTCATCGCCGCTTCCTTCCGGTCGGGTGGGGGCGGTGACCACCTGCGCGCCCCGCAGGCGATGGACAACTCTGCTCACGCGAGCGGCTACCCCGGCTGGATCAGGCGAAACCGGGCAGCCGAGCCATGATCAGGGATGCTCAGTGCACCAACTCGGTCCTTGGGTCGTAATCGGCGCGGGTCACCGGGAGCCCTCGGCGGCGGGCCAGCTCGGCCAGCGCGACGGCGTCCCGGATGGCGGCACCGCCCGGGTCGTTGTTGAAGAAGACGTACGCCTCCCGGTCGGTTCCGAACGTCTCGGCGATCCGGCCGAGCCAGGTGCCGAGGGCCTGCCGGCCGTACGCGGGGCGGGGCCGGGCCCGCCCCTCGTGCAGCCGCAGGTAGCCCCAGTCCGCGGTCCGCCACAGCGGCGTGACCGGGCGGCCCAGCCGGTCCGCCCAGCACAGCGCGGCGCCGCGCCGGATGAGCGTCTCGCGGATCTCGGGCACCCACCACGATTCGTGGCGGGGCTCGACCGCGACCTTGACGTGGGCCGGGAACTCGGCCAGCACGGCGTCGAGCAGGCCGGCGTCCGCGCGCAGGGTCGGCGGCAGTTGCAACAGGACCGGGCCGAGCTTGTCGCCGAGGCCGGCCGCGCGGTCGAGGAACCGCGCCACCGGCTCCTGCGGTTCGCGCAGCCGCTTGATGTGGGTCAGGTAGCGGCTCATCTTCACCGCCACGACGAAGTCGTCGGGCGTACGCCGTCGCCAGTCGGAGAAGGTGGCGCGCTCGGGCAGGCGGTAGAACGCGTTGTTGACCTCGACCGTGGCGAACGCGGCCGCGTACCACTCCAACCACTTCCGCTGCGGCAGGTCGGACGGGTAGAAGCGCCCGCGCCAGTCGCGGTACTGCCAGCCCGACGTTCCAACCAGGATCATGGTTCGGGCGTACCCACCCAGGTCGTCATCTACGCCGACGGTTGATCGGTGCCCGCCTCCGCCCGCGGCGACAGGTGGGTCAGTGCGCCGGTGAGTTCGAGGACCCGCAGCACCACGCCGGTCGCCCTGATCACCACCAGGACGCACCCGTGGCGGCCGGTTGTCCGGTACGCCCGGTTGAGCGCGGCGACGCCGGTGGAGTCCATGAACCGGAGGGCGCCGAGGTCGACCTCGATCCGCTCGGTCGGCTCGGACTCGGCCAGCCGGCAGAGCATCGAGCCGAACGGCCCGCCGGCGGCCACGTCCATCTCGCCGCCGGCGGTCACCGACACCGTGCGACCCTGGCGGTTGACGGTATAGACAAACGTCATACGAATCTCCGCTCCACCCGTATGTGCCCGCATGGACATTTTTCGTCGCCGCCGTCCGGCTCGCATTCCGGCCGTACGGATGACGTCTACCGGCCCGTCGGCGGTTGGCTGCTCCCAGCTTTTTCCTAGGATCGAACGGCAGAATGACGACGATCGAACGCCGTACCCGACAGGAGGCCATCGTGCCCGACAGCATCAACGGTCTGCCCCTGCACCCGCTCGTCGTACACGCCGTCGTGGTCCTGCTGCCCCTGGCCTGTCTCGGGGTGATCGCTGTCGCGCTGCGTAGTTCGTGGCGGGCCCGGTACGGAGGGATCGTCGTCGCGCTCGCCACGCTCGCTACGCTCGCCATCCCGGTCGCGACCCACAGCGGGGAGCAACTGGCGCTCAAGGTCGGCGACCCGGGTCAGCACGCGGTCCTCGGCGACCGCCTCCTCTGGTTCGCGCTGCCGCTGCTCGTGGCCGCCGTGGCGCTGTACGTCCTGGGCCGGCGTGGCGCCCGGGCCGGCTCCGAGTCGGGCGGCGGTGCCGCGGTCGGTGGTTCGTCTGCGCTCACGCTCGCCGTCGCGGCGGTCGCGGTGATCGTCGCCGGGGCGAACCTGGTCCAGGTGTACCGGGTCGGCGACAGCGGCGCCCGCGCCGTCTGGCAGGGCGTGCAGAACGTGCCGAGCCAGAACCGCTGACTCCGTTTCAGGAACCCGTCAGCTCTCAGGAACCCATCAGCCGATCGGCGACCTGCTTGGCGGTGTTGCTCGGGATGGCGAAGCCCACGCCGATGTTGCCCTGGCCCTGACCGGCGGTGGCGATGGCGGTGTTGATGCCGACCACCCGGCCGGCGCTGTCGACCAGTGCGCCTCCGGAGTTGCCCGGGTTGATGGCGGCGTCGGTCTGGATCGCGTCCGTGATCGAGAAGCTGCTGCCGTTGGCCCGGCCGGCCCCGCGCAGGTCGCGGTGCAGGGCGCTGACGATGCCGGCGGTCACCGTGCCCTGCAGTCCGAGCGGGCTGCCGAGGGCCAGTACCGTGTCACCCACCTGGACCCGCCGGCTGTCGCCGAAGGCGGCGGCGCTCAGCCCGGACACCCCGTTGGCCCGGACGACCGCCAGGTCGTGCGCGATGTCGGCGCCGACGATGCCGGCCGAGGCGGTCCTGCCGCCGGCGAAGGTCAACTGGACCGTGCGGTCCCGGGCCGTGGAGACCACGTGGTTGTTCGTGAGTACGTAGCCGTTGGAGCTGAGGATGATGCCGGACCCCTCGGCCGAGCCCGCGTCGATCGAGACCACGCTCGGCTGTACCGCGGCGGCGACGCCGGCCAGCGTCGACCGGTCCAGCACGGTGGCCGAGGCGCCGAGCCGGCCGGGCGAGAGGGCGGCCTCGTCCAGACGGTGCGCCAGGTAACCGCCGGTCAACCCGGCACACAGCGCGAGCAGCATCGCGGCGAACCCGCCCGCCACGCGCGTACGCCACCTGCCCGGCGGTGGTACGGCGGGTTGACTGGCGGCGGGTTCACATACGACGGGTCCATATACGACGGGTTGACTCCAGTACGGCTGGTGGGGCATCCATCGTGGCAGGAGGCCGACCGGCGGCTCCGGCCGAGGCGTGGCGGGGTGCGCCGGTCCTGCCTCGGGTTGCTCGCTAGCGGGTTCGATGGGTGTCATAGAGCGAGCGTGGCTCTGTTGGCTTCGCGCGTGCTGAAGTGCGCCTGGGAGGTGGCTGAGACTGCGCGGGCGCCCGCTGCGCCGGGCACACCGGGTGCGGATACGGTGGATCCATGGGGATTGTGAAGATTAACGCGATCGACGTACCCGAGGGCTCCGGCCCCGAGCTCGAGCGCCGCTTCGCCGCCCGCCACCGGGCGGTCGAGGGCGCGCCGGGCTTCCTCGGCTTCGAACTGCTGCGGCCGGTGAAGGGCGAGAACCGGTACTTCGTCTACACCCGCTGGGAGAGCGAGGAGGCTTTCCGGGCCTGGGCCGACAGCGGCGCCCGCGAGGCGCACGCCGGCGAGCGGGAGCGGCCGGTGGCGACCGGTGCGACCCTGCTGGAGTTCGAGGTGGTGCAGAGCAGCGGCCCGGAGAGCTAGGCGTGTCGGCAGCGCTAGCTACGGGGACGGAGCTGACTGGTGACGCTTCGGCAGATACCGGCCCCGTAGTCCAGCCCCAGCTCCTCCGGGTACCGGGTGAGCACCGCCAGCACGTACCGGTCGACCACGGCCATGCAGTTGACGTGCCACTCGTCGCCCACGACGGTCCAGCCGTTCTTGATCGGGATCCGGTTCGCCACCTCGGTGGGCAGCGCCTCGACCACGCCGAAGCGGCCCTCCCCGCGTACCTGACGCATCTCGCCCAGTACCCAGCTCGTCCACTTCGGGCCGGCGGCGCGCCCGTCGGTCAGGCACGCGCCGAGGCGTACCGCGTCCCGCGCCGAGATCTGGGTACGGCTCCACCAGCCGTCCACGACCGACGTCTCGGTCAGGCCGCAGACGCTCACCATCCGCTGGACGACCGCGTTGTCGCCGTCGGCCTCGTAGATGTCCTGGGCGGCCGCGTCGTCGCTGTCACGGATCATCCGGCTCAGCTCGTCCAGCCGCTCCTGGTCCGGCCCGGCGGCGGTGAAGCGGCGCAGGTAGTCCGCGGTGATCCAGACCTTGATCATCGACTCGGTGGTGTTGGTCGCGGCGGCGGCGTTGGTCGAGCCGGTCATCGTGCCCGTCTTGCGGTCCAGCAGCGCCCAGGCGTAGAAGCCCTGAACGGACACGCTCACCGGGGCGGGAGCCAGCAGCGGGGGAGCGGCCTGGCCGGCCATGCCGAGCGTCGGGGAGGGCTCCTCGCCGCCCAGGTCCCGGGTGTAGCGCGCGAACGGGCCCGGTACGGTGGCGGCGTTCCCGGTGCCGGTGACGTCCGTCCATAGCGTGACCGCCGACAGCGCCAGGGCGGCGATCGTGAAAGCCGTGAAGACATTGCGAAGGCGCACCGGAATTGAGCTCCTCGGGGAGTGCGGTTTCCGGATATGCAAACCCAGCCTGCCCGGGTCACGCACGTAGCGACACCCGGAATTCACTGGGAGCAGCCTGGGAACGCCCGGTGGGTTCGTCCGGTGGTGGCGTAGCCGCCGCAATTGGGTTGCCGCCGCAGTTCTTGGCCGGCAGGGTGGAGTCCAACCGACGGCGTAGAACTGGAGTGATCCTCCCGATGCTCTGATCCGCGTGCCCGCAGACGAAACGTCCCGCCGCACGGAGTTCAGAGGATCAGCATGTCACTCGTCACGGTCACCGCGCTGTCCAAGCGGTTCCACGCCGACCCGATCTTCGCCGACGTCGACCTCGTCGTCGGAGCCGGCCACCGCATCGGGCTGGTAGGCCCCAACGGCGTCGGGAAGTCCACCCTGTTACGGGTACTCGCCGGCCAGGAGTCGCCCACGTCCGGGCACGTCCGGCCCGGGCCGGCCACCCGGCTCGGGTACGTGGCTCAGAAGGTACCCGACCCGCACGTCACCGTCGGTGCGTTCCTGAGCGAAGGCCTTGGGCCGGTGTTCGCCGCGGAGCAGCGGATGCGTCAGCTGGCCGCCGCGATGGCCGATTCCCCATCCGCGCCGGATGAATATGCGGCGGCGCAGGAGCGGTGGATGGCGCTGCGCGGCTGGACCGCGCACAGCCGACTCGCCGAGGTCCGCCAGCGGCTCGACGTCGCGCACCTGCCCGACGACGCCCGTCTGATCGAGGTCAGCGGAGGGGAGCAGGCCCGGCTCATGCTCGGGCGGGTGCTGCTGGCCGAGCCCGACCTGCTCCTACTCGACGAGCCGACCAGCCACCTCGACGCCGACGGCGCCGCCTGGCTGGCCGACTACCTCGTCGCCTTCCGCGGCGGCGTACTGGTGGTCAGTCACGACCGCGCCTTCCTCGACCGGTCCGTCAACCGCATCATCGAGCTGGACGGAATCGACGTACGGCCACAGCTCTACGAGGGCGGCTACACCGCCTACCGGGCGGAGAAGGCCCGGCGCTGGCAACGGCGACTGCTCGACTACGAGGCGCAGGAGAAGGCGCGCCGGCGCTGGGAAGCCGACATCGAACGCACCAAGGAGCAGGCCCGCCAGGTCGAGGCCAGCACCCGCAACGACAAGATCCGACGGTACGCGAAGAAGGTCGCCAAGAAGGCGAAGGCGCGTGAGCGGCGACTGTATCGACAGCTGCGGAGCGCCCGATGGCTGGCCGAGCCGCGTACCCGTCCGGTGTTGACGCTGGCGTTCTCCGGCGACCCGGCACCGCTCACCGTACGCGGCCTCACCGTGCGGCGGGGTCGCCGCACCATCCTCGACGACGTCGACCTCGACGTACGGGCCGGCGAGCGGATCCTGATCGCCGGCCCCAACGGTGCGGGCAAGACCAGCCTGCTGCGCGAGTTGGCCGGGCTCACCGGGGCTGTCCTGCTGCCGCAGACCCACGACGACATCCGCACCGGCATCAGCGTCCTGGACTTCTTCCGGTCGCGGGTGCCGGTCTACATCGACGATGCCGAGGAGCTGCTGGACGCGTACCTGTTCGACGAAGAGATGTGGAGCGCGCCCCTGCGTACGCTCTCCGCCGGCGAGCTGCGCCGGCTGCTGCTCGCCGTCATGGTCAACAGCCGGTCGCCGGTACTGCTGCTCGACGAGCCGACCAACTACCTCGACTTCGATTCGCTGGACGTGGTGGAGGAGGCGCTCCGGGCGTACCGGGGGACCCTGCTGGCGGTCACGCACGACACGTACTTCGCGCGGTCGGTCGGCTTCAACCGGCGCTGGGAGGTCGGCGGCGGTCGGGTGGTGACGTCGGCGGCCACTCCGGCGTGGGGCAACGGACGTCCTGGAAACAGCGGCTCGACCGGCTCGGTGACTACCTGACCGACCATCCCTGACCGACCATTCCGACGCGCCAGCGCAACGGGTCAGACCATGGCCGACCGCTACGTCACGCGCGCCACCAGGATGGACCGCTGCTGATGTTCGAGTCCGTGTACCACGACATCGTCCCGGGGGAGCGGATCGTCTTCGACTCGACCCTCCACCGTGGACAGAAACTGGCCACCGTATCGGTCACGACGGTGGAGTTCGGTCCGGTGGGGGACGGTCGCCGTGCTGACCATCCGCATGGGCAGCGCAGCCGGCGTGACCGCAGCCGCACGCGCACCAGGATGTGGGCGGCGCCGAACACCACCCTCTCGACGGCAGTTCCGGAAAGCCCAACAACCGGTCAATGCGTTGACGAGAGGGCAGCGAAGGCCAACCGGTCCCTCCACTGCCCTCGGATCAGCAAGTGCTGACGCAGATGCCCCTCGTACTGCATGCCGATCTTCTCGAGAACGCGGGCGGAAGCGACGTTGTCCGGGTCGCAGGTCGCGGTGATCTTACGAAGGCCGACCTCGTCGAACCCGAACCGGAGGATGGCCGCGGCGGCCTCGGTGGCGTAACCCCTTCGCCAATGGGGCTGAGCCAGGACGTAGCCCATCTCGCCACGGCGGTGGGCTCTGCTTGTCTCCTCCAGGTGGATCGCGCCGACGAGATCGCCGGTCGCATGAACGACGACGGCCAGGGTGTAGGCCGAGCGCGGCGCGGCCTGCCTATCCTGCCGCACCTCGGCCAGGAACGCGGCCGTGTCCTCCGGGCTGTTCGGTCCCCAGTCCATGAACCGCGTCACCTCGGGATCAGCGGCATACGCGTGGACAGCGTCAAGATCCGATTCGCTGAACTCCCGTAGCAGCAGACGGGACGTGACAAGTTCCATTGCCACGATCATCTCCGCACCGGACCCGCCACGCCACCGAAAATGCCCAGCATCCGCCTCGATCAGCTCCCACAGCTCAACGCACCCATTGGAACCCACTAATTGGCACATTCGTTCGAGAAAAGTGTCGTATCCGGTCTCTACTTTGGGCGGGTGGATGAGCGGTTGGACGGGCTGAGTCGGGTGCTTCGGGAGCACCTGGGGTCGGTGCCGTTTGTCTGTTCG
>NZ_BOON01000014.1 GCF_016863255.1 Planosporangium mesophilum
CCGGCACGAGCGGGATTCCGAGCGCCTTGCTGATCTGGTCATCGACCCCACGGAAGCTCCAGAGAGCGAAGTCTCCGCACGGCTGACGTTCAGCCGGCAGCCGATTCCCAGCATCGTCTACGAAGGCCCCGGTCCAGGTGCGGAAGCAATGGACCGGCAGGAGATCGGCCGGTGTCAGCGGCTGGCTGGCGACGGTCTCGAAGTAGCCGCGCGACCAGCCGAGGCGGTTGGTAAACAGGGGCGGTACCAGCAGGCGGTCGGGTGTGAGCTGGGCGAGCTCGGGCACCTTGGACCGGCAGCGGTGGCGGTAGATATAGATCAGGTTCGAGCGCGGTGTCGGTGCGCACTCTTCCGGGATGTCAACACGGATCACCCGCCCGAAGATGTACGTCTCGTCTGGAAGACCCACAACGAAGATGTCACCGGGTGTAAGGCGTCGCCGGGAGGGCTTCAACACCCGGATGTTGGTCAGGACCGATTCAGGCATGCAGCCATACTGGCCCACCAGGTGCTCGTCAGTGGCCATCACCTGCGCAATAGCACTGGGTGGCGGCACACCGCTGGCTGCCAATCGATAAATGACGCTCCTATTTCACGCAAGCGGCTTGACGCTGGTTTCACCAACCGCCGTGCGGACTGTCCGCCAGGTCGCCTTCGACCTTGGCTCGTAGCGCTGCGAACGCCTGGTCCCGGTCGATGTCCGCGGCATTGGCCCATAGTTGCAGGGCAACATCCGTGATCCGCGCCAACGCGTAGCAGGCCGCTTGCGGCTCTCGGGCGAGGTCGTCGGCGATGTTGGAGATGTCGGCGTCCTCGTCGTGCATCCATGCCTCGACGAGATCGAGCGCCGCCACGTGGCGGGCATGGAATTGCTGTCGGTCACTGGGCACGAGCAGGTCCTGGTCTACGGGTGATCGTCGTTTCTGCCAGGTAAGGATAGGTCTCGCAGGCTATGTCGCGCTTGAGGCAGCGCAGGATCTCGGGCTTGGTCTTGCCTTCGCTGATGCGGCGGGCGACGTAGTCCTTGGTGGGTTGGTGGCAGTGCATGCGGACCAAAGCGATGCGCCACAGGGCGTTGTTGGCCAGC
Organism: Planosporangium mesophilum; assembly: GCF_016863255.1. Taxonomy (GTDB): domain Bacteria; phylum Actinomycetota; class Actinomycetes; order Mycobacteriales; family Micromonosporaceae; genus Planosporangium; species Planosporangium mesophilum. Next base: position 1,088 of record NZ_BOON01000014.1, read on the forward strand.
CGGTCCCCGCCGCGGTGCAGGCGATGCCGGTCGGTGCGTCCCGAGGACACGGGAATGGGTGCGACTTCGACGCCCGACCCATCCTCGTTGACGCCTCGTCGAGTGGTTGCACCGACCACATGAACGCCTGTCACGTATTGACCGGAGTCCGACAAGCTGGCTGCCGGAGGCGAGGAACGAGCCGTCGCGAAGCGCTGCCCGCCGTTCCGATCGTCTCGCAGCCCCTGCTGTGCTGACCCCGTGACGCCTGGAACTCTTGGTGATCACGGGGTGGTGGTCGCATCGTCCAGGTCGTCGCGCAACTTCGCGAGGTGGGTGACCGCCCGCCGGACGTCGAACGGCTCCAGCCCGGCCAGGTCCAGGTCCCGGCGAAGGAACGCGACGGCGAGGTTGCGGAACTCGTACAGTTGCGGCGGCCGCGGCCCACCGTTGCGCGCCCACCGGTCGCAACTGTCCCGCAGCCCCAGTATCGCGCCGCGCGTCGCCGCGTCCGCGCACATCCCGCCGGCGGAGTACAGCCATGCGTTCAGCTCCTCGGCCACCGCGGCGGCCACCTCCGCGGTCAGGTCGGTGCGGCGCAGCGACGACAGGGGCGCCATCGCGCTGAAGGCGGCGGGGTAGGACGCCAGCCGGGTCCGGTGCAGTTCGAGGGCGCGGGTCGAGCCGGCGGCCCCGACCAGGTCCCGGCGGATCTGTTCGCGCGTCAGGGCCCAGACGCCGCCGGCCGCGAGGAGCGCGACGAACCCCGAGAGTAGGAGCGCCGTGACTGCTGCGGGCATGGTGGACCGTCCTCCCCGGTCCGGCCACCGTGAACGGACCACGGACGCACAACTTACCCCGTATCGACGATTGTCAGTTGCTGTCAGTCGATGAGTGCATAAAGGGGCAACGGGGGTCAGCCCGGGACCGAGGAGGCAGGCTCCGCGAGGGTACGCAGATACGTACCGTCCATCGGGTCGTATCCGAGCCGCAGCGTCGTGTCCGCGGCCAGCCGTACCGCGAGCGCCCGGGCGGTCGGCCCCGGATCCGTGGTGGGTACGACGGCCACGGCCAGCGCGCCCTCGTCGAGCAGCTCGGCCAGCAGGGCGCACTCCGGCTCGCCGAGGTGCGGGTACGCGTCGAGGAACACCGCGGTGACCCGGAACCGGGGCAGGCGGGCGCGGAGCGCCTCGACCAGGGCCGTCGGGCCGAACGCGGCGGACTCGTCGTGGCCGTACGTGATCACCAGTTCGTGGTGGGCGGCCAGGTCGGCCAGGGTGGCCGCGGTCTCGGCCGGTGACCTGGCGGCGTCCGCCGCGGCCACCGCGACGACGGTGGTGGCGGTCGCGTCCAGGTCGGCGGGGAGCGTCGGTGTCAGGGGGTAGGCCAGCGCGCCGTCCACCAGTTCGCGCCGCATGCGCAGGTGCAGCGCCGTCGCCAGCGCCACGTTGGCGAGCAGCATCAGGCCGATCTCGTACGAGCCGTCCAACCGCTCGACCACGGACAGGACCAGCGGCGGCAGCAGGGCGGCCAGGCACCCGGTGGCGCCGAGCACGCCGGCCACCAGGCCGGCCCGGCCGCGCGGGATGGTCCGGCCGACGAGGTCGCAGACGACGCCGCCCACCGTACCGAGGCCGACGGCGACGCCCAGGAACCCGACGACCGTCACCGGCAGCGGGGGCTGGAACGCCAGCACGACGCCGAGGGCGCCGACCCCGGCGAAGCAGCACGTCAGGACCGCGACGGCGTCCCGCCGCCCGGCGAGCCAGCCACCGAACGGCCGCGACAGCGCCGCCGCGGCGACCGACAGCGCCATCAGCACCGCCGCGCCGGCCCAGTCCATTCGGTACACACGGTTCAGGTAGGTCGGCAGGTACACGATCATCGCCAGCAGGCCGCCGGCGGCGACGGCGTAGAGCGCGACCCAGTACCGCATCGCGCTCAGTCCCAGCATGGCGGCGATGTCCCGGAGCGTCGACCGGTCGGCGCGGCGGGCCGGGGCGTCCCGGACCAGGACGGCGGCGACGACGGCGTACCCGGCCGGTACCGCGGCCGTCGCGAGCAGGGCGGTACCGGCCCCGAGCGGGCCGATCAGCGGCCGGACCACGGTGGCGCCGATCGCGGCGCCGCCGATACCGGCCCCGAAGGCGCTCAGCCGGAGCCCGCGCCGGCCCGGCCCGTCCCAGCGCGCCACCAGGCCCGCGCCCACCGTGAACGCGGTGCCGCCGGTGCCCAGGGCGCAGCAGGCCAGGATCAGGGCCGGGACGGTCCGGACCACCGCGAGGGCCGCCAGCGCGCCCGCCGAGACGAGACTGACCAGCGGGAACGTCCACCGCGCACCGTAGCGGTCGGTGAGCGCACCCACCGGTATGCACGCCAGCGCCCCGACCACGAGCGGTGCCGCGACCACGGCGGCCCGGGCCACCCGCCCCGGGCTGTACTGCTGCACCAGATACGGCTCGAGCGCGCTGACCAGCATCCAGGCCGCAGAGTTGACCGCGAAGCCGAGGGTGGCGAGCACCGTGATCGGCAAACTCCGGGCCGGGCTGATCGTCAACGGATCACCTCTTGCGAGCGGTGGCGCGCCGGCACGCGCCGTGCCGAACGCTCTCCCAGCCTACGAATAGGTGGGCGTCACCGCGACCCGTGGTGATCCACGCCTCCGTACTGCGACGTGTAACGCTTTCGGGGGCTCTGTCGTGCTGATCGTTACCGACTGCGACGAGACTGTACCGGTGACCGAGCACCTACCTGGCGCGACTTCTCCCGACGTGTACCACGACCGGTGGCTGGACGGCCGTCGGCAACGGCTCTACACGGCGCGGGAGTGGCTGCTCGCCGGCGGGTGCGCGCTCCTGTACGGGCCGGTCGGGGTCGGCAAGTCCGCCGCGCTCGACATGGTCACCGCGACCGCGATCCAGTCGCGGGTACTGCGCTGGGCGCCGACCGTGCGGGACGCGGACCGGCGGTTCGCGTTCCTCGTCGGGCTGCTGGGCGCGGTCAGCCCGGCCGAGCTGGACGCGGTCACCGGGCCGCGCCGCCAGGTGCTCGCCGCGGCGGCCCGGGGCGAGCTGGCGCTGGTCGCTCCCGACGCGGTGCGGCTCTCCGTGCTGAGCCTGTTCCGGGCGCTGGCCCGGTCACGGCCGCTGCTCGTGGTCGTCGACGATCTCCAGTGGGTCGACGAGGCGAGCGCCGACGTCCTGCGGTTCGTGTCCTCCCGGGTGGACGATGTGCCGGTGCAGGTGGCGGCGGCGGAGTTGGTGGAGCCGGAGGGTCTGCCGCGGCGCCGCGCGCTGTGCCCCTCGCCGCTGCTGGTGGTGCGGCTGGAGCCGGTTGGCCCTACCACAGCGTGACGGGCCGGCTGATCAGCCGGCCCGTCGCTCCTTCCCTTACTTCCAGTGCTTGCTGGACCACTTGTCGCCGGCCCAGTACGTGCCGGCCCAGTAGGTCCCGGCCCAGTACGTGCCGGTCCAGTAGTGCTTGGACCAGTCGTCGTCGGCCCACGCGGACGCACCGGCCCACGGGCGGCCCGGCCAGGCGGCCGACGCCCAGGTACGGGACGCCCAGGAACTTCCCGTCCAGCCGTCGCCGGCCATCCGGTACCCCATCCAGACGCCGCCGTTCCACGCGGTGCGCGCGGCGCTGCGGTACGTCCAGTCGGCCACGTTGAACGGGCCGAACAGCGAGACTTCGCCCACCAGCGGCAGGCCGTTGCGGGAGACGTGCAGGCTGCCCCGGCTCATCTCGAGCGAGCCCAGGCCCATCGACCGCATCGCCGCCTGCGTGCCCGACGGGGTCGACCTGGACAGCGCCGCCGCCAGGTTGAGCTCGCCCAGCCGCATGGTGGCGGCCTTGCCCTTCGTCAGCGGCGTGGCCGACGCCTTGAGCAGCGCCTTGACCTGGTCGGGGGTGAGGTCCGGCCGGTTCTGCAGCAGCAGCGCCACCGCCCCGGACACGACCGCGGTCGCCTGGGACGAGCCGGTGCCCTTGAACAGCCGGTCGCCGACCCGGGCGATCGGGAACGCGGTGTCGATCGACGAGCCCGGGTCACGCAGCGAGACGATCGACTCGCCCGGGGCGAGCAGGTCCACGTTGCGCAGGTTGGAGACCGAGCTGAACAGCGACAGTTCGTCGTCGGCGTAGTCCCGGGTGCCCTTGGTCGACGCCGAGCCCACCGACAGGACGAACGGGTCGTACGCCGGGTTCGACAGGTTGGACGACCTGGTGCTGCCGTTGCCGCCCGCGACGACCACCACGATCCCGTTGCGCCAGGCGTTCTCGACCGCGTAGGTCAGCGGATCCACCAGGGCCGGCTGGCTGCTGTTCGACCCGTACGCGAGGTTGATCACCCTGATCGGGTTGGCCGGGTCGTCGTTGCGGTGCGCGACCACCCAGTCCACCGCCGCGATCATCTGCGACACGTCGACCGCGCCGTGCGCCGTGCCGACCTTGACCGAGGTCAGCTTGGCCTTCGGGGCGAGGCCCCTGAACCCGCTGGCCGGATCGTCGCCGATGATGATCCCGGCCATGTGCGTACCGTGGCCGAACGTGTCCAGGTAGCGCACGGTGTCGCCCTGGGACTCGAAGGACAGGTCGGGCCCGTTGACCACCTGAGCCGCCGGCAGGCCCGGCACCTGGACGACTCCGGTGTCGATCAGCGCGACGCCGACACCACTGCCGTCGGAGCCGCTCGGGGCGCCGATCATCGCCGCGATGTCGCTGACCTTCGTCGCGGTGGCGGTGCTGGACCAGTCGGTCGACTGCCATCCGCCGCCGTCGAAGGGCGGACGGGCTGACGGCGGATGCGCCGTCTGTACCGCGCCGGCGAGCGCGGCCGGCGGTGCCGGCAGCCCGCCCGGTACCGCGGGCGCGGCCACGACGGCGAGTGCGCCGATCGTGGCGAGCCAGCGGCCCCGTCGGGCTGCCCTCGTTCCATCTCGTGACACCGGATCTCCTTCCGTGGGTCCGGAACCCTGGGGTCGGCTTCTCAACGATCCGGCTCTGATCACTGAATGTCACCGGCCTGCAACCGAAATCGTCCGGAACGCGACCGCAAACACCGGGGCGGTGTACGACGACGGGCCGACACCGACGGACCGGTCGGCAAACAGGCTCAGGTGTGGTGCGCCGCTGCCGACCACGAGGTCATGACTCCACGGCCAGCAGGGACGGTGTCGTGACGTCCGGCCCGGCGCACGGCCCCGCCCAGCCCGTCACCGATCCGGTGACCGGGGCGTACCCGCGTGCCCTGCTGCAGCCACGACTGGACGAGGAGCTGGCCCGGGCCGACCGGGTGGGCGGCTCCTGCTCGGTGTTCCTGTTCGACGTGGACTTCTTCAAGACGGTGAACGACGCGTACGGGCACCTGCGCGGTGACGAGGTGCTGCGGCAGCTCTCCGAGCGGGTGAAGGCGGTCGTACGCGGCGGGGACGCCCTCTTCCGGTACGGCGGCGACGAGTTCGTGCTGGTCCTGCCCGGCACCGACCGGGCCGAGGCGATCGGCCTGGCACTGCGCCTGACCGAGGAGATCCGGGCCACCGACTTCGCCGGGCAGCCGCCGCTGCACCTGTCGATCAGCCTGGGGGTCGCCACCTACCCCGAGGACGCCGACGACACCGTCTCCCTGATCTCCTGCGCCGACCGGCGCAACTACCTGGCCAAGCGGCGGGGTCGGGGCGGCGCGGTCGCCGACGACGCCGACACCGACACCGGCACCGCGATCTCCCGGCTGTGGGAGCGGGACGCCCCGATGGCCGCGGCCCAGGAGTTCCTGACCCGGCTGCTGACCGCGCGGCGCGGTGCGCTGCGGGTGACCGGCGAGCCGGGCGCCGGGTACACCCGGTTCCTGTCCGAGGTCGCCACCGTGGCCCGCCTGCGCGGCTTCGCCGTCGTACCGGTCTCGCCCGGCGGCGACGCGCGACCGGATGCCGCCGAGGGCGCTCCGGTGCTGCTGGTCAGCGACCTCGGTGACGATCAGCGGGCCGCCGAGGCGGTCGGCCGGCTGCTGGCAGGCGAGGACCCACCGGAGTCGCTCGGTCTGGTGTACGCGAGCACCGACGCCGAACCGGCGTCGGTCGGCCTTCCGCTGCTGGCCGGCGCCGAGCTGGCGCCGTGGTCACCGGCCGCGCTGCGGATCTTCCTGCGCCACCGGTTGCAGGGCGAACCCACCCGGACGCTGGTGAACTGGCTGGCCGGGCACAGCGGCGGCCTGCCGGCCCGGGCGGTGGGCGAGCTGGAGCGGCTGCGGGCACGCGGCGGCCTGGTCGCCACGGCCAGCGGCGGCTGGACGCTGTCCCCGTCGATGCTGGGCCGTCCGCGCCGGCGCGGACGGTTGCCCGTACCCATGACCAAGCTGGTGGGGCGGCAACGGGAACGGATCCGGGTGGCCGAGCTGCTGGCGGGCGGCCGGCTGGTCACCCTCGTCGGCCCGGGCGGGATCGGCAAGACCCGGCTGTCGCTGGCCGTGGCCGGTGACGTCGCCGAGTCCTATGACGACGGTGCGGTCTTCGTCTCGCTTGCCGAGACCACCCGCGCCGACCTCGTCGTGGCCGCGATCGCGCGGGCTCTGGAGGTCGCCGAGGCGCCCGGCCAGCCGCTGCTCGACAGCGTCACCGAACACCTCGCCGAGGCGCGCCTGCTGCTCCTGCTGGACAACTTCGAGCAGGTCATGGAGGCGGCCGGGGTGGTGAGCGAGCTGCTCGCCGCCGCCCCCGGGGTCACCGTCCTGGTCACCAGCCGGCAGCGGCTGTCGCTCTACGGCGAGCAGGTCTACCCGGTACCCCCGCTGCCCCTGCCCGATCCCCGTACCCTCACCGGCGTCGAACAGGCGCTCGCCGACTCCCCGGCGCTGGCCCTGTTCGAGCAGCGGGCCCGGGCCGCCGACGTCGACTTCGCGCTCACGCCGGCGACGCTGCCGGTCGTCGCGGCGCTGTGCCGGCGCCTCGACGGGCTGCCGCTGGCGATCGAGCTGGCGGCCGCCCGGATCGACCGGCTCACCCCGGAGGAGCTGCTGGTCGCCCTCGCCCAGCACCTGGACGCGCTCGGCGGAGGCCCCCGCGACCTGCCGGAGCGCCAGCAGACCCTGCGGGGCACCATCGACTGGAGCTTCGCCCTGCTCGATGAGGCGGACCAGCGCCTGTTCACCCGGCTCGGGGTGTTCGCCGGCGGGTGGACCGTTGAGGCGGCCGCCGACGTCTTCGCCGTCGCCGAGTCCTCCGATGTGGACCTTGCCCCGGCCGGCGACCTCGCCGCGCGGCTGGCCGCGCTCGCCGACAAGAGCCTGATCGTCGGAGAACCCGACGGCCGGTACCGGATGCTGGAGACGATCCGCGCGTACGTGGTCGCCAAGCTGGCCTCCTGCCCGTCCGCCGGCGCCGTCCGGGCCCGGCACGCCGTCTACTACGCCGACCTGGCCGAGCGCTCCGCGGTCGGGCTGACCGGGCCGGAGCAGGCCGCCTGGGCGAGCCTGCTGGACTGCGAGTACCAGAACCTGCGGGCCGCCTTCGCGACCGGGGACCCGGACATCGCCGTCCGGCTGTGCCTGGGGCTGTGGCGGTACTGGATGGGCGGCAGCCGGATCGGGGAGGGGCGCGGCTGGCTGGCCCAGGTGCTGGCCCGTACCGACACGCTGACCGACGCTGCCGCCGCCAAGCTGCTGTACGCCGCCGCGGTGCTCGCCGCCTGCCAGGACGACCACGAGGAGGCGTACCTGCTCGGTACCGACGGGCTGCGCCGGGCCGAGACGGCGGCCGACCCACGGGCCATCGCCCAGGCGCGTAACGCGCTCGGCCTGGCCGCCATCGGCTCGGGGCGGTACGCCATGGCCACCGAGCACCTGCGGGAGAGCCTGGCGATCTGGCGCGCCCTGGACGCCGCTCCCGGAATGGCGATCGCACTGGGCAACCTGACCAAGGCCTCGCTGCGGCTGGGTGACATCGACGCGGCGGACCGGTACGCCCACGAGTGCCTGGAGCTGGAGCGGGCCGCGGGCAACACCCGGGGCATCGTGCTGGGCCTCGGGTGCCTCGGCGAGATCATGCTCGCCAAGGGCGACGTGCGCGGTGCGCGTACCGCCCTGGAGGAGAGCCTGAGCCTCAGCCGTACCCTCGGCGACCTGTTCGGCGAGGCGACCGTGCTCCATCTGCTCGGTACCGTCGCCCGGGCCGAGGGCGACGCCGACGAGGCGCTGCGCCTGTTCACCGGCGCGCTGGTCCGCCGCCACGAGGTCGGCGACCGCGAGGACCTCGCCGCTTCGCTGGACAGCGTCGCCGGCCTGGTGGTCGACCGCGACCCGACCCTGGCGGCGCACCTGCTCGGCGCGGCCGACGGGGTACGGGACCGGCACCGGCTGCCGGCGCCGGCTGCCGGCGACGGGGAGGCCACCCTCGACGCGGTACGGGCCAGGCTCGGCGCGCCGCAGTTCACGTCGGCGTGGACGACCGGTCGGGCCGCGCCGATCGGGCTGATCGTCGACCAGGCGCTCGACCTGGTCCCCTCAGCAGCCTGATCACCAGGGTCGATTCTGGGTATCGTCCCGGTATGGCAGCCCGTACCGAGATCCTCGACATCGCCGGCCGGGAGGTGACGATCACCAATCCCGACAAGGTCTTCTTCCCGCAGACCGGACACACCAAGCTGGACCTCGTCCGGTACTACCTGGCGGTGGCCGACGGGGCGCTGCGCGGCGTGGGCGGCCGGCCGATGGCGCTCAAGCGGTACGTCAACGGCGTCGAGGGGGAGGCGTTCTACCAGAAGCGGGCGCCGCAGTCGCGTCCCGACTGGATCTCCACGGTCGAGCTGCGGTTCCCGTCCGGGCGCACCGCCGAGGAGATCGTGGTCCGCGACGCCGCCCAGCTCGCCTGGGTGATCAATCTCGGCTGCGTCGACCTGCACGCCCATCCCGTCCGGGCCGACGATCTGGAGCACCCCGACGAGCTGCGGGTGGACCTCGACCCGGTACCGGGGGTGTCCTGGGACCAGGTGCGGCGGGTGGCCCTGGTGGCCCGCGAGGTCCTCGCCGACTTCGGGCTGACCGGCTGGCCGAAGACCTCCGGCTCGCGGGGCATGCACGTGTACGCGCGGATCGAGCGGCGCTGGACGTTCCCCGAGGTCCGCCGCGCCGCGGTCGCGCTGGCGCGCGAGATCGAGCACCGGGTACCGGACGAGGCGACGAGCCGGTGGTGGAAGGAGGAGCGGCACGGCGTCTTCGTGGACTTCAACCAGAACGCGAAGGATCGCACCACCGCGAGCGCGTACTCCGTGCGGCCCACACCGCACGGGCGGGTCTCGACGCCGCTGACCTGGGACGAGGTACCCGGCTGCGACCCGGCGACGTTCACTCTTGCCACCGTGCCGGCCCGGTACGCGCAGGTGGGTGATCCGTGGGCCGGCATCGACGACGCGGCCGGCTCCCTGGAGCCCCTGCTGCGACTGGCGCAGGAGCACAAGGAGGCCGGCCTCGACGAGGCGCCGCCGGAACGGGCCGGTACGGCCAAGGGCGGCCGCCGCCGGTCCACCATGCCGCTCATCGAGATCGCGCGGGCGGCCGGCCGGGACGAGGCCATGGCCGGCCTGGAGCGCTGGAAGGCCCGGTACCCGAAGGTCTGGACCTACCTCGAACCCTCCGACGTGCTGGTCGACTCGATGCGCGGTCGCAGCAGCACGTGGACCCGGATCCGGCTCAACCTGCGCCACGTACCGGAGGCGGAGCGACCACCTCAGGAGGCCCTCGACGTCGACTTCGACCCGTGGAAGGGGTAGGTACCGGGCATGGACGACATCACCGCACTCATCCTCGACGATCATCACGCCTTCCGCCGCGGCTTCGCCCGGCTCGACGACACCACGGACCGGCGGGAACTGGCGGCGGTGTGGAGCCAGCTCGCCACCCACCTGGAGATCCACGCCGAGGCGGAGGAGGAGATCCTCTACCCGCACCTGCTCAGGCGCGGCGAGCCGGGCGCCGCGGAGGAGGAGACCGAGGACGCCATCCGCGACCACAACAACATCCGCGACGCCGTCGTCGAGGCCAACCGGCATCCGGTCGGGTCCGACGAGTGGTGGGCGGGGGTCTGGAAGGCCCGTACCGAGAACAGCGAGCACCTGGCCGAGGAGGAGGACCAGGCGCTGCCGGACTTCCGCAAGCACGCGAGCGTGGACCTGCGCGCCGAGCTCGCCAGGAAGTGGCTCGTCTTCTACGGAGAGCACCCCTGCGGCAAGGGCCTGAAGATCAGGGACAAGGATCCCGAAAAGTACGTCGAAACGCTCCGATGACCTGCTGAGCGCCGGCACCGGGTCGATGCCATCATCGAACGGTGCTGGCCAGGGCATGGTGCGCGGTGTCCACCGCGGTGCTGATCGCCGTCTCGGCGTGCGGTGACCGTCCGCTCAAGCGCGGCGACAGTGCGGGCTGGACCGTGACGATCTTCTACACCGCCGTGCAGGCGCACCACTCGGGCTTCCCGGCCAAGGTCACGGGCTGCCGCAGCATCGACTGCGAGTACGGCGGCGACGACCTCGGCACGTACCCGGCCGACTTCGTCGCCGCCGTCCACGACCAGGGCACCGGCCGCACCGCCTCCGGCCGGTACCTCAACTGGTCGTACGACGTCGGGTACTGGCTGGACGACGCGCCGCGCGACGGCTCCGGCCGGCGGCTGCGCCCGTTCGAGTCGGCCGTCGCCGACCGGGACGTCCTGGCGGCCGCCACCCGGTTCACGATCTCGGACTGCGGCCGCGCCGACGACGGCAGGACGCTGCCGGCGGAGATCTGCGCGAAACTGCGGGCCGCGCGCTGGACCGTCGTCGACGAGTTCACCCCCGGCCTGGGCGGCCGGCGCAAGACCGACGTGTACATCGGCGAGGAGACCGGCAGCGACTTCACCGACGGGCCCTGGTACACGACGTTCGAGGAGGCCGCGCTGCACGTCGGCTAGCGGATACCCGCTACCGGCGGGGCGGCACCGGGATCCGGTCGAGGTCCGAGGCGACCACGATGTCGCCGGAGAACTCCTCGGCCGCCTCCGCCCCGAACGCGGTCGGATCGGTGTAGCGCTGCGAGAAGTGGGTGAGCACCAGGCGGCGTACGCCCGACTCGGCCGCCACCCGCGCGGCCTGCTTCGCGGTGAGGTGACCGTACTCGCGCGCCAGGCCTGAGTCGGCGTGCAGGAAGGTCGACTCGATGACGAGCAGGTCGACGCCCTCGGCCAGGGCGTAGACGGCGTCGCAGAGCCGGGTGTCCATGACGAACGCGAACCGCTGCCCGGGCCGGGGCTCGCTGACGTCGGCAATGTCGACACGGTCGGCGGCGCCGACACTGCCGGCGCCGGCGATCCAACCTTGCCGTTGCAGCTCACCGATGCGCGGCCCGGAGATGCCGGCCGCCGCGAGCCGGTCCGGGAGCATCCGCCGGCCGTCCGGCTCGACCAGGCGGTACCCGTACGCCTCGACCGGGTGGTCGAGCCGGCGCGCCTCCAGCCGCCCGAAGTCGCCGACCGCGACGACCGTCTCGGCCCCGGACACCGGCTCCTCGCGCAGGTCGGCCGTCTCGTGGAAGGCGCTGGCGCGGCGCAGCCGGGCGAAGTACTCCCGACCGGAGGCCGGGTAGTGGGCGTGGACGGGGTGCGGCACCCGGTCCAGGGACAGTCGCTGCACCACCCCCGGCACCCCCAGGCAGTGGTCACCGTGGAAGTGGCTCACGCAGATCCGGGTGACCGCGCTGGTGGAGACCCCGGCGAACAGCATCTGCCGCTGGGTGCCCTCACCCGGGTCGAACAGCAGCCCCTCGCGGTCCCAGCGCAGGAGGTAGCCGTTGTGGTTGCGGTACCGGCTCGGCACCTGGCTGCCGGTACCGAGGACGACCAGTTCACGCACGGACATACGCTACTGGCGTGATCGTGGACCTGGAGTGCGAGGCCGTACTGTTCGACCTGGACGGTGTCCTGGTCGACTCGCTCGGCGTGGCCGAGCGCATCCTGCGCGACTGGGCGGCGGAGCACGGGGTCGACGGTGATCACGCGGTGGCGCTGTCGCACGGCCGGCGCGACGTCGACCTGATCGCGTTGCTGGCGCCGGACCTGGACGTGGCGGCCGAGGTCGCGTGGATCGTGGATCGCGAGGAGCGCGCGGTCGACGGGATCACGGCGATGCCCGGTGCGCTCGACCTGCTCGCCGCGGTGCCGCCGGGGCGGTGGGCGGTCGTGACCTCGGGCGCCCGGGCCGTGGCGCGGGCCCGGATGGGGGCCGCCCGGCTACCCGAGCCGGCGCACCTGGTCGCGGCCGAGGACGTCCGGCGGGGCAAGCCCGATCCGGAGCCTTACCTGCGCGGGGCGCGGCTGCTCGGCGTCGCGGCGGAACGCTGCGTCGTCATCGAGGACGCCATGTCCGGGGTACGGGCGGCGCTCGCGGCGGGCATGCGCTGCGTGGGCGTCGGCGCCGAGGTGGTGCCGTCGGCCGTGACGCTGCACGTGGCGAACCTGAACGAGCTGAGCGCGGTCGTCGACGGTGGCGTTATTTCTCTTTCGGCCACTGCGGCATCTTCGCGATCGACTCGGCGATCTGGTGCACCTCACGCGGGTTAGGGTTCACCCCGAGCCCGCGCAGCCGCTCGGTGAGTATCTTGGCGACCTCCTGCTCCGGCGAGCCGGCGTGGCTGGTCACCACCTGGGCGACGACGTACTGCAGGCGCTGCGCGACCTGCGCCTGATACGGCGACAACGAGACGCGGTCCAGGGTGACCGCGGGGATCTTCTGCTCCATGGGTTCAGAAAATAGTCATCGATGCGTACGGAACAAGAAGTGGCGGCCAGCCGCAACCGGTTAGCCGCCACCTTGCACCCGACACGTCCCCCGCTCAGCCGGACAGCAGTCGGCCGATCGTGGTAACGAGGTCGCCGTAGAACGTCCCGTCGAGGTTGCGGAAAAGCTCGAACTTCTCGCCCGGGCTGCCGAAGAACGGCCGCAGCGTCCAGCCGAGCTGGGTGCCGACGAAGCCGAACAGCAGGATCCAGATGTACAGCAGCGTCATGCTCGTCGGCCGCTGGCCGGCGGGCGGCTGCGGCTGCACCGGCCGCGGGCGGTCGGCCGGGAACTGCACCCGGACCGGGGGCGCCGTCGGCAGGTGCTGGGCGACCGCCACGGTCCCGTCGACCGTCGCGCCGTCGCCGGCCGCTGCCGCCAGCACCTTCTCGGGCTCTTTCACCTCGGCCGGCGCGGCGACCGCGCGCCTGGCCTCGGCCTCGACGGCGGCCAGGTGCTCCTGATGGTCGTTGAGCATGCGCATCCCGGCCGTCAGGAACCGGAGGCCGACGAACGCCGTGAGCACCAGGATGCACACGTTGAGCAGCTTGAAGAACGAGTAGCTGTGCGCGCTGATCAGGAAGAACAGGCTGATCGGGGCGAACGCGAGCGTCAGCACCGAGGTGACGGTGACGGCCACCATGATCAGCGTCACCGTCTGGAGCACCGACAGGCGGGCGCCGAAGACCAGGTTGAACAGGTACAGCGTGGGGAGGCAGATGGCCAGCGTGGCGAGGAACAGCAGCGGTAGCTTCACGGCCGAGGAGAGCGCCTGTAGCCAGCCGTAGTTGGCGCCGAGGACCGCACCGTAGATCGCCAGGCTCACCGCGGAGGTACCGAGCATCTGGCCGGTCAGTTGGCGCAGCCCCTGCTCGTCGATGATCTGTCGCCAGAGCCCGTCCCGGTCTCGCAGAATCCGCTCGATGACCAGAAGACCCGATTGCTGCTGCTCCACATGCCCTCCGACTGGCTCCGGGGTGGATGTCGCGTGGACGACAGCCGGAGAGTACCGGCGCCGGCGCATCCGCGCTGCCCCCTTACGCTGCGGCGATGATGCGGTCACGCATGTGCCACGGTCGATGTGACCGCCGGTCGGGGCGATAGCCTGTCCGGCGAGGGGGTGTGCGCTGTGGACGGTCTTCGGGTCTCGGACGCCGATCGGATGCGGGTCGTGGCCGCCCTCGAGCGGCACACCGCCGCCGGCCGGCTCAGCCTCGACGAGTTCTCCGACCGGGTCGGCCGGGCGCTCGCCGCGGCGACCCGCCACGACCTCGCGCGGGTCACCAGCGACCTGCCGGCCGAGCCGGCGTCGCAGTCGCGCCAACTGCTGCTGGCGTTCCTGCTGGCGATGCTGACCATGGCCGGGCTCGCGCTGGTCCTCGTCCTGGGGCGCTAGGTCGGGGTCCTGGGGCGCCGGGCTCCGGGGCGTCGATCTTCAGCCGTTGACGCGCACCAGCATCGCCGCCATGTCGGCATCCGCCCCGCCGTGCAACGCACCGACCACATGGGACACGACCGCTTCCAGGTCGTCGCGGCCGGCGTGCGTACCCGCGCCGAGCAGGGGATCGAGCGCGCCGACCAGGTCGGTGCCGCGGGCGCCGACGAGACTGTCGGTGTACAGCAGCAGCCGGTCGCCCGGCGCCACCTCGAGCGTCGAGTCCTCGTACGTCACCTGGGCCACCACGCCCACCGGCAGGCCCAGCGGCCCCGGCAGCAGCTCCGCCCCGCCATCGCCGCGGTACCGCACCGGCACCGCCTGCCCGGCCGACGCCCAGCACAGCCGGTGTTCCCGGGAGTCGTACCGGGCTACGACCAGGGTCGCCGTCCGCTCCGGCTCCAGGGCGCACAGCATCGTGTTGACCGCCGCCAGGATCTCGCCCGGTGACATGTTCAGCGCGGCGTAGGAGCGCACCGCGTACCGCAGCCGCGCCGCCGCCGCCATCGCCGCCAGCCCGCTGCCGGCCACGTCGCCCACGACCAGCAGGCTGGCGCCGTCGGGCAGCGCGCACGCGTCGTGCCAGTCGCCGTTGACCTGCCCGGTGGAGTTCGAGGTACGGCTGCGGCCGGTGACCCACAGCCCCTCGGTGGTCCCCAGCTCCGGCTCGCTGGGCAGCAGCGCCCGCTGCAGCGACTGCGCCGCCCGCAGCTCCGCGTCCACCCGGCGGCGCTGCGCGGTCAGGGCCTCCTCGGCCAGTCGCAGCCGGCCCTGCAGCGCGCGCTCCTCGGTGACGTCCTGCACGGTGCCGCGGACCGTGGTGACCGTACCGCCGGCGTCGACCACCGGCGCGGCGACGATGCGAAGCTGGCGCCCGGCCAGCCGGCCCGCACCCCGGAACTCCCAGCTCAGCTGCTCGCCACCGGTCAGGGTGCGGTGGATGGCGTCCTGGACGGCCGGCAGGTCGTCCTCGTGTACGCAGCCGGCCAGCCCCTCCGCGCTGATCCGGCCGGGCCGCTCGTCGCCCCGGTACATGCGGTAGAGCTGCGGCGAGCAGCGTGGCTCGGGGTCGGCCAGGTCCCAGTGGAACGAGCCGATCCGGGCGATCCGCTCCGCGTCCAGCAGCTGCGGGTGGATCAGTTCGTGCTCGGAGTGCTCCCGCCACACCAGGAGCACCCGGTCCCAGAGGCGACCGGCCTGCGCGGTGATCAGCCGGGTGCTCGCCGGGTCCACCCGGGTCGGGCCCAGTCGCACGGCCCCGCCGTTGTGCAGCAGGTCGGCGAGGCGGGGCAGCAGCCGTTCGCTGCCGACCCGGGGGTACGCCAGCAGCAGCGTGGCGTCCTCGCCGGCGCGGGCCGGGGAGATCAGCTCGGCCGCGGCGGCGTTGGCGTGCCAGATCCGGAAGTCGACGATCCGCCCGTCCTCCGTCACCGGCGCGAGCACCGCGGCCGGCTCGGGCACGGTCTCCAGCACGATGGCCAGCCAGGACGCCGGATCGGAGTCCGGGCCGGCGGTGAGGTCGGGGCCGCCGGAGGCCGGTGACGGTGCCCGGTCGGCCACCTGGGCGGCCGCGCGGGCGACCGGCGGAGCCAGCGCGGACAGGTAGCGACGGGAGGTGTCGTCGAGGTCGATCGGCTCGTCCCAGGACAGGCCGAGCGAACCGATCACCCGGTCGCCGTCCAGCAGCGGCGCGGCGAAGACCGCCTCGGCCGCGTACGGGAGCTCCGCCATGGCCGGGAACCGCTCGGCGAGCACCTTCGGGTCGGTGATCAGCAGCGCGGCGCGGTCCTGGGCGGCCGTCACGATCGGGACGTCGAACTGCGGCGGTACCCGCCTCCAGGCGCCGCGCTCGCCGGCGCTCATCCCGTGGGCGCCGACGAGGCGGTGCGCCCCGGCCGGCTCGAGCAGGGTGATGACCACGGTCGCCGGCGCGGGCCAGCTGGTGACCGCGGTACCGATCACCTCGGCAACCTCGTCGAAGGTCGTCGAGGCGGCCACCCGCGAGCTGATGAGCTGGTGCTGGGCCTGCAGTGCCTCGTGCTCCGGCGCCCGCGCCGACCGGCCGGTCGCAGCCGCCCCGCCCGCCGGCCGCCTGCCTGTTGCCGGGGTCGGGGTCGCGCGCCGGACCGGCGTCGCCCGTCGGGCCGGGGCGGGGGTCGTGCCCCGCGCCGGGGCCGGCCGTCCGCCGTCGGAGAGTTCGGTGACCGGCGTGACCTGCGGGTCGGCGGCGGTACCGCCGACGATCGACGCGGCGACCTCGATGAGTTTGATGTTGGCCCGCTGGGACAGCTTCACCAGGTGGTCGAAGCCCTCGTCGGGAGTGACGCCCAGGCGTTCCACGAGGACGCCCTTGGCCTGCTCGATCACCGCCCGGTTGCGCATCGCCGCGCGTACCCCGGTCAGTTCCGTCCGCAGCTTGGCCACCAGCGCGGCGAGCGCCTCGGTCGGCTCCGGCGTGTCGGCCGCACCGGGCGCAGGCTGCCGCCCGGCCCCGTCGCGCCGAAGATCACCCGGCCGCTCCCGCATCCGCTCCCGCTCCTTACATTCGCCGGTCACATCGTATTCGAGTATCGCCGCCGCCTCGAAAGGGCGAGCAGCGCCGCAGGCCCTGCCGGCCCACCATCGTGCCTCATCGGTGGGCGGATCCCCGGTGACCTGGGTCGCATACGGCCGTGTCGATCAGCAACCGCTCAGCGTACCTGGTGCAGCGCAAATTGATGTTTGCCGGGCATGGGGCCGGGTAGTGCATCGGCACAGGCAGTCGGCGTCGGCGCGGCCCAACGGGTCGCGCTAGCCGTAAGTGTGCACCGGGGTGGGGAGCGGGGGTCGGGTGTTGCAGGGCCAACGGTTCGCGGCAGCGCTCCTCGACCGGGACGGCACGCTCGTGGAGGACGTGCCCTACAACGGTAATCCGGACCTGGTCCGGCCGGTACCCGGCGCCCGTGCCGCGCTCGACCGGCTGCGTGGGGCCGGGCTGCGGCTGGCGGTGGTCAGCAACCAGTCCGGCGTGGCCCGGGGCCTGCTGACGCACGAGCAGGTACGACGCGTCAACGAGCGCGTCGAGGAGCTGCTCGGTCCGTTCGACACCTGGCACTACTGTCCCCACGGCCCCGACGACGCCTGCGACTGCCGCAAGCCGGCTGCGGGCATGGTACTCGGCGCGGCCCGGGCGCTCGGCGTACCGGTGGAGCGCTGCGTGATGATCGGCGACATCGGCGCCGACGTGGCGGCCGGGCTGGCCGCCGGTGCCGCCGCGGTACTGGTACCCACGCAGGTCACCCGGGCCGAGGAGGTCGCCGCGGCTCCGGTCGTGGCCGCTGATCTCGCCGCCGCCGCGGACTGGATCCTCGGGACACCGCCGCAGCGCCCCAGAGTTCTCGTCGCCCGCACCGACTCCGCCGGCGACGTCCTCCTCACCGGCCCCGCCATCCGAGCCGTGGCTGCCGGAGCAGCGCATACCACTCTGTTGTGCGGGCCGCGCGGACATGACGCGGCCCGTTTGCTTCCCGGCGTCGACGAGCTGATCGAGTGGCGGGTGCCGTGGATCGACCCGCAGCCGCCGCCGGTCGACGGTTCCGAGATCGACGCCCTGGTCAAAGACCTCGAGGCGCGGCAGTTCGACAAGGCCATCATCTTCACCTCGTTCCACCAGTCCCCGCTGCCACTCGCGCTGCTGCTGCGGCTGGCCGGCGTCCCGTACATCGCGGCGATCTCCGAGGACTACCCGGGATCGCTGCTCGACGTCCGGCACCGGGGCGTCGACGAGGACATCTCGGAGGTCGAGCGGGCGCTGTCGCTGACCGCCGCGGCGGGCTTCCCGCTGCCGGCCGGCGACGACGGGCGGCTGCGGGTACGCCTGCCGTTGCCGGCCGGCGACAGATCTTCGGCCGACGCCGTCGTCGCAGGGCTGCCGGACGGGTACGTCGTCGTGCACCCCGGTGCCAGCGTGGCGGCGCGGGCCTGCCCGCCCCGGCGGTGCCGGGAGTTCGTGGCCGGGCTGGTCGGGGCAGGGCACCCGGTCGTGGTCACCGGCGCGGAGAGCGAGCGCGAGCTGACCCGGTACGTGGCCGCCGACGAGGCGGTCGATCTGGGCGGGCGGACCACGATGGCGCAGCTGGCGGCGGTCCTGGGCGGTGCCCGTTGCGCGGTGGTCGCCAACACCGGCCCGGCCCACCTGGCCGCGGCGGTCGGCACCCCGGTGGTGAGCCTGTTCGCGCCGACCGTGCCGTTCCAGCGGTGGCGGCCGTACGGCGTACCGGTCGTTCGGCTGGGCGATCCCGACGCGCCCTGCCGCGACACCCGCGCCGCGGTCTGCCCGGTACCCGAACACCCATGCCTGTCCACTGTGACCGCCGCTGACGTCGTCGGCGCGGTGGCGGCCCTGACCACCCGAAACGGCGGTGGAGTTTGAGGATCCTGCTCTGGCACGTGCACGGGGCCTGGACCACGGCATTCGTCCAGGGGGGACACGAGTACCTGGTGCCCACCACGCCGGACCGGGGGCCGTACGGGCTCGGTCGGGCCCGCACCTATCCGTGGCCGGACAGCGTCCGCGAGGTCGCGCCGGAGGCACTGCCGGACACCGACGTCGACCTGGTACTGCTCCAGCGCCCCGAGGAGTGGGAGCTGGCCGAGGGCTGGCTCGGCCGCCGGCTGGGGGTCGACGTGCCGGCCGTCTTCGTCGAGCACAACACGCCCAAGCAGGGCGACGTGCCGAACAGCCGGCACCCGATGGCCGACCGCGACGACGTGACACTCGTCCACGTCACCCACTACAACCGGCTGATCTGGGACAGCGGGGGCACCCGCACCGAGGTCGTGGAGCACGGCATCCCCGACCCCGGCCCGATCTACACCGGCGACCTGCGGCGCATCGCGACCGCGATCAACGAGCCGATCCGCCGGTGGCGCGTGACCGGTACCGACCTGCTGCCGCGGTTCACCGCGGTCGCGCCGGTCGACGTGTACGGCATGAAGGTGACCGGTCTGGCAGACAAGCTCGGCCTTCCCGGCGAGCGGATGGAGGTCTTCGAGGATCCGCCGCAGGCGCGGATGCACGCCGCGATCGCCCGGCGCCGGGTGTACCTGCACCCGCACCGGTGGACCTCGCTGGGGCTGTCCCTGCTGGAGGCCATGAGCTGCGGCGTGCCGGTGGTCGTCCTGGCTACGACCGAGTCGGTGATGGCCGTCCCGCCGGGCGCGGGCGTGCTGTCGACGAACGTGGACGAGCTGGTGGAAGGGGCCCGGTGGCTCGCGTCCGACGCCGAGGCCGCCCGCTGCTGCGGTGAGGCGGCCCGTCGCGCCGCACGGACCAGGTACGGACTGGGTCGGTTCCTTGCCGACTGGGACGCGCTGATGAAGGAGGTAACTTCGTGACGCGACTGCGGATTGCGATGGTCTCCGAACACGCCAGTCCGCTGGCTTCGATCGGAGGCGTCGACTCGGGTGGGCAGAACACCCACGTAGCCGAGTTGGCGGTCGCCCTCGCCCACCGTGGCCACGAGGTACGCGTATACACCCGCCGTGACGACCCCGACCTGCCCGACGTGGTGCCGTTCGCCGACGGGGTCCAGGTCGAGCACGTGCCGGCCGGTCCGCCGGAGTTCGTACCCAAGGACGATCTGCTGCCGTTCATGGGTGAGTTCGGGCGATGGATGGCCGGGCGCTGGGCATCGTCGGAGTTCGCCCCCGACGTCGTCCACGCGCACTTCTGGATGAGCGGCCTCGCGGCGCTCACCGCGACGTCGTCCAGCCGCATCCCGGTGGTGGTCACCTACCACGCGCTGGGCTCGATCAAGCGCCGTTACCAGGGTTCGAAGGACACCAGCCCGTACACCCGGCTGGGCCTGGAGCGGGAGCTCGGCCACCTCGCCGACCGGGTGATCGCCCAGTGCGCCGAGGAGGTCGAGGAGCTGGGCAAGATGGGGATCCCGCGCGGATCTATCCATGTCGTGCCCAGCGGCGTCAACACCGACCGGTTCGCCCCGAGCGGGCCCCGGGCCGAGCGCTCGCCGGGCGGGCGGCCCCGGATCCTGAGCGTGGGCCGGATGGTGGAGCGCAAGGGTTTCGGCGATCTGATCCAGGCGCTCTACCTCGTACCCGAGGCGGAGCTCGTCCTGCTCGGCGGGCCGCCACCCGACGAGCTGGACCGCGAGCCGATGGTCGGCCAACTGCGCCGCCTGGCGGACAAGCGCGGCGTCGCCGACCGGGTGCGCATCGTCGGCTGCGTACCGAAGGAGGACATGCCCGCCTGGTACCGGTCGGCCGACGTGGTCGCCTGCGCACCCTGGTACGAGCCGTTCGGGCTGACCCCGCTGGAGGCGATGGCGTGCGGGGTCCCCGTCGTCGCGTACGCGGTCGGCGGGCTGGCCGAGAGCGTCATCGACGGCGTGACCGGCGTCCTGGTGCCGGGCCGCGACATCCGGCGGCTGGCGGCCGCGCTGCGCTCGGTGCTCAGCGACGACGTGCGGCGGATGAGCTACGCCAGCGCCGCCGTCGACCGGGTGCGGTCCCGGTACACCTGGGAACGCACGGCCGCCGACGTCGAGCGGGTGTACGCGTCGGTCACCGGTGAACCCATCATCGCCGGTGGAGCGCTCACGGAGGTTTCGTCATGACCGAGCGGAGCGAGATCGACCGGGAGCTCAGCGTGCTCCAGCGAAGCGAGACCGACGGGCCGTGTGAGGTGTCGCGATGACCTTGCTGTCCGGACGCGAGTCGCGCAGCGACCGCACCGACGACGCCGAGGCCAACGACGGCACATCGGGACTACCCGGTCTTGATCCGTTCGTCGAGCGGCGGCTCGACTTGGTGTGGCGCCGGTCCAGCGTGGACGCGAAGCTGGATCGGTTGGCCGACGCGCTGGAGCTGTTCCGGGCCGAGGCGCCGCGACTGGCCCGGTGGGGCCAGCACCTGGCCGAGGTACTGGTCTCCGGTGGGCGGCTGCTGGTGGCCGGCAACGGGGGCAGCGCCGCCGAGGCGCAGCACCTGAGCGCGGAGCTGGTCGGCAAGCTGCACGACGACCGGCCGGCCTACTCGGCGATCGCGCTGAACGCCGAGACCTCCAGCCTCACCGCGATCAGCAACGACTACGGGTACGAGCGGGTCTTCGCCCGGCAGGTGCAGGCCCACGGCCGGGAGGGCGACGTCCTCGTACTGATCTCCAGCAGCGGCCGGAGCCGGAACCTCATCGCCGCCGCCGAGACAGCGCGCGACCTGGGCGTCACCTCCTGGGCGATGACCGGTCCCCTGCCCAACCCCCTCGGAACGTGCAGCGACGACGTGCTGGCCATCCAGTGCGACCCGCAGACCGCGCAGGAACTGCACCTGGTCGCGGTCCACGTGCTGTGCGAACAGGTCGAGGCCGCGCTGCCCGCTGCTGAGATACGCGCCGGACGGCGGGTCGGCAGGGGAGTGCGGCGGTGAGCCGGGCGCCCCTGGTGGTCGTCGGTGACGTACTGCTGGACCGGGAGGTGCTGGGCCGGGTCGAGCGGCTGTGCCCGGAGGCGCCGGTACCGGTGTTCGACGAGTCGGAGGTCCTCGACCGGCCCGGCGGCGCCGGGCTCGCCGCGCTCTTCACCGCCTCGGCGGCGGCGAGTGGACCGCCCGGTCGTACCCGTCCCGGCCGCCCTCCCCGCGAGGTGGTGCTCGTCGCCGCGGTCAGCGCCGACACGGCCGGCGACCGGATCCGGGAACTGTTGGCCCGCGCGGCGGTACGCCTGGTCGAGGTGCCGCTGCTCGGGCCGACCCCGGAGAAGATCCGGCTGCGCGCCGGCGGCCACCTGCTGATGCGGCTGGACCGGGGCAGCGGCCCGGCCGAGATCGCCGCCGCACCCGCCGCCGCGATCGAGGCGATCCGCGCGGCCGGCGCGATCCTGGTCAGCGACTACGGGCGCGGCATCTGCGCACATCCGCAGTTGCGGGCCGCGCTGACCGAGCGCGCCCAGTGCGTACCGCTGGTCTGGGACCCGCACCCGCGCGGCGGTCACCCGGTGCCCGCCACCCGGCTCGTGACCCCCAACCGGGCGGAGGCCAGCGGCTTCGTGTCGTCGAACCTGGGCGGCCCGCGCAGCGGGGAGTGGCCGCTGACCGCGGCGCTGCACCCGGCTGACGGGGTCGCCGTGCACGTGGGCGGCAACGGGCACGGCGCGAGCAACGGCGCGAGCGCGAGCAACGGTGCCGGCGCCGCCGGGAACGGCAACGGCCGGGCGGCGAACAACCGCGTCACTCCCAACCACGCCGTCCCCACCGGCGCCGTCGGGAACGGCAACGGCCGGGTGGCCGGCAACGGCGGCGCCGCCAAGGGCGACGCGACGACGAGCAGCAATGGCCACGCGACCGCGCACGCCGACGCCGCCACCGCCGACCTGGCGCAGGCGGCCGGCATGGCGGTGCGGCTGCGCCGGTACTGGGGAGCCAGCGCGGTCGTCGTCACGCTCGACGACCGCGGCGCGGTGATGTCCGACGGCGTGAACCCGCCGCTGCTGGTACCCACCCCGTTCAGCGCGCGGGGCGACAGTTGCGGTGCGGGCGACCGGTTCGCCAGCGCCGCGCTGGCCTCGCTGTCCGAGGGCTCGTCGATTCTGGAGGCGGTGACGACCGCCGTGACCGCGGCGACCGCGTACGTCGCCGCCGGGGGAGCGCTGTCCCTGTGTCCGGAGCTGCACGAGCGCGCCGACGACCCCGCGTCGGTAGTGATCATTTGATCTTGAGGAGGAGTCAATGCCCGGTGCGGTCATCGTCACGGGTGGTGCGAGCGGACTCGGTGCCGCGGTGGTCTCCGCGGTACGCGAGGCCGGCGGCACCCCGTACGTGCTGGACCTGAAACCCCCCACCGTTGACGTGCCCTACGTGGCGGTCGACCTGTCCGACACGCGGGCCGCCGAGCGGGCCACCCGGGAGTTGATCGAGCGGGCCGGCACGATCAAGGGCGTCGTCACCGCGGCCGGCATGGACATCCCGGCGCCGCTGACCGGTATTTCGGGAGAGGACTGGGAGCGGATCGTCGCGATCAACCTCTTCGGCACCGCGGCGGTGGTACGGGCCGCCGTACCCGCGCTGCGCGTCAGCCACGGCACGATCGTCACGGTCGCCTCCACGCTGGGCATCAAGGCCGTCGGCGACGCCACCGCGTACTGCGCGTCGAAGTTCGGCGTGGTCGGGTTCACCCGGGCCCTCGCCGCCGAGCTGGCCGGCGAGGTCGGGGTCACGCTGCTCATCCCGGGCGGCATGAAGACCAACTTCTTCGACGCCCGCGACGCCAAGTACAAGCCGGGGCCGGACGCGCCGCTCAACGACCCGGCCAACACGGCCGCCGCGGTCATGTTCGCGCTGTCCCAGCCCCCCGGCAGCGCGGTACGGGAAATGATCGTCTGTTCCGAGGTGGAGTCGTCGTACCCGTGAGACCCGTTCTGTTGGCTCTGCGGGCGCTGGGCATCGGCGACCTGGCCACCGCCGTACCCGCCCTGCGGGCCCTGCGGCGCGCGTTCCCGCGCCACGAGCTGGTCCTCGCCGCCCCGACCGGCCTCACCCCCCTGATCACGGCCACCGGCGCGGTCGACCGGGTCTTCGGTACCGGCTCCTTCGTCCGCGAGCCGATCGACTCCCTGTGCTGGTCGGGGCCGCGGCCGGACATCGCGGTCAACCTGCACGGCCGGGGGCCGGAGAGCCACCGCGCGCTGCTGGCCACCGATCCGGTCCGGTTCATCGGGTACGCCCAGCCGGCGGCCGGCTGGCCGGACGGTCCGGAGTGGGTCGGCGAGGAGCACGAGCGGACCCGCTGGTGCCGGCTGCTGCACTGGCACGGTATCCCCGCCGACGACGAGGATCTGGGTATCGCGGCGCCGCCACCGGTACCGGGCCGGGCCGGCGCGGTCGTCGTGCACCCCGGGGCGAGCGGGCCGGAGCGGCGCTGGCCGGTCGACCGGTTCGCCGCCGTGGCCGGCCGGCTCGCGGCCGCGGGCCACCGGGTCCTGGTCTCCGGCTCGCCCGGTGAGGCCGCGGCCGCGCACGCGCTCGCCACGGCGGCCGGGCTGCCGCCGGACGCGGTCCTGGCCGGCCGCACCGACCTGGGCGAACTCTCCGCGCTCATCGCGCACGCCCGGCTGCTGATCTGCGGCGACACCGGGGTCGCGCACCTGGCGACCGGGTACGGCACCCGCTCGGTGGTGCTGTTCGGGCCGGTATCGCCGCGACTGTGGGGCCCGCCGGTCACCGGCCGGCACACCGTGCTGTGGCGCGGCCCGCGCGGGCTCGCCAGGATCGGCGTGGATGAGGTGTACGCGGCGGCCCGCCGCCAGCTCGACGCGGACGCCACCGAGCGGGGTGGGGTATCCCATGCGGCTGCGACGCGCTGACCCGAACGGGCCGGGCCTCACCCGTCGCCGCAGTGGCAAGGGGTTCCGCTACCTCGACGCGGCCGGGCGGCCGGTGCGCGACCCGGACGAGGTGGCGCGCATCCGGGCCCTGGTCATCCCGCCGGCGTGGGAGGACGTCTGGATCTGCCCTGATCCGTGCGGGCACATCCAGGCCACCGGCGTCGACCAGGCGGGCCGGCGACAGTACCGCTACCACGACGTGTGGCGGGCCAAGCGCGACGCCGAGAAGTTCGAGCGCATCCTCGTCGTCGGCGAGCACCTGCCGCAGCTTCGTAAACGGGTCAGTGACGACCTGGCGGGCCGGGGGCTGGGGCGGGAGCGGGTGCTCGCGGTCGCGGTCCGGCTGCTCGACCAGGGGGTGTTCCGCATCGGCGGCGAGGCGTACGCGACCGCCGACAGCTCCTCCGGCGAGCCCACGTACGGGCTGGCCACACTGCAGCGCGACCACGTGAGCCTGCGTGGGGCCGTGATGGCGTTCCGGTACACCGCCAAGGGCGGCATCGAGCGGGCCCAGCGCCTCGTCGACGCCGAGGTGGCGCCGGTGGTACGGGCGCTGCTCAAGCGGCCGGACCCCAACCCGGAACTGCTGGGCTACCGGGTCGGCCGGCGCGGGTCGTGGCGCGACGTCCGCAGCGCCGACATCAACGATTACCTCAAGGAGGCGACCGACTGCGAGATCAGCGCCAAGGACTTCCGGACCTGGCACGCCACCGTCCTCGCGGCCGTGGCGTTGGCCCAGCCGGAGGCCGTCTCCGTGAACTCGGCGACCGCGCGCAGGAAAGTGGTGAGCCGGGCGTACCGGGAGGTGGCCGGGTACCTGGGCAACACACCGGCGGTGGCGAAGGCGTCGTACGTCAACCCGCGCGTCGTCGATCTGTACCACGCCGGCGAGACCATCGCGCCCGCACTGCGGGCTGAGTCCGACGACGCCGACGACGCCGGTGACTTCGCCGTTCGCCGCCAGGCTGAGCAGGCCGTACTGGCGCTGCTGGGCGATGGTTCCGACTGACGCTCCGCTACGAAACCCTTCCACGGGCCGTGCCCGGGAGGTAACGTCGACGCAGGCTCATATCATCCGAACGGGCGACTTCTGGTCACCCTGTGACGATGGCAAGCTGACCAATCGTCGTCCAGAAGAGGGCGGCGGCGGCCAGCGGGACGTGATGTCCACCGACGGTGATGGGTTCAAGCAACGGGCCCCTGTCGTAACGGTTCACAACTCTGGTCGAAGGGCCTGTCCGCCTGTGGGCGGACGGCTGCGCCGCGGATCCGCGGATCGGTTCCCACCGCTTCGACCTCGCCGGACAGGGGACGACCATGACCACGACCACCACCCCCGACCTCCGTGGGCACGACACGCTCTCCGAGGATCTCGCTGTCGCGACGGTGTCGGATGCTGTCGCTGTCGCGACGGTGTCCGCCGGTACCGACGGCGCGACCCGTCCCGGCAGCGAAGCCGAGTCCGTGGCTCAGTCGCTGCTGGCGCTGCTGGCCGACCTACCGGCCGACAGCCCCGACCACGGGCGTGTGCGGGACCGGATCATCGAGCACTACCTGCCGCTGGCCACGTACCTGGCCCGGCGCTTCCGCAACCGCGGCGAGCAGCTGGACGACCTGGTCCAGGTGGCCAACCTCGGCCTGATCAAGTCGGTCGACGGCTACGACGCCGGTCACGGGACCGCGTTCTCCAGCTACGCGATTCCGATGATCCTCGGCGAGCTCAAGCGGCACTTCCGGGACAAGGGCTGGGACATCCGGGTACCCCGGCGGATCCAGGAACTCCGCTTGGAGATCATCCGGGCGACCGGCGACCTGGCGCAGCGGCTCGGCCGCGCGCCGACAGTGGCTGACCTGGCCGAGCACCTCGGCGTACGCGAGGAGGACATCGTCGAGGGGCTCGAGTCCGCCCACGCGTACCGCGCGCTGTCGTTGCAGTCGCCGGTCCCCGGCGACGAGTCGAGCACCGAACTGGCCGACCTGATGGGTACGGTCGACCGCCACCTGGAGCAGGTCGAGGACCGGGAGGCGCTCCGCCCGCTGATCGCCCGGCTGCCGCAGCGGGAGCAGCGGATCATCGCGCTGCGGTTCTTCGGCAACATGACCCAGTCGCAGATCGCCGCCGATCTCGGCATCTCGCAGATGCACGTGTCCCGGCTGCTCTCCCACGCGCTCGGCGTACTGCGCCGGGGCCTGCTCTCCTAGACGCCGGCAGGTTCCCCGGCCTTCTCCGTCTCCTCGGCCCTGGCGGGCACCGCGACCTGGTACACGCTGTACGCCTGCTTGATCACCGGGTGCGCGACGTTCCGGACGTGCACCCCGCCCGGGGTCATCCCGCGCTCGGTACCGGCGTGCGCGTGCCCGTGTACGGCGAGCGCCGGGCACACCGCGTCGATCGCCTCGCCCAGCAGGTACGAGCCCAGGAAGGGGTAGATCTCCAGCGGCTCGCCCAGCAGCGTGTCCGGCGTCGGCGCGTAGTGCGTCAGCGCGATCCGCATGTCGCAGTCCAACCCGGCCAGCGCGGCGCCGAACTCCTGGGAGACGACGCGGGTGTGCCGGATGAACGCCTTCATCTCCGGCTCGCCGAACTCGCTGGCGCACCGGCCGGCGAACCCGCCGCCGAAGCCCTTCGCGCCCGCGATCCCCAGCCGGATCCCGAAGCAGTCGAGGACCACGCCGGTGCGTTCCAGGACGATGATGCCGGCATCGTCGAGGATCTTGGTGACCTCCTCCTGGGCGTCGGAGTGGTAGTCGTGGTTGCCGAGCACCGCGACCACGGGTACGGGGAGCCCGCCGAACTCGGTCGCGACACAGCGCGCCTCGTCGCCGGTACCGTGCCGGGTCAGATCGCCGGCGAGCAGCAGCACGTCGGCCTTTTCGCCGATGCGCTCCAGCGCCGGTCGGTACCGACCCAGCACGTCCTCGTCGATGTGCACATCGCCGACCGCTGCCACCCGAACACAGTTGGGCGGCCGGTTGGAATTTTGGGCCGTGCTCACACTTCCTCCACCTCTTCCGGTTCGTGTACCCGGGTGACGCCGATGTCGGACTTCACCGTCAGGTCGGGGAACCGCTCGGCCACCACCTGCTCGATGCGCTCCTTGCGCTTCTGGCTCTCCACCTCGCCGGACAGTGCGAACGTGCGCTCCTCCAGGTGGCTCACCCGGATCCCCTGCTCCGACACGCGCTCGTCCTCGGTGAGCACGCGCTGCAGTTCGCTCTCCTTGTACTGGTCCGGGTTCATCCGGACACCTCCTTGAGCTGTGCCCGGCGCTCGGTGGCGGAGCTGATCCCCGCCAGCGAGACCACGTTGAGGCGGTCCAGCAGCACCATGAACGCCTGGGCGTACGGGGAGTGCGCCGTCTCGCGCTCGACCCGTGCCCAGTCGATCTGCTCGCGCATGGACTGGGCCACGGGTAGCGCCTTCGACAGGTCGCAGTAGTGCGGTCCCATCGAGAGCAGCTTGTGGATCATGAGTTCGGTGGCCGAGAGGACGGGCATATGGCAGGCGTTGACCGACAGCACGTCGGTGTCGGCGAGCGTCTCGTCGGTGACCGGGCGCTGCACCGGGGAGAAGATCAGATCAACGAGGCGGTCCTCGTCGTAGACCTTGACCAGCCAACCCTCGGGGGGTATTTCGGCGCGGAAGCCGACTTCGACCAGCCCCGTGAGTATCCGGTCCGCGTCCTCCTCCTTGATCAGGAAGTCCACGTCATGGTCGCAACCGCCTCCGCCGCGGGCATACACGGCGAAGCTACCTGCCAGTGCGAACGGGACGCCCATCTGCTTGAGGTGGTACGCCACCCGCTTCAACGTCTGGATGAGCGGCTGTTGATCCTCAGCTAGAGGCATCGCAGGCTCCTAGTGGTCAGGTCGGCCGCTCATTCGGGGCCGACCGGGACCCTCGTGCAGATACCCGCAGGCTCACGGTCTCACACGCATCGGTGCCGCAGTTAGCCGCTGACCAGGTAGATATCTCCGCTGTTTGATCACCTTGGCGAGGGGTACGACGCGCCCATGCGGGTCCTGGGCATCAATGCCGTCTTCCACGATCCCTCGGCGGCGCTCGTGGTCGACGGGCGGGTCGTGGCGGCGGCCGAGGAGGAGCGGTTCAGCCGGCGCAAGCACGGCAAGCGACCGGTGCCCTTCTCCGCCTGGGAGCTGCCCGAGCGGGCGGCGGCCTGGTGCCTGGAGAGCGCGGGCCTCGACGCCACGCAGGTGGACGCGGTCGCGTACTCGTTCGACCCGGCGCTGTGCCGCCCCGCCGACTCGCTCGGCCTGGACGACCCGTGGGACTGGCTGCGCCAGGAGTACGCGAAGCGCGCCCCCGGATTCCTCGCCGCGGCGCTGCCCGGGCTGGACCCGTCCCAGGTACGGTTCGTCGCCCACCACGCCGCACACGCCGCCTCGGCCGCCTTGGCCGCGCCGGCCGAGGCCGGCCACGGCGACTGCGCGGTGCTGGTACTCGACGGCCGCGGCGAGGTCGCCAGCCACCTGGCCGGCCAGTACCGCGACGGCGTGCTCAACCCGCTGTACGCGCAGTCGCTGCCGCACTCGCTCGGCCTGATGTACGAGGACCTGACCGCCCACCTCGGCTTCCTGCGCTCGTCCGACGAGTACAAGGTGATGGCGCTGGCCAGCTACGGCACGCCGCGGTTCCTGCCGGAGCTGCGGGAGCTGGTACGGGCGACCGGCGACGGCGGCTTCGAGGTCGCCAAGATCGATTGGGCGACGCTGACCAAGCCGGTCGCGCCGGGCGCTTCACTCGGCACCGACCAGGCGGACCTGGCCTGCAGCGTGCAGACCCGGCTGGAGGAGGTGATCCTCGACCTGGCCCGCTGGCTGTACGACGCGACCGGCGGGCAGAAGCACATCGCCCTGGCCGGCGGTACCGCGCTCAACTGCGTGGCCAACGCCCGGCTCGCCGCGGAGGGGCCGTTCGAGACGGTCTGGGTGCAGCCGGCCGCCGGCGACTCCGGTACCGCGCTCGGGGCCGCCCTGCACGTGGCCCGCGGTCTCGGTGACCGCACCGCCCCGATGCCCGGCGCCGACCTCGGCCGCGGCTTCACCGACGACGAGATCGAGGCCGAGCTGCGCCGCGCCCGGCTGCCGTTCACCCGGCCGGCGTCGATCGCCGAGGAGGCCGCCGAGGTGCTCGCCGCCAACGGCATCGTGGCCTGGTTCCAGGGGCGCAGCGAGTACGGCCCGCGCGCGCTCGGGCACCGCTCGCTGCTGGCCAACCCGACCGACCCGGACAACACCGAGCGGCTCAACCTGGTCAAGGGGCGCGAGCAGTTCCGGCCGGTTGCGCCGATGGTGCTCGCCGAGCGCGCCGGCGAGGTCTTCGACGGACTCCTGGACAGCCCGTACATGCTCTTCGTGCAGCAGGTGAAGCCGGAGTGGCGGGAGAAGATCCCGGCCGTCACCCACGTCGACGGCACCGCGCGCATCCAGTCCGTCAGCGACGCGCGCGAGCCCCTGGTCGCGGAGCTGCTGCGGGCCTTCGAGCGCCGCACCGGCGTACCGGTCGTCGTCAACACCTCGCTCAACACGGCCGGCCGGCCGATGGTCGACTCGCCGTTCGACGTCCTCGAACTCTTCGGCTCGGCCCCCATCGACGCGCTGGCGATCGGACCCTTCGCGGTCCGGCGCGCCGAGAGTTGGCGCTGAGATGGGTACCGGAGTCTCCATCGTCGTACCGACGGTCGGCCGGCCCAGCCTGGCGACGCTGCTGGACGCGCTCGCACCCGCCGACGGCGTACTGCCGATGCCGCTGGAACTGATCCTCGTCGACGACCGGCGGGACCGGCCGGCTGCGCTGGTGGAGATCCCGCCCGCCTTCGCGCCCGTCACCCGGATCGTGCCCGGCGGCGGCGCCGCCGGCCCGGCCGCCGCCCGCAACGCCGGCTGGCGTGCGGCCGCGTACCCGTGGATCGCCTTCCTCGACGACGACGTGGTGCCGTCGCCGGACTGGCTGGCCGCGCTCGAGGACGACCTGGACGTGGACGAGTCGGTCGCCGGGGTGCAGGGGATCGTCGAGGTGCCGCTGCCGGACGACCGGCCGCCGACCGACTGGGAACGGGTCACCGGCGGCCTGGCCGGCGCCCGGTGGATCACGGCGGACATGGCGTACCGCCGGGACGCCCTCGCTGCCGTGGGCGGCTTCGACGAGCGCTTCCCGCGCGCCTTCCGGGAGGACACCGACATCGCGTACCGGGTGCGACGCGCGGGCGGCGCGCTCACCGTCGGGCGCCGGCGGGTGACCCATCCGGTACGCCCGGAGAGCCCCTGGGTCAGCCTGCGCACCCAGGCCGGCAACGCCGACGACGCGCTGCTGCGCACGCTGTACGGGCCGCGCTGGCGGGAGGTGCTGGAGCTACCGCCCGGCCGGCGCTCACGGCACGCCGCCGTCACGCTCGCCGGCCTGGTGGCCGTCGGCTCGCTCGGTTTCTCCCTGATGTCGTCGCGTCCGCGGCGCGCCGCCCGGGTCGTCGGGGCGCTCGCCGGCGCGGCCTGGCTCGCCGGCACCGCCGAGTTCGCGGCGGCCCGGATCGCGCCGGGGCCGCGCACTCGTGATGAGGTGAGCCGGATGGTGGCGACCAGCGCGCTGATCCCCCCGTACGCGATGGCGCAGTGGCTGCGCGGCTGGCTCCGCGCTCGTTGATCATTTCGTGCCCGGGTGACCGGTTCGGTTCACCCGGATGATCTACTTCGGCCGAACGATCCCTGCACACGCTGTCGTACGTGTGTTCGAATCAGTGTCGTGGAACGACGAAAGCACTGGTGGAACGGCACCTGGGGCCGGCTGGCCCGGCACGACGTGTACCTGTACGAGGACGGCGGCCGGTGGACGGTGGAGTCGCGGGAGGGCGGCGCCGACGGATGCAGCCGGTGGTACGAGTACGGCGACGAGGACGCCGCGATGGAGTGCGTGCGCGGCCTGCTGTCCGACAGTCCACACTGGCGCGAGATGAGCTAGCCGGCCCCGTCCCAGACCCAGACGTCGTCGACCCGGCGGCCCGGCCCCAGCAGGTTCGTCACCGTGGCGGCCAGGTCGCCCCGGTGGGCCTCGACGACGACGCAGCCTACGTCCAGCCTGGCCAGGTCGCGCCTGGCCTGTAGACGTTCCTTCCCGCCGACCTCGCCGGCCGGCATCGTCCAGACGCCGCTCGCCGTCGGGCGGATCAGCTCGCCGTGGCCGTCCTCGCCGGGTACCACGCCGATGCCCTGGGGGATGGGGAATTCGAGGCCGGCGGTTGCGGCCCAGCGCATGCCGTCGGGGTGGTAGTAGTCGGGCAGCGGTACCGGCATCAGGGTGCGGCCCGCCGGAAGGCAGGACCTCCAGTGGCCGGAGGTGACGAACCGGGGGATCGGCGGCCGGTCGGCCGCCGGCAGCGGTACCGGTAGCAGCGGGACCAGCGCCCCGGCCAGGGCGACCCGGGCCAGTGCCGGCCGGCCGCCCGCTCCGAGGTCGGCGGTGCGCTGCCAGAGCACCGCCAGCAGGACCCCGATCAGGGTCGCGAGCGGGAGGTTGAAGCGGGTCGGCAGGGTGGCGTCGAAGATCGGCAGGTGTGCGACCAGACGGTACGGCGCCGGGATCGGCAGCGGGTGGCCCTGCGCGTGCGGCGACGGCCCGAGGGTCAGCGCGATCATCGGCAGCGTGCTCGCGGCCAGGACGCGCGGCAGCCCGCGGCCGGCGACGAGCGCATACCCGACCAGGGCCAGCAGCGGCACGCCGAAGAACGCCCCGGTCTCGGTCAGGTCGTAGCCGGTCCAGTCCAGCGGAAGCAGGTGCCCGCCGATCGCCGTCGGACCGGGTACCAGGAACGCCGAGGCGTCGGTGCTGTAGCGGGCGAGGTCCCACCGGATGCCCCGGTAGCTCTGCGGGCCGAAGAAGAACGTCCACAACGGATAGGCCAGGAGAACGAACGCCACCCCGGCACCGGTCAGCCAGCCCGGCAGCGCCTCGACGCTCCGCCGGCACGCCTCCCGGTGCGACGTCGCGGCATGGGCGGCCAGGAACACCACGCAGCCGACGGCGGTCAGGAAAAGGATCTCCAGGCCGACGAACGCCTGGGCGGCCAGCAGGAGACCCAGGACCGCGCCGTCACGCCACCGGTGCTCGCGGCGCATCGCCAGGACCCCCCGGACGATGAACGGCACGAGGTACTGGCCGGTCAGGTGCGGGTGGGCGTTGCTGTGCCCGAGCATCACCGGCGCGAAGCCGCAGAACGCGGCCCCGACGAACGCGGCCGCCCGGGACGCCACGACGTGCCGGGACAGCACGTGGTACCAGGCGGCGGCGGTACCGGCCAGGCTCAACGCGATCAGCAGCACCAGCGAGACGGCGGGGCCGGCGACGAGGGTGACCGGGCTGAGCACGACACCCGGCAGCAGCACCGTCGTGTTCGCCATGACGTTCACCCCGAACGGCGCGTTCATCAGCGGAGTGAAGAACGGGTCGTCGAGGTGGGTCACCACGCGGGCCGCGTACGCGAGGTTCCACTCGAACAGCGCGGTGTCGCCGGCGTTGGCGCTCGCGGCGCGCCCGGCCGGGTCGGGCCACAGCCGCGCGGTCACCCACAGCCCGGCGGCGAGGTACCCGAGCACGGCGAGCAGGTCGGCCGGGCGGGCACGCCGGGAACGGCCCGGCGCGGCGGCTGATGGCGCCGGGCCGGCAGGCCGGGGGAGGCCAACGGTCGCCGTCACGGCGGAAACGATACGGGGCAGCGGGTTCGACCTCGTTTGATACCCGTGGCGGCCGATGGCCGGACCGGAGATCGTACGATGCCTGTCGGTCGACAGCCGGGACGGTCGAAGGGTGCTCGATGACCATCGGAACTGAAGACGTCGCGGCGGCGACCGACGCTCCGGTGGCGGCACGGGCGCCGAGCCCCGAGGCGTCGCGGCGGGTCCGGGACCCGTACCTGTGGGCCGTCGTCTGCTTCGCGCTCTACGCGCCGTTCTCGCTGCTGAAGCACTGGCGGCTGGAGACCTACGGGTATGACCTGGGCATTTTCGACCAGGCCGTGCTCGCCTACTCCCGGTTCCAGGCGCCGACCTCCGACATCCGCGGCATCGGCTTCAACCTGTACGGGGACCACTTCCACCCCATCCTGGCGACGCTCGCCCCGCTGTACTGGATCCACGCCGGCCCGGCGACGCTGCTGCTGGCGCAGGCCGCGCTGCTGGCGGTCTCGGTGATCCCGATCGCCCGACTGGCGATCGGTCGCGTCGGACGGCTCGGCGGCAACGCCGTCGCGGCGGCGTACGGGCTGTCCTGGGGCATCCAGGCGGCGCTCGCCTTCGACTTCCACGAGGTCTGCTTCGCGGTACCGCTGCTGGCCTTCGGCCTGGTCGCGCTGGCCGAGGGGCGGTGGCGGGCGACCGTGCTCTGGACGCTGCCGCTGCTGCTGGTCAAGGAGGAGTTCGGGCTCTACCTCGCGATGATCGGGGTCGTGCTGCTGCTCCGGGGGCGCCGCCGCGCCGGGGCCGGCCTGATCGTGGTGGGGCTGGCGGCGTTCGCCGTGGTGGTCGGCCTCGTGATCCCGCACTTCAACCCGGACCACGTCAACCCGTACACGGTCAAGTTCACCAGCGACAGCAACGGGCAGCCCGTCGGCTCGGGCGGCCTGGCCGAGCGGGTCGCGCTCCGGCTGCTCAAGGCGCCGCTGCTGCTGTTCACCCCGCTGGTGAAGGTGGAGAACCTCGCGCTGCTCGGCGCGCTGACCGGCTTCCTGGCGCTGCGCTCACCGGTCGCGCTGGTCGCCGTGCCCAACCTGGCGATGCGGTACCTCACCGATTACGAGCCGTTCTGGGGGCCGGGGCTGCTGCACTACAACCTCGTGCTGATGCCGGTCGCGTTCGTCGCCTACCTCGACGCGTACCCGAGGCTGCTGGCGAGCCGGTGGCGGCTGCTGCGCGCGTACACGCTGCGCTCGGCCGCGGTGATCGCCGGGGTGGCGGTCGTGACGGCCCAGTTCTACCCGTTCCAGCGCGCGCTGATCCACCCCGGCCGGGCGCTCACGCTCGACCAGCGGGCGCGCACCGGGTACGAGCTGATGGCGCGCATCCCCGACGGCGTCACGGTCGAGGCGGCCAACCGGCTGGCACCGCACCTCAGCGACCGGTGCCGGGTGGTGCAGTACCCGCGCGGGATCGTGGAGTGGCCGACCTGGGTGGTCACCGACACCAGCGACCCGTTCCCGAACACCGTGGACGGTCTGAAGGCCCGGGTCGAGGAGCTGAAGCGCCGGGGCTACCGGGTCGTCGACGAGCGAGACGGGTACACCCTGCTGCGCAGCCCACGCGCAGACTAGCGGAGCTCGTAGACGGCCAGCCGCCCGTTGTCGTACCGGAGCGCGGCGAGCGTGGCCAGGTCGCCGGACCCGGGCGACACCTGACGGTCGACCACCAGGTAGCGCACCCGGTACCGGCGGCGCAGCTCACCGAAAAGGTCGGCGGTCGGCGCGCTGATCGCGGAGTCGTTCAGGAGCAGTCGCGGCGCGTCCCAGAAGGCGGGGACCGTCCCGCCGTTGTTGCGCGGAGCGAAGCCCCACCCCTCGACCAGGACCGAGCGTTCCGAGTACGCGCTGAGCCAGAACGACCGGGCGTCGCAGTCGGGCGGGTCGGCGGTGGCCGAGCCGGACAGGCAGTGCACGTTGGTGGCGAGTACGTCGTCGGGCCGGCTGTGGTCGCGTACCCAGCGCGCCGCCTCCACCCGGGAGCGCGGCAGGCCGATCGCGGTGTACGGGCCGCCGTTCGGTACCCGTACCGACTTGACCACGTCCATGACCAGGCCGGGCGCGCCCGCGGCCAGGACGACGGTGAGCGCGACGAGCGGACCCCGGCCGCGCAGGCCCGGGAGCACCCGGCTGGCCGGTCGCCACAGCAGGGCGGCCACCAGCCCGATCGCGCCGAGCCCGGCGGCGAGCTGCCAGATGGGTACCAGCGCGGCGGCCGGCCAGCCGTCGAGCGAGGGGAAGGGCTGTGGCCGGCCGGCGTACCCGATCTCCACCACCACCAGGGCCGCCGCGAGGACGACGGTACCGGCGGCCAGGGCGGCCTTCCCCTCGCGCGACAGTCGCGCCCGCTCCACGAGCGCCGCGTACCCCGCGCCGGAGAGCAGCACGCCGAAGGTGAAGCCGGCCCGGGTGAAGTACTGGCTGTTGATGCTGCCGAACGTCAGCCACAGCGCCGGCCCGGCGACCGCCCCGGCGAGCAGGAAGACGTGGGCCGGCCGCAGCCGCTCGTACCGGAGGACCGCGACGATGCCGGCGGTGCGCGCCTGCAGGTTGAGCAGGACGGCGATCCACACCGCCGGTACGAGGATCCAGGCCGGCCACTCCGGCGGCGCCGCCCAGTACCCCCGGATCTGCGCCAGCGGGTCGACGACCAGCCCGTACGTCTGGAAGTGGAACAGCGCGGCGGTGGCGAAGACCTGCGCGGCGGCGACGATCGCACCGACCGCGACCACCAGCCACGGCACCCGGCGCCGCGCCGCCAGCAGGGTCACGCCGGTGACGCCCAGCGCGACCAGGACCACCGGGAGCGAGCTGGCCTTGGCGCCGGAGGAGGCGACCGCGAGCAGCGCCACGAGCAGGTACGAGCCGGCCTTCTCGAGCACGCATGTGATCGCCGCGATGAGCGCGAGCAGCAGCACCCAGCTGTAGATCATCGACATGCCGTGCCAGACGACGAACGTCGCCTGGGTACCGAACGGCGCCGTCACCGGGTCGGTGAAGTTGAACTCGCCGACGACCCAGAACAGGGCGGCCGCCGCGGCGCCGGCGTACGGCCGCCCGCTGATCCGCCATCCCACCACGGCCGTGAGCAGGACGGCGGCGGCGCACAGGCCGGGGATCGCCAGCCGCAGCGCGACCACCGGCAGGTCGATGTGGCCGATCAGGCTGACGCTCGCCATGTGGGCGTAGCCGAACCAGTGGTAGTACAGCGGCTCGCCCGCCACCTGCGGCAGTTGCGGCGGGAACTGGTGCTTGGCGTTGCCGGCGAGCGACAACTGGTACGCGAGATCGAGGTACTGCCGGGTGTCCTCGGACGTCGGCAGGATCGGGTTGCGCGCGAGGAACACCTGCGACAGGTACAGGGTGAAGAAGGTCGTCGCCCCGGCCACCGACCACGACCAGCCCAGCGGGGTCGGGGTGTAGCCGTGCACCCGCCAGTGCCGGCGCAGGCGCGGTACCGCCGCGAACAGCGCCACGATCACGGCCGGCCACAGCGCCAGCCACGACCGCAGGTCGAGCGCGGAGAAGGTGGCCCACGCGGCCAGCTCCAGCGCGAGCCCGACCGCGATGCCCATCGCGACGTCCTCGACGAAGGTACGCGGGGTCGGGCGCAGCCACCGGTAGACCAGCGTGCCGGGGAGCGCGACTGCGAAGAGCACGTAGGCGGCGTACCGGAGCAGGTCCGGCGCCGGGGTGCCGGTCGCCAGCAGGACGCCGGCCAGCGCGCCGACGCCTGCTCCGGCCGGCAGCCAGCGCCACGCCGCCGTGGTACCGGCCCGCTGCCCGGGACCTGCCGGCTCGCGCGCAGCCACCCGGGTGGGCGCCGAATCCTCCATGTATGTTCACCGCCGGTGTCCGTGCCTGTGGCAGCGCCCCTGCCTGCCCGTACGGCGCGCCAGCACATGCTACGGCGCCGGGGCGAGGGGCGTGGACAGCCTCCGGGTTCCCCCGTGCAACAACGTTGCGTCAGATCCTGATCTACGCAACAAACCGCCGGTACCGCGCAAGGCGAAGCAATGGCTCGCCCGGCCGGGCACCCTTACATTCGACGGAATGTCACCGAGCGGCCGGCCGGCAGGGCCGCTCGGACCGACGTCATGGACGAAAAATCCCTTTCACATAGAATTTCGACGACTGCGCGAAGCTGGGCCGAGCGCTGGACGCAGCAGGAGGTACGCCGATGACCGCCGTCTTCCCCGACCTGACGACCCCCGCGGTCGCCGAGGCCGAGCACTGGACCGCCCACAACTACCACCCGTTGCCGGTGGTCGTCGCCGACGCCTCCGGCGCGTGGGTCACCGATGTCGACGGCAGGCGGTACCTCGACTGCCTGGCCGGCTACTCCGCCCTCAACTTCGGCCACCGGCACCCGGTGCTGATCTCGGCGGCCCGGGAGCAGCTGGACCGGGTGACCCTGACCAGCCGCGCGTTCCTGCACGACCAGTTCGGCCCGTTCTGCCGGGAGCTGGCGGAGCTGTGCGACATGGACCTGGTCCTGCCCATGAACACCGGCGCCGAGGCGGTCGAGACCGCGATCAAGGTCGCCCGCAAGTGGGGGTACCGCGTCAAGGGTGTACCTGACGGGAAGGCCACCATCGTGGTCGCCGAGAACAACTTCCACGGGCGTACGACCACGATTGTCAGCTTCTCCACCGACCCGGACGCCTACCGTGACTACGGGCCGTTCACGCCCGGGTTCCGGATCGTCCCGTACGGCGACCTGGCCGCTCTCTCGGCGGCCGTCGACGACACGACGGTCGCGGTCCTGATCGAGCCGATCCAGGGCGAGGCCGGTGTCCTCGTGCCGCCGCCGGACTACCTGCCCGGGATCCGTGCTCTCTGCTCCGAGCGGAACGTGCTGTTCATCGCCGACGAGGTGCAGTCCGGGCTGGGCCGCACCGGGGCGACGTTCGCCTGCGAGCACGAGGGCGTCAAGCCCGACATGTACGTGCTGGGCAAGGCCCTCGGCGGCGGCGTCGTGCCGGTGTCCGCCGTCGCCTCCTCCCGCGAGGTTCTCGGCGTGCTGCGGCCGGGGGAGCACGGCTCCACCTTCGGCGGCAACCCCCTCGCCTGCGCGGTGGGGCGCGCCGTGGTGGGGCTGCTCCAGAGCGGGGAGTACCAGGAGCGCGCCCGTGAGCTGGGTTCGCGGCTGCACGAGGGGCTCGGGAAGCTGGTGGGCCAGGGACTGACGGCGGTACGGGGCCGGGGCCTGTGGGCCGGGCTGGACATCGACCCGGCGCTGATGACGGGGCGGGAGGCGTGTGAGCGGCTCGCGGCCGAGCACGGCATCCTGGCCAAGGACACCCACGGCTCGACGATCCGCCTCGCGCCGCCGCTGGTGGTCACGCCCGAAGAGGTGGACCTGGCGGTAGACGCCATCGCCGCGATTCTCTGACCGATCTCGAAGCGGGGGGTGGGCGCGCGCCGGAAAGCAATCTGCCCGCCCGGGGCGACGAATCGTCCCGGACGGGCAGTGCTGGCTCACCCCCACAGCGGCCTACACGAATTCACCCATGCTCGCCCGCACCGTGTCAACACGGACGAACAATTGCGCAATGCGGATCACGTCCGCCGGACCCCTTCGCCCGGGGTCACGACGAACGAGTCCGGGGCGGTGAAGCCGGCCGACGCGAAGGCCGACGCGACGGCCGACGAGACCGCCTCCGCACGGGAAGCGTCCACCAGGGCGAGCACGCAGCCACCGAAGCCGCCACCGGTCATGCGCGCCCCGTACGCGCCGGCCTCCAGGGCCGCCGAGACCGCGGTGTCGACCTCCGGCACGGTGATCTCGAAGTCGTCGCGCATCGACTCGTGGGACGCGGTCATCAGCGGGCCGATGCCGGCGATGTCGCCGGCGCGCAGCAGGTCGACGGTGTCGAGTACCCGCTGGTTCTCGGTCACGACGTGGCGGACCCGGCGTGCGGAGACCTCGTCCAGGCGCGCCAGCGCGCCGGGCAGGGCAGCCGCGGAGACATCCCGCAGGGCGGCCACGCCCAGAACCCGCGCGGCCGCCTCACACGCCGCGCGCCGATTCGCGTACTCGCCGTCGACGTGCCGGTGCGGCGCGTTGGTGTTGACGACCAGTACCGCCAGCCCGGCCGCGGCGACGTCGAACGGGATGTGCTCGACGTCGAGGGTGCGGCAGTCGAGGAAGAGCGCGTGGCCGGCCCGTGACAGCGTCGACGCCGACTGGTCCATGATCCCGGTCGGCGCGCCGACGTACTCGTTCTCGGCGCGCTGCGCGAGCCGGACCAGCTTCTGGTCGGGGACCGACGCGCCGGCGAGGTCGACCAGTGCCGCCATGACGGCACACTCGATCGCGGCCGACGACGAGAGGCCGGCGCCGACGGGTACGTCGCTGGCGATCGTGATCCGGGCCGCCGGCACGTCGACGCCGGCCTCCCGCAGCGCCCACACGACCCCGGCCACGTAGGCGGCCCAGTCGGTCACCCCGCCGGGCTTCAGGTCGTCCTCGCCGAACGAGACCGCACCGTCGTGCCCCTCGGAACAGACCGTCCAGCCAGCGTCCGCGGGCAGCACCGCCGCGGCGGTGACCTGGGGGAGCGCGAAGGGCAGCACGTACCCGTCGTTGTAGTCGGTGTGCTCGCCGATCAGGTTGACCCGGCCGGGTGCCACCCAGACGGCGGCCGGCTCGGCCCCGGACAGCCGAGCCGCCCGTTCGGACGGGGACGTCACAGCTCCACCTCCCGCAGCCGCTGCGCGGCCTGCTCCGGGCGTACGTCGTTGATGAACACGCCCATCCCCGACTCCGAACCGGCGAGGTACTTCAGCTTGCCGGGCGCCCGCTGGCTGCTGAACACCTGAAGGTGCAGGTAGGACAGGTCGCGGTCGACGCGTACCGGCGCCTGGTGCCAGGCGGAGATGTAGGGCATCGGGAACCCGAACAGCCCGTCGAGGCGGCGCAGCACCTCCAGGTACGCCGGCCCGAACGCGTCGCGCTCCTCGGCCGACAGGGCGGGAAGATCGGGCACCCGGCGGTTCGGGTACAGGTGGATCTCGTACGGCCAGCGCGCGGTCGCCGGCACGAACGCCGTCCAGTGCTCGTTCTGTACGATCACCCGCTCGCCCGAGGAACGCTCGGCGGCGAGCACGTCGGCGAACAGGTTCCCGCCCGAGTACCGGCGCGCCGAGTCGAGCATCCGCCGGCTCCGGGGCGTGACGAACGGGTACGCGTAGATCTGTCCGTGCGGGTGGTGCAGCGTCACGCCGATCGCCTCGCCCCGGTTCTCGAAGCAGAACACCTGCTCGACGCCGGGGAGCGTGTTCAGTTCGGCGGTGCGGTCGGCCCACGCCTCCATGACCAGGCGGACCCGCGACGGGGTCAGCGACGCGAACGACGCGTCGTGGTCGGAGGTGAAGCAGACCACCTCGCAGCGGCCGTACCCGATCCGGGTGTCGGTCAGCCCGGGCAGGTGCGGTGGGTCGACCTCGCCCTCGCGGTGGGAGAACGACGGGAACCGGTTCTCGAACACCGCCACGTCGTAGTCGTACGCGGGGATCTCGCTCGACCGGGTCGGCGTGGACGGGCAGAGGGGGCACTGGTCGGACGGCGGCAGGAAGGTACGGGTCTGCCGGTGGGCCGCGATCGCGACCCACTCGTCCAGGATCGGGTCGTAGCGGATCTCCGACGCCGCGGGTGGCGGTGGCAGGTGCCGGCGGTCCTGCTGGTCGCGCACCACCGCGTCGTTGTCGTCGAAATAGATCAGCTCCCGGCCGTCGGCCAGGTGCGTTACGGTGCGTTTCACTCTTGATCTCCCGTTACGTCGGCGACGATCAGGTCGCCGACGCGTTCGTTCAGTTGTATCCGCGCCTCCTCGGGCAGGCCCGAGTCGGTGATGAGGACGTCGGCGTCCTCCAGTGGTGCGATGGTGGCGATGCCCACCGTCTCCCACTTGGTGTGATCGGCCAGGACGACCAGCCGGCGGGCCGCCGCCACCAGCAGCCGGTTGGTCCCGGCCTCCATCAGGTTCGGGGTGGTGAACCCGGTGCGCGGGCTCATCCCGTGTACGCCGAGGAAGAGCACGTCGACGTTCAGCGAGGCGATCGCGGCCTCCGCGACCGGGCCGGCGAGCGCGTCCGACGGGGTGCGGATGCCGCCGGTGAGCACCACCGTCTGGTCGGAGCGGCCGGAGCGGTAGAGCGCGTCGGCGACCGGGATCGAGTTGGTCACCACGGTCAGGCCGGGCACGTCCAGGAGGAGTGCGGCGAGCGCCGCCGTGGTCGTACCCGCCGACAGCGCGACCGCCGTACCGGGCTCGACCAGCCGCGCGGCCCGGGCGGCGATCTCGGCCTTCTCGGTACGTTGCCGGACCGACTTCGCGTCGAAGCCCGGTTCCTCGGTCGATCCCGGGCCGGCGACGGTGGCGCCGCCGTGCACCTTGTCGACCAGGCCCCGCTCGGAGAGCGCCTCCAGGTCGCGGCGGATGGTCATGTCCGAGACGCCGAACTGCCGTACCAGCTGGCTGACCCGCACGCCGCCCTGACGCCGTACCAGGTCGAGGATCGCCGACTGCCGCTGCTGGGCGAGCATCACGGACCCCCTTCCCGTCGGCGCCGGACACACCGCGGCGGCCAGAAGTCAACAAATCCGAACAGTACCTCACCTCCGCTCCGGGCCTCGCTCACCCGGTCGCGTAATACATCGGATGTGTTCACCCAATCGTTACGCACGCAGGACCGGAAAACTTTACTTACAAAAGACCATCAATATGGACATAGAGTAACGTTGATGCGTCGACGGCCATTGACTTTGCTGAGCGGGAGATTCAATGTGCGTCTTCTGAAGGTTCACGTTTGTTTCTGTGTTTCCCCGTGTACTTCGGCGTGGATCAGGAGGGGCCATGGCCCAGTACCCAGCCGGCCAGTCACCGGCGCCAAGCACCGTCGGCCACCCGTCGCGCCGGGCCGTGCTCCGTGGCTCGACGCTCGCGGCCGGCGCCGTCACCCTGCCCGGCCTGCTGGCCGCCTGTGGGGGCGGTGCGGGCGGAGATGCCGGCGACAAGACGGTGTCCTTCGGTTCCAACCATTCCGACCCGGTCGACAAGGCGGCGATGGAAGCCTCGCTCAAGGCCTACGAAGCCAAGTCCGGCAAG
The DNA here is from genome assembly GCF_016863255.1 of Planosporangium mesophilum. Taxonomy (GTDB): domain Bacteria; phylum Actinomycetota; class Actinomycetes; order Mycobacteriales; family Micromonosporaceae; genus Planosporangium; species Planosporangium mesophilum. Next base: position 43,527 of record NZ_BOON01000014.1, read on the forward strand.
ACCGTCAAGATCAACACGGTCTCGCACAACGACTTCCAGACCAACATCAGCCGGTACCTGCAGGGCAACCCGGACGACGTGTTCTCCTGGTTCGCCGGCAACCGCATGCAGTTCTTCGCCAAGAAGGGCCTCGCCGCCGACATCTCCGACATCTGGCAGGGCTTCGACGGGTTCACGCCCGCGCTGAAGGCCGCGTCCACCGGCGAGGACAACAAGCAGTACTTCGTGCCGTTCTACTACTACCCGTGGGCGGTCTTCTACCGCAAAAGCGTGTGGCAGCAGCGCGGCTACCAGGCCCCGAAGACGTGGGATGAATACAGGGCCCTCGCCGCCAGGATGAAAAGCGACGGCCTGATCCCGATCTCGCTCGGCGACAAGGACGGCTGGCCGGCGATGGGCACCTTCGACTACATCGACATGCGGCTCAACGGGTACGACTTCCACATCAGCCTGATGGCGGGCAAGGAGGACTGGACCGGCCCGAAGGTCAAGGGCGTCTTCGACACGTGGAAGTCGATCCTCGCCTACACCCAGGAGGCGCCCAACGGCCGCACCTGGCAGGAGGCCGCCAACACGCTGGTGAACAAGCAGGCGGGCATGCACACGCTCGGGATGTTCGTCGGCCAGCAGTTCAAGCCCGAGGAGCTCGACGACCTCGACTACTTCCCGTACCCGGTGATCGACCCGGCGAACGGGCAGGACGCGGTCGAGGCGCCCATCGACGGTTTCATGGTCTCCAAGAAGGCCAAGAACCTGGCCGGGGCCAAGGACCTGATGAAGTTCCTGGCGGGCCCACAGGCCGAGGACGCCTTCCTGAAGGTCTTCCCCAGCAACGTCGCCTGCCACGCCAAGGCCGATACCGCCTCCTACAACGCGCTGCAGAAGAAGGCGGTCGAGCTGGTCAGCGGCGCCAAGCACATCTCGCAATTCATGGACCGCGACACCCGGCCGGACTTCGCGCAGACCGTGATGATCCCGGCGATCCAGCAGTTCCTCGGCAACCCCAATGACGTCGACAACATCCTCAGGAGCATCGAGGCGCAGAAGAAGACCATCTTCGCTGCCGAGTGACCGTCCGGAATGACCGTCCGAGCGAAAGGGCCGTCGTGACGCTCCCCGCGACACAGGCCGGGCCGTCCGGGCCACGGGCGACGCCACCCCCGACAGGGCGGCGGCGCCCGCGACGCCGGATCCGGCGGTTGACCTCCCGCGACGTCATCACGCTGAGCGTGCTGCTCGGCGTCGCGGTCTTCCTCGACGTCGCGCTGATCTGGGGGCCGACGCTCGCGTCGGTGCTGCTGTCGTTCACCTCCTGGGACGGGCTGAGCCCGATCAAGCCCATCGGTACGAGGAACTACCACGCGATCTTCGAGACCTACCCGCTGTTCTGGCCCGCGGCGCGCCACAACCTGCTGTGGCTGGCGTTCCTCGGGCTGGTCGCCACCCCGCTGGGGCTGTTGCTGGCCGTACTGCTGGACAAGCAGATCCGGTTCACCCGCTTCTACCAGAGCGCGCTGTTCCTGCCGGTCGTGCTGTCGCTGGCGATCGTCGGCTTCATCTCCCAGCTGGTGTTCTCCCGCGACTACGGCGCGCTCAACAGCGTGCTGGGCCGCGGCGCGCACCCGGTCGACTGGCTGGGCGACCCACACCTCAACATTTGGGTGATGATGGTCGCCGCCAGCTGGCGGCATGTCGGGTACGTGATGATCCTCTACCTGGCCGGCCTGAAGGCCGTCGACCAGTCGCTGAAGGAGTCGGCCGCGATCGACGGCGCCAACGAGGTGCAGACCTTCTTCCGGGTCACGTTCCCGACGCTGCGGCCGGTCAACATCATCGTCCTCGTCATCACGGTGATCGAGGCCCTGCGCGCCTTCGACATCGTGTACGTCGTCAACTCCGGCCGCAACGGTCTGGAACTGCTGTCGGTCCTGGTCTTCGACAACATTGTGGGCGAGGCGAGCCGGATCGGGTTCGGCTCGGCGCTGGCGGTGATCCTCTTCGTGATCTGCCTCGGCTTCATCGTCGTGTACCTGTCACGCATCCTCCGTCAGGAGGATCAGTGACGGCCGTGGCCACGAGCGTGGAAGGGTTCCGGCGGCAGGCACCGCGCCCCGCCCGTCTGCTGCTGCACGCCTTCCTGGCGCTCGTGTCGCTGGGCTGGCTCGCGCCGCTGGCGCTGGCGGTGTACGCGTCGCTGCGGCCGTACCACGAGACGGCGGAGGACGGATACTTCTCCCTGCCGCGCACGCTCACACTGCACTACTACGCCTCGGCGTGGCGCGACGCGGAGCTCACGAAGTACTTCCTCAACAGCCTGCTGATCGCGGTACCGGGCGTCGTCCTGACGCTGTTCCTGGCCTCGTTCGTGGCGTTCGCCATCACCCGGGTGCGGCTGCGCTTCGGCGTACCGCTGCTGGTGCTGTTCACCGCGGGCAACCTGCTGCCGCCGCAGATCATCGTGGTGCCGCTGTACGAGCTGTTCAAGCGGGTACCGCTGCCGGCGTCCATGTCGGACTCGCTGACGCTCTACGACTCGTACTGGGGAGTCATCGCCATCCACGTGGCGTTCCAGACCGGATTCTGCGTGTTCGTGCTGGCCAACTACATGAGGACCGTCCCGTACGAGATCACCGAGGCGGCCAGGGTCGACGGCGCCGGGGTGTGGCTCCAGTACTGGCGCGTGATCCTGCCGCTGTGCCGGCCGGCCCTGGCCGCGCTCGGCACCCTCGAGTTCACCTGGATGTACAACGACTTCCTCTGGGCCCTGGTACTGATGTCCACGGGGGACAAGATGCCGGTCACCAGTGCGCTCAACAACCTGCGCGGCCAGTTCTTCACCGACTACAACCTGCTCGCAGCGGGCGCCGTCATCGTCGCGCTGCCCACCATGGTCGTGTTCTTCGCGCTGCAGCGACAGTTCATCGCCGGGCTCACGCTCGGCTCGAGCAAGGGGTGATCCTGGGTGACCTTCCACATCCTGGAGGAGCTGCCGGTCGACCCGGACCGGGCGCGGGTGTACGAGCACGGCTGGCAGAGTTGGAGCCCGACCACGACGTACCCGGTCACCGCGACGTCGTGGCGCCCGGTGCGGCCGGCCACCCAGGTCATGGCCTACCGGCCGGGCAAGCCGGGTCCGGAGCGCGGCTTCCAGGGCGAGGGCCTGCTCGCGGTCGACCCCGGCGACGGCGGCGCGGTGCGGCTGTACGCCACCACCGACGGTCTGGCCGAGGTGGCGTCGATCCGGGCGTCCTTCGTGGAGGGACGGGTACGGGTCAGCAGCGACGGACCGGTCGTCACCCTGACCCACGAATCGATGGAGGGTGGGCTCGCCGCGTGGGGCGACGCGTTCGCCAGCGCGGTCGGGGTGGTGCCGCCGCGGCCGGCGCCGACGGTCTGGTGCTCGTGGTACCACTACTTCACCGAGGTCACCGAGGCCGACATCGACGAGAACCTGGCCGCCCTGGGCGGCCACGACCTGCCGGTGGACGTGGTACAGGTCGATGACGGCTGGCAGTCCGAGATCGGGGACTGGCTGACCCTCTCCGACCGGTTCGCCTCCCTGCCCGGCCTGGTGGCCCGTGTTCGGGACGCCGGTAGGCGTACCGGCATCTGGGTGGCTCCGTTCCTGGTCAGCCGGCGCAGCGAGACGGCCCGGGAACACCCCGACTGGCTGCTGCGCGACGCCGAGGGCGACCCGGTCGACGCCGGGTTCAACTGGGGCGCGCCGCTGTACGCACTGGACACCACCCACCCGGGGGTGCGCGGCTACCTCACCGAGGCGTTCGGCCGGCTCCGCTCGTACGGTATCGACTATTTCAAGATTGATTTCATCTACGCCGGCGCCCTGGACGGCGTGCGCCACGACGACTCCCGCCCGCTGGACGCGTACCGGTCCGGGGTCAACCTGATCCGCGAGGCGATCGGGGACGAGTCGTACCTGCTGGGCTGCGGCGCGCCGATCCTGCCCAGCGTCGGCCTGGTCGACGCGGTGCGGGTCTCGGCCGATGTGGCCCCGGCGTACGAGCCGGCCGACGGAGACCCGTCACAGCCCTCCCAGGTGGGCGCGACGATCTCGACGGTGGCCCGGGCCTGGCAGCACGGCCGGTTCTGGGTCAACGACCCGGACTGCGTGGTGGCCCGGCCGGAGATCGAGCGGCGCGAGGAGTGGGCCGGCGTGGTGGCCCGGTACGGCGGACTGCGGGCCTCGTCGGACCGGATCGCCGCGCTCGACGACTGGGGTCTGGAGACGACGAGACGCCTCCTGACCGACGTGCCGCCACCCACCCCCTTCCCCTCATGAGGGGGACGGGGGGAGCCAGGACGCGTCCGTGCCGACGGTGGTCAGGCGTTGGGTGGCCCGCGACAGGGCGACGTAGAGCGTACGCACGCCGGAGCGCCCCTCGTCCCGGATCGCCGACGGCTCGACGACGATCACGCCGTCGTACTCCATGCCCTTCGCCTCCAGGCTGCCCACCACCTGCAGGCGCTCGTCGCCCGCGCCGGTGAACCAGCCGGCCACCTCGGCCCGCATTTCCATCGGCGTGATCACACCCACCGTGCCGGCCACCTCGGCCAGGACCTGCGACGCCGCCCGCACCGTCAGGTCGCGCAGGTCGGACGGGGCCACGGTGTGGTGGACCGGGAGCATGCCCGACGAGCGCACCGCGGTGGGCAGCTCAAGCTGCGGCTCGGCGCGGCGGATCACCGCGGCGGCCAGGTCGAAGATCTCGGCGGCGTTGCGGTAGTTGGTGGTGAGCGTGTACTCGCTGCGGCGCCGTGTCCCGATCGCCGCCTCCATCGCCCGGGCGGCCTCGGCCGCGTCGGTCCAGGCGGCCTGCGCCGGGTCGCCCACGATCGTCCAGCTCGCGTGCGGACCGCGCCGCCCGATCATCCGCCACTGCATCGGCGAGACGTCCTGCGCCTCGTCCACCACGACGTGCGCGTAGTCGCGGTAGTCCTCGGGGCGCTCGGTGGCGGCCGCGCGGGCCGCGGCCATCCGGTCCGCGTACGTGGTGAGCTCCCGGATCCCGTCGGCGACGTGATACGGGTCGCGGCGGGCCCGCTTACGTACCGGCGGCTTGCCGAGCAGGTCGTCCAGCTCGTCGAGCAGGGCCACGTCGGCGACCGTGTACCCGTCCGGATTGAACGCCCCCGCCAGCCGGTCGATCTCGACCCGCGACAGGATGCCGTCGCACGACCGGCGCAGCCGCTTCGGGTCGGTCAGCCAGCCCAGGACGGTCTGCGGGGTCAGCAGCGGCCACCAAGCGCCCATGAACTGGATGAACTCGCGGTTCGAGGCGATCTCCGAGGCGAACTCCTCGCGGGTCTGCTGCCGGTGAGCCGGCAGCAGCTGCAGGCTCTGCCGCCAGAGTGCGTCCAGCACGTGCCCGGCGGCCTTCGCCCGGACCGCGTTGCGCCGGGGGCCCGGAGCCAGCAGGTCTCGACGGATCTCGTCGAGCGCCCGTCGGTCGAGTTGGAGGAGCTGGCCGCGGTAGAGCACCCGGAACCGGTCGGGTGTGCCGGGCACCGCGTCCCGGACGGCGCGGGCCAGGACCCGCGCCATCCGCAGCGACCCTTTGACGGCGGCGATCTCGTTCGGGTCGTGCCGGGTGGCGGTGACGTCCTCCACGACCTGGGCCAGCGAGCGCAGGGTCACGGTCTCCTCGCCGAGCGAGGGCAGCACCCGGCTGACGTAGTTGACGAACACCTCCGACGGGCCGACGACCAGTACGCCGCCGCTCTCGAACCGGTTGCGGTCGGCGTAGAGCAGGTACGCCGCCCGGTGCAGGGCCACGGCGGTCTTCCCGGTGCCGGGACCGCCGCGTACGAGCGTCACGCCGAGGGCGGGGGAGCGGATCGCGTCGTCCTGTTCGCGCTGGATCGTCGCCACGATGTCGCGCATGCCGTGGCCGGTGGCCCGGCTGAGCGTGGCGAGCAGCGCGCCGTCGCCGACGACCGGCATGTCCTGTGGCGCCGCGGCCGGGTCGAGCAGGTCGTCCTCGACGTCGAGGACGGTCTCCCCGGAGCTGCGCAGGGTCCGGCGGCGTACCACACCCATCCGGTCGGTGGGGGTGGCGCGGTAGAAGGGCGCGGCGGCCGGTGCCCGCCAGTCGACCACGAGCGACTCGTGCTCCTCGTCGCGCAGGCCGAGACGCCCGATGTACCGGGCCTCGCCGCCCGGTACCGCCGGCTCCACGGGGCTGGAGTACTCGTCGCTGCGCCGGGCCTCCGGAGCCAGGTCGAGTCGGCCGAAGACCAGGCCCTCGTACTCGGCGTCCAGGGCGTGCCGGCGGCGCGCGGCGTGGAACACCATCGCGTCGCGCTCGACCAGTGAGCCGTGCGTGCCCACCCGGGACATGCCGTAGCCGGCCTTCTCCGCCTCGGCGACGGTGCGGCGCAGTTCACCCAGCCGGGTGTACACCCGGTCCACGTACCGTTGCTCGTTGTCGATCTCGACCTGACGGATGGGGTCGGAGTCGTGTACAGGTGCGGACAAGCGTGACTCCAGCGGTCGGGAACGGGCCATGGCGAGCTTACGCAGTGTGTCGACGCGAAGGATCGGTCGTCGGGACAGTGTCGCGCGTGCCTGCGGTCGGTGACGACGACCGCGGGCGTCCTACCGTCAGCCGACGGCCGTCGTCTTCTCTTCGGCCGGCGCGGTCTTCGCCTCCTCGTGCAGGTGTCGGGCGGCCCTGTGCTTGAGGAAGATCGTCGTGGCCAGGCCGGCGACCACGGCGACGACCAGAGCCACCCAGGAGAACTGCTTGAGCCAGTGCTCGGCGGCCCGGCCGAGGTAGAAGATCGCGAAGGCGGTGCCGTACGCCCACACGATGCCGCCGGCGGCGTTGGCCAGCAGGAACTTCGGGTACGGCACCCGGAGCGCGCCCGCCAGCGGACCCGCGAGGATGCGCAGCAGCGCCACGAACCGGCCGAAGAACACCGCCCACACGCCGTACCGCTGGAAAAGGCGCTCGGCGTGGGCCAGGTGCGCCGGACCGAAGTGCTTGGGGAACCGACGGCCGAACCGCTCCAGGACGGCGCGCCCGCCGCGCCGGCCCACCGCGTACCCCACCGAGTCCCCGACGACGGCGCCGATCGAGGCGGCCAGCCCCACGAGCCACGGGCTGGTCAGCCCGGTGGAGGCCAACAGCGACGCGCCCACCAGGGTGATCTCGCCGGGCAGCGGGATGCCCATGCTCTCGAGGCCGATGACCAGGCACACCAGCGCGTAGATCGCGAACGGCGGGAGGCTACCCATCCATGCCTCGATGAAATGCACGGTGTTCCTCCCATGGCCGGCACCGGCTGCCATGGGGAGTTTACGCGGGTACGGCCACGGAGGAGGCGCCACCGCTGCAGGCGGGGGCAAACGTGGGGGCCTTACCCCGAGAAGCGGAACCCTCTCAGGCGGCTTCGGCCGTCGCCTCGCCCCGGGTCCGGCGCCGCAGTCGCTGCCCGGTACGGGGCGGGATCGTCGGCACCCCGCTGGCCCGCTGGCAGACCCGCGCGATCGCGCCGGTGACCTCGTCGGGGCACTCCAGCGGCAGCATGTGTCCGGCGTCCGGGCAGATCACGTGCTCGGCCCCGGGCAGTGCGCCGACGATCGTGTCCGCGCAGTTGCTGGGGGTCAGCCGGTCCTGGCCGCCGACCAGGACGGCCGACGGCAGCTTCGCCATGTGCACCAGCGCGTCGACCCGGTGCTGCTCCTCGAACCAGGGCCGGAAGCCGCCGATCGTGGCGAGCCGGGCCTTGCTGATCATGCCGAGCGTCAGGCGTACCGCCGCCGGATCGGCGGTACGGCCGAAGCCGAAGAACCGGATGCCGGGGGAGAGGACGGGCATCATCGGGCGGTGCAGCCGCCACGGGCCGGACCGGGCCAGCAGCGCCGCCCCGGTGAGTTCGAGCGTGCGCACGATCCGCGCGACCCCGGGAGCCAGCCCGTACGTGGTGTGCGTGGTGCCCTCGGCCGTCGTGCACATGAGCGCCACCCCGGCCACCCGCTCGGTGAACTCGGTCGCGTGGCGGTGCGCGTACTCCATGATCGTCATGCCGCCCATCGAGTGGCCGGCGAGGACGACCTTGCCCTCCGGTACCCGTTCGCGCAGGACCGCATGGAGATCGTCGGCGAGCTGGGCCAGGGTCGTGGTGGTACGCGGACAGGCCGTCGAGTGACCGTGTCCGCGCAGGTCGAAGGCGAGGATGCGGAGCGGGGCACCCATCAGGGCCGGCAGGTCGGCGACCTGGCGCCGCCACAGCCGGGCGTCGAGCGTCCAGCCGTGGAGCAGAACGACGGTCAGCGGACTCGAGGGGTCGCCGTGTTCCTCGACGTGCAGGCGTACCCCGTCGGGGAGGCTGACGGTGGATACCGAGGGCATGCCTTCTGATACCCGTGACGTACTCATAGGTAACAAGGTAAATATCCGAGTCCCTCGGACGTGATCACTGTCGCACTTCTGCCGGTTCGGCTGTTCGTAGCCGACCTCGCGGGTGATCCTTGAGAGATGATGGGGCTCCCGCCGTTCGACGAACCGTTGACCACCGGGGCCGGCCGGGACGCCGGCGAGCGGTCCTCGCTCGAGGCGAGCACGCCGCTGGCCCGGCTGCTCGCCGGCAACCAGCGGTTCGCCGCCGGGCGGCCGCGGTACGGGCACGACGTCAACGCGCCCCGGGCGCGTACCGCCGAGCACCGGCCGTGGGCCCTGGTGATCGGCTGCCTGGACTCGCGGGTGCCGCCGGAGGCCGTCTTCGACCAGGACTTCGGCGACATCGTGGTGGTCCGTACCGGTGGGCACGTGCTCGACGACGCGGGGCTCGGCTCGGTCGAGTTCTGCGTCTCCGCCTTCGGCGTGCCGCTCGTCGTGGTCCTCGGCCACCAGTACTGCGGCGCGGTCACCGCCACCGTCCGGGCTCTGGACAGCGGCGTGCGGCCGGGTGGCCTGACCGACCGGCTGGTGGACGAGATCGCGCCGGCGGTCGACCGGAGCGGCGACGCGGATCCGGCGGAGCGCGTGGAGGAGGCGATCGACCGGCACGTCGCCCGTACCGTGGCGAAGGTGTCGGAACTGCGGCTGGTCGCCGAGCGCGTCGCGGCCGGCGCGCTGGAGGTCGTCGGCGCCCGCTACCAGGTGGAGACCGGGCAGGTCAGGGTCCTCGGCCGGTAGGGCACCTCAGACACGATCGGCCGGTAGGACTCTCAGACACGAAGAGCGCCCCACGGACATCCGTGGGGCGCTCAAACGTTGGTTATGACGAGGTCACTCGCCGAAGACGCCGGCCTCGACCAGGCGCTTCTCGGTGGCGTCCCAACCGTGGTCGGGGTTGGCCTCGTTCAGGGCGCCCAGCTCGGCGCGGATCTTGGCGGCGTGCCCGGCCGTGGCCAGCACCCGGATCTCCTCGATGAAGGCCTCGGAGTCGGTGCGCAGGTGGAGGGTCTTGCCGTTGGTCAGGTTACGCACGTAGGCGTTCCGACCGTTGTTCAGCGGGATGACGTACTTGAACTCACCCAGCACGCTCAGGGCGCCACCAGCCGCGCCGGCCTGGCCGGCGCGGACAGAGGCGCGCGCGGTCTTCGAGGTGTTGCTCGCCACGGCGGGACTCCTTGCACAATCAAGCGGGTAATAGAGAAGCGGCACAGGGCGCCGAGGAAACTTTACACGACCACACCTGGTGATCTCATCCTCGACAGTGCCTACCGACCGTCTCGCCTTGCGTTACGGACCGGTCACTAGTTACCTGAACAGGTGCCAGGCGTTAGATATTTCGTCACGAGCCTGCCTTAACGTTCACTGGCGCGCTCCTGGCTACAACCGTCATCATGAACACGGTCCTTTCGGGATCGAGGTCGTAGGGGAAGACGCACCTCGGCTCCGGGAGGTTGATCGTGCCAACACGTGGCGTTGTATACGTCCACTCGACCCCGCTCGCCGTGTGTCCACACGTCGAGTGGGCGATCGCTCGCGTCCTTTCGGCGCCGGTGCGCCTGGAATGGACCGCTCAGCGCGTCGAGCCCGGCGCTCGGCGGGCCGAGTGCGGGTGGACCGGCCAGCCCGGTACCGGTGGGGAGCTCGCCGCGGCGCTGCGACAGTGGCCCATGATCCGTTTCGAGGTCACCGAGGAGCCGAGCCCGGGGGTGGACGGCGAGCGTTACATGCACGTACCGGACCGGGGCCTGTTCCGCGCGACCACCAGCGCCAACGGCGACATCCAGCTCTCCGAGGACCGGCTACGGGCGCTCATGGCCTCCGCGGTCGGGTACGAGGCGCTCACCCACGCGCTGGACAAGGCGCTCGGCAATCCGTGGGACATCGAGTTGGAGCCGTACCGGCAGGCCGGGGAAGGCAGTCCGATGACGCTTCTCACCCGGGTCGGCTGAACCGGGCACTCTTCTGGTTGAGTGGGGCGCGTGCGTGCGCTTGCCGGAATCGCTGCCCTCACCGCCATGACGCTGCTCGCCGGGTGCGGCCCGGGGCCGAGCGGGGCGAGCGCCGGGCCGGCCACCTGGCGCGGCCCGAGCGCGACGGGATCGGCGACCGACCCGGCCGCCCGCGCATCCGCCCTCGTCGCCGGGTTCAGCGACGAGGACCTGGTGGGGCAGGTGCTGATGCCCTTCGCCTACGGCGAGGACGCGACGAAGGCCAGTTCGCAGGCGGCCACCGCCAACCGCGGGTACGCCGGGGTGGACACCGCGGCGCAGATGGTCGAGAAGTACCGGCTGGGCGGCCTCATCCTGATGAACCGGGCGGCGGGTGACCCGACCGCCAGCACGAACAAGACCAGCAACATCACGTCCCCGGCCCAGGTGCGCACCCTCACCGACGGGCTGCAGCGCGTCGCGGCGACGCTGCCGTCCCGGGCGCCGCTACTGGTCGCCACGGACCAGGAGTACGGCGTGGTCAACCGGCTGCGCGACGGGGTGACCCAACTGCCGAGTGCGATGGCGTTCGGGGCCGCCGGTGACCCGGCCCTGACCAGGGCCGCCTGGGCCGCCGCCGGGTCCGATCTGCGTGCCGTCGGGATCAACGTCGACTTCGCGCCCATCGCCGACGTGGTGGAGCAGGGCGGTGGGGTCATCGGCTCGCGCTCGTACGGCTCCGACCCGGCCGCGGTGTCCGGCCAGGTGCGCGCCGCGGTGCAGGGCCTGCGGGACGCGGGGCTCGCCGCCACGCTCAAGCACTTCCCCGGGCACGGCCACACCAACGGCGACAGCCACACCCAGCTCCCGGTCCTGGGCCAGAGCCGCGACCAACTGGCCGCCGGCGACCTGCCGCCGTTCTCGGCCGGCATCGGCGCCGGCGTCGACCTGGTCATGTCCGGGCACCTGGACGTGCGCGCGATCGACCCCGGCGTACCGGCGTCGTTCTCCTCAAAGGTCCTGATCGACCTGCTCCGCGGTCAGCTCGGCTTCAGGGGCGTGGTGGTCAGCGACGCGCTGAACATGGCGCCGGCGCAGAAGTACCCGCCGGGCGAGGCGGCCGTACGGGCCCTCGTCGCCGGCAACGACCTGCTGCTCATGCCGCCGGACCTGACCGCCGCCCAGCGCGGCCTGCTCGACGGGTTGCGGAGCGGCCAGTTGCCGAAGCAGCGCCTGGTCGAGGCCGCGACGAGGGTACTGACGCTGCGACTGCGCCTGGCCGGGTACCGGCAGCCCGACCTGGCGAGCGTCGCCGGCGCCCCGCGCCAGGCGGCTGCCGCCAAGGTGACGGCCGCGGCCGTGACCCTCCTGCGCGGCGGTTGCCAGGGCCCCCTGGTACCGCGGGGGCCGGTCCGGGTGACCGCGTCCAGCGGGCGTGACCAGCAGACCCGGTGGCTGAGCGAGGCGCTGCGGGCGCAGGGGTACGCGGTGGGCCAGAGCGGGCCCGAGGTGCGGCTGGTCGGCTACGGCGACGAGAAGACCGACCTGAGCTCCGGCGCCGCGGTGACGGTCGCGATGGATGAGCCGCTCATCCTCGCAGGCTCGAAGTCGCCGGTCCTGCTGGCCACCTACTCCTCGAGCCAGGCGGCCATGACCTCACTCGCGGCGGTCATCGCCGGCGCGGCACCGGCGCCCGGCCGGTCCCCGCTGGACGTCCCCGGCCTGCCGCGGTCGGGCTGCGTGCGCTAGCCCTTGAACGATCTTGGACACCTGTGCGACCGATAGCTCGCACAGGTGTCCAAGATCCGCGCGGTACCCCCCGTTACAGCGGGATGTTGCCGTGCGCGCCACGCGCGGCGGGTGCCGCCGCGAGCGCCTCCGCGATGCGCCGCCGGGTCTCGGTCGGCTTCACCACGTCGTCGACGACGCCGATCTCCAGCGCCCGGTTGACCCCGCCGGCGACCCGGGTCTGCTCCTCGATCAGTTCGGCGCGCAGCGCCTCCCGGCCCTCGGCCGGTGCCGCGGCGAGCTTCTTGCGGTACAGGATGTTCACGGCGGCCGAGGCGCCCATCACGGCGACCTCGGCGTTGGGCCAGGCGAACACCGCGGTGGCCCCCAGCGAGCGGGAGTTCATGGCGATGTACGCGCCGCCGTACGCCTTGCGGGTCACCAGCGTGACGCGCGGTACGACGGCCTCCGCGAAGGCGTGCAGCAGCTTGGCGCCCCGACGTACCACGCCGTCCCACTCCTGGCCCACGCCCGGCAGGTAGCCGGGCACGTCGACCAGCACGATCAGCGGTACGCCCAGCGAGTCGCACATCCGCACGAAGCGGGCCGCCTTCTCGGCGCTGGTCGAGTCCAGGCAGCCGCCGAGGCGCAGCGGGTTGTTGGCGATGACCCCGACGGTACGGCCGGCGAAGCGGCCCAGCGTGGTCACGATGTTGGGCGCCCACTTGGCGTGCAACTCCACGCCGGGCTTGTCCAGCACCGCGCTGACCAGCGGCTTGACGTCGTAGGCGCGGTTGGTCTGCTCGGGCAGCAGGCTGGCCAGGTCGACCTCGCCGGACACGTCCGCCGGCTCCACCCGGCCCTGGCGGCCCAGCAGCGAGGCCAGTTCGCGGGCCGTGGCCAGCGCGGACTCGTCGTCCTTCGTGGTCACGTGCACCACGCCGGAGCGCCGCCCGTGCGGCTCCGGGCCGCCCAGGCGCGCCATGTCGACCTGTTCGCCGGTGACGCTGCGGACCACCTCCGGCCCGGTGACGAAGATCCGGCCGGTGTCGGACATCACCACGATGTCGGTGAGCGCGGGCCCGTACGCGGCGCCACCCGCGGCGGGGCCCAGGACGACCGAGATCTGCGGCACCCGTCCGGAGGCGCGCACCATGGCGGCGAAGACCTGGCCGACCGCGTCGAGGGCGACCACGCCCTCCTGCAGTCGCGCGCCGCCGCAGTGCCACAGCCCGATCACCGGCATCCGCTCGCGCACCGCCGTGTCGATGGAGTCGACGATGTGGCGGCAGCCCTCGGTACCCATGGCGCCGCCCATCCGGGTCGCGTCCGTGGCGTACGCGACCACCGGGGTGCCGTCGACCTCACCGCGCGCAGCCAGTACGCCGGAGTCGTCGCGCGGTGCGAGCAGTCGCAGCGTTCCCTGGTCGAACAGCGCCCGGAGACGTAGCTCCGGGTCGCGGAGATCGATCGCCTGGGTATCAGGGGAACTCGATGTCAACGTCATGCGTCCTCCGAGGATCAGGCGCGGGCGAAGACCAACGCCGCGTTGTGGCCACCAAAGCCGAACGAGTTGTTCAGAGCAGCGGGGATCTCCATGTGGCGCGCCTTGTGGGCGGCCACGTCCAGGTCGACCCGCTCGTCCGGGTCGTCCAGGTTGATGGTGGGCGGTACCACGCCGTGGTGGACGGCGAGGATCGTGGCGATCGACTCGATCGCGCCCGCGGCGCCGAGCAGGTGCCCGGTCATCGACTTGGTCGACGTCACCACCGGGTGGTCACCCAGCGCCTTGTGCAGCGACACGATCTCCGCCATGTCGCCGACCGGCGTGGAGGTGGCGTGCGCGTTGACGTGTACCACGTCGGACCTGGCGATACCGGAGTCCTTGAGGGCCAGGCTGATGGCGCGGGTCGCGCCGTTGCCCTCCGGGTCCGGCTGGACGATGTCGAAGCCGTCGGAGGTCATGCCGGCACCCGCGAGCCGCGCGTACACCTTGGCCCCGCGGGCCCGGGCCGAGTCGGCACGCTCGAGCACGATCACCCCGGCGCCCTCGCCGAGGACGAAGCCGTCGCGGCCCTTGTCGAACGGGCGGGAGGCCTTCTCGGGCTCGTCGTTACGGGTCGACATGGCGCGCATCGAGGCGAAGGCGGCGATCGGCAGCGGGTGGATGACGGACTCGGTACCGCCGGCGACGACCACGTCGGCCCGGCCGGACCGGATCATGTCGAGCGCCCAGGCGATCGACTCGGCGCCGGTCGCGCAGGCGCTCGTCGGGGCGTGTACCCCTGCCTTGGCCTTCAGTTCCAGGCCGATCCACGCCGCCGGCCCGTTGGGCATGAGCATGGGGATGGTGTGCGGCGACACCCGGCGGGGGCCGCTCGCTTCGAGGACGTCGTCCTGGTTGAGCAGCGTGGTCGCGCCACCGATGCCCGAACCGACGATCACGCCGAGGCGCTCCGGGTCCAGCCCCGCGTCGGCGAGGCCCGCGTCGGCCCACGCCTGGCGGGCGGCGACCACGGCGACCTGCTCCGAACGGTCCATCCGCCGGGCCTGCACCCGGTCGATGGTCGGCTCGACGGCGAGGTGACCGGCGATGCGCACCGGAAGTTGCGCCGCCCACTCCTCGGTCAGGGCGCTGATCCCGGAGCGGCCGGCGAGCATGGCGTCCCAGGTCGACGCGACGTCCCCGCCGAGCGGGGTCGTCGCGCCGAGTCCGGTGACTACGACGTCAACAGTCACGCCTGTGCCTTGGAGATGTACGACACGGCGTCGCCCACCGTCTTGAGGTTCTGCACCTCGTCGTCCGGGATCTTCACGCCGAACTTCTCCTCGGCCGCCACCACGACCTCCACCATCGACAGCGAGTCGACGTCGAGGTCCTCGGTGAACGACTTCTCCTCGGTGACGTCGTCGGGGTTGACCCCGGCGACCTCTTCGAGGATCTCGGCAAGTCCGGCAACGATCTCGTCACGGGTCATTGGGTTGTTTTCCTTCCTGATGTGGAACTCTTGCGGGGGCTTAGGGGCAGCGGACGACCTGTCCGGCGTAGGTGAGACCGCCGCCGAAGCCGAAGAGGAGGACCGGGGCGCCCGAGGGCACCTCGCCTCGCTCGACCAACTTCGACAGCGCCAGCGGCATGCTGGCCGCGGAGGTGTTGCCCGACTCGACGATGTCCTTGGCGACGACGGCGTCGGGCAGGTTCAGCCGCTTGGCGATGCCTTCGATGATGCGCAGGTTGGCCTGGTGGCACACGAGCGCCTTGATGTCGCCCGGCTCGTACCCGGACCGCTTGACGGCGTCCAGCGCCAGCGGGGCGAGCGCGGTTGTGGCCCAGCGGAAGACCTGCTGGCCCTCCTGCTGGATGTAGGGCCGCCAGCCCTCGATACGCACCGCGTCGCTGCGCTCGGGTACCGAGCCCCACAGCACCGGGCCGATGCCGGGCTCCTCGCCCTCGGCCACGGCGGTGACCACGGCCGCGCCGGCCGCGTCGCCGAACAGGATGCAGGTCGAGCGGTCGGTCCAGTCGGTGAAGTCGGACAGCTTCTCGGCGCCGATCACGATGACGTTGCGGGCCGAACCGGCGCGGATGGCGTGGTCGGCGGTGGCCAGGGCGTACGAGAAACCGGAGCAGGCGGTGTTGATGTCGTACGCGGCCGGCGCGCCGATGCCCAGCTTCGCCGCCACCCGGCAGGCCACGTTGGGGGAGCGGTCGACCGAGCTGCAGGTGGCGACGACGACCAGGTCGATGTCGTCGGCGTTGAGGCCGGAGCCCGCGAGCGCCTTCTCCGCCGCGGCGGCGGCCATGTCGGCGACGGTCTCGTTGTCGGCGATGCGGCGGGTGGCGATGCCGACCCGGTCCCTGATCCACTGGTCGTTGGTGTCGACCATCTGCGCCAGGTCGTCGTTGGTGAGTACGCGGGCGGGCTGGTAGTGGCCCATGGACAGGATCCGGGAGCCGGCAACGGTTTGGGTCACTGCGGTACCTTTCTGATCAACTCGCTCGCTCGGCGTGCCCGGGTCGGTCATAGCAGGCGCTCGATACGGGCGACGGGATGGCCGGGCGCCACCGGGTCGTCGGGGTGGACCAGCCACTCGGCGAGGATGCCCGCGTGCGCGGCCACCTCCACCGGTCCCTGGCGCGTGACCACATGGCCGATGACCTGGCCCGTGCGCACCTCGATGCCCTCGACCAGCTGTTCGGCGGGGGTGAAGGTGCCGGCGGCGGTCGCCACCACGACCCGGAACTGCGGCGTCGGCTCGAAGCTCGGCGCGGTGCCGTGGCGGGCGATCGCGTCCCGCGCCGCGGCGAGGTCGTCGGGCGTGTTCACGGTGACGATCTCGATGCCCTTCAGCTCCCGCTTGGCGAGGCCCGCGAGGGTACCGGCCGGCGGCAGCTCGATGATCGCCGTGACGCCGATCTCGGCCAGCGTCCGCATGCAGAGGTCCCAGCGGACCGGCGCGGTGACCTGGCGGACCAGCCGCTGGAGCATCGTCGGTCCGTGGTCGACGGCGGAACCGTCGCGGTTGGACAGCAGCAGGCGGCCGGGCGTGCCGGTGGTGATGCCGCCGGACATCGCGGCGAGGGCCTGCTCGGCGGGGGCCATGTACGGGGTGTGGAAGGCGCCGGCGACCGACAGCGGGATCACGCGCACCCGGGCGGGCGGCTCAGCGGCGAGCTTCTCCAGACTGGACAGCGCGCCGGCGGCGACGATCTGGCCGGCGCCGTTGCGGTTGGCCGGGTAGAGCCCGGCGGCCTCGATCGCGGCGATGACCTCGTCGGCGTCGCCACCGAGCACGGCGCTCATGCCGGTCGGCTCGAGTGCACACGCCGCCGCCATCTCCCGGCCGCGTACCGCGGCGAACGTGATGGCGGCCTCGGGCGTGAGCACCGCGGCGAGGGCGGCGGCGCCGACCTCGCCGATGCTGTGCCCGGCGACCACGCCCACGTCGTACATCGGCAGGTGCTCGGCGGCCAGCAGCGCGGCGGCGACCAGCAGCGGCTGGGTACGAGCGGTGTCCTTGATCTCGTCGGCGTCGGCGTCGGTGCCCAGGTGTACGAGGTCGAGCCCGGCGAGGGCCGACCACCATCGCAGGCGCGCCTCGGCGCCGGGGAGGTCGAGCCAGGGGGCGAGGAAGCCGGGTTTCTGTGACCCCTGTCCGGGGGCGAGTACGGCGAGCACCTCTATGACTGTTCCGGATATGCGCCCACCACGCGGGTACCGCTAGGCACGAAACTCGACGACTTCTTTTGGAGGGTTCCTCCAAAGGATGTCGTCCGGTTCCCCTCGGCAACACCCGCTGTTTTGCCGTGTCATGTGGAGTTAACCGAGGTCGGGGGTGTTGCCGACGGATCAAGCCGGCCAACCGTCAGTGCGATGCGGAGCGCGAACGCGTCGCGCGTCGTGAGCGGCGTGAAACCGGTCACCTCGCCGATGCGCCGCAGGCGGTACCGAACGGTATTCGGATGTACGTACAGGGTGCGTGCCGCGCTCTCCAGTACCCCGCCGGCGGCGAAGAACGCGTCCAGAGTGTCCAGTAGTTCGCCGCCGGCGCGCAGCAGCGCCCCGTACACGTCCTGGCGCAGGATCCGGCGCGCCTCCGCGTCGCCGGCCAGGGCCCGTTCCGGGAGGAGGTCGGCGGCGGCCACCGGCCGGGGCGCCGCGGGCCAGGCCGGAGCCGCGCGGAACCCGGCGAGCGCGGCCCGGGCCGACTCGGTCGCCTCGTCCAGGCTCGGCACGGCCGGGCCGACGACCACCGGGCCGTCGCCGAACCCGACCAGCAGCTTGTGGGTGGCGTCGAGGGGGTCGGCCGCGCCGCCGAGTACGACCACGAGCCGGTCGCCGTGCACCCCGCCGAGGATCTCCACGCCGATGCGGCGCGCCACCCGGTACACGGTGTGCAGCACCATCGCCACTTCGCCGCCGGGTGAGCGGCCGACCGCGACGGCGACCGGCGGGGCGTCGCCCCACCCGAGGGCCGCGGCCCGGCTCGCCAGTACGTCGGAGGAGTCACCGCGCAGCAGCGCGTCGACCAGCAGGGCCTGCAGCCGGGCGTCCCACGAGCCGCGGGTCTCGGCGGCCCGGGCGTACACCCGGGCGGCGGCGAAGGCGATCTCCCGGCTGAAGCGCAGGATCGCCTCCTGGATGGCCAGCTCCTCGCCCTCGGCGGCGAGGTGGGGCACCTGCTGCTCGGCGACCTCGATGGTGATCCTGATGAGCTGGACCGTCTGCTGAAGGTTGATCGAGCGCGCGAGGGCCCGGGGCGCGGCGTCGAACACCTCGTCGGAGACCTCCTGGGGGCCGCCGCCGTCACTCTCGCGTCGGCGCAGCCACTCCACCAGCGACCGGACGCCGGCCTGCGCGACCAGCATCACCCAGGCGCGCTGGTCGGCGGGGAGCTCCCGGAACCACGGCAGGACCTCGTCCATCCGTGCGACGCTCGCGGTGGCGAGGGAGCCGGCGGCCCGCTCGATGGCGCGGATGCTGGCCGCCAGGGGCGTGGCGTCACCCGTGGCGCCGCTCGTGCCGTCGGTCCCGGCCGGGGTACCTGCCTGCCTGGTCATGGCCCTGAGCTTGTCATGAGCCGGCACGAGGCGGGGAGGCGGTGCATCCCCACCGGCATATATTGATGACCGTTGACATATTTGGGCGCTGCTGCTAAAACGAGCGTGAGAGCGCTCTCTCGCGCGCTTGACCGCCGAAAACGGCCCTGTCGAAAGGCGTCCCCATGAGCCCACCCACGCACGCGCTCCCCCGATCACGCGGGCGCGCCTTCCGGCTCCTCACCGTCGCGGCGGCCCTCCTGGTCGTCGTGGCGAGCTGGCTGACCACCAGGGTCAGCGCCGCCGCGGCGCCACCCGCCCCGCCCGGCTGGAGCCTCGCGTTCAGCGACGACTTCAGCGGTGCGGCCAACACCGGGGTCAACCGGTCCAACTGGCTCTACGACCTCGGCCACGGTTACCCCGGCGGCGCGGGTAACTGGGGCACCGGCGAGATCGAGAACATGACCGACAGCACCGCCAACGTGTACCAGGACGGCGCCGGTCATCTCGCCATCAAGCCGATCCGCGACGGCGCCGGCAACTGGACGTCGGGTCGGATCGAGACCCAGCGCACCGACTTCGCCGCGCCGGCCGGCGGCAAGCTGCGGGTCGAGGCGTCGCTGCAGCAGCCCAACGTCAGTGGCGCGGCGGCGGCCGGCTACTGGCCCGCCTTCTGGATGCTCGGTGCCGCCGCACGGCCGGTGGGCGCCACCAACTGGCCGAGCATCGGCGAGATCGACATCATGGAGGACATCAACGGGCGCAGCTCCGAGTTCTCTACTCTCCACTGTGGAACCGCCTCGGGCGGTCCGTGCAACGAGACCACCGGCATCGGCAGCGGTGAGCGGGCCTGCGGTGGCTGTCAGACCGGCTTCCACACGTACGCCATGGAGTACGACCGCAGTGTGTCGCCCGAGCAGATCCGCTGGTACCTCGACGGCAACAACTTCTTCACCGTCGACTCGAACCGCGTCGACGCCACCACCTGGAACAACGCGACGCACCACGGATTCTTCATCATCCTGAACGTGGCCATGGGCGGCGGGTTCCCGGGCGCGTTCGGCGGCGGGCCCACGGCCGCCACCCAGTCGGGCGTACCGATGCTCGTCGACTACGTCGCCGTGTACACCAGTGGCGGCGGTGGCGGCGGCACGACCCCGCCCCCGCCGCCCCCGCCGTCGGGTGGTGGCTCCGACGCGTACTCGACCATCCAGGCGGAGAGTTTCAACGCCCAGGGCGGCACGCAGACCGAGGCCTGCTCCGACAGCGGCGGCGGCCAGGACGTCGCGTTCATCGCCAACGGTGACTGGCTGCAGTTCAACAACGTCAACTTCGGCTCGAACGCGGCACACCAGTTCAGCGCGCGGGTCGCGTCCGGCGCGGCCGGCGGCGTCAGCGGCCTGGTCGAGGTACGCCTGGACAGCCGGTCGAACGCCCCGATCGGCAGCTTCTCGGTCGCGAACACCGGCGGCTGGCAGAGTTGGCGCACCGTGCCGGCCAACACCTCCGCGGTCACCGGTACCCACACGGTGTACCTGACGTTCACCAGCGGCCAGCCGGCTGACTTCGTCAACGTCAACTGGTTCACGTTCGGTCACTGATCCCGGGGTGCGGGAGGCGGGTGCAGCCCCGCCTCCCGCACCAGGATCGGACGCCAGGGCCCCTCGTCGAGAGCGAAGCGCACGTCCGGCAGATCGGCGCGTCCCGGTTCGATTCCGTCGTCAGCCCCGTCGGTACCGGTTCAACGCCACTCCGGCGCCGGTGACGGAGGCCCGCGCCGTGACGTACGACCGGGACAGCCGGCGGACCATGGCCGCGCAGAAGAGGGCCTGACCGGCCGCGAGATCGATCACGTCGGCGACGACGGTCGTGGCGCGCGGCGCCGTCGGCGCGACACTGCTCAGCAGTGTGCCCACCGCGTGGCCCAGCGGCGGCAGCGACCGGCTCAGCCGGCCCACGTACGGGGCGGACTGCCGGACCAGGTCGCGCAGGCCCGGTGTGGCGTTGCGGACGAAGCCGGCCACGCCCTCGGCCAGGGGTTCGGCGGCCGGAGCCGCGTCGGCGAGCAGCCCTCTGAGGTCGGGGGCGAGCCGGCGCAGCGTGTTGACCGCCGCGACGATCGGGACCAGCGCAGACACGGCGGGTACGACGGTGGCCTCGGAGGCGGTCGACGCCACGTACGCGAACCTGACGCCGTGCCGGCGCGCCACCTCGATCAGGTCCTCGTACTCGCCCCGGTGCTCCGCGAGCCGGGCGGAGTTGTAGGCGATGACGGTGCCGAAGCGCCGGGCGCCCGCGTCGGCGATCATCCGGTGGTACGCCGGTCGGCCCCGCCCGTACCACTGCGTGTCGTCCTGGTAGACCTCGACCACGTCGACGCCGAGCCGCCCGGCCAGCGTCAGGCAGGCCGCGCGCTGGAATCCGGCGCCGAGTTCGCGGCCTTCGGGGTCGTCACTGATCCGCAGGTACACCGCGGCCCTCATGCGCGTACCTTACGAAGCCCGCAGCGGTCCCGCACCTCGATCGGCCTGCCTGAATAGGTGCGGTCGCAACCGGTCCGCGCCCGGCCGGCACCGTGCCGGCAACGGGCGCGGGTTGCACTGGCGGCACGACACCGCACCCGGGAGGTTGCATGCTGTTCTCGTCACTGCTCGCGAAGTCGCTGGCCGCGAAGATCGCACTCGGCATCGCCGGTGCGTCGGTGGGCGCGACCGCCGTCGCCGCAGAGGTCGGCGCGCTGCCGCAGCCGATCCAGCAGGTGGCCTACCAGATTGCCGGCGCCGCCGGCGTACCGGAGCCCGGGGAGTCCGCGAGCCCGGAGCCGTCGGAGAGCCCCGAGCCGAAGCCGTCCGTCGAACCGAGCGGCCCAACGAGCCTGCCGTCGACGTCGCCTAGCACCAGCCCGGAGGCCGGGGAGTCGAAGTCACCGGAGCCGGAGCCATCGGAGTCGGAGAAGTCCGGCAAGCCCGACTGCCACTCGGGCAAGGACGACTGCGAGTGGCACTCGTCCGACAACGCGTCGGAAAGGTCCAAGCAGTCGCACAAGGCCGAGCCGAAGCCGGCGCCCAAGCCCGCGAAGTCGGAGTTCAAGAAGCCCGAGCCGAAGAAGTCGGACTTCAAGAAGCCCGAGCCGAAGAATTCGGTGTCGAAGAAGCCCGAGAAGAACTGAGATCTCGCAAGGCGGGACCCTGTGCGGCCTCCCCGTGGGGGATGGCGGCAAGGGTGCCACCTTGCGCGGATCTTGAGGAACAATCCTCAGGCGGCCAGCTTGGACAGTGCCGCCCGCAGCCGGGCCAGCGTCCGCTCGCGGCCCAGGACCTCCAGTGACTCGAACAGCGGCAGCCCCACCGACCGGCCGGTCACGGCGACGCGTACCGGCGCCTGTGCCTTGCCCAGCTTGAGCCCCCGCTCGGCGCCCACCGCCTCCAGCGCGGTCTTGAGCGACTCGGCGTCCCACGGCGCGTTCTCGAACGCGGCCACCGCGGCGCCGAGCAGGTCGGCGGAGCCCTCCTTCATCGCCTTCGCCCAGGCCGCCTCGTCGATCGCGGGCTCGGGCAGGAACAGGAAGTCGACGTTGGGCACGATCTCGGACAGGACCGCCACCCGGGTCTGCGCCAGCGGGGCGACGGCGGCGAACACCTTCGGGTCGAAGTCGCCCGGGTCCCACGGGGGAGCGGGCACCGGTGCGCCGCCGGGGGCCGCCGGGGTGCCGGTCAGCCACGGCTGGCAGGCCTCGGTGAACTCCTCCACACTCATCGCCCGGATGTACTCGCCGTTGAAGGCGCGCAGCTTCTTCTCGTCGAAGAAGGCCGGGGACGGGTTGACGTCCTCCAGGCGGAACTCCTCCTCGATGACCGACCACGGGACGATCTCCCGGTTACCCGACGGCGCCCAGCCCAGCAGCATCAGGTAGTTGCGCATCGCGTCGGCGAGGTAACCCTCGTCACGGTAGGACTCGAGGGCCACCTTGTCGCGGCGCTTCGACAGCTTCTGGCGCTTCTCGTTGACCACGATCGGCACGTGCGCCCAGATCGGCGGCCGGTGGCCCAGGGCCTCCCACAGCAACTGCTGCTTGGGCGTGTTGGGCAGGTGCTCCTCGGCGCGCATGACGTGGGTGATCCCCATCGTCGCGTCGTCGACGACGTTGGCGAGCAGGAACACCGGCGATCCGTCCGCGCGGGCGATGACGAAGTCCTCGATGTTGGCGTTCTCCGTGACGACCGAGCCACGGACCAGGTCCATGACGACGGTCTGGCCCTCGTCCGGGGTACGGAACCGCAGCGCCCGACCCGGCCCCGGCGGAAGGCCCCGATCGCGGCAGTATCCGTCGTAACCGGTGTACTGGTTGCCGGTGCGGGCCTGAACCTCGTCGCGGGTGCATTCGCAGTAGTACGCCCGGCCGGATTCGCGTAGCCGTTCGGCTGCTTCCCGATGCGCCCGGGCGTACGACGACTGGAAATACGGCCCCTCGTACGTGCCGCGTTCGATGCCGATCCAGTCGAGCGCGTTGAGGATGCCGTCGGTCCACTCCGGCCGGTTACGGGCGGCGTCCGTATCCTCGATACGCAGTACGAACACCCCGTCGTGCTGCTTGGCATAGATCCAGTTCTGGAGTGCCGAGCGGGCACCGCCGACGTGGAACATACCGGTGGGAGATGGCGCAAAGCGTACGCGTACGGTCACGGTTCCTACCTTATGGCGGTACCCACCGATGCCGCCAAGCGGGTTACTGTAGCGGGTCGCGGTCGTGGACCCGCATCAGTAGATTTGCGGGGCGGACGAGCGTGTGGTTTCGGGGAGGAAGCTCATGCACAAGTCGCCTCGTCGGGCGTCCATCCGGTTGGGGGCGGTCGCCGTCGTGCTGGCGCTGGCCGCCGCAGGGTGTTCGCAGGGCGGTGCGACCTGGCGACGGGCCGGTACGGCCGGCTCCTCCGCCGAGGGGGGCGGCGCCGGGAAGGCCGCGGGTGAGTTCAAGATCGTACCAGTGGCCAACACGAGCCAGGTCTCCGTGCTCGACCCCGTCACGGTGACGGCGGAGAGCGGGACGCTGGAGACCGTCACGGTCACCAACCCCGACGGCAAGCCGGTGGCCGGTGAGTTCGACGCCGCCCGCAAGTCCTGGCGCAGCACGGAGCATTTCGGGTACGGCAAGCAGTACACGGTCGCCGTGAAGGGCACCGGCGGCGGCGGGCAGCCGATCGAGCAGACCAGCACGTTCAACACGGTCAAGCCCAAGAACCAGACGATGCCGTACCTGCGGGCCAGCGACATGCACCTGCTCAAGGAGCGCTCCACCTACGGGGTCGGCCAGACGATCCAGGTCTGGTTCGACGAGAAGGTCCCCGACAAGGCCGCGGCACAGCGGTTGCTGGAGGTCAACACCAGCCCGCAGACCGAGGGCGCGTGGCACTGGTTCGGCTCGCAGCGGGTCGAGTGGCGCCCCAAGGAGTACTGGAAGCCGGGCACCGAGGTCACCGTGAAGGCCAACCTCTACGGCAAGGATCTCGGCCAGGGCCTCTACGGCCAGGCCGACGTGAACGACTCCTTCAAGATCGGCGACTCGCGGATCGCGATCGCCGACAACGACAGCAAGCAGATGAAGGTGTTCGTCAACGGCCAGATGGTCCGCCAGATGCCGGTCAGCCTGGGCAAGGGCGGCTACAACAAGACCGCCAACGGCGAGACCATCAACTACTGGACCAACGGCGGGCCGCACGTGGTGCTCGAGAAGGCGCCGGTGACCCGCATGAGCTCGGCGAGCTACGGGGTCAAGGACCCCAAGGACCCGAACTTCTACGACGAGCAGATCAAGCTCACCGTGAAGATCTCCGCCTCCGGCGAGTACCTGCACCTCGCCGACTGGAACGTCCCGGCCCACGGGCGTACGAACACGTCACACGGCTGCATCAACATCGGCCCGGCCAACGCGCAGTGGATCTATGACAACTTCGTGCCGGGGGACGTGGTCGACGTGAAGAACAGCCCGATCAAGCTCGCCCCGACCAACGGCATCGGCGCCTGGACCCTGAGCTGGGCCGACTGGACCAAGGGCAGTGCGCTGTAGTGCGGGTCAGCTCGACCGCGCGATGAGGTCGCGGTACCAGGCGTAGGAGGCCTTCGGCGTGCGCCCCTGCGTGTCGAAGTCGACGTGGACCAGCCCGAACCGCTTGGTGAAGCCCTCCGCCCACTCCCAGTTGTCCATCAGCGACCACAGGCAGTACCCGTCGACCCGGACGCCCGCGTCCATGGCGGCGCGGAGTGCGCGTACGTGGCCGTCCAGGTACGTGATCCGGTCGGTGTCCACGATGGACCCGTCCGGGCCCGGCCCGTCGTCGTAGCAGCACCCGTTCTCGGTGATCCAGATCGGCGGCAGCCGGTCGCCGTACCGTTGCTTGAGGGTCACCAGGATCTCGGTCAGCCCCTCCGGCACCACCGGCCACCCGAAGGCGGTCGTCGGGTACCCGGACAGCTGGGTCAGCTCGAACGGCAGCGGGCCGTCGTGGCCGGGCGCGCGGACGCCGGTCGGGTTGTAGTAGTTGACGCCGAGGGCGTCCAGCGGGGCGGAGATGACCTCCAGGTCGCCGTCCAGAACGATCGAGTCGAGGTCGGCGCCGGGCAGCCGCTCGACCCCGTCCGGGTACCGCCCGTGCAGCAGCGGGTCGGTGAACAGCCGGTTGTGGAATGCGTCGTAGACGGCGGCCGCGGCCCGGTCGGAGTCGTCGGCTCCTGCCCGGGTGCCGTCCGCGCCGACCGGCCAGGCCGGGCTGTAGTTGTTGGCGATCGACACCGCGCCGGTACCGTGCTGGCGGATCGCCGCGGCCGCGAGCCCGTGGCCGAGCAACTGGTGGTGGACCACGGGGAACGGGTTGTCGAGCAGTTGTACGCCCGGTGCGTGCAGGCCGAGCAGGTGCCCGAGGGTGAAGTGGATGATCGGTTCGTTGAGCGTCAGCCACAGCCTGACCCGGTCGCCCAGCGCCCGCGCGGCCAGGTCGGCGTACTCGCCGAACCGGGCGGCGGTGTCGCGGTTGGTCCAGCCGCCGGCGTCCTGGAGCGCCTGCGGCAGGTCCCAGTGGAACAGCGTGGCGGCCGGCTCGATGCCCCGTTCCAGCAGCGAGTCGACGAGCCGGTCGTAGAAGGCGAGGCCGGCGGGGTTGGCCGGGCCGGACCCGGTGGGCTGCACCCGCGGCCAGGCGATCGAGAACCGGTACGCCCGGACGCCGAGGTCGGCCATCAGCGCCACATCCTCGGCGTACCGGTGGTAGTGGTCGCAGGCCACGTCGCCGGTGGTGGCGTCGCCGATGCGGTCGGGCTGGTGGCTGAACGTGTCCCAGATGGACGCACCGCGACCGTCCTCGGTCACCGCACCCTCGATCTGGTACGACGAGGTCGACACGCCCCAGCGGAAGTCGGCGGGGAACTGGTCCATGTGCCCTCTCCTCACGCAACCGGTTTTAGCAATTCACGGCTCTCGCTATTGTGGGCTGGCTCACGATCAAGTTACTCTGCGGTAACCGCGTTACCGTCCGGTAACTTAATCGCTCCCCGGAGGCCTCCATGGCGCTGCGCTCCGTCGCCCTCGCTGTCCTCCTCGCCGGCACCGTCACCGCCCCGGCCACGCTGGTCGCCGGCGCGGCGCCGGCCGGCGCCGTCACGCCCGCTCCGATCACCGGCTTCCGCTACGTCGACATCACAGCGGCCGACGGGGTGGTGCTCAAGGCCAACGTCGTCGAGCCCGCGACGCCGGGCCGCCACCCGGCGATCGTGTTCATCAGCAGCTGGGGTCTCAACGACGGCGAGTACCTGGCGCAGGCGTCCGCGTTCGCTCGCCGCGGGTACGTCGTCCTCTCGTACACCGCCCGCGGTTTCTACGGCTCCGGTGGGCAGATCGAGACCGCCGGGCCCAAGGACATCGCCGACGTGCGGTCCGCGATCGACTGGCTGATCGCCAACACGACGGCCGACCCGGCCCGCATCGGCTCGGCCGGCGTCTCGTACGGGGCCGGCATCAGCCTGATCGCCGCCGCGTTCGAGCCCCGGATCAAGTCGGTCGTCTCGCTGAGCGGCTGGACCGACCTGGTCGCCTCGCTGTACGGCAACGAGACCCGCCGCCCGCAGGCCGTGTACCTGCTCAAGGCCGCCGCCCAGCTGACCGGCCGGCCGAGCCCCGAGCTGACCCAGATCATGGACTCGTACTTCGCCAACGAGAAGATCGACCGGCTCATCGCCTGGGGCAAGGTACGGTCGGCGGCCACGTACGTCGACGCGATCAACCGCAACCGCCCGGCGATCCTGATGGCCAACTCGTACGGTGACAGCCTCTTCCCGCCCAACCAGCTCGTCGACTTCTTCGGCCGGCTGAGCGGGCCCAAGCGGCTGGAACTGGCGCCCGGCGACCACGCCGTGGCCGAGGCGACGGGCCTGCTCGGACTGCCCAACCACGTGTGGGACAGCACCGCCAGGTGGTTCGACCGGTACCTGGCGGGCCGGCCCAACGGCATCGACACCGAGCCGCCGGTCGTACTGCGCCGCCTGAACAGTACGGCCGTCGAGCAGTACCCGGACTGGGCGCGGGCGAGCGCTCCCGCCCGGCGCTGGTACCTGGGCGGGCCGAGCGGGCTGATCCCGACCGGCCCGCTGGCGCCGGCCGCGCCGGGCGACTGGTCGCAGCAGATCTGGACCGGCTACGACACCACCGCGGACGCCGGGGTGGTGATGCTCAGCAACGGCCTCACCGCACTGACCGGGGTGCAGCAGACCGTCGCTCTGGGCACGGTCAGCCGGCGCTACGGCGGGGTGTGGCTGTCCGACCCGTTCGCCGCCGGCGGCGCGATCCGGGGCCGCCCGCGGCTGCACCTCACGATCACGTCACTGGTGCCCACGGGAACGCTGGTGGCCTACCTGTACGACGTCGACGCCCTGGGCGTCGGCCGGCTCGTCACACACGAACCGATCACGTGGCTGAGCGCCCCGTCCACCCTCGACCTGCAGATGCAGGCCACCGCGTACAACGTGCCGGCCGGCCACCGGCTCGCCCTGGTACTGGACACGAAGGATCCGCTGTACTTCGACGGCAACCCGGCCGGCATGGCGATCAAGGTGGCCGGCCCGTCGTGGTTCGACGTCCCGCTTCGTTGACGGTTCCGCGATCTTGGGCACTTGGCGGGCGGGTAGGCCCGCCAAGTGCCCAAGATCGGTCAGGAATCGCCGCCGGTCTCGCCGACCGGGGCGGCGTTCACGTCGTCGATCGCGTACTTCTTGGCCGCCTCGGCCGGAGCCGACGCCCGGACCTCGCCGCGGCGGGCGAGCTGGCGAAGCGTCGCCACCACGATCGACTCGGCGTCGACGTGGAAGTGACGGCGCAGCGCGTGCCGGGTGTCGGACATGCCGAACCCGTCGGTGCCCAGCGAGGTGTAGTCGCCCGGCACCCAGCGGGAGATCAGGTCCGGTACGGCCCGCATGAAGTCGCTGACCGCGACGACCGGGCCGCCGCTGGACTCGGACAGCCGCTGGGCCACGTACGGCACCCGCTCGTCATCGCCGGGGTGCAGCAGGTTGTGCTCCTCGGCGGCCACGGCGTCGCGCCGCAGCTCGGTCCAGGAGGTCGCCGACCACACGTCGGCGGCCACGCCCCAGTCCTCCGCCAGCAGCTGCTGCGCCTTCAGCGCCCACTGCATCGCGACCCCGGAGGCCAGGATCTGCGCCCGCGGGCCTTCCGTCGCTCCGGCGGTGCTGTAGCGGTACAGGCCGCGCAGCATGCCCTCGACATCGACGTTCTCCGGCTCAGCCGGCTGGGAGATCGGCTCGTTGTAGACGGTGAGGTAGTAGAAGATGTTCTCCGGGTCCTCGCCGTACATCCGCCGCAGCGCGTCCTCGACGATGTGCGCGACCTCGAACCCGAACGCCGGGTCGTAGGTCACCACGGCCGGGTTGGTCGCCGCGAGCAGCAGCGAGTGCCCGTCCTCGTGCTGAAGGCCCTCGCCGTTGAGCGTGGTCCGGCCGGCGGTCGCGCCGAGCAGGAAGCCCCTGGCCATCTGGTCGGCCGCCGCCCACAGCCCGTCGCCGGTGCGCTGGAAGCCGAACATCGAGTAGAAGACGTAGACCGGGATCATCGTCTCGTTGTGCGTCGCGTACGACGTACCCGCGGCCGTGAACGACGCCACCGAGCCGGCCTCGTTGATGCCCTCGTGCAGGATCTGCCCGGTCTCGGACTCGCGGTAGGACAGGAACAGCTCCCGGTCGACCGGCGTGTAGTTCTGCCCGAACGGCGAGTAGATCTTCGCGGTCGGGAACATCGCGTCCATGCCGAAGGTCCGCGCCTCGTCCGGGATGATCGGCACCCAGCGCTTGCCGATGTTCTTGTCCTTCATCAGGTCCTTCAGGAGCCTGACGAAGGCCATCGTGGTGGCGACCTTCTGCTTGCCCGAGCCCTTCTTGATCGAGTCGTACGCGTCCTTGCCCGGCAGCGCGAGCGGGATCGTGGTGGTACGCCGCGACGGGACCCCACCGCCGAGCTGGCGGCGACGCTCCCGCATGTACTCCATCTCGTCGGAGTCCTCCGCCGGCTTGTAGTACGGCGGCAGGTACGGGTTCTCCTCGAGCTGCTTGTCCGGGATCTCCAGGTAGAGCCGGTCGCGGAAGAGCTTGATGTCGTCGAGGGTCAGCTTCTTCATCTGGTGGGTGGCGTTGCGGCCCTCGAAGTGCGAACCGAGCGTCCAGCCCTTGATCGTCTTGGCCAGGATGACCGTCGGCTGCCCGGTGTGCTCCATGGCGGACTTGTACGCCGCGTACAGCTTGCGGTAGTCGTGGCCGCCGCGCTTGAGGTTCCAGATCTCGTCGTCGGACAGGTTCTCGACCATCTTCCTGGTCCGCGGGTCGCGGCCGAAGAAGTGCTCGCGGACGTACGCGCCGGACTCGGCCTTGTACGTCTGGTAGTCACCGTCCGGGGTGACGTTCATCAGGTTGACCAGTGCGCCGTCGGCGTCCGCGGCGAGCAGCGGGTCCCACTCGCGGCCCCAGACGACCTTGATGACGTTCCAGCCGGCGCCCCGGAAGAACGCCTCCAGCTCCTGCATGACCTTGCCGTTGCCCCGGACCGGGCCGTCCAGCCGCTGCAGGTTGCAGTTGATCACGAAGGTGAGGTTGTCGAGCTCCTCGCGGGCGGCCACGCCGATCGCGCCGAGCGAGTCGACCTCGTCCATCTCGCCGTCGCCGAGGAACGCCCAGACGTGCTGCTGGCTGGTGTCCTTGATGCCGCGGTGGTGCAGGTACCGGTTGAACCGGGCCTGGTAGATCGCGTTCAGGGGGCCCAGGCCCATGGAGACCGTCGGGAACTCCCAGAAGTCGGGCATCAGCCGCGGGTGCGGGTACGACGGCAGGCCGCCGCCCGCGTGCGACAGCTCCTGGCGGAACCCGTCGAGCTGGTGGTCGGTCAGGCGCCCCTCCATGAAGGCCCTCGCGTAGATGCCGGGGGAGGCGTGGCCCTGGAAGTAGATCTGGTCGCCGCCGCCGGGGTGCTCCTTGCCACGGAAGAAGTGGTTGAATCCGACCTCGTAGAGGCTCGCGGCGGACGCGAACGTCGAGATGTGACCGCCGACACCGATCTCCGGGCGCTGCGCGCGGTGCACCAGCATCGCGGCGTTCCACCGGATGTAGGCCCGGATGCGCCGCTCCACGAACTCGTCGCCGGGGAACCACGGTTCGCGCTCCGGCGGGATCGTGTTTATGTAATCGGTCGTGGTCAGGGGAGGGACCCCGACCTGACGCTCCCGGGCGCGCTCGAGCAGTCGCAGCATGACGTACCGCGCGCGCTTGGCTCCCCGCTCGTCGACGACGCCGTCCAGGGACTCGACCCATTCATTGGTCTCGTCCGGGTCGATGTCAGGCAACTGGCTGGGTAGGCCGTCGCTGATAACCGGGCGCTTGCGTTCGGTGGACACAGGCGTTCCTTAGGTTTGTGTCTGGTAAGGCTCTCCGACCATCCTGCATGGTTTACGGGGTGCCGTCACGCGGGCCCGCAGACAAAATAGGACGATTGCCAAATGTACTCATCAGTAATAACGGTTCGGACGGGCTCCATGCCCACAGTTCGGGACATCACCGGTGAGGCAGCCGAGTTCGTTTCGGGGCACGGTGACGGATTGCTCCATGTATTCGTACCGCACGCCACCGCCGGAATTGCGATCATCGAGACCGGTGCCGGTAGTGACGAGGATCTCCTGCTCGCCCTCGACGCCGCGCTGCCCGCCGACGACCGGTGGCGGCACCGCCACGGCTCGCCCGGGCACGGTCGCGACCACGTCCTGCCGGCGTTCGTCGCGCCGTACGCGACGCTCCCGGTCGTCGGCGGCAAGATCGCTCTCGGTACCTGGCAGTCCATCTGCCTGGTCGACCCGAACGGCGACAACCCGACGCGGCAGGTGCGCTTCTCGTTCCTGGCGGGATGAGCGTCCCGACAGGGTGAGCTTGCGGTTCCCGGCCGCCCGAGGGCTCCACGATCAAGCCTGACGGGTCCACGATCGAGGTGGATGGGGAAGGGGGGTGACCGTGGATCGGGACATCGATGCCCGCACTGGCACGGGCGGCGAGGTTTCGGACATGCTGTCCGTCGTGACCACGCCTCAGGATCTCGACGAGCGTTTCCGGGCGGTCCTCGGCGGGATGAGTCCGGCGGAGGAGAAGCGCGACCCGGGCGATCCGGTACGTCAGGGCACGACGCTGACCGGCGCGCAGACCCGCGAGCTGTTCGAGGCGCAGCTCGCCAGCCGCCACCTGGACCTCGCCGCCCGCTGGCTGCGCAGCTTCGGCGAGGGGTACTACACCATCGGCTCGGCCGGCCACGAGGGGAACGCGGCGGTGGCCGCCGCGCTGCGGCCGACGGACCCGGCGCTGCTGCACTACCGGTCGGGCGGGTTCTACTGCGCCCGGGCCGCCCAGGTGCCCGACAGTGATCCGATCCGCGACGTCCTGCGCGGCATCGTCGCCTCCGTGAAGGAGCCGATCGCCGGTGGGCGCCACAAGGTCTTCGGCAACGCCGACCTGAACGTCATCCCGACCACCTCGACCATCGGCTCCCACCTGCCCCGGGCCGTCGGCGTCGCGTACGCGATCGAGCGCGGCCGGCGGGTGTCCCGGCTGGGCGCGCAGGCCACGGGCTGGCCCGGCGACGCGCTGGTGCTCTGCTCCTTCGGCGACGCCTCGGTCAACCACGCCAGCGCCCTGGCCGGCCTCAACACCGCCGGCTGGTCGGCACACATCGGGCTGCGGCTGCCGCTGCTGTTCGTCTGCGAGGACAACGGCATCGGCATCAGCGTGCGGTCGCCCGAGGGCTGGATCGAGCAGTCGTTACGGGGCCGGCCGGGCCTGCGGTACTTCGCCGCCGACGGCTGCGACCCGGCCGCCGCGTACGACACCTGCGCGGAGGCGGCGGCCTGGGTGCGCCGGACGCGGCGCCCCGCCGTCCTGCACCTGTCGATGGTGCGGCTGATGGGCCACGCCGGCGCCGACGCCGAACTGGGGTACCGCAGCCGCGCCGAGATCGCCGCCGACCTGGAGCGCGATCCACTGGTGGCCACCGCCTCGCTGCTGGTCCAGGCCGGCCTCGCCACCCCCGCCGAGCTGCTCACCCGGTACGACGAGGTCGGCTGGGAGGTGCGCCGGGTCGCGGAGGAGACCCTCGCCGAGCCCAAGCTCGCCACGGCCGGGGAGGTGACCAGCGTGCTTGCGCCGCGCCGGCCGGCACGCGTCGCCCGCGCCATCTCCGACGCCGCGACGCGGCTGGCCGCCCCGGCGGTCGAGGTCGCCGACCTGCCGCCGGACGAGGAAGAGCCCCAGCCCGCCGCAACGGGCACCGCCGTCGCCCGGGCGCTCGGCGGCATCGGGGTGCCCAGCAGCGCCGCCCGCATCGGCGCCTTCGGCGGCCGGCTCCCGGAGGAGGCCGGCGGGCTCACCCTCGCCCAGACGATCAACGCGACGCTGACGGACGCGCTCCTCGCGTACCCGCAGATGGTCGTCTTCGGTGAGGACGTCGCGGCCAAGGGCGGCGTGTACGGGGTGACGAAGGGGCTGCGCGACCGGTTCGGTCCGGGCCGCGTCTTCGACACGCTGCTGGACGAGACGTCGATCCTCGGATTGGGGCTCGGCGCCGGGCTGGGCGGGATGCTGCCCGTACCCGAGATCCAGTACCTGGCGTATCTGCACAACGCCGAGGACCAGTTGCGCGGCGAGGCCGCCACCATGCAGTTCTTCGCCAAGGGGAGCTACCGCAACCCGATGGTGGTACGGGTCGCCGGCCTGGCCTACCAGTCCGGCTTCGGCGGCCACTTCCACAACGACAACTCGGTCGCGGTGCTGCGCGACATCCCCGGCCTGGTCGTCGCCGTACCGTCGCGGGCCGAGGACGCCGGTCCGATGCTGCGGACCTGCCTGGCGGCCGCGGTGGTCGACGGTACGGTCTCCGCGTTCGTGGAGCCGATTGCGCTCTACCACACCCGTGACCTGCACGCCGACGGCGACGGCCAGTGGCTGGGGGAGTACCTGCCGCCCGGGCGCTGGCCGGGTTCCCACGTCCCGATCGGCCGGGCCCGGGTGTACGACCACGATCTGTCCCAGGACCTGACGATCATCACCTTCGGCAACGGCGTCCGGCTGTCGCTACGGGCCGCCGCGCGGCTGGCCGCCGAGGGGATCGGCTGCAAGGTGGTCGACCTGCGTTGGCTGTCGCCGCTGCCGGTCGCGGACATCATCCGGGAGTCCTCGTCCACGGGGCGGGTCCTCGTCGTGGACGAGACCCGGCGCAGCGGCGGCGTCGGCGAGGGCGTGCTCGCGGTCCTGGTCGACACGGGATACGTGGGGGTCGCGCGGAGGGTTGCCGCAGTAGACTCGTTCATTCCGCTAGGTCCGGCCGCGGCGCACGTCCTGGTGTCCGAGGACCAGATCGTCCAGGCGGCGAGGTCGTTGCTGGCGCGCTGATTTTCCTGCTCGTTCGGCGAGTTCGTTCGGCGAGCCACTTGCGCCGGGAGCCTCAACTGTGTGGACTACGCGCTAACAGCGTCCACGACCGCGCCCGGGAAGTGGATACTGCTGCGTAGACGTGACAAGACAGGGAGGCACCAGACAGTGAACGCGACCGCGGGCCAGGCCGACGTGAAGAGCCTGGCGGACCGGTTCGGGATCGAGCCGGGCATGGTCGTTATGGAGATGGGGTACGACGATGACGTCGACGAAGATCTCCGCGACGCGCTGATTGACCGGTGTGGCGAACTGGTGGACGAGGACACCGACGAGGTGGTCGACGCCGTACTGCTGTGGTGGCGTGACGGTGACGGTGACCTGGTCGAGACGCTGATCGACGCGCTCGGACCGCTGACAGACAACGGCGTGGTGTGGCTGCTCACGCCCAAGGCTGGGCGCGACGGGCACGTCGAGCCCAGCGAGATCAACGAGTCGGCGCCGACCGCCGGCCTGCAGCAGACGTCCACCGTCAACGCCGGCAAGGACTGGACGGCCGCCCGTCTGGTCGTCCCGAGGGGTGCCCGGGTCAAGCAGCGCTGAGTTCGCCCGTCTGGAGGACCGCCGGCCCGTACGCGGCCGGCGGCCGGTCTTGGCGTGCCCGTATCCTCGGTGCGACTGTTTGATGTCCGACCACGTTGGTCGACTGTTCCTGCGACCGTAGGAGAAGGCATGCCGATCGAGGTAGGTGCGCAGGCGCCCGACTTCGTCCTCAAGGACCAGAACAACCAGGACGTCCGGCTCGCGGATTTCCGGGGTGAGAAGAACGTGCTCCTGGTGTTCTACCCGCTCGCGTTCACTGGTATCTGCCAGGGCGAGCTGTGTCAGGTGCGCGACAACATCGGTGATTTCCAGAGCGACAGCGTCCAGGTGCTGGCGATCAGCGTGGACTCGGTCTTCGCCCACAAGGTCTGGGCCGAGCGGGAGGGCTTCGAGTTCCCGCTGCTGTCGGACTTCTGGCCGCACGGCGAGGTCGCCCACGCGTACGGGGTGTTCAACCGCGACAAGGGCTTCGCCAACCGCGGTACGTTCGTGATCGACCGGGACGGGATCGTCCGTCACGCCGAGATGAACGAGCCGGGAGAGCCCCGTGACCAGCAGGCCTGGCGGAAGGCGCTGGCCGAACTGGCGTGACCTGGGCACCTCCACCAGGATCACCGCTCTCCCCATGATCACCGCTTCCCCCATGATCACCGAGAGTTGTGGGCGTCATGGCGCCGCAAAGTCTCGGTGATCATGGTGGAGTGGTGTGCCGCGCAGGAGGTATTCTCGCGCGGCAAGGTAAGCTAACCGCCGTTTGGGTGCGTAGCTCAGTGGAAGAGCACTCGCCTTACAAGCGAGGGGTCGCTGGTTCGAACCCAGCCGCGCCCACCGATGATGGCCCGGGTATCCGCCCGGGCCATCCCGCTTTTGTGCAACCCCCCCGGTTGAACGGGGCCTGCCCTGCCCAGGTGAAGTGCTGCCGGATCTCGGCGCGTCCCTCCAGTCGCAGCGCACGATCATGAAGGTCAACAGGGGGCGCGCTCCGGCCTTTGCCCGCCGGTAGCCTGCTCGCCGTGGATCACCTGCTCGGGACGGTCGGGACGGCGGTCGGCGTGTTCGCCGGGACCAACGTCGACGACCTCATCGTGCTGACCGTGTTGTTCCTGTCGTCGAGGGCGAGCGGCAGACCCAAGGGATGGCAGATCTGGGCGGGACAGTACGCGGGTATCGGCGTACTGGTCGCCGTCTCCGTCCTGACCGCGCTGGGTCTGACGATCGTTCCCGATCGGTGGGTCGGTCTGCTCGGTCTCATGCCACTCGGCCTGGGCGTACGGGGTCTGGTCAAGGCGATCCGCGCGCACGGCGACGGCGAGCAGTCGAACCCGGCGGTCGCCACCGGCCTGCTCTCGATCGCGGGCGTGACGATCGCCAACGGTTCGGACAACGTATCGGTCTACACGCCGATCTTCCGTACCGCCGGGCCGGGCGCGACCGGCGGTACGGTCGCGGTGTTCGCGGTGCTGGTGGCGGTGTGGTGCCTGGCCGGCTCGTGGCTGGGCTCGCACAAGAAGGTCATCGAGGTGGTCGAGCGGCTCGGGCACTGGATCGTGCCCGCGGTGTTCATGCTCATCGGTGGGCTCATCGTCGTCGGGTCCGGCGTGATCGGAAGGGTGTTGTCCTTGGGGTAGCCACGGCGTGGGTTTCCGGGGCAGGTACGTGGTCCATCGCGGCGAGCCACTGCTGGCCAAGGTGCTGCCCGACGTCACCGCGCTCCACGATGCGACGATCTATGCTGCCCGCATGGGTACCTGGCAGGTCCTCCTGCTTTCCGTGGTGGCCGGCATCCTCGTCGGCATGGGGGTCGGCGCCGGCAGGGCGGTGTGGCGCCGGTTCAAACGGCGTGACAACCGGGCTGGATAGGCGCGGCGACGGCCGGTTCACCGGCAGACGCCAGGCTGCTCCGCCGCGGCCGCAGCGGCTTCCGGTATCGGTGCCCGCTCGGTCGGCGGCACGACCAGTACCGGACAGCGCGCGTGTACGGTCACGTCCTGACAGACCCGGCCGAGCAGCAGCGGTGACCCCCTACCGGGTTGGCCGGCGCCGATGACGATCAGGCCGGGGCCGCGCGCCGCTTCGAGGATGACCGTGGCGGGGTCGCCGTACACGACCTTGCAATCGGTGACCACAGCCGGCGCGACGTCGGCGACCAGGCGGTCGATGTGCTGTTGCAGGTCCCGTCTGACCGCGGATTCGCGCGCCGCCTGGGTGGCGGCCGTCTGGCCGATGGCGGCCTCGAACGCGGGTCCGGGGGTGTAGTCGGACGTCCCGAGCGCGTGCACGACACAGAGCGGGAGCGCCCGGCGGGACGCCTCGCGCAACCCCTCGGCGAGTACGGTCCAGTCGTCGTCGCCGTCGCCGGTGAGGCCGACGACGATCAGTTCGGACCGGCGTTCCTCACTCATCGCCTGCCACCTTCACCCCGACCGTCGCCGGTCCCGGCTGGCGCGGTGAAGGGCGAAGGTCCGGTGCCGCAGGGGCCGAATGGCTTGTCCGGCTCGACCGTCAGACCTCGGGTACGGAACCGCTGGTCAACCGGCTAGGCACTGCCATTCATGCGCGCATGACACCACGATGCATGCGCGCATGACTCGCGCCGTTGTGGTGTCCGCCCCCGGTCAGCGCCTGCTAGCCGACCGGCAGCGCGGCGGCAGCCGGTAAGCGGCGGTCACCGGTAGGATTCCTCGATGCCG
Source organism: Planosporangium mesophilum (assembly GCF_016863255.1). GTDB lineage: Bacteria > Actinomycetota > Actinomycetes > Mycobacteriales > Micromonosporaceae > Planosporangium > Planosporangium mesophilum. The sequence goes on from NZ_BOON01000014.1 coordinate 80,386, forward strand.
GTGGCCCAACTCGAGCTGACGTACCGTCGGCTGGCCCGCGCGGCGCTGGGTACGGCGGTGGTCTTCGCCGTGAGCGGCGCGCTCCTCGGGACCTGGGTGTCCCGGCTGCCGGCGACCCGTGACCGCCTGCACGCCAGCCCCGCGGAGCTGGGCCTGGCCCTGCTCGCGCCCGGGGTGGGTTCGCTGGTCTCCATGCCGTCGACCGGGTGGCTGTGCCGGCGCTTCGGCAGCCGTGCCACGGTGGCCGCCTTCGCCCTGCCCTGCTGCGTGGCCGTCTTCGGCATGTCGGTGGTGCCGTCGCTGGCCACGCTCGCCGTCGCGCTTTTCGTGTGGGGCATGCTCTTCGGCGCCTGGGACGTGTCGATGAACGTACAGGGCAGCGCGGTCGAGCAGCGGGCCGGCCGGGCCTGGATGCCGCGCTACCACGCCTCCTGGAGCGCCGGCGGCATCGCGGGCGCCGCGGCGGGCGGCCTGGCCGCGCGGGCGGCGGTACCCGTACCGCTGCACTTCGCCCTGGCCGCGGGCGTCGGTGTGGTGCTGGTGGCCGGCGCTCTCCGGTTCTACATCCCGGACCGCGAGACCGGGCCGCCGGCGGAATCCGGCAAGCGGGGAGCGTGGTCGACGGTCCTGACCCGGCGGGTCGTCGCGATCGGCCTCATCACCCTGTGCGGCGTGACGGTCGAGGGCGCGGCGGCGGACTGGCTCGCGCTGTACCTCGTCGACGAGCGGCGCAGCGGCGAGGCTCTGGGCGCCGTCGGCTACGCGGTCTTCGCGTTCGCGATGGCCGCCGGGCGGTTCGTCGGTACCCCGATCATGGAACGGCTGGGCCGCCACGGCGCCGTGCGCGCCGGCGGGCTGGTGATCGCTGCCGGCGTGGCCGTGACGGTGTTCGGTCCGGGGCTGCCGCTGGCGTACCTCGGCACCGTGCTCTGGGCGCTCGGCGTCTGCCTGATCTTCCCCGCCGCGATGAGCGCCGCCGGGGAGTCGCCCGGGCGCCCGACCGACGCAATCGCCGCGGTCTCCGCCGTCGGGTACGCGGGGATCCTCACCGGGCCGCCGGTCATCGGCATCCTCGCCGACCACGTGGGCATCGGGCGGGCGCTGCTCGTACTCTTCGTGCTGGCCGCCGCCATCTGCGCCTTCGCGCCGGCGGTACGCGTCCGTCAATGAGGTTTGGTGAATGTCACCCCGGGGGAGTATCCGTCGGGTGACGACGCAGAGCGCGCGTACCCCTGCCCGCATCACCCTCACCGTCATCGGGCTGGTGCTGATCACCCTGCTCGGCCTGTTTCTCGTGTACGAGACGCGCCGGGTCCTGACCTGGATCGTCATCGCCGCGTTCTTCGCCACGGCACTGCACCCGGCGGTGACCCGGTTCGAGCGCCGGGTCACCTGGATGCGGCGATGGCTGTCCACCCTGCTGGTCTTCCTGGCGGTGTTCCTCGTCCTGGCCGGGCTGGCGGCGTTGTTCGTGGCGCCGCTGATCAGGGAGGCGAGCCACTTCGTCGACCAGCTTCCGGCCATCATCCGCGACACCCGTGCCGGCCGCGGCCCGCTGGGCGGGCTGCTCAACCGGTTCCATCTGCGCGAGTACGCCGAGCAGCACAGCGAGCAGATCCGTGACTATCTCAGCGGGCTCGGCACGCCCACGCTGGCCTTCCTGCGCGGCGCGGCCACCACCGTCGCCGGAATCCTCACCATCTTCGTGCTGTCGTACCTGATGGTGCTCCAGGCCCCGCGGCTGGTCGACGGGTTCCTCTCGCTGTTCGAACCGTCGCGCGCCGAGCGCATCCAGCGCGTCGGCCGCGAGTGCGCCCGTACGATCACCGGCTACCTCACCGGGAACCTGCTGATCAGCGTGATCTGTGGGGCGTTGACCTACGTGGTGCTGCTGGTGATGGGGGTGCCGTTCGCGGGGCTCATCGCGCTCTTCGTGGCGATCGCCGATCTGATCCCCCTCGTCGGCGCGACGCTCGGCGCGGTCGTCGCGACGCTCGCGGCGTTCTTCCAATCGCTGACGGCCGGCATCGTCGTCATCGTGTTCTTCATCGTGTACCAGCAGTTGGAGAACCACCTGCTGCAGCCGGTGATCCTGTCCCGCACGGTGCAGCTCGACCCGCTGACGGTAGTGGTCAGCATCCTGATCGCCACCGAGCTGGCCGGCCTCCTGGGCGCCCTGCTGGCGATCCCGGTCGCCGCGATGATCCAGATCGTCGTACGGGACGTGTGGCGGGAGCGGCGGGCACGGCGTACACCTCCGGCAGGCGCGGAGCCGCCGGGTGCGGAGTCTCCCGAGCCGGCCGGGCCGTCCCCGGCGCCGCAGGTGGCCGCCCGGCCGGGGCGCGCGGCCCCTCGTACACCCTGAATGAGACCCCCCGCCTCAATTGGGGGTTCACCTGCGCAGGTGGGCGACGCTAGGTTGTCTTCCGGATGGACGAGACGGCCCCGCATGCGATGGGCGACCGGCGTGACCCCGAAGCCGGCCGCGCGATCGACGGTGGCCATCCACCGTTCGTAGCGAGGTGGCCGGTCGGGCCGGCAGCCGACGTAGTCCGTTCGGAGGCGCCCGAACGCGCGCGAATGCGCGGTGTCTCACACCGTCGGTCCGCCGACATGATCGCCGGTTTAGAGTGGGCGCGGGCGACGGTGACGTTCGGTGAAACGGGCGTTACCAGGGGCGTATATAGATCGTTTCTTCCGCTGAAGCGACGATCTTGCTGCAACGTATACATCGAACGCGCAGGCGTCCGTGGTCGGGCGCCGTTGTTGACGGTGCGCAACCTCGCTCGAACGGGTGGAGCCGGACCCGTCGAGCCAGCCGGAAATGACCACCAACGGGGGCGTGGCGCGAACCCGACCGCGATCCGGCAGCGTGGCCGGGCAGGGGACGGAGCGGACGATGATGGACGAGCTGCCGATCGGGCGCCGCGTCGCGTACTGGCGCGGCCGGCGCAAGATGTCGCAGCAGGTGTTCGCTGACCGGCTCGGGAAGTCGAAGAGCTGGGTCGACAAGGTGGAACGGGGGGTCCGCCGGCTCGACAAGTTCTCCGTGGTCTATGAGATCGCCGACGTCCTCCAGGTCGACGTGCAGTTCCTGCTGGGCAAGGAGCCGGAGCGGCGAGCGGACGGCACCGGCGTCCCCGACCAGGTCGAGGTCGAGGAGATCCGGGCAGCGCTGGAGCGGTACGACCAGATCAGCGCGTTCTTCCACGCCCCGCCCGAGCCGCCGCTGCTGGAGCAGCTGCACAAGGCCGTCAACCACGCCTGGCTGACCTACCAGCACGCCAAGTGCGGCATGCTCACGCGGGTGCTGCCCAAGCTGCTCCGGGACGCCCAGGCCGCGGACACCGCGTACGCCGGTACCGAACGGTCCCCTACCGCCGCGCACCTGTTGGCGCAGGTCTACCAGCTCGCCTCCTCGACGCTGCGGAAGCTGGGGGAGAACGAGCTGTCGTGGCTCGCCGCCGACCGCGCCATCGCCGCGGCGCAGCGCTCCGGCGACCCGCTGCTCGCCGGCGTCGCCACGTACCGGGTCGCGCTCTCCCTGCTGGCACTCGGCCGGGCCCGCCCCGCGCTCGAGGTCAACGTCAACGTCGCCAACCGGCTGGCTCCCGGCACCGACGGCAAGCCCACCACCCCGGAACGGCTCTCGGTGTACGGGATGCTGCTGCTCCAGGGAGCCATCGCGGCGGCGCGGATCGGCGACACCGCCTCGGTACGGGACCTGCTCGCCGGTGCCGACGAGGCGGCCCGCGCGCTCGGTGGCGACCACAACCACTACTGGACCTCGTTCGGCCCCACCAATGTGCAGCTGCACCGGGCGGCCGCCGCCGTCGAGCTGGGCGAGGGCAAACTCGCGGTGGAGACGCACCACCAGATCGACCCGTACGGCTTCGGCGCCCTGCTGCCCGAGCGGCGCGCCCACCACTTCCTCGACCTCGCCCGCGGGTACGCCCAGGCCGGCGACGTCGAGGGCGCCAGCGAGATGCTGCTGGAGGGCGACCGGCTGGCGCCGTCGGAGATCCGCTGCCGCCCCGTCGCCCGCGAGGTCCTGACCGACGTACTGCGCCGTACCCGGGGAACCCCGCCCACGCCGATCGCCGAGCTGGCCGAGAACATGGGCGTCGCGGCGTAACGTCCGTGCCATTGATGGAAGCCGACACAGTCTCCGGGCATGATGCTCGCGTGAGCGATGTCGTACGGCCCCGTCTCCTCTACGCCATCGTCTGCGGATCCCCGCCGGCCGGTGACGTCGGCCGGCTGGTCGAGCTGGTCCAGGGGCGGGGCTGGGAGGTCTGCGTCGTCTGTACCCCGGACGCGCTGAAATTCGTCGACGTGCCCAGGCTGGCCGAGCAGACCGGGTACCCGGTGCGCGCGCACTTCAAGAACCCGGGCGACCCGGACGTGCTGCCGCCCCCGTCGGCCATCGTCGCCGCGCCGGCCACCGTCAACACCATCAACAAGCTCGCCGCCGGCATCGCCGACACCCTCGCCCTCGGGCTGATGGTCGAGGCGATCGGGCGCGGGCTGCCGATCGTCGCCGTGCCCTACACGAACGCGGCCATGGCAGCCCACCCCGCGTTCGGCGAGAGCGTCGCCAAGCTGCGCTCGTGGGGCGTCACCCTGCTGTACGGTGACGACGTCATCCCGCCGCACCAGCCGGGTACCGGCACGGCCCGCCGGAATACGTTCCCGTGGCACCTCGCCGTCGAGGCGCTGCCGGCGTGACCGCACCGCTTCCGGCTCTGTCGCGCCGGGCCGGCGACGCACGTCGCCGGTCTTCGTCGCGCTGCGCTGACCGCCACCGTCGATTGGGGTAGCCTCGCCGCCGTGACCGTCGCCCAATCGCCCACCGTGACCGATGTCGTGGCCGTCCTCGAGGAGCACTACCCACCGGCCTGGGCGGAGGAGTGGGACCGGGTCGGCCTCGTCCTCGGTGAGCCGGAGGCACCGGTCCGGCGGATCCTGTGCGTCGTGGACTGCGTACCGGAGACGGTCGAGGAGGCCGTCGCCGTCGACGCGCAGATGATCGTGGCGCACCATCCGCTGCTGCTGCGCGGTGTGTCGTCGATCGCGCCCACCACGTACAAGGGTCGGCTGATCCACCGGCTCATCCGGGCCGGGATCGCGCTGTACACCGCGCACACCAACGCCGACGTCGCCAACCCCGGCGTCTCCGACGCGCTCGCCACCCGCCTGGGCCTCGTGGACCTGCGGCCGCTGCGGCCCGCGACCGGCCTCGCCGCCGGCTCCGGTCGCGGCACCGGCCGCGTCGGCCGGCTGCCCCACCCCGTCACGCTGGCCGAGCTGACCGAGCTGGCCGCGCGGGCACTGCCGCCGACCGCGTGGGGGGTGCGAGCCGCGGGGACGCCGGGGCGGAAGGTTACGACCGTGGCGGTGTGCGGCGGTGCGGGAGACGGCTTCCTCGGCGATGCCGTGGCCGCCGGTGTCGACGCGTACCTGACCGCGGACCTGCGCCACCACCCCGCCAGCGAGTACGTGGCCGAGGGCGGTCCGGCGTTGCTGGACGCGGCCCACTGGGCCACCGAGCGACCCTGGCTCGACGACCTCGCCACCCACCTGTGCGGCGCGCTGGGTGTGGAGACGCTCGTGTCCGACCTCGACACCGACCCCTGGACGATCCACGCCCGCTCGACCACCGCGCAGCGCGAGCCGACGCCGCGAGCCGACGATACCGAGGAGCACAGCCGATGAAGGCCGATCCGCAAGCCCAGCGACGCCTGCTCGACCTGCAGGCCATCGACACGTCGCTGGCGCAGCTGGCACACAAGCGCAAGACCCTGCCGGAGCACGCGGAGCTGGACCGGATGGCCCGTGAGCTGTCCGCGCTGGAGGACGAGCGGGTACGGGTACAGGTGGGCGTCGACGACCTCGACCGCGACATCGCGCGGATGGAGAAGGACGTCGAGCAGGTGCGCGTCCGCGCAGCCAAGGACCAGTCGCGGCTGGACGTCGGTACCGGCCCGGCCCGGGAACTTCAGGCGCTCCAGCACGAGCTGGAGACCCTGGCCCGCCGGCAGGGTGAGCTGGAGGACGCCGAGCTGGAGCTGATGGAGCAGCGCGAGTCGGCGCAGGGCGTGCTCGACGAGGTCGCGCAGCGGCTGACGGCGCTGCGCGAGCAGCGCGACGAGGTGCAGCGGCGCCGTGACGAGACGCTGTCGGAGATCGGCCGGGAGGAGGAGTTCCGCCGTTCGGGACGGGCTCCGCTGGCGGGGGACCTGCCGTCCGACCTGATCCAGCTGTACGAGCGGATCCGCGAACAGACCGGCCTGGGCGCCGCGCTGCTGCGCGGCGGCCGGTGCGGTGGGTGCCGGCTCGACCTGTCCGGAAGCGAGCGGGCCCGGCTGAGGGCCGCGCCCGCCGACGAGGTGGTCCGCTGCGAGGAGTGCGGCCGGATCATGGTTCGTACCGAGGAGTCCGGTCTGTGAAGGTGATCGTCGAAGCCGACGGTGGCTCGCGGGGCAACCCGGGTACGGCCGGGTACGGAGCGGTCGTACTGGACGCCGAGACCGGCGAGCTTCTGGCGGAGCGGATGGGCGCCCTGGGCATCGCGACCAACAACGTCGCGGAGTACCAGGGCCTGATCGCCGGTCTGACCGCCGCCGCCGAGCTGGGCGCCGACGAGGTCGAGGCCCGGATGGACTCCAAGCTCGTCGTGGAGCAGATGTCGGGCCGTTGGCAGATCAAGCACCCGGGCCTGCGGCCGCTCGCCGCGCAGGCGGCCAATCTGGTACGCCGGTTCAAGTCCGTGAAGTTCACCTGGATACCGCGGGAGCGCAACAAGCGGGCCGACGCCCTCGCCAACAGGGCGATGGACGGCAAGTCCGCGCCCGAGGAGCCCGCCCCGGCCACGCCACCGCGCAAGGTCGCCGGGCCCGACTCGCCCGGACGCGCCGCGGCACGCGCGGCCGCCGCCTCGGCGTCCACCCGTACCGAGGTGACGGCCCCGGTCTCGTCCTGGGTGCCACCGACGGCCCCGGCCACGCGACTGGTCCTGGTCCGGCACGGCGAGACCGAGTACACCGCGCGCAAGCTGTACTCCGGTCGGGGCGAGGCGGCGCTGACCCAGCGTGGTCTCGCGCAGGCGCGGGCGGCGGCCGAGCGGGTGGGGCCGGTGGCCGCCGTCGTCACCTCGCCGCTGAGCCGGTGCTCCCGTACCGCCGCGCTGATCGCCGAGGCGGCCGGTGGCGTACCGGTACGCGTCGAGCCCGACCTGGTCGAGTGCGACTTCGGCGCCTGGGAGGGGCTCAGCTTCGCGCAGGTGCAGGAGGGCTGGCCGGACCAGATGCGGGCGTGGCTGGCGTCCCCGGCGGTCGCGCCGCCGGACGGTGAGTCCTTCGACGAGGTCGCGCTGCGGGTGAACCGGGCGGTGGAGCGGCTACGCGCCGAATACCCCGGTGAGCGTGTCGCCGTCGTCAGCCACGTGTCACCGATCAAACTGATCCTGCGGGACGCGCTCGCCGCCGGCCCGGCTTTCCTGCACCGCTGCTACCTCGAGCCCGCCGGTTTGTCTAGTGTGGACTACTGGCCGGACGGGGGGATCGCCGTACGATCCGTGAACGAGACCGCCCATCTGCGCGGGATCACCTGACGCGAAAGGTGTGACCATGCCCAGCCACGCCGGCCTCGACTGCTGCGCGTCGGGTCGTGACCGGGGTTCGTGGGACCGCTGGATCCGCGACACGGTCGCCGAGGTGGGCTGGGCGGTCGTGTCGGTCAGCGGCGAGACGCCGTACGCCTTCACGATCGGCGTCTGGCACTCGTACGAGCTGCCGGAACTGGGCATGTTCGGGCTGCGTGAGCAGGACATGCAGACCTGGCTCAACAACTGCGTCCGCCTGCTGCGCTGCCGGGAGCCGGTGGCCGACGGCGAGCCCTTCACCGGTGTTCTCGACCGGTTCCCGGTGCAGACCCGCTCGATCCACCCGTCGTGGTACCGGTCGCTGTTCCCCACGATCGGCGGCTACTACGGCACCTTCGAGGTGCCGGTACGGCAGCTGGTGTGGCCGGACCGCGACGGGCGCTGGCCGTGGGACCCGGCGGCGACCCTGACCTGTCGGGAGCGCCAGCCGTCGGCGTGGGTACCGCTGGCGGAGCACCCGGAAGGTGCCTGGCGGCTGATGGGGGAGTTGTCGGCGGACTGGCCGTTTGAGTACCTGGAGCCGGACAGCACCGTGATGGCCTCGGCGGAGGTGGTGGCCGGCACGCTGCCGATAGTGGCGGTCACCCACGACGCCGACGGCGGATGGGACTTCCTCGACGAGCGCGGGTACGCCGACGAAGCCGCCGGCTGGGTGCACTTCGGGAAGCTGTACCAGGCGCAGCCGTGGCTCGCCCGGTTCGTGGCCATGGAGCCGGACAGCCAGGCGTGGCTGGACGCCGACGGGCAGTGGCACACCCGTCGCTTCAGCGCGGGAAGCTAGGCACCTGTGGTCGGTGTCGCACCGGCACGGCTTCGTCGCCCCGACCCGCGTTAGTACGCACGGAGGAGCAGGTACGTGCCGATCACGCCGGCGAACGCGACGATCATCGCGCGCAGCACCGGCGCCGGCAGCCGGCGGGCGAGGCGGGCGCCGACGTACCCGCCGGTCACGGTCGCCGGGGCGAGGATCGCGACGTCGGCCCAGTCGACCGGACCGAACAGCGCGAACACCACGAGCGTGACGAAGCCGACCAGGGCCGAGAGGGCGTTCTTCAGGGCGCTGACCCGGGCCAGGCTGGTCGCGAGCACCAGCCCCAGCGCCGCGACGAACATGACGCCCAGGGCTGCGCCGAAGTAGCCGCCGTACACCGAGCCGAGCAGCACCATGCCGTGCAGCGTCAGGAGCCGTCGCCCGGGCGGCATCTCGTGCGGGTGGCCGACGACCTTCCGGAGCCTGTTCTGGAAAGCCAGGATCACGCCCGCGCCGAGGACCAGGAACGGCACCACCTTGTCGAACGCGCGAGCCGGCGTGGCCAGCAGCAGCGCGCACCCGGCGGCCGTACCCACGATCGCGGTGGGCGCGAGGGCGAGGAGCCGACGGCCGCCGTGCTGCTTGTCCTCGGCGGCGAGGTCCGCGAGGTCGTGGCGGCTGCCGACGACGCTGCTGATGTAGCCGGGGAAGACGGCGATCGAGTTGGTCACGTTGGCCGCCACCGTCGGGAGGCCCGTCGCCACCAGCGCGGGGAACGTGACGAGCGATCCGCCGCCGGCAATGGCGTTGACCGTGCCGGCGGCGAGGCCGGCGATCAGCAGGAGCGCGATGTGTGCGGCAGTCATGGTGCCGCCAGGCTAGCCCCAATTCATGATCCTGAACACTTTGTGGCGGTATGAACCGGCCCACGGGGGAAGGGATCATGGGAAGCGACAACGCGTCGGCGGCGTTAGTACCATTGACGTGCGACGGACGAGTCGACCGGGCGGCCGCGTCAACGCAGCTTTCAGCTTCGTTGCCGAGGAACGTCCGGGCTCCACAGGGCAGGGTGGTTGTTAACGGCAACCCGGGGCGACCCGCGGGAAAGTGCCACAGAAAACAGACCGCCTCGCGGCCCACGGGCCACGAGGTAAGGGTGAAACGGTGGAGTAAGAGCCCACCAGCACCCCGGGTGACCGGGGTGGCTCGGTAAACCCCACCCGGAGCAAGGCCAAGAGGGTCGCCGCACCGCGGCGACCTGCGCAGGCGTTCGAGGGCTGCCCGCCCGATGCCTGCGGGTAGGCCGCTAGAGCCTGCCGGCGACGGCAGGCCGAGATGGATGGCCGCCGGCCCGCGGAAGCGGGTCACAGGACCCGGCGTACAGGTCGACTCGTCCGTCGCGCCCCTGCTCGCCTACTCGATGTCAGTGGTTCGCTTCGACGCTTGAGGGTATGCGTCCAATTTGCCGACCAGACGAGAGGCGCGATCGTCATGGTGACCACCGACGAGGTGCTGCCATACCTCAATACCGTGGATTTCCCGGCAACCAGGGACGACATCGTCCGTGAGGCCGCGAAGCTGGGTGCCCCGGAAGGCGTGCTCAAGGCATTGCGCGGCATGCCGCCGGTTGACTACCACAACAAGGAAGAGGTTCTTCGTTCGGCGAAGACCGAAATCGCGGAGGAGACTCCGGCGGAGAAGGCCGCGAAGGCACGGGACCGCAAGCATCAGCGGGTGGCCGAGTACCTGCGCAGGCCGTAGTTCCCCCGAGTTCCGGGAGTTTTCCCGCAGTCGGCGGACCGGCGGCGCCCGGCCCGTACGCCTTCGCACCAGCCGAATCGATCACGCGGATCGGTGCGCAGCTCAGCGGCTATCCGCGACGCATTCGCAATCGTGCCCGTGACCCTATCGGCGATGCAGTCGGCGATGTTCTCTCAAGCACCGCAGGCGCAGGTCGGGCACTCGATCTGACGGCCGCGCGGAGCGTAATTGCCCTTGGGATCCGGCTCCATCACAGCGGATGTACCGCAAAAATCGAGGCCTGCCCGGCCGCCCGAGGCGGGCGTTTCGTCAGCCGGATTCCGGGCATCACCATGGTGCCCCGGTGTCACCCGGATGGGTCTACTGTGGATTCTCTTGGGTAAATTTATAGGAATCGGTAGCGAGAGGCCGATATGCGGTGCACAGTGATGACATGAGCAGCAGCGGTGCGAAGCAGTACTACTGGTGCCTTTTGCATCACCGCGTCGAGACCGAGGAGAACGCCTGCGCCGCGGTCGACCGACTCGGGCCGTATGGATCGGCGGGAGAAGCCGAACGTGCGCTCGATCGAGTACGAGAACGAAACGAGACTTGGGATGCGGAGGACGCCCGCTGGAGCGGAGATGAGGCGTAGACGCGCGGAAGCAGCGCTCTCGCCGACCGACCGGCGGCAGTCTCCGACAAGGGGGAAAAGACGATGGCCGTAGCAACCAAGGCCACCACTCGACCGGCTGCCAAACGCGCGGCTGGTGCCAGTACGACCAAGAGCACGGGTACCAGGGCCGCGGCCGGCAAGGAGGGAGCGGCCAAGAGCGCCGCCGCGCCGACCGCCGCGAAGGCCCGCGCGAAGAAGACGACGACCACCAAGGCAGCCGGCGCGAAGGCGACCGGGGCGGCCGCGAAGAAGACCGCAGCGCCGGCGAAGTCGGCCGGTACCGCGAAGGCCGCGGCCGCGAAGAAGACCGCCGCGCCGGCGAAGTCGGCCGGTACCGCGAAGGCCGCGGCCGCGAAGCGGCCGGTGGCCGCGCAGGCCACCGGCGCCCGTCGGACCACGACGGCCTCGGCCGTGCGCGGCACGGGTACCGCACGGAAAACGGCTCCCGCCACGAAGTCGACCGCAAGGACGGCTCCGGCGAAGAAGGCCGCCACGAGCAGAAGCGCCACGGGTACCGCCCGCAAGACGGCGACCGCCGCTTCGACGCGTGGTACCGCCGGGACACGGGCGACCGCTGCGGCGAAGAAGACGGCCGCTCCCAAGAAGACGACCGCCGCCGCGCGGTCGACGGCGAAGACGGCTCCGGCGAAGACGGCGGCGGCGCGGGTGACCGGGCCGCGCAAGACGACGGCGAAGACGGCCCCGGCCAAGACGACCGCGACGAGGGCTCGGGCCACCGCGGCCACCACTGCCCGGACGACCGCAGCCAAGAAGGCGCCCACGACGGCTCCGGCTCGCAAGACCGCGACCACTGCTGCCGCTCGTAAGACGGCCGCTCCGGCTCGGGCTACCGCGGCCACCACTGCCCGGACGACCGCAGCCAAGAAGGCTCCGGCTCGCAAGACCGCGACCACTGCTGCCGCTCGGAAGACGGCCGCTCCGGCTCGCAAGACCG
>NZ_BOON01000015.1 GCF_016863255.1 Planosporangium mesophilum
TCGCGACCAAGGCGACCGCCACCAAGGCGACCGCCACCGCGGCGAAGACGACCGCGGCGAAGACGACGGCCGCCAAGACGACCACGAGACCGGCGGCGAGGACCACCACGAAGACCGCGAAGTCTGCCGTGTCCAAGGCCGCTAGCACCGCCAAGCGGGCCACGGACACCGCGATGAAGGCCACGGACACCGCGAAGGCGGCGGTGACGAAGGCGGCCGACACCGCGAAGTCCGCCGCGGACATGGCGGCCAAGGCGGCCACGTCGGCGGCGGCGAAGGCGACCGAGGTGACGAGGACCGCGAAGAAGGCGGCCACGAGGGCCACCGGCGCCACCGTGCCGGCCCCGCGCCGGCGCGCCGCCGGTAGCGGCAACGGCGAGACCGGTACCACGCCCGCGAAGCGCACCACGGCCGCCACGAAGGCCGCGCCGGCCAAGCGGGCGACCTCCGCGCGTACCCGGACGGCAGTCGCGACGCCGGCTCCGGAGCCCGCCGAGCGGCCCGCCGAGGCGCGCGAGGCGGTGGCGCTGGGCCGTGACGTTCCGGCCGGGCAAGCCCGGCCCGGTGACATGCCCACCGGCGCGAGCGGCGACGCCGGCCGCGCCGAGTGGGCGGCGACCGCCGGGGCGCCGGGCACCGAGACCGTCCAGAAGTAAAGCGAGACCGTACGGAAACAACCCGGGTGGGGCGCCGTACGCGCGAGTGGGGTAGGACATACCCGTGGCACTTCGACGCGTACGTGCGCCCCACATCGATTTCGGCGTGCTGCGCCGCGAACTGAAGCTGCCGGAGGAGTACCCGGCAGAGGCCGCCGAGGAGGCGGAGCGGAGCGCCGCCGATCCTCCGGTACCCCCGGTCGACCGCACGGACCTGCAGTTCGCCACGATCGACCCGGCCACCTCGCTCGACCTGGACCAGGCGATGTGCCTTCAGCGGCGCTCCGGGGGTGGCTACCGCGTCCACTACGCGATCGCGGACGTCGCGGCCTGGGTACACCCGGGTGGTCCGCTGGACGCCGAGACGTGGCGTCGCGGGCAGACGGTGTACCTGCCCGACGGGAAGGTGCCCCTGCACCCGAAGGTGCTCAGCGAGGACGCCGCGAGCCTGCTGCCCGACCGGCCCCGTCCCGCCGTGCTGTGGACCATCGACCTCGACGCCGACGGCGCCACGGTGGCGGTACACGTCGAGCGCGCGCTCGTCCGCAGCCGCGCCAAGCTGGACTACGAGCGGGTGCAGTCCGACGTGGATGCCGGCCGGCTCGCCGAGCCGGTCGCGCTGCTTCCCGAGATCGGCAAGCTGCTCATCGAGCGAGGTCTGGCGCGGGGCGCCATCAACCTGCCGATGCCGGACCAGGAGATCGAGCGGGACGGGGACGGCTGGCGGCTGCGGCTGCGCGCGCCGCTCGCCGTGGAGGAGTACAACGCCCAGATCTCGCTGCTCACCGGGGTGTCGGCGGCCAAGATCATGATCGACGGTCGGGTGGGCCTGCTGCGCACGATGCCCGCGCCCCGGGCCGAGGCGGTGGAGAAGTTGCGGGCGGCAGCGCCCGCGCTGGGCGTGCTCTGGCCCGCCGGCGTGCAGGCGGGTGCCGTCATCGCGACGCTCGACCCGGCCGATCCCCGCGCCGCGGCCTTCCTCGACCAGGCGGCCGAGTTGATGCGCGGCGCCGGGTACCGGGCGTTCGAGGGGCAGGCGCCGGCCGACGCCGGCCACGGGGCGGTGGCCGCACCGTACGCGCACGTGACCGCGCCGCTGCGGCGGCTGGCCGACCGGTACGCGACCGAGGTCTGCCTGGCGCTGTACGGCGGCGCCGAAGTGCCCGACTGGGTACGGCAGGCGCTGCCGAAGCTGCCCGAGGTGATGTCGTCGACCGACCGGGTCGCCGGTGCGGCCGAGCGCGGCGCGGTGGACCTGGTGGAGGTCGTCCTGCTGGCCGGGCGGGTCGGTGAGGTCTTCGAGGCCGCCGTGCTCGACACCGCCCCGGGCGTCGTCGCGCTGGACGAGCCCCCGGTCCGCGCGCGCTGCGAAGGCGACGGACTCGTGCCGGGCACCCGGGTGCGCGTACGTCTGATCGAAGCCGATCCCTCTCGGCGAAAGGTCGTCTTCGGACTAGCCTGAGCGTGCGATACGCCACATGCCCCGAGGAGGTGGGCCGCGTGCTCGACCCGCAGTCCGACGACGCCCAACTCGACGGCTCGATCCCGGATGTCGTCGCCGGAACCGAGTTCCGGGCCGCCCGTGACTTCCTGCTGGACCATCGCGACGACTACGACACCGCGTACCGCGACTTCCGGTGGCCGAAGCTCGAGACGTTCAACTGGGCGGTCGACTGGTTCGACGGCGTGCTCGTCGTGGAGCGGCCCGACCAGACCGCGCTGTGGCTCGTGGAGGAGGACGGCAGCGAGACGAAGCGGAGCTTCGCCGAGATGTCGTCGACCGCCAAGCAGGTGGCGGCGTGGCTGCGGGCGCAGGGCGTGCGCCGGTACGACCGGATCCTGCTCATGCTCGGCAACCAGGTCGAGCTGTGGGAGGTCATGCTCGCCGCCGTCCGGATCGGCGCGGTCGTGATCCCGGCGTCGACCCTGCTCGGCCCCGACGACCTGCGCGACCGCATCGAGCGCGGCCGGGTCGACCACGTGGTCGCCCGCAGCGCCGACGCGGCGAAGTTCGCCGACATCGAGGGCGGCTGGACGCACGTCGCCGTCGGGGAGCCGGTCCAGGGGTGGCTCGCCTACGACAAGGCGTACGAGTTCGGAGGCGACGAGGCGATCGAGGGCCGCAGCCGGGGCGACGACCCGATGCTGCTGTACTTCACCTCCGGTACCACCGCCCGGCCCAAGCTTGTCGGGCACACCCACTCGTCGTACCCGATCGGGCACCTGTCCACCATGTACTGGCAGGGCCTGCGCCCCGGCGACGTGCACCTCAACATCTCCTCGCCGGGCTGGGCCAAGCACGCGTGGAGCAACGTGTTCGCACCGTGGAACGCGGGCGCGACGGTCCTGGTCGTCAACCAGGCCCGGTTCAACGCGAAAGCGCTGCTGGACGCCGTCGTACGCTGCGGTGTCACCACGTTCTGCGCGCCACCGACGGTGTGGCGGCTGCTCATCCAGGCCGACCTGGGCGCCTGGACGGTGCCGTTCCGGGAGTGCGTGGCGGCCGGTGAGCCGCTCAACCCCGAGGTCATCGAGCAGGTACGGGCCGCGTGGGGCATCACCGTGCGCGACGGGTACGGGCAGACGGAGACCACGGCCCAGATCGGCAACCCGCCCGGCCAGCCGCTGAAGCTCGGCTCGATGGGCCGGCCGCTGCCCGGGTACCGGATCGTCCTCGCCGACGTGCTGACGGGGGAGCGGGTACCGGACGGGGCCGAGGGCGAGATCTGCCTCGACCTGGGCGGCGAAGCAGCCGGTGACGGCTCGGCCGAGCGCCCCGTCAGTCTTATGAAGGGCTACCTCGACGACGACGAGCACACCGCGCACGCCATGCGCGACGGGCTCTACCACACCGGCGACGTCGCGTTCCGGGACGCGGACGGGTACATCACCTACGTCGGGCGTACCGACGACGTGTTCAAGGCGTCGGACTACCGCATCTCGCCGTTCGAACTGGAGAGCGCGCTGATCGAGCACGACGCCGTGGTCGAGGCGGCCGTCGTGCCCGCGCCCGACCCGGTGCGGCTGGCCGTGGTCAAGGCGTACGTGGTGCTCGCCGAGGGGCACCGACCCGGGCCCGAGATGGCGCGGGAACTGCTGCGGTTCGCGCGTGGGCGGCTGGCCCCTTACCAGCGGGTGCGGCGCATCGAGTTCGCGGAGCTGCCGAAGACGATCTCCGGCAAGATCCGCCGGGTCGAGCTGCGCGGCCAGGAGAACAGCCGCGAGGGTCGCGGCGCGCACGAGTACTGGGAAGAGGACTTCCCCGAGCTGAAGTCCTGATCATGTTGTGACGATCATGACGGCAGGGGTGCACGGCTGACCGACTCTGGGAGACTGGCGGAATGAGCTTCGACCCGAGCACCCTGCCGGACGTGTCGGACCTGACCGTCGGCATCCTTGGCGGCACCGGCCCGCAGGGCCGCGGGCTGGCCTACCGGTTCGCCCGCGCCGGCCAGCGGGTACGCATCGGCTCGCGCTCGGCGGAGCGGGGTTCCCAGACCGCCGCCGAGATCGCCGCGATGCCCGGCGTGGTGAGCGGCCTGGTCAACGGCAACCACGTCACCGGCGGCGACAACGCGTACGCCTCCGACTCGGACGTGGTCATCGTCGCGGTGCCCTGGGAAGGCCACGACGACCTGCTGAAAAGCCTCGCCGAAAAGCTGACCGGCAAGATCGTCGTCGACTGCGTGAACCCGCTCGGCTTCGACAAGCAGGGGCCGTACGTGCTGCCGGTGCCCGAGGGCAGCGCCGCGCAGCAGGCGGAGGCGCTGCTGCCGAACTCGCGGGTGTGCGCGGCGTTCCACCACGTCAGCGCGGTGCTGCTGATCGACCCTGAGGTCGCGGCGATGGACCTCGACGTGCTCGTCCTCGGCGACGACCGGGAGGCGGCCGCGGTCGTGCAGGCGCTCGCCGGCCGGATCGACGGGATGCGCGGCCTCCACGCCGGGCGCCTGCGCAACGCCGCGCAGATCGAAGGGCTCACCGCGAACCTCATCGCCCTCAACCGGCGGTACAAGGCGCACGCCGGCATCCGCATCACAGACGTGTGAACGACGACCTGGGGGAGCCGCTTCCGCTGGCGGCCCCGCCGCGACGGGTCGTCTCGCTCGTACCGTCGCTGACCGAGGCGGTCGCGGTCAGCGCGCCGGGCCTGCTGGTCGGCGCCACCGACTACTGCGTCCACCCCGCTGACCTCGACGTGGCGCGGGTCGGCGGCTCGAAGTACCCGAACGTCGACGCCGTGCTCGCGCTGGCGCCGGACCTCGTCCTCGCGAATGCCGAGGAGAACCGGCCCGAGGACGTCGAGGCGCTGCGGGCCGCCGGGGTCGGGGTCTGGGTGACGTTCCCGCGCACCCTCGACGAGGCGTTCGGGTCATTGTCACGGATGCTGTCGGTCCTCGGCGCCGACTCACCGGCCTGGCTGGAGCAGGCCCGCCGGGCTTGGGCCGCGCCGCCGGAGTACGCCCTGCGCGTCGTCGTACCGGTCTGGCGCCGTCCCTGGGTCGTCCTCGGTGGCCGGACGTTCGCCGGCGACCTGCTCGCCCGGCTCGGGCTGGTGAACCTCTACGCCGGCGACGCGCAGCGGTACCCGCGCCCGAGGCTCGCGGACATCCCGGAAGCCGACCTCGTCGTCCTGCCCGACGAGCCGTACGCCTTCAGCGCGGTCGACGGCCCGGAGGCCTTCGGTGGCCAGCCCTGCGCGCTGGTCTCCGGGCGGCACCTGACCTGGTACGGGCCGACCCTCGCGGAGGCGCGGGAGGTGCTGGGCCGTCAGTTGTCGTCGCAGGCCTGGCTACGATCTCCCGCGTGACACCCGCATTCGATCCCTGGTCACCGCTGTTCGTGGCGCACCCCTACGACGTGTACGCGAGCCTGCGCGAGGCCGAGCCGGTGAGCTGGTTCGAGCCGACCGGCCAGTGGCTGATCTCCCGGTACGACGACGTCAACGCCCTGCTGCGGGACCGGCGGCTCGGGCGCACGTACCTGCACGTGGCCAGCCACGCCGAGATGGGCCGCCCCGACGACCCGGAGCACCTCGCGCCGTTCTGGCACGTCGTCCGCAACGGCATGCTCGACCTGGAGCCGCCCGACCACACCCGGCTGCGCCGTCTCGTCTCGCAGGCGTTCACGGCGCGGCGCGTCGAGGCGATCCGGCCGACCGTGCAGCGCATCGCCGATGAACTCGTGGACGAGTTCGTCGCTGACGGCGGGGGAGACCTGATCGCCCGGATCGCCGAGCCGCTGCCGGTCACCGTCATCGCGGAGATGCTCGGCGTACCCGAGGCCGACCGGCACCTGCTGCGCCCGTGGTCGGCGGACATCTGCGGGATGTACGAGCTGAACCCGTCCCGCGAGGTCGCCGATCGGGCGGTACGGGCCTGCCTGGAGTTCTCCGACTACCTGCGTGCCCTGGCCCGTCGCCGGCGCGCGGAGCCGCAGGACGACCTCGTCAGCGCGCTCACCCAGGTCGAGGGTCTGACCGAGGACGAGCTGATCGGCACCTGCGTACTGCTGCTCAACGCCGGGCACGAGGCGACCGTGAACACGACCGGCAACGGCTGGTGGGCGCTGTTCCGTAACCCGGATGAGCTTTCGCGGCTGCGGGCCGATCCGGCGGGTCTGCTGCCGACCGCGATCGAGGAGTTGATGCGCTACGACACCCCGGCGCAGATGTTCGAGCGCTGGGTCCTGGAGGACATCACGGTACGGGGCGTCGCCATCCCGCGCGGCAGCGAGGTCGCGCTGCTGCTGGGCTCGGCCAACCACGACCCGGCCGTGTTCACCGATCCGGCCCGGCTGGACCTCGGGCGCGCCGACAACCCGCACATCACGTTCGGCGCCGGCATCCACTACTGCCTGGGCGCTCCACTGGCGCGCATCGAGCTGGCGGCGTCGTTCGGCGCGCTGCTCGCCAAGGCGCCCGGGATGAAGCCGGTCGAGACGCCGACGTGGAAGCCCGGATACATCCTTCGCGGCCTGGAGTCGCTGCTCGTCGAGGTCTGAAGATCGTCACAACCACCGGGAGGTCGTGGTCTCGGGGTGGTACTGAGACCACGACCTCCGATGCGCAGGTCGTGCCGATCACGCGGTCACTGGAAGGTGTGCTCCGCGGCGGGGAAGGCGCCCTCGCGTACCTCGTCGGCGTAGCGGCGCGCCGCCTCGGACAGCACCCCGGCCAGGTCGGCGTACCGCTTGACGAAGCGCGGACCCTTGCCGGTACGCAGGCCGGCCATGTCCTGCCAGACCAGTACCTGGGCGTCGGTGTCCGGCCCGGCGCCGATCCCGACCGTCGGGATCGGCAGTTCGTGCGTGATCTCCTTGGCGACCTCGCCGGGCACCATCTCCAGGACCACCGCGAACGCGCCGGCCTCGGCCACCGCGTACGCGTCGGCCAGCACCTCCGCGGCCGCGTCCCCGCGCCCCTGCACCCGGTACCCGCCGAGCGTGTGCTCGCTCTGCGGTGTGAAGCCGAGGTGCGCCATCACCGGGATGCCGGCGCCGGTCAGCGCGGCGATCTGGTCGGCGCAGCGGCGGCCGCCCTCCAGCTTGACCGCGTGCGCGCCGCCCTCCTTCATGAACCGGACCGAGGTGCGCAGCGCCTGGGCCGGGCCCTCCTCGTACGATCCGAACGGCAGGTCGGCGACGACCAGGGGGCGCTTCGTGGCCCGTACCACCGCGCGGACCAGCGGCAGCAGTTCGTCGACGGTGATAGGCAGGGTGCTCTCGTAGCCGAACACGTTGTTGGCGGCCGAGTCGCCGACCAGCAGCACCGGAATGCCGGCCTCGTCGAAGATCGAGGCCGAGTACTGGTCGTAGCTGGTGAGCATCGCCCACCGTTCGCCGCGCTCCTTGGCGGCGAGCAGATCGCGGGTGCGTACCCGGCGGCTGGTGACTCCGCCGTACAGTGACGCCACCTCGGGCTGGGACATCGTTGTCTCCCTCACACTCCTCGAGGCCCTCCGTCGGGTCCCCGGGCTATGAGGTCGATCGTCGCATCGGCGCTGTGGTACCCGGCAGTGTTCGATGGACAATCTCACAGGGACGTCTGCTCCAGATCGTGCCGCAGCCCGTGGTCGCTGATCTCGGCGTCGTGGGCCAGCAGCAGGGCCGTGCCGAGGATGTTCCGGAGCGTCTCGTCGTCGTCGAAGGGTACGAACGCGCCGCCGTCGCCGCCGCGCGCCGACTGCTTCGGCGCGATGGGCAGGTACGCGTTGTCCGGGCTCATCACGGCGCCGCCCGAGCCCAGATGGATCTTGTAGTCGTGCAGGTCGCCGTGGACCAGCAGGAACCGGTCGCCGACCCGTACCCGGTCACCGACCCCGAGCCCGGACAGCAGGTGGGTCAGCACGTCGCGCCGGGTCCGGCCGGCGGCCGACAGGTCACCGAAGCGGTACGAGCGCCAGTAGTCGCGGTAGCGCCCCTGCGGGCCGCCGTCGCGCCAGGCCGGGTCGCTACCGACGCTGGCGACCCCGACGGCGATGTCCACGTCCCGCAGGATCTCGCTGAGCACCAGCGGTGGCACCCGGTCCAGCGGTACCGGGTCGGGCCGGCCGGTGAAAGCCGGGCCGCCGAGCCGGACGAACCGGATCGGTCCGGTGACGACCTGCTGGTACGCCCCGGACGCGAACGTCTCCCGGTCGTCGGCCGGCGCGAGAAGGAACTCCGCGCGCAGCCCCCACTCGGGCAACTCGCGGGTCGCCGGCGCGGGGGCGTCGTCGTCGCGCGCCATCCGCAGCGTGTCCCGCCAGCCGCGCCGGGCGGCGACGGCGTGGAACCGGTGCTGGCGCAGGACGTGACCGGCGAAGCGGTCGGAGGAGACGGCCCCCTCCTCGTCGGCGGTTATCCGGTACACCTCCCGGTGCGCCTGCTTGAACGGCTGCCGGACGCCGTGGCGTTCGAGCCAGTCGCGCCACCCCTGTACCTCGTCGTCGGAGCGGCCGACCGGGTGCCACAGCTCGACGGTCGCGGCCGGCTCCGGGCGTACCGGCACGTCCTGGATGGTGCGCAGCTCGCCGTCCGCGTACCCGACCGGCAGCCCGTTCACCGTCCAGATCAGGCGCCGGGCCAGCGTGCCGACCAGTGGGTGGTCGGAGTACCGCTCCTGCCAGAGCGTGAAGCGCCAGGTGGGGGCGGAGATGAACAGGCGGTCGAGACGGTCACGCTGCGCGGTGAGCATCTTGCCGATGTCCCGGGCCGTGCCCCGCAGTTCGGCGAGCCGGTCGGCGTGCTGGCGGCGCACCGCCGCCGGTACCGACGCCAGCGCCGCCCCGCCGGCGTCGCGCCAGGACAGGTGCGCGTGACCGTCGGACACCACCAGCTCGGCGGTGGCGTCGCCGACCCGCTCGACCCGGCGGCCCACCTCGGTCAGGCCGTACGTGGGGATGCCGAGCTCCTCGATCTCCTCACGGGACAGACCGAGCGCGCTCGCCCGGGCGTCCAGTGCGTCGTGGATCCGGTTGAGGGTGCCGCGGTAGCGGACCCGGCTCGCCAGCCGTACGAGTTGAGCCAGCCCGGCGTCGCCGGAGAAGCGCGACAGCGCGTACACCGCGGCGTTCGCCACCTTCGGGCTACGCGGACCGACGCCGGCGACCCGACACAGGGCGGTCTCGACCAGGTCACCGAGCGCGCGGGCGGCGTCGTGGTGCGCCGGTACCAGCGCGAGCATCCAGGCCAGGCCGCGCAGGACGGTCGCGTTGCGCGGGCTGAGCCGGTCGGCCGATCCGGTGTCCCCGGCGGTGCGGGGCCGGCCGACGAGGGCGAACCAGTCGACCGCGCGAGCCCGGAACTCGTCCGGCCCGATGTCGGCGAGCAGGCTGCGCGCCCGCTCCTGCCAGCGACCCGACGGGCGGGCCGAGGTCGCCGTCGCGGCGTGCGCGACCAGTTCCCGCCAGGACGGCCCGAGGGCGTCCAGGTCGGCGGTCACCCGAGCGCCCCAGCGCTCACCCGGGTCCAGGGCTGGTGCCATGAGCTCCTAGACGGCTCCCTCCCGGAACCGGTTGGTGATGGGCAGCCGGCGGTCGCGGCCGAACGCCTTGATGCTGATCTTCGGCCCCGGCGCGGCCTGGCGGCGCTTGTACTCGGCCAGGTCCACCATCCGCAGCACCCGGTCGACCAGCGCCGGGTCGTGGCCGGCCGCGATCAGCTCGTCGCGGCCCAGGTCACGGTCGATGTACCCGACGAGGATCGCGTCGAGGACGGCGTAGTCCGGCAGCGAGTCGGTGTCGAGCTGGCCCGGGCGCAGCTCCGCGCTCGGCGGCTTGGTGATGGAGTTCTCCGGGATCGGCGGGGTCTCGCCGCGTCGGGCCGCGTCGGCGTTGCGCCACTCCGCGAGCCGCCACACCAGGGTCTTCCACACGTCCTTGATCGGGTTGAAGCCGCCGACGGAGTCGCCGTACAGGGTCGAGTAGCCCACCGCCAGCTCGCTCTTGTTTCCGGTGGTGAGGACGAGGTGTCCCTCCTGGTTGGACAGCGCCATCAGGATGATCCCGCGTACCCGCGCCTGGAGGTTCTCCACGGCCACCCCGGACAGCGACATGTTGGACAGGAACGCGTCGACCATCGGCTGGATCGGCTCGATCCGGTAGTCCAGCCCGGTGCGCTTGGCCAGCTCGGCCGCGTCGTCGCGGGAGTGCTCCGAGGAATGGCCGCTGGGCAGCGACACCCCGACGACGTTCTCCGCGCCGATGGCGTCGCAGGCGATCGCCGCGACGACGGACGAGTCGATGCCGCCCGACAGCCCGAGTACGACCGACCGGAAGCCGTTCTTGCGTACGTAGTCGCGCAGGCCCAGCACGAGCGCCCGCCACACCTCGGCCTCGTCGCCCACGCGCTCCGCGACGCCGGGTGCGGCGGACTCCGTCGACGGCGCCCGCAGGTCGCCGTCCAGGCGCAGCCGCTCCACCCGCATCTCGCCGCCGTCGAAGCTGTCGGCCGCCGCCGGATCCGCCTCCGGCAGGTCCAGGTCGATCACCAGCAGGTGCTCGTCGAACTGCGGCGACCGGGCCAGCAGCGTCCCGTCGGCCGCGACGACCATCGAGTCGCCGTCGAATACCAGCTCGTCCTGGCCGCCGATCATGTTGACGTACGCGACCGTGGCGCCCGCCTCGGCGGCGCGGCGCTGGACCAGCGGTAGCCGGACGTCGTCCTTGTTCCTCTCGTACGGTGAGGCGTTGATGTTGACGACCAGGCCGACCCCGGCCCGCCCGGCCACCGCGAACGGCCCGCCCGGCTGCCAGATGTCCTCGCACACCGTCAGAGCCACGTCGACCCCGGCCATGCGGACGATCCGCAGCGTGTCGCCGGGTACGAAGTACCGGTCCTCGTCGAAGACGCCGTAGTTGGGCAGGTGGTGCTTGAAGTACGTGGTGACCACCCGGCCGCCGTGCAGCAGCGCGAGGGCGTCGCGCGGCCCGCGGTCGGGTACGGCGTCGGCGCCGAGCCTGGCCGGCCCGTCCGCGTCCAGGTAGCCGACGACGACCGCGACCTCGCCGAGGCCGTCGGCGGCGAGGTCGGCCGCCAGCCGATCGAGCGTGTTCTTCGAGGCGGCCACGAACGACTCCCGGAACACCAGGTCTTCGACCGGGTACCCGGACAGCATCATCTCCGGGAACGCGACGAGTTGGGCGCCGGCGTCGGCCGCCTTGCGGGTGTGGTCGCGCACGATCGCGGCGTTCCCGGGGAAGTCGCCGACGGTCGAGTCCACCTGGGCGAGGGCGATGCGGAGCTGCGGCATGTATCCATCTTCTCGCAGGCGGCTGGTGGCCGGTCGGTTGCCCGGCCGGTGCCGGAAAAACCCTGGTTGGCCCCGCGCCGTAACGTCCGCGTAACAAGCGCGGGCAAGACTTTGCCCGGAATGAGCGGAGTCGCTCAGTCGATCAGGGACGCGAGCCGAGCAGGAATACCATTCGACCAGGAAGCCCGGTCGACCAGAAGCAGCAGGGGAACGCAGTGGATCGTCAGCAGGAGTTCGTCCTCCGTACCCTCGAGGAGCGCGACATCCGGTTCGTGCGCCTGTGGTTCACCGACGTACTGGGGACGCTCAAGAGCGTGTCGGTGGCGCCGGCGGAGCTGGAGGCGGCGTTCGACGAGGGCATCGGCTTCGACGGTTCGGCCATCGAGGGGTTCGCCCGGGTGTACGAGTCGGACATGGTCGCCATGCCCGACCCCACCACGTTCCAGGTCTTCCCCTTCGAGGGCGGCGCGAGCGGCGAGAGCGCCCGGATGTTCTGCGACATCGTGCTGCCCGACGGCTCGCCGTCCTGGGCCGACCCGCGCCACGTGCTGCGCCGCGCGCTGTCGAAGGCCGCCGAGAAGGGTTTCACCTTCTACACCCACCCCGAGATCGAGTTTTTCCTGCTCGAGGACGCGCCGACCGACGGCAGCGCGCCGCGCCCGGTAGACGCCGGCGGGTACTTCGACAACACCACCCACGCCGCCGCGCGCGACTTCCGCCGCCAGGCGGTGCTGTCGCTGGAGCGCATCGGCATCTCGGTCGAGTTCAGCCACCACGAGGTGGCCCCGGGCCAGCAGGAGATCGACCTGCGCTACGCCGACGCCCTCGCCACGGCGGACAACATCATGACGTTCCGGCACGTCATCAAGGAGGTCGCGCTCTCCCACGGCGTGCACGCGACCTTCATGCCCAAGCCGTTCTCGGAGCAGCCGGGCAGCGGGATGCACACGCACCTGTCGCTGTTCGAGGGCGAGCGGAACGTGTTCCACGACCCCGGCGACCCGATGAAGCTGTCGAAGGTGGGCCGGGCGTTCATCGCCGGGATCCTCACCCACGCCCGGGAGTTCACGGCGATCACCAACCAGTGGGTCAACTCGTACAAGCGGCTGTTCCCGCAGGTGCTGCCGGACCGGATCACCGAGTCGCCGGCGTACGTGTGCTGGGGACACCTCAACCGGAGCGCCCTGGTGCGGGTACCGGCCTACGGCAAGCCCAACTCGGCCCGCGTCGAGGTGCGCTCGCTGGACTCGGCCTGCAACCCGTACCTGGCCTACGCGGTGCTGCTCGGCGCCGGCCTGAAGGGCATCGAGGAAGGGTACGAGCTGCCGCCGGGCGCCGAGGACGACGTCTGGTCGCTGTCGGACGCCGAGCGCAAGGCGGCCGGGTACCAGGCGCTGCCGGAGAACCTCAGCGAGGCGCTCGACGTGATGGCCGGCTCCGAACTGGTGGCCGAGATCCTGGGCGAGCACGTGTTCGACTTCTTCCTCAAGAACAAGCGCACCGAGTGGGAGGAGTACCGCCGGGTGGTGACGCCGTACGAGCGGCAGCGCTACCTGACGATGCTCTGACCGTCGCCTTTCACAGCACGGCCATCTCCCGGTCGTCGCAGAGTTCGGCGACGACCGCGGCCGGGTCGTCGCCGACGAACGGCGCCCTGGCCACGGGGCGGGCGAGCGCCCAGGCGAGGAACGGGCCCAGTTCGTCGCGGCGGCGGACCCACGGGATCCAGCCCGCGGTTTCCAGCGCGGCGGCGTTGGTCCGGCCGTGGCCGTCGAGGCTGCGGTAGGTGAGCACCGGTACGCCGGTCGCGAGCGCCTCCAGCGAGGTGAGGCCGCCGGCGTTCTGTACGACGACGTCACAGGCGGAGAGCAGTGCCGGCATCTCGTCGGTCCAGCTCAGCGCGATCACGTCACGCGCGCCGAGCTGCTCGCGCAGCACGTCGTTGCGCCCGCACGCGACGACGGGTACGACCAGGCCGGTCGCCGCGAGGTCGGCGGCGGCCTCGGCGATCTCACCCACGCCCCAGGAGCCGGCGACGACCAGTGCCAGCGGCGCGGCCCCGGGCAGGCCGAAGCGGCGCCGGGAGGTGAGCCGCCGCCCGGCGTCACCGATCGGTCCGAATCCGGGGGAGAGGGCCGGTGTGGTCACCCGTACCCGGCCGGCGCCGGCCAGCCGGGCCTGCTCGGCGGCGACCGGATGCAGCGCCAGGTGCAGGTCGACGCCCTTGGCGACCCACAGCGGATGGACCGACAGGTCGGTGAGGTACGTGACCACCGGCGCGGCCAGCGCCCCGCGCCGCCGCAACTGCCCCAGCACCTGGCTGGCCAACGGGTATGTGGAGACGACCGCGTCGGGTCCGGCCGCGAGGCGGCGGCGGGTCGCGCGGCGTGCCAACCCGGCCGCCGCCTCGGCCGTGGCGGCCACCGCCGGGTACCGCTGCAGCGCGCCCAGCAGCCACTCCCAGCTGTGCGGCGCGACCTGGAGCTCGGTCCGGTACAGCCGGCGCAGGACGGCGCCGAGCGAGGCGGGCAGCAGGTCGAGGAAGTCGAACGCCTCGACGTGCAGGCCGGCGCCGGTGAGCCGGCGGCCGAGTTCCCCGGCGGCGCCGTCGTGGCCGGCGCCGATGCTGGCCGAGACGATGGCGATCCGGCGCGCCCCGCGGGGCTGAGAAGTCATGCCCCGACCCTGCCGCTACGGCCGTGCGACTGCCATCCGGGTGTGTCCCCGACTTGGCCCTGAATCGATGACCCTGTATCGGATCGGGGTCGCCGGATCGTCGTACCCCGCCCGCCGCTTCTTCCGTGATAACTGAGGGTTTGGGCGCTGGGCCACCCAAAACTCTCGGTGATCACAGAGTTGGGCCGGCAACGGTGGGCAGGAATGCCGGGTGAAGGGCACGCCCGATGGGAGGAGAACGCACCATGGCCACCCGGGTGCGAGTAGTGATCGACTGTGCCGAGCCGGAGAAGCTGGCGGAGTTCTGGGCGCAGGTGCTCGGATACGAGGTGCAGGACCCGCCCCACGGGTACCCGACCTGGGAGGACTTCTTACGGGCGCGGGGCGTCCCCGCGTCCGAGTGGAGCGCGGTCATCGATCCGGACGGCATCGGCCCCGGCATCTGCCTGCGGCGGGTACCGGAGCCGAAGACGGCCAAGAACCGGGTCCACCTGGATCTCGCCGTCAGCGGCGGCCCGGACGCCCCGACCGAGGCCCGGCGGGAGCGGATCTTCGAGGAGGCCGCCCGGCTGGAGACGTTCGGGGCCACCCAGCAGCGCGCCGTCGAGGACTGGAGCGGTTTGTGGGTGATCATGCAGGACCCGGAGGGTAACGAGTTCTGCTTGCACTGACTCGCTGGGAGTGACGAGTGTTGACGGCTCGGTCGGTGACACCCGATAGCCTCGACGCGTGAGTAGCGAAACCCCGCGCGGCCGGCGATGCCTGGTGGTGCAGAACGACCCGACCGACGACGTCCGCCGACTGGGCGACTGGCTGATCGAGGGCGGCCTCGAGCTGGACGTGCTGCGGCCGTACGCCGGTGCGACGGTACCCGACAGCCTCGACGGTTACGCCGCTCTCGTGGTGATGGGCGGAGAGCAGAACGCGTACCCGGGGCCCGACGGCCAGCCCGGCGCCCCGTGGTTTCCCGAGCTGGAGCGGCTGCTGCGCAAGGCGGTCCGGGGACGGGTACCGACCCTGGGGGTGTGCCTGGGTGGGCAGCTGCTCGCGACCGCCCACGCCGGCACGGTCGAGCGCAGTCCGTCCGGCCCGGAGATCGGCGCCCGGCTGGTCGCCCGTCGCGACGTGGCCGAGGCCGACCCGCTCTTCGGCGCGGTACCGTTCGCGCCGGACGTGCTGCAGTGGCACCAGGACGAGATCACTGAGCTTCCGGCCGGCGCGGTGCTGCTGGCCGCCTCGACCCACTACGCGCACCAGGCGTTCCGCCTCGGTGACGCGGCCTGGGGCGTGCAGTTCCACATCGAGTGCGACATCGAGATGATCGCCGCGTGGGCCTCCGGCAACCTGGACGTGCTGGCCGACCTGGGGCAGGACCCGATCGAGCTGCTGGAGTCGTGCGACGCGGTGATGGACGACGTCGAGGAGGTGTGGCGGCCGTTCGCGAAGCGCTTCGCGGCACTCGCGCTGACCGGTCCGACGGCCATCGGTTCGCGGCACCTGCCGGTGATCGGAGCATGATGGCGTTTCCGCGATCTCGGACACGTGGCGGTACTACAGGCCCGATCGGTATCCAAGATCGCAGAGAGACCATGGGGTGGCCACGGTGAGCAGGCCGGTCAGCGCGACGGCCCGGCTCGTGCGGTACGGGTTCGTTGACGGCGCCCGGGCCCGCGAACTGCTCGGGCCGCAGGGGCTCGAGCTGTGGGACGAGGCCGGTCGGGGGCCGGCCGGGGACGGGGCCGAACTGCTACTGGAGGCCTTCGCCCAGGTGGCCGACCCCGACCTGGCGCTGCTGCAGTTGCAGCGCATGGTGGAGGCCGAACGGCGCAACGGTTCGAGCGACGTGCTGGCGGCCGCGCTGTCCGACGCCACCCTGCGCGGGCGGCTCCTCGCGGTGCTCGGCGCGTCGGCGACCCTCGGCGACTACCTGGTCGCGAACCCCGGCCAGTGGCGGGTGCTGGCCGCGCCGCTGGACGGGCCCGTGCTCGAGGACGCGCCCGACGTGCCGACGCTGCGCCAGGCGTACCGGCGCAGCCTGCTCCGCATCGTCGCGGCCGACCTGACCGGCGGCTCCGAGCTGGAGCAGACCATGGCGGCGCTGTCCGCCCTGGCCGACGCCACCCTCCAGGCAGCCCTGGCGATCGCGGCGGCGGAGAAGCCGCAGGAGGCCCAGGCCTGCCGCCTCGCCGTCATCGCGATGGGCAAGTGCGGTGGCCGGGAGCTCAACTACGTCAGCGACGTCGACGTGGTGTTCGTCGCTGCGCCGGCCGAGCCGACTCAGCCGGCCGGACCCGACGTCGACCAGGAGGTCGTGCTGCGCGCCGCGGCGCTGCTGGCGAGCCGGCTGATCCACATCTGCGGGCTCGTGGCGTGGCCGGTCGACGCCGCGCTGCGCCCGGAGGGCAGCCGGGGGCCGCTGGTGCGTACCCTCGCGTCGCACCTGGCGTACTACCGCAAGTGGGCGAAGACCTGGGAGTTCCAGGCACTGCTCAAGGCACGCCCGGCAGCCGGCGACACCGAGCTCGGCGCCGAGTGGCTGCGCGAGCTCCAGCCGCTGATCTGGCACGCCGCCGAGCGCCCCGAGGCCGTCGACGAGGTGCGCTCGATGCGGCGGCGCATCATCGACGCGGTACCCCGTACCGAGCTGGACCGGGAGATCAAGCGCGGCCCCGGCGGCCTGCGCGACATCGAGTTCGCGGTGCAGCTGCTGCAACTGGTGCACGGGCGGGTCGACGAGTCGCTCCGGTCGACGTCCACATTGGAGGCGCTGCGGGCGCTGATCGACGGCGGGTACGTGGGCCGGACCGACGGCGAGGCTCTGGGTACGGCGTACCGGTTCCTGCGTACGGTCGAGCACCGGCTGCAGTTGCAGCGGTTGCGGCGTACCCACACGGTGCCCGACGACCCCGAGGCGCTGCGCTGGCTGGCCCACTCGCTCGGGTACCGGGGCGACGTCCGGCGGGACGCGGTCGAGGCGTTCTCCGCCGACTGGCACCGCCACGCCGGCGACGTGCGCCGGCTGCACGCCAAGCTGCTGTACCGGCCGCTGCTGGAGGCGGTCGCCCGGGTGCCGTCCGAGGAGCTGCGGCTGACGCCGGAGGCGGCCGGGGCGCGGCTGAAGACCCTCGGGTACGCCGATCCGGCCGGCGCGCTGCGCCACATCCAGGCCCTCACCGGCGGAGTGTCGCGGACCGCGCTGATCCAGCGCCAACTGTTGCCGGCGCTGCTGAGCGAGTTCGCCGACGCGCCCGAGCCGGACCGGGGGCTGCTGGCGTACCGGCAGGTGTCGGAGAAGCTGGGCAGCACCCCGTGGTACCTGCGGCTGCTGCGCGACGAGGGGCCGGTCGCGCTGCGGCTGTCCCGGCTGCTCGGACTGTCCCGGTACGTGACCGAGCTGCTCAGCCGGGACCCCGAGGCGCTGCGACTGCTCGCCGACGACAGCGAGCTGGTACCCCGCTCGACCGCCGTGCTCTGCGACGGGTTCGGTGCGGCGGCGGCCCGGCACGACGACCCGGCCCAGGCGATCGCGGCGGTACGGGCGCTGCGCCGCCGTGAGCTGTTCCGCATCGCCGCCGCCGACCTGCTCGGCCTGCTCGACGTGACCGCGGTGGGGGAGGCGCTCGCCTCGGTGACCGACGCGACCCTCGCCGCGGCGCTCGCCATCGCCAACCCCCACGGTCTGCCGATCACCGTCATCGGGATGGGCCGGCTGGGCAGCGCGGAGATGAGCTACCCGTCCGACGCCGACGTGCTGTTCGTGTACGAGCCGCCCGCGGGCATGCCCGAGGAGGCGGCCGCCGGCGCGGCGCACGCCGTCGCCGAGGAGCTGCGGCGACTGCTGTCGATGCCCTGCCCCGACCCGCCGCTCGGGGTCGACGCCGACCTGCGGCCGGAGGGCAGGCAGGGGCCGCTGGTACGCAGCCTCGACGCCTACCGGCGCTACTACTCCCGCTGGTCGAAGGTGTGGGAGGCGCAGGCACTGCTGCGCGCCCGGTACGTCGCCGGCGACGCCGACCTGGGCACCCGGTTCCTGGAGCTGGCCGACCGGACGCGGTACCCGGTGGGTGGGCTGTCGCGCGAGCAGGTCACCGAGATCCGCCGGATCAAGGCACGGGTCGACAACGAGCGGCTGCCCCGCGGCGCCGACCCGGCGACCCACATCAAGCTCGGCCGCGGCGGCCTCGCCGACGTGGAGTGGACGGTCCAGCTCCTGCAACTGCGGCACGCCCACGACGTCGAAGGACTGCGCACCACGCGTACTCTCGAAGCTCTTTCCGCCGCCGCGCACGCGCAGCTGGTCGACCCGGTCGACGCCGCGGCGCTCGACGCGGCGTGGCGGCTGGCCACCCAGGTCCGCAACGCCCTGACCCTGGTACGCGGGCGGCCGGTGGACCAGCTGCCCCGGCGCGGGGTCGACCTCGCCGGCGCCGCGCAGGTGCTGGGCCGGCCGGAGGGCAGCGACCCCCAGGAGTTCCTCGAGGAGTACCTGCGAACCGCGCGGCGGGCGCGCCAGGTGGTGGAACGGATCTTCGATGCGGGTTAAGGCGGCAGCTGGCCTGATCGCGTTCGTGCTGTCCGTCGGGTACCTGCTGGCACCCCCGATGGGGACCGACCTGTCGGCGCAGGTGGCGCGGACCGGGTTCTTCGCCCGCAACGGTTCCGTGCCCGTCGACTTCGGCTGGTACGGCGGGGAGAGCCAGTTCGGCTACAGCCTGCTCACCGCGCCGCTCGGCTCGGTGCTGGGGGTACGGCTGCTCGGGGTGCTCGCCGCGGTGGTCTCGGCCGTCGCCTTCGCCCACCTGCTGTCCCGCCGGCACGCGCACCGCCCGCTGCTCGGCGCCGTCCTCGGCGCGGTGGTCCTGGTCGCCAACCTGGTCAGCGGCCGCACCACGTTCGCCGTGGGTACCGCGTTCGGCATGCTCGCCCTCTGCGCGGTTGCGGCGTCGTGGCCGGTCCGGCCGGTCCGGCTGGTCCTGGCCGCCCTGCTGGCGGCGCTCGCCACCTGGGCGAGCCCGGTCGCCGGCCTGTTCGCCGGGCTGGCCGGCGGCGCGCTGCTGCTGGCCGGGCTGATCCGGCGCGACCGGGAGCAGTACCGGTGGTACCCGGAGAGCCTCGTGCTGTGCCTGGCCCCGGTGGCCGCGCTGCTCCCGATGGCGCTGCTGTTCGGCAACGGCGGGGTACAGCCGTTCACCGCGGAGTCGATGCGGATCAACGTCGCGCTCGCGGCGGCGACCTTCGTGATCGTGCCGGCCCGGCACCGGGCCGTCCGCTACGGCGCCGTGCTCACGGTGCTCCTGCTGCTGGCGGCGTTCTACCTGCCCAGTCCGATCGGGTCGAACGCGCTGCGGCTGCCGATGCTGTTCGCCCTGCCGGTGGTGGCCGCCTTCGCCACGGTCGAGCCGCGGTGGCTGGCCGCCGCCTGCGCCGGGCTCGTCTGGTGGCAGCCGCCGGTGATCCTCGACGACCTGGGCCGCGCCGGGTCGGCCGAGACCCGGGCCGCGTTCTACCGCCCGCTCACCGACGAGCTGGCCCGGCGGGCGCCGATCGGCCGCGTCGAGGTGGTACCGCTACGCGACCACTGGGAGACGGCGTACGTCGCGGCGGCGGTACCGCTGGCCCGGGGCTGGGAGCGGCAGGCCGATGTGGAGCGCAATCCGCTCTTCTACCGCAACACGCTGTCCAGCGACGGGTACGCGGCCTGGCTGCGCCGCAACGCGGTCAGCTACGTGGCGCTGGCGCCGGAGAGCGTGCCGGACACGTATGGCAGGCAGGAGGCGGCGCTCGTCGCCACGGTGCCGCCGTACCTGCGGGAGGTGTGGCGGGACCGGACCTGGCGGCTGTACGCAGTTGTCGACCCGGGCCCGTTCGTGTCGGGGGCACGGTTGGTGGAGTCGTCGGGCGCCGGGGTCACCCTGGTGGCCGACGCGCCCGGCGACGTGGTGGTACGGGTGCGGTGGTCGCGGTGGTCGAGCCTTGACGGGCCGGCCGGCTGCCTGGCCCCCCGCCCGGACGAGTGGACGACCGTACGCGTGACGCGCCCCGGCCGGTACCGGCTCGCAAGCAGCCTGTCGCCTCGGTCCCACTGCTGATCGGCGAGTTTCATTCGGCGGTCCTGAGGGCACCACAGCTGTGTCCGAGACGTTTGAAGGAGCCGAGATGTCGACCGACGCGATCGTTTTGTTGAAGGAAGACCACAAGCGGATCCGCAAGCTGTTCAGGGATTTCCAGCAGGCCGGAGACGGGGCGAAGGTCGCCAAGGGGAAGATCGTCGATCAGATCATCGAGGAGCTGACGGTCCACACGTACCTCGAGAACGAGATCATGTACCCGGCGGTGCGCAAGGCACTACCCGACCTCGAGGACGACGTGCTGGAGTCCTACGAGGAGCACCACGTCGCCGATGTGCTCTGCATGGAGCTGTTCGCGATGAAGCCCGACGACGAGCACTTCGACGCGAAGACCACCGTCCTCATCGAGAACGTCACGCACCACATCGAGGAGGAGGAGCAGGAGTGGTTCCCGAAGGTCCGGGAGGGTCTGGGCCGCAAGGAACTGCAGGAGATCGGCGAGGCCATGATAGCGAAGCGCGACGACGCTCCGCGCAAGCCGACCCAGCCGAGCGCGCTCAAGAAGGCCGTCGACGCGGTGATCGCCTGACCCCATTTCCATGGTCCTGAAGGATTTTCCGTGCTCTGACACGGAAAATCCTTCAGGACCATTGGTATCAGGGCTGCAGGGTGAGCGTGTGCGCCGCCTCACGCTCGATGGTGGCCCGCTGCCAGCGCATCGGCAGCGTCCCGCCGGTGCGCCACAGCTCGAACTGGTCGGAGTAGTGCGGGCTGAACGCGTGCCCGGACTGGCCCATCAGCTGGATCCAGCGCGACTCGTCCAGGTTGGACATGTCAACGATCATCCGCATCGACGGTACCCAGTCCACCTCGTACCCGACGCGCGCGTCCCAGCCGGTCGCGTTCACGATCGACCCGCCGCCCGAGGTCGGGGCCGGCCCCACGTTGAACAGCCACTCGATCGGTGCGATCCCCGACTTGCCGAAGGTCTGGTTGCGTACGGTGATCTCGTGCACCGAGCCCCAGCGCCAGCTCGCCGGGTCGCCGCCGAGCCGCTGCGACAGCTCGTCGTACGCGTCCCGCATCGCCGCCGCCACGATCTCGTCGCGCGACTCGCGCAC
Source organism: Planosporangium mesophilum (assembly GCF_016863255.1). Lineage (GTDB taxonomy): Bacteria > Actinomycetota > Actinomycetes > Mycobacteriales > Micromonosporaceae > Planosporangium > Planosporangium mesophilum. The sequence continues at coordinate 21,254 of NZ_BOON01000015.1, forward strand.
CGGCGTGCTCCGGTCGTCCCACCACGGTGACGCCGGCTCGGCCAGCAGCGCCCGAACGACCTCGAACCAGCGGTCCTCACCGTCCGGCCGGCGCTCGGCGGGCAGCTCGTCGAACGTCCGCGACAGCAGGTGCCGCCAGACCGCGTTGTAGTACGCCGCAGCCGCGGAGCTTCGCGCCTCCTGCGTACCGGGCTCGCCCTCGGCCGGCTGCTGGAAGTCCCAGCCGCGCAGCAGCTCCCGGGCGTTCTCCACGGAGCCGGTCGCCTGCGCCTTCAACAGCACGGGTACCAGCGTCGGCGCCATCCCGTTGCGGTTGTCCATCTGCATCCGGGACACGTCGGCGACGCTGATCTTCGAGCCGGCAGACCCGATCATCTCGTTGATGCGCTCGGCCCGGTAGCCGTACGACCAGTCGTCGGTCAGGAACCGCGGGTACTCCGGCCCGATGACGGCCTGGTTGGCGGTCACCACGTAGCCCTGCGCCGGGTTGTACACACTGGGCAGTTCGTCGAAGGGGAGGTAGCTCTTCCACTCGGACATCGAGTCCCAGCCGGGTGCCGGCCAGCGGCCGTCGCCGCTGCCGCGTACCGGGATGCGCCCCGGCGACTGGTAGCCGATGTTGCCGTCGACGTCGGCGTAGATCAGATTCTGCGCCGGTACCTCGAACTGCGCCGCGGCCTTGCGGAAGTCCGACCAGTTGCGCGCCGCGTTGAGGGTGAACACGGCCTCCATCGTGCGACCCGGGTCCAGGGCCGTCCAGCGCAGCGCCACCGCGTACGCGTGGTTCTGCTTCGCGTCCGGTTCGGCCGCGGCGCCGGCGACGGTCGCCGGCGGAGCGGCGCCGATGGCGCGCAGCTCTTCCGAGGCGTCCGACAGCAGCGGGCCGTCCTTGGTCGTCCGCACGGTGATCGTCACCGGCTGGCCGCCCGCGACCTTCACGACCTCCTGGCGCTTGGAGAGGTCCCGCCACCGGCCGTCCACGAGGTACCGGTCGCCCTCGACCTTCTCCAGGTACAGGTCGGTCACGTCCGGACCGAGGTTGGTGAAGCCCCAGGCGATCCGGTCGTTGTGGCCGATGACCACGCCGGGCAGCCCGGAGAAGCTGAACCCCTCCACCCGCAGGCCGCACTCGCAGTGCAGTCCGATCTGGAACCAGATGGCCGGCATGCTCGCGCCGAGGTGCGGGTCGTTGGCGAGGATGGGCTTGCCGGTGGCGGTACGCGAGCCCGCGATCACCCACGAGTTGGAGCCGATGCCGGCGCCGTTCGTACCGAGCAGCTTCGGCAGGCCGGCGAGGTCGCTGCTCAGCTGACCGAGCGGCACCGCCGCGAGCTCACTCCCGCCCCCGCCGCCCGGGGCGGCGGAGCTGGTACCGGTTGCGGCGAACGTCCCCGCCGCCACGGTCCCGCCGGACACGATCGGCGCGTTGCGGTCGTACGGGTACGCCGGGAAGAGCTGCTCGACCTGGTCGCGGCTGAGCCCGCTACCGAGCAGCGCCGCGCGCTCGATCTCCTGCGCCATGTTGCCGCGCAGGTCCCACGCCATGGCCTTGAGCCAGGCGAGGCTGTCGACCGGGTTCCACGGCTCGGCGCGGTAACCGCTGTTCTGCAGGCCCAGGACCGCGTACTCGAGGCTGGCCCGGCTGCCGTCGTGCTCGCGCAGCCAGGCGTTGACGCCGTCCGCGTACGCGGTCAGGTACCGGCGGCTGTCGGCCGACAGCAGGTCCCACTCCCGCTCCGCCACCCGGCGCCACCCCATGGTGCGCAGGTAGACATCGGTGGCGACCTGGTCTTTGCCGAACAGCTCGGCCAGCCGGCCGGCGGTGACGTGCCGGCGGAAGTCCATCTCCCAGAACCGCTCCTGGGCGTGCACGTAGCCCTGCGCGCGGTACAGGTCGTCGGCGGTCTTCGCGTACAGCTGCGGCACGCCGTGGGCGTCTCGGTACACGGTGACGGCGCCGGACAGGCCGGGTAGCCGTGCCGCGCCGTCGTACTGGGCGAACGACCGGCGTACGGTCCACACCCCGCCCCCGGCGGCCGCCAGCGCGAGGACGAGGACCGCCGTCAGCGACCAGGTCAGGATGCGCAGCCACCGGCGTCGTCTGCGCGGAACGTGTGCTTGATTCACATCGCGAGACTCTAGGGGTACCGGGCCTGCCGTCAGTACCGTCCGAAAGGCCTAGGGACGCGAGAGCCGGGCCCGCACGTAACGGCGGGCCCGGCTCTCGGCGTGGTTCAGTCGTCGATCAGCAGTCGTAGTACATGGCGAACTCGTGCGGGGTGGGCCGCAGCCGGACCGGGTCGATCTCGTTCTTGCGCTTCCACTCCACCCACGTCGAGACCAGGTCGGACGTGAACACGCCGCCCTCGAGCAGGTAGTCGTGGTCGGCCTCGAGCCGGTCGAGCACCGCGTCCAGCGAGCCCGGCACCTGCTGCACGTTGGCGAACTCGTCCGGCGGCAGGTCGTACAGGTCCTTGTCGATCGGCTCCGGCGGCTCGATCTTGTTCTTGATGCCGTCCAGGCCGGCCATCAGCATGGCCGAGAACGCCAGGTACGGGTTGCTCGAAGGGTCCGGCACCCGGTACTCGACGCGCTTGGCCTTCGGGTTGCTGCCCGTCACCGGGATGCGGGTGCAGGCGGAGCGGTTGCGCTGCGAGTACACCAGGTTGACGGGCGCCTCGAAGCCGGGCACCAGGCGACGGTACGAGTTGATCGTCGGGTTGGTGAACGCCAGCAGCGACGGCGAGTGGTGCAGCAGGCCGCCGATGTACCAGCGGGCCACGTCGGACAGGCCGGCGTACCCGGTCTCGTCGTAGAACAGCGGCTCGCCGCCCAGCCACAGGCTCTGGTGGGTGTGCATGCCGGAGCCGTTGTCACCGAACAGCGGCTTGGGCATGAACGTCACGGTCTTGCCGGCGGCCCAGGCCTCGTTCTTGATGATGTACTTGAACAGCTGCAGCTGGTCAGCGGCCTGCAGCAGCGTGCCGAACCTGTAGTTGATCTCGGACTGGCCGCCGGTGCCGACCTCGTGGTGCGAGCGCTCGACGGTGAAACCGGCGTCGATCAGCCGTCGTACCATCTGGTCGCGCAGGTCGGCGAGGTGGTCGACCGGCGGGACCGGGAAGTACCCGCCCTTCATGGCGGTCTTGTAGCCGCGGTTGCCGCCCGGCTCGTCGCGGCCGCTGTTCCACGCGCCCTCGATGGCGTCGATGTGGTAGTACGCCTCGTGCACCGCGGTCGAGTGCCGGATCGAGTCGAAGATGTAGAACTCCGCCTCCGCGCCGAAGTACGCGGTGTCGGCGACGCCGCTGGCGGCCAGGTAGGCCTCGGCCTTCTTGGCGACGTTGCGCGGGTCGCGGCTGTAGGCCTCACGGGTGAACGGGTCGTGCACGAAGAAGTTCAGGGCGAGGGTCTTCTCGATCCGGAACGGGTCGATGAACGCCGTCGACACGTCCGGGAGGAGCATCATGTCCGACTCGTGGATCTCCTGGAAACCCCGGATCGACGAACCGTCGAAGGCCAGGCCCTCGGTGAAGATGCTGTCGTCGACCGATTCGACCGGCATGTTGAAGTGCTGCATGACGCCGGGCAGGTCGCAGAAGCGTACGTCAAGGAAGCGGACGCCCTCGTCTTTGAGGTATCGCAGGAGTTCCTCGGGGTTGGCGAACACACGTCCTCCAGTACTGTCGTTCGGCGCAAAACTAGAAGTGACGGTAGAGGGGCCGGATTGCCCACCCATGTCTCGACTGTTTCCGACGTGTTTCCTCGATCGATTCCGCTGTTGCGCACGTCACGCCGGTTGTGGCGTCGCGCGGGCGGCCCAATAGTCTGGTGAGCCGTGGCGGAACAGAGGAAACCGGCGGAGCCGGTCGTAACCGACAGTAACGCGACGGCGCCGGAGTCGGTAGCGCCGTGGCCGATCGCGAGCCTCCAGCGCCGGTTCGGCGCGCTGATGATCGACTGGCTGCTCTGCCTGTTGATCGCCGGGTTCCTGGGGCCGTTCCCCAACAACTGGGCCCCGTTCGTTCTGGTCGTGGAGTACGCGTTCTTCCTCGGCCTGTTCGGCCAGACGCCCGGCATGCGCCTGACCGGGATCGCGGCCGTGTCGGCGGCCGACGGGCGGCCGATCGGGATCCCGCGGGCGCTGCTGCGCGGTGTGCTGCTGGCGCTCCTGGTACCGGCGCTGGTCATGGACCGGTACCGGCGCGGCTGGCACGACCGGGCAGTCGGTTCGGTCGTGATCGCTACGAAGCGGTCGGCCGCCGCCGAGCCCGAGGCCTGGGCCGAGCCCGGCGCCCCCTCAGCACCCTCTTCGTGATCGTGGCGGATTTTCCGTGCTCCGGCACGGAAAATCCGCCACGATCGTGGAAGAAACGGGGTCAGCGGCCGCGCATGGCGCGGAAGGAGCCCTTGGGCCGCATGTTCTTCGGGATCTGGCCCTGCGGCATCTTCGGCCGGGTGCTCAGCGCCTTCAGGCGCCGGTCCAGCGCGTTGACCTCTTTGCCGCTGATCGTACGGGGCAGCCGCATGAGCGTGTTGCGCAGCTTGTTCAGCGGCATCAGGCCCTCGGCGTCGCCGATGATGAAGTCGCGCATGTCGGCGCTGCCGATCACCTTGGCCAGCCGCCGCTTCTCCTGGCCCAGCAGCTGGCGTACCCGCTGCGGGTTGCCCTCGCCGATCAGGATCACGCCCGGCCGGCCGACCACCAGGTGCACCACGTCGAACTGACCCGTGTACTGCACGGCCTGGGTCACCCGCCAGTCGCCGCGCATGTTCTCGATCAGTGCGGCGGCGGCGCCCGGCTGGCCGGCCATCTCCGCCATCATCGCGTTGTTGGAACGCAGGTTCAGCACGATCATCACGGCGAGGACGGCGGTGAGCAGGCCCAGGGCGAGCCAGGTCCAGCTCGCGCCCAGGGCCACCGCGATCCCGGCGGCCGCGAGCGGCACGATCACCGCGATCAGGACAAGAGGGAGGAACAGCTTGTCCCGCTTGGCGGTGAAGGAGAACACCATCCCGATCTGCTTGAGGCGATCGCGGAACTTGACTTTCTGGGGGGCGGTGGCCATGGAGCCGAGTCTAGTGTGCCCGGTCACGGCGCCTTTGCTGGCGTGACCGAACGCGCATCGACCGCCTGCCGGTACAGCCGGCCGGCCCGGTACGACGAGCGGACCAGGGGCCCGGACATCACGCCGGCGTAGCCGATCTGCTCGGCCTCCTCGCGCAGCTCGACGAACTCCTCCGGCTTCACCCAGCGCTCCACCGGGTGGTGGCGCGGGGTCGGGCGCAGGTACTGCGTGATCGTGATCAGCTCGCAGCCGGCCTCGTACAGGTCGCGCAGCGCCTGCGACACCTCGGCGCGCTCCTCGCCGAGGCCGAGGATGAGGTTGGACTTGGTGACCAGCCCCTCCGCCCGGGCGCGGGTGATGACCTCGAGGGAGCGCTCGTACCGGAACCCCGGCCGGATCCGCTTGAAGATCCGCGGCACCGTCTCGACGTTGTGCGCGAGCACCTCGGGGCGCGAGCCGAAGACCTCGGCTAGCTGCTCCGGGTCGGCGTTGAAGTCGGGGATCAGCAGCTCGACGCCGCAGCCCGGCAGGAGGGAGTGGATCTGGCGGACGGTCTCCGCGTACAGCCACGCGCCGCCGTCGGGCAGGTCGTCGCGGGCGACGCCGGTGATCGTGGCGTACCGCAGGCCCATGGTCTTGACCGACTCGGCCACCCGCCGGGGCTCGTCGGCGTCGAACTCGGCAGGCTTGCCGGTGTCGATCTGACAGAAGTCACACCGACGTGTGCACTGGTCGCCGCCGATGAGGAAGGTGGCCTCCCGGTCCTCCCAGCATTCGTAGATGTTGGGGCAGCCCGCCTCCTGGCAGACCGTGTGCAGCCCTTCCCGGCTGACCAGGCCCCTGAGCTGGGTGTACTCCGGCCCCATCTTGGCTTTGACCTTGATCCACGGCGGCTTTCGCTCGATGGGGGTCTCGGCGTTGCGGGCCTCGATGCGCAGCATCCGGCGGCCCTCGGGCTGGACGATCGTCACGTCGTCAGCGTACGCCCCGGCGCCGGTGGCTCGCCGCGACAAAGACCGCGATGAGCGTCACGAAATGGGTCGCGCTGGTCGGGGCGGCGAACGTGCGCGAGGTCACCCTCTTCCCGCGGGACCTGCACCGCCTGACGCCATAGGGCGACGCCTCAGGACACCGTGCGCGCGGCTTTGCTCTGCTCCCGGATCGGCATCACCGGTAGGTGAGCTACCGGTGATGATGCCTGAGCGGGAGCAGAGCAAAGCGCGGTGATGGCAAAGAGCGGGTGCGGTGACGGCGGCGAACGGGTGCCGGTGGTGGCGGTTCAGGCCAGGATCGTCGGCAGGTGCTTCTCGACGATCGGCAACGCCTCGGCGACGGTGATCTGCCGGCCCAGCTCGGCCGACAGCGACGTGACGCCGGCGTCGCGGATGCCGCAGGGCACGAAGTTGTCGAACGCGCCCAGGTCGCAGTCGCAGTTGAGGGAGAAGCCGTGCATGGTCGCGCCGCGCGCCACCCGGATGCCGATCGCGGCGACCTTGCGCTCCGGTCCGCGCTCGTCGGAGGGCACCCAGACGCCGCTGCGGCCCTCGACCCGGTCCGTCGGCAGGCCGAACTCCGCGCAGACGTCGATGAGCATCTGCTCGACCCGGCGCACGTACGCGACGACGTCGAGCGGGTCGGGCAGCTTGACGATCGGGTACCCGACGAGCTGTCCCGGGCCGTGCCAGGTGATCTTGCCGCCCCGGTCGACGTCGACGACCGGGGTGCCGTCCATCGGCCGGTCCCACGGCTCGGTGCGCTTACCGGCGGTGTACACGCTCGGGTGCTCCAGCAGCAGCACGGTGTCGGGCTCGGTACCCGAGGCCACCGCCTCGTGCAGCCGGCGCTGCTCGTCCCAGGCGGTCAGATAGTCGGTTACCCCCGCATGCACCGGTCGCAGGGTGCCAAGGCTCGCACTGGTCACGTCGATGAGCGTAGCGCTGCCGGGCCGCCGCCCCCATGATCGCCGAAAGTTCGGGGTCTCATAGCGCCCGATCATGGGTATGTCCGGAACCCGGCCGGGTACCCTCTCTGCGTTCTGACACCACGTGCCACTTTGGCGATTGGAGCGGGGATGACGGTCGGAGAAAGGTCGACAGCGCGGCGACGGCTCCGCTGGCTGCTGCCGGCGCTGGGCATCATCGCATTCCTGCTGGTCGCAGGGCCGCTGGGTAGCCTCGCGGGCAAGGTCTCCGAGGTGCAGCGCAACGACAGCGCCGAGTACCTGCCGGCCAGTGCCGAGGCGACCACGGTCCTGGAGCAGACCAAGCGGTTCGCGGGCCGGGACACCATGCCGGTGTTCATCGTCTACAGCCGGCCGTCCGGCCTGACTCCGGACGACCAGCGCAAGATGGCCGCGGACGTGGCGGAGATCAACAACCGACTCGGCGGCAAACTGGCCTCCCCGGCGGTCGGACCGGTCCCGTCGGCCGACCGGCGCGCAGCCCAGGTCCTCGTGCAGTTCGCCGGCTCGGACGCGCAGAAGCTCAAGACCGACATCAACTGGATCCGCGACCGCGTCGGCGACACCCCCGGGCTGAGCGGGCACGTCGGCGGCCCGGGCGGGGTCCTGGCCGACATGATGACGGTGTTCGACGCGATCAACGGCATGCTGCTGGCCGCCACCGCCGGCATCGTGCTGTTCATCCTCGTCGTCGTGTACCGCAGCCCGATCCTGCCGCTCGTGGTGCTCGGGGTCGCGGGCGTGTCCCTGGGCATCTCCAACGGCCTGGTGTACCTGCTGGCGCGCAACGACATCCTGACCGTGTCCGGGCAGACGCAGGCGATCCTGGACGTCCTGGTGGTCGGCGCCGGTACCGACTACGCGCTGCTGATGGTCTCCCGGTTCCGCGAGGAGCTACGCCGGCACGAGTCCCGGTACGACGCCATCCGCACCGCCTGGCGCGCCTCGGTCGAACCGATCGCGGCGAGCGCCGCCACGGTCATCCTCGGGCTGCTCTGCCTGCTGGTGTCGAACCTGAAGTCCAACCAGGGGATGGGCCCGGTCGCCGCGATCGGCATCTTCTGTGCACTGGTCTGCATGCTCTTCCTGCTGCCGGCCGTACTGGCGCTCTGCGGGCGGGTGGCGTTCTGGCCGTTCCTGCCGCGCTTCGGTTCCCGGCCGGTCGAGGAGCACGGCGTGTGGGCCCGGGTCGCGCGGATGGTCGGCGCCCGCCCGCGGATCGTGTGGGTGGCGACCGCCCTGGTCCTGGGCGTCTGCTCCCTCGGCCTGGTCCGGCTGCAGGCCGACGGCATCCCGCAGACCGAGCAGTTCCTGGGCCGCCCCGACTCCAAGATCGCCCAGGAGGAGATCGGCCGGCACTTCCCGGCCGGCACCGGCAGCCCCGCCATCGTCACCGCGCGGGCCGACGCGCTCAACGACGTGGTCAGCGCCGCTCGGGCGGTACCGGGCGTGGCGCAGGCGGTCCCGTTCACGCCGGTACCGCCGCCGGCAGCCACCCCGCCGATCGCGACCCCGCTGCCGAAGATCGTCGAAGGACTGGTCCGCGTCGACGTCACCCTCGCCGTACCCGCCGACTCGCCGCAGGCCGACGACGTGATCACGGCGCTGCGCACGAAACTGCACGCACTGCCGGGCGCGGAGGCGAAGGTCGGCGGGTACACCGCGATCAACCTGGACGTACAGAGCACGGCGCGGCACGACCGCAACGTGATCATCCCGCTGGTGCTCGGGGTGGTGTTCGTCGTCCTGATGCTGCTGCTGCGGGCGGTGGTCGCCCCGCTGCTGCTGATCGGGACGGTCATCCTGTCGTTCCTCGCCACGCTCGGCGTCTCCGGCGTGGTCTTCCGCGACCTGCTCGGCTTCGCCGGGGCGGACTCGTCGTACCCGCTGTTCGCGTTCGTGTTCCTGGTGGCGCTCGGGGTGGACTACAACATCTTCCTGATGACCCGGGTACGCGAGGAGGCCGCCCGGCGCGGCCACCGCGCGGGCACGCTCGCCGGCCTGTCGGTCACCGGTGGCGTGATCACCTCCGCCGGCGTGGTGCTCGCGGCGACCTTCGCGGCCCTGTCCGTACTGCCGCTGGTGTTCGTCGCCGAGGTCGCGTTCGCGGTCGCGTTCGGCGTCCTGCTCGACACCCTGGTCGTACGGTCACTGCTGGTGCCGGCGCTCACCGTCGACGTCGGCCGGGCCGTCTGGTGGCCGGGCGCGCTGTCGAGGCGGCCGGTGCCGGCGGCGGCCCCGCAGGAGCCGGCGCCGGTCGGCTGAAGCCCCTCCCGTGATCACCGAGAGTTCGGGGCGTCGGAGCGCCCCGAACTCTCGGTGATCATCAGTTGGCCACGCGCCAGAGCCACACGTCGTCGACGCGCGTCGGCTGACCGTACAGCTCGGTCGCCAGCTCCAGGACCAGATCGTGGTTTCGGGCCCACCGGGTGCCCTGGCCGGCGCCGGCGGGCATCACCACGACCCGGCCGCCCCAGTACTCGAGGTCCTTGCGCGCCTCGACCTCCATCACCGGCGTGATCGCCAGCGGCCGGTTCCCGGCCAGGGCGGTCTCGGCGAAGGTGGTCTGGGTCCAGCGGGGCACCGGCCCGATACGGCCGCGGCCGCCCGCGTCCGGCCCCAGGAAGAAGCCGGCCGGGATCCGGAACGTCGCACCGTCGCCGCTCGACAGCGCGGCCGTCTGCCAGCGCTGGCCGTCCGGGATCCAGTCGGACGGCACCGGCAGCGGGATCAGCGTCTCGCCCGGCTCGACGTACCCGCGCCACGCGCCGGAGCTGAAGAAGTGCGGCACGGGCGAGCGTTCCATGGTCAGCAGCGGGACCGGCACGATCGGCAGCAGGCCGATCGCCACGGCGGCGGCGACCAGCCGCGGTCGCCGCAGCTCCGGCAGCCGGTCCAGGCCCAGGGCCAGCAGCACGCCGGCGAGCGCGGTGACGATCAGCGCGAGCCGGCCGGGCAGCGCCGAGTCGAACAGCGGTGCGTGCCGCAGCAGCGCGTACGGCAGCGGGAAGCCGGTCCGGTACCCGGCGACGTGGAGCTCGGGGCCCAGCGAGAGCACCGCGAACGCCACCACGCTGTAGAGCACGGCGCGCGCCAGCCTGCGCCGGGCGAGATCACGGGCGCGCAGCGCCAGCACACCAGCGCCGACCAGGATCAGCAGCGTGGTGACGCCGAAGAAGCTGTTCTCCTCGGTCGGGTTGGCCGCGAGCCGGCTGTCGAGCCCCAGCATCCCGGCCATTGACCGGCGCGGGAAGGCGCCGTACGCCAGCAGGTCCTCGCTGTGCTGGACCTGGTCGAACCCGGTGCCGTGGTAGTGGCCGGGGCCGAAGAACATCATCCACAGCGGGTACGCCAGCAGCGCGAACGCGGTGACCGCGGTCGCGCCCAGCCCCCGGGCGAACGTCACCAGCGTGTCGCGCGGCTCGCGGTGGCCCGTCAGCAGCCAGAAACCGAGGAACACCCCGCAGGTCAGCGCGGTGAAGAACAGCGTCTCCCCGCCGAGGGAGTACTGCACGGCGACCAGCGCGCCGAGGATCATCCCGTTGCGTACCGCGCGGCCGGGCCGGCGCAGCTCCAGGACCCGCCAGACGATCAGCGGTATGAGGTAACCCGAGGCGAAGTTGACGTGCGCGTTGGCGTGCGAGACCAGCCCCGGCGCGAAGCCGCAGAACAGGCCACCGACGATCGCGGCGGCCCGGCTCCGTACGACCGTGCGCGACAGCAGCAGGTACCACGCCACCGGGGTGGCGGCGATCCCGAACGTCAGCGCGATCGCGAACGACACCGACGGGCTCAGCAGCAGCGTCACCGGGGCGAGCACCCAGCCCAGGACGGACACCGCGGTGTTGACGGCGAGGTTGGCCCCGAGCGGCGCGTTGAGCAGCGACGTGAAGAACGGGTCGTGACCGTTGCGCAGCGTGTCGGCCGCGTACGACAGCAGCCACTCGAAGAGGGACTGGTCGCTGGCGTTGACCCGCATCGCCCGGTGGTTGGGGTCGATCCACAGGCCGGAGGTGAGCCAGCCGGTGATGGCGAGAGCCAGCACGACCATGAGCACGTCGGCGGACCGACGCCCCCGTCGGCCGGCGTCCGGTTCGGTCTGCCTATCGGCGAGCGCCGTGCCGGCGACCGTCCCGGCACTGTCCTGTTGCGTCACTGACACTCGGGGCAGGGTACCAACGCCTGCTGACGGAGGTTCGATCGCGGCCCGGTCATCTACGGATGCTCGACGGCCCAGCGAAGCGCCGAGGTCACGTCGCGGTACCGGAAGTCGAACCCGGCCGTGGTCAGGACACCCGGCAGGACGCGTTGGCTGGCGACCGCCTCGTTGCCGAACTCACCGAGCACCGCCCGCAGCGCGAGCCGCGGTACGGGTACCAGCGCGGGCCGGTGCACCTGCCGGGCCAGGGCGCGGGTGAACGCGGCGTTCGTGACCGGGTTCGGCCCGGTCAGGTTCACCGGGCCCGATATGTCGTGGTCCAGCAGGAACCGTACGGCCGCCAGCCAGTCCGGCAGCGAGATCCAGGGCAGGTACTGGTCGCCGCTGCCCAGCTTGCCGCCGAGGCCCAGCTTGAACAGCAGCAACAGCGGCTTGAGGAAGCCCTCGACGGAGTCCAGCGGTAAGCCGGTACGCAGGTGCGCCACCCGTACCCCGGCCGCCTCGGCGGGTGCGGTGGCCGCCTCCCACTCCCGGCACAAGTCGGCCAGGAAGCCGGTACCGGGCGGGGCCTGCTCGTCCACGGGCCGGTCGCCGGTGTCGCCGTAGAAGCCGACCGCCGACGAGTTGAGCAGGATCTTCGGCTGATGCGAGTCGATCGCGGCCAGGGCGGCCGCGAGGGTGGCCGTGGTGTCGACCCGGCTGTCCCACAGCTCACGCTTGTACGCCTCGGTCCAGCGCCGGCCGCCCACGTTCGCGCCGGCGAGATTGATCACAGCGTCGGCGTCCGCGACCACCTCCGGGTCGACCCGGCGCCGGGACGGCTCCCAGCGGGTCTCGGCCGCGGTACGTGGTTCACGCCGTACCAGCGTCCGGATCTTGTGCCCGTCCTCGGTCAGGGCACCGACCAGCCGGGTACCGAGAAAGCCGGACGCGCCGGCGACCAGGATCCGCATGAGCCACACCCTTCGCGGGAGACGTTCGCTGAAGACGGGAGAGTCCGGGCGACCGTACGGTGCCCGGACTCTCCGCGATCATGCTTGACCTCAGGCCAGGCCGAGCTCCGACTCGAAGTGGCCGCCCTCGAGGCGCTCCTTGATCGTGGTCAGGAACCGCGCCGCGTCGGCGCCGTCGACCTGCCGGTGGTCGTAGGAGAGCGCGAGGTACACCATCGAACGCGGCACGATGATCTCGCCAAGGTCCGGGTCGTCCACGACGACGGCCCGCTTGACGACCGAGCCGGTACCGAGGATGCCGACCTGCGGCTGGTTGATGATCGGCGTGTCGAACAGGGCGCCCCGGCTGCCGGTGTTGGTCAGCGTGAACGTGCCGCCCGACAGCTCGTTCGGGTCGATCTTCATGCTGCGGGTGCGCTCCGCCAGGTCGGCGATGCGCTTGGCCAGGCCGGCCAGGTTGAGGTCACCCGCGTCGCGGATCACCGGAACCATCAGGCCCTTCTCGGTGTCCACCGCGATGCCCAGGTGCTCGCCGTCGTGGTACGTGACGGTGTTCGCCTCCAGGTCGATCGAGGCGTTGACGTTCGGGTGGGCCCGCAGCGCCTCGACGGTGGCCAGCGCGAAGAACGGCAGGAACGACAGCTTCACGCCGTGCAGCTGCTGGAACTGCGCCTTCGCCTGGTTCCGCAGCCGTGCGATGCGGGTGACGTCGACCTCGACCACGGTGGTGAGCTGCGCCGAGATCTGCAGCGACTCGACCATCCGCTTGGCGGTGATGGCCCGGATCCGGGTCAGCTTCTCGGTACGGCCACGCAGCGGGCTCGGCTGCGGCTTCGCCGGCGCCGAGGTGGAGCCGCCCCGTACGCCGCTGGGCTGCGCCTTGGCCGGCTGCGCGGCCTTCGCCGCCTCCGCCCGCTGGCGCTCGGCGGCGTCGAGGACGTCCTGCTTGCGGATCCGCCCGCCGACCCCGGTACCGCTCAGCTTCGACAGGTCGACGCCGTGCTCGCCGGCGAGGCGGCGTACCAGCGGCGTGACGTAGCCGCCGAAGTCCTCGACCGCCTGGGCCGCGGTGGCCTGCTGGCCGGCACCGTTACCGGCGGCTGCGGCGGCCGGCTGCGGCTGGGCCTGGGCGGGCTGGGCGGTCTCCGCCTTCGCGGGCGCGGGCTGGGCCTGCGGAGCCGGCTGGGCCGCCTCCGCCTTCGCCGGCGCGGGCTGGACCTGCTGCGCGGACTCGGCCTTCGCGGCCGGCTGCGCGGCCTGCTCGGGCGCGGCGTGCCGGGCCTGCGCCGGCTGGGCGCCGCCACCGGCCTCCCCGATGACCGCCAGCTCGGCGCCGACCGCCACCGTCTCGTCCTCGGGCACCTTGATCTCGAGCAGCGTGCCGCTCACCGGCGCCGGGATCTCGGTGTCGACCTTGTCGGTGGAGACCTCGAGCAGAGGCTCGTCGGCCTCGACGGTGTCGCCCACCGACTTGAGCCAGCGGGTGACCGTACCTTCGGTGACCGACTCGCCGAGCGCCGGCATCGTCACCGGCGTACCCGGGCCGCCGCCGGACCCGTTGCCCGACTGCTCGCCGCCGCCCTGGGGCTGGCTCGCGGCCACCTTCTCGGCGTCGGGGGCCGGCGCCTCGGGCTCGGCCTCCTCGGCCGGCGTCGCGGTCGGCTGAACCCCGGCCTGCTCGTCGCCGGTCCCGGCCGGTGCGCTGTCGCCGACCGACTCGCCGTCGCCGGCGATGATCGCCAGCTCGCTGCCGACCTCGACGGTCTCGTCCTCGGCCACCACGATCTTCGAGAGGATCCCGGCGGCGGGGGAGGGGATCTCGGTGTCCACCTTGTCGGTGGAGACCTCGAGCAGAGGCTCGTCGGCCTCGACCCGATCACCCTCCTGCTTCAACCAGCGGGTGACGGTGCCCTCGGTGACCGACTCGCCGAGGGCCGGCATGGTGACCGATACCGGCATTTCACAGACTCCTCATATGTAGCTGGTGTCGCCAGCTTTTCACGTCGTCAACGACTACTGGGTGGTAAGGGTTTTGGCTCACCCGTGGACGTGCAGTGGCTTGCCGGCCAGCGCCAGGTGGGCCTCGCCGAGCGCCTCGCTCTGGCTCGGGTGCGAGTGGATGAGCTGGGCGACCTCCGCGGGGAACGCCTCCCAGTTGTAGATCAGCTGCGCCTCGCCGATCAGTTCGCTGACCCGGCTGCCGACCAGGTGCAGGCCGACGACCGGCCCCTCGGGGGCGCGGACGAGCTTGACGAAGCCCGCGGTCTTGAGGATCTGGCTCTTGCCGTTGCCGGCCAGGTCGTAGGTGACCGTCTCGACCTTGTCGCCGTACTTCTCGCGCGCCTTGGCCTCGGTCAGGCCCATGGACGCGACCTCCGGCTCGGTGTAGGTCACCCGCGGGATGCCGCTCTCGTCGATGACCGGCGGGTTCAGCCCGGCGATCTCCTCGGCGACGAAGATGCCCTGCTGGAAGCCGCGGTGGGCGAGCTGGAGACCCGGCACGATGTCGCCGACGGCGTACACGTTCGGCAGGTTGGTGCGCAGGCGCTCGTCGGTGAGCACGAAGCCGCGCTCCATGGTGACGCCCTGCTCCTCGTACCCGATGTTGGACGTCACCGGCCCGCGCCCGACGGCGACCAGCAGCAGTTCGGCCTCGAGGGTGTCGCCGCCCTGGATGCTGACCTTGACGCCGGCGTCGGTGGTCTCGACCTTCTCGAACGGCTTGCCGACCTTGAACGCGATGCCGCGCTTGCGGAACGCCCGCTCCAGCGCCTTCGAGCTCTGCTCGTCCTCGGCGGCGACCAGGCGGGGCAGCGCCTCGACGATGGTGACGTCCACGCCGAACGACTTCCAGGCGCTGGCGAACTCGCAGCCGATGACGCCGCCGCCCAGGATCACGGCGGACGCGGGTACGTGGTCGAGGGCCAGGGCGTGCTCGGAGGTGATCACGCGCTCACCGTCGACCTCCAGGCCCGGCAGGGACTTCGAGTACGACCCGGTGGCGAGCACGATGTTGCGGCCGGTGTACCGCTGGCCGTTCACCTCGACGGCGTTCGGCGCGACCAGCCGGCCCTCGCCCTCGACGTACGTGATCTTGCGGGACTTGATCAGCCCTTGCAGGCCCTTGTAGAGCCGGCTGACGACGCCGTCCTTGTACGTGTTCACGGCCTTCATGTCGATGCCGTTGAACGTGGCCTGGACGCCGAACTGCTCGGCCTCGCGGGTGGCGTCGGCGACCTCACCGGCGTGCAGCAGCGCCTTCGTCGGGATGCAGCCGCGGTGCAGGCAGGTACCGCCGACCTTGTCCTTCTCGATCAGCACGACGGACAGGTCCAGCTCCGCGGCGCGCAGCGCGGTGGCGTAACCGCCGCTGCCGCCGCCGAGGATCACTACGTCGTAACCGGCGTTGGGGTCGCTCACGTATATCTCCCTGGCGGTGCACGGCCGGTCACGGCGGCCGGCGCTATTCACAA
The DNA here is from genome assembly GCF_016863255.1 of Planosporangium mesophilum. Taxonomy (GTDB): domain Bacteria; phylum Actinomycetota; class Actinomycetes; order Mycobacteriales; family Micromonosporaceae; genus Planosporangium; species Planosporangium mesophilum. The sequence goes on from NZ_BOON01000015.1 coordinate 36,868, forward strand.
TCCTCGGACATCTTGTCACTGTGTGAAGGCAACTGAGAAACGAGGTGCCCTACGACACGCTCATCGGGCGTACCCTTTGCGCACCGCCGGCCGGGCCGGCGGCCCTGACGGGGAGGAGGATCGTCGGTGGCTCTGTTTCGGCGACGCCAGAAGGCGGCGGTCGCTGGGCGCCGTGCGGCCAGCCAGGAAGACCTCGAACATCTGGAGCACTTCGCGCGTAGCCGGCGTGGCGTGGAGGCGCTGATCGAGCCCCGCACGACGGTCACCGAGACCACCGTCATCCTCATCGCCCACGACGGGGAGTGGACCCGCCGGCGCATCGGCAGCCCGGACGAGGCCCGCCGCTGGGGCCACCGGCTCGGGATTCCGGTCTACGACGTCGCGCTGGTCGGGTACCCCCAGCGCATGCGCGACTACAACGCCCGCCGCAAGCAGGCCGAGGCCTAACCGTTCGCGGCGACGTCCTCGATCAGCGCGGTCAGCGTGCGTACCGGTACCCCGGTGCCGCCCTTCGTCCAGTACCCGAACGGCTCGCCGGAGTGGTACGCCGGCCCGGCGATGTCGACGTGGGCCCACGGCAGGCCGGCCGGGACGAACTCGGACAGGAACACGCCGCCCTGGAGCATGTGGCCGGCGCGGTCCATGCCGGCGTTGACCTGCGAGATGTCGGCCACCTCGGACTCCATGCCCTTGCGGACGTCGTCGGGGAGCGGCATCGGCCAGCCGGGCTCGCCGACGGCGTCGCCGACCTCCTTGAGCCGGCGCAGGAAGTCGGCGTCGCCCATCAGGCCCGCGACCCGCTTGCCCAGCGCGACGACCTGCCCGCCGGTGAGCGTAGAAGTTTCGACCAGATAGTCCGGGTTGTCCTCGCCGGCCCGTACGATCGCGTCGGCCAGCACCATCCGGCCCTCGGCGTCGGTGTTGAGCACCTCGACGTGCTTGCCGCCGTACATGCGCACCACGTCACCGGGGCGGTACGCCGAGCCGGAAGGCATGTTCTCGGCCAGCGCCGCGTATCCGGTGACGGCCACGTCCGGCTTGAGCGCCGCGACCGCGAGCATCGTGGCGGCCACCGCGGCCGCGCCCGCCATGTCCGACTTCATCTCCCACATGCCCTGCGCGGGCTTGATGGACACACCGCCGCTGTCGAACGTGATGCCCTTGCCGACCAGCGCGACGTGCTTGGCCGGGGAGCCGTCCGGCCGGTACGCCAGCCGCACCAGGCGGGGCGGGGCGGACGAGCCCTGGCCGACCGCGAGGATGCCGCCGTAGCCCGCCTCTGCCAGCGCCTTCTCGTCGAGGACCTCGACCGAAAGGCCCGCCTTGGTGGCCGCCTCGGCGATCGCGTCGGCGAAGGCCGGCGGGCGCAGGTCGTTGGGGGCGGTGTTGACCCAGTCGCGGGCGCGGTGCACCGCCGACGCCACCGCCACGACCCGGTCGGCCTCGCTGGTCATCGTCGGGTCGGCGGCGTCCGGTACGTGCACGCTCACCGCGTCGACCGGCTCCCGCCGCCCGGGCGACGGCTTCGTCTTGTACGCCGCGAACCGGTACCCGCCCAGCAGCGCGCCCTCGGCGGTCGCCCGCAGGGCCTGTACCGCGTCGGCGCCGCTCGGGTCGTCCGACAGCGGGAGGCTGAGCACCACGCTGGACAAGCCGGCCAGGGCCCGTACCGCCGAGCCGGCCGCCCGGCGCAGGGTCTCCGGTGCCGGCGCCGGACCGGTCGGCTCCGGCCCGAGGCCGACGGCCACGACCAGCGGCGCCGTGATCGTGCCCAGGCCGGCGAGCTTCGTGACCTCACCGGTCGCGCCGGTCGCGCCGAGCAGCGCGAGCGTCTCGGTGAGCCGGCCCTCGAACGCGGCGGCGATGCTCTCCGCGCCGGACGCGAGCAGCAGCGGAGAACGGCCGGGTTCGGGCTCGGCGACGCTGTGCACCCCGATGACGACCGCGTCGACGCGCAGTTCGGCTGGGTCGGTGTCAACCAGGTTGAGCGAGGTCACGGGTTCTCCGTCCGCAGGGAGTGCCTTCCGGGCCGATGCTAGGCGACGATCATCGACGGCCGGTGGCGAACCCCCCGGAGCCGACGCGATAGGTTGCCAGCCATGACCGAAGCAGCGTTGCTCCGTCCTGCGCTCTACCCACGCCACGCCGAGCTAGGCGCCAAGTTCGCGGCTTTCGGCGGCTGGGAGATGCCGCTGGAGTACGCAGGCGGCGGAGTCCTCAAGGAGCACGCCGCGGTCCGCGAGGCGGTCGGCGTGTTCGACGTGTCCCACCTGGGCAAGGCGACGGTGACCGGGCCCGGTGCGGCCGGCTTCGTCAACGCGTGCCTCACCAACGACCTGGGCCGGATCGGGCCCGGGAAGGCCCAATACACCCTCTGCTGCGACGACGCCACCGGCGGCGTGGTGGACGACATCATCGCCTACCTCAACGCCGCCGACGACGTGTTCCTCGTGCCGAACGCGGCCAACACCGCCGAGGTGGTACGGCGGCTCGCCGCCGCCGCGCCGCCCGACGTCACCGTCACCGACCGGCACCGCGACTTCGCGGTGCTCGCGGTGCAGGGCCCCCGCTCCGCCGACGTGCTGGCCGCGATGGGGCTGCCGACCGGCCACGGGTACATGAGCTTCACGAGCGCCGGCGACGTCACCGTGTGCCGCACCGGGTACACCGGCGAGCACGGGTACGAACTGGTCGCGCCGGTCGGCCGCGCCACCGAACTATGGGACGCGATCATGGCGGCCGGCGCCGAGCACGGCATCCGCGCCTGCGGCCTGGCCGCCCGCGACACCCTGCGCACCGAGATGGGCTACCCGCTGCACGGCCAGGACCTCTCGCCGGAGATCACCCCGGTGCAGGCCAGGTCCGGCTGGGCGGTCGGCTGGTCCAAGCCCCGGTTCTGGGGCCGCGACGCGCTGCTGGCCGAGAAGGAAGCCGGACCGCGCCGGACGCTGTGGGGCCTGGAGGTGCTCGACCGGGGGATTCCCCGCCCGCACATGACGGTGCTCAGTGGCGACACCCCGGTGGGGGAGATCACCAGCGGTACGTTCTCGCCCACCCGCCGGATCGGCATCGCCCTCGCCCTGCTCGACACGGCCGCCGGACTGGTCGAGGGCAGCGAGGTCGAGGTCGACGTGCGCGGCCGCCGCTCGCGGATGAAGGTGGTCAAGCCGCCGTTCGTTTCGGCGGGGGTTCGCTAGGACAGCGCCAGCCCCAGGTAGGCGATCGACACGCCGACCTCGACGACGGCGCCGAGCACATCACCGGTGACGCCGCCGATCCGCCGTACCGCGTGCCGTACCAGCAGCAGCGCGGCGGCGAGCGAGACGAACACCGCCGCCGGGCCCTGCCACGCCCGGCCGGGCACGGCGGGCAGCGCCACCACCGCGACGAAGGCCAGGCCCGCGACGGCGGCAAACCACCCGACGGTACCGGCGACCATGGCGCCCAGGCCGCCGGGGCGCGCCGCCGGTACCCCGCGCCGGCAGGCCCAGGCGACCGCGAGCCGGCCCGCCGCCGCGCCGGCCGCGACCCCGGCGAGCGCCGCCGGCCAGGCCCGGTCCAGCAGTACGGCCGCGCAGGCGGCCTGGAGCAGCAGGCTGAGGACGACCGCCGCGACGCCGAACGGGCCGATGTCCGGCTTCTTCATCACGTCGAGGGTGCCCGCCGCGTCCCGGTACGAGCCGAGCCCGTCGGCGGTGTCGGCCAGCCCGTCCACGTGCAGGCCCCTGGTGAGCAGCACACCGAGCCCGACCGTGGCGACGCCGGCGACCAGCGGCGGCGCGCCCAGCCAGCGCAGCCCGAGGCCGGCGCCGGCCAGTACGGCGCCGAGCACCGCGCCCACGACCGGGGCGAGCGCCATGGCGACGCCCGCCGCGGCCCGGTCGACGCGACCGGCCCGTACCGGAGCCACGGAGAACGTCGTCAGCGCCAGTCGCAGCCCGGCGCAGATCGTCCGCGCCGGCCGCAGCCCGGCGCAGGTCGTCCGCGCCGGCCGTAGCCCGGCGCCGAGGACGCGATCACGGCCCGGGTCAGGCACCGGGCAGCGTGGCGGCGAGGGTGAGCGCCGAGCGCAGCATTGGCAGCGCCGCGAGCGCCGTCGCGCCCTCACCGAGCCCGAGCTTGAGGTCCAGTACCGGGGTGACGCCCAGGACGTCCGCGCCGAGCCGTACCGCCGGGTGGCCGCCGGTGTCGGGCAGCAGGATCCAGTGCCGGGTCTGGGCGCCGAAGTCCCGTGCGACCAGCGCGGCCGCGACGCCGACCGGTCCGTCCAGCAGGACCGGGGTACGGCGGGAGGCGGCGCCGAGCAGGACGCCGGTGGCGACGGCGTGGTCGGCGCCGCCCAGCGCGGCGAGGACCGCCCGAGGGTCACTGGACCGCGAGCGCACCCGGTGCAGCGCGTCGCGTACGGCACCGCACCGCCGCATCCAGGCCAGGTCGTCGATGCGTCCGCCGGGGACGACGACGCGGCCGAGCAGGGCGGCAGCCTCGCCGTTGGCGGTCGCGGCGATCACCGCCGCGGCGGCGGCGTCGGCACCCGCCCCGCCGGCGCCGAGGACGATCAGGTCGGTCCCGGCGTCCACCGCGCTCTCGGCCAACTCCCAGCCGTAGCGCAGCGCCGCGTCGACCTCGGCGTCCGACAGCGCGTCCGCGTCCTCGATCGCGCCGACCGCGCCCGGGCACCGGACGGTCTGCACCGCGGCGCCGGCGGCGCCTGCCAGCAGCGCCAGCGTGCCCTCGCCACGCTCGGCGTCGTCGAGCCGGCGCGCGGCCGTGGCCGGGGACTCGCCCGCCGCGACGTCGCCGGCGTGGTCGGCGTGCAGCAGCAGCAGCCGTACGTTCTGCCAGGGCCGGGGGATGGGCAGCCCCTGGGTACCGGCGGCGAACCGGACGACCGGGGCGAGCGCCCCGAAGCCGGCGCCGGCCACGTCGAGGGTGGACAACCGCTCGCCGGCCGCGGCCGACGCCGCCTCGTCGGGCATGGGCAGGCTCATGCCGACCGCGATGGTCGGCATCCCGGTGGTCGTCCCGGGCGCCGCCGCGTCCAGGGCCGGCAGGAGCATGGTGTCCGTCTCGGACCAGGCCAACAGGCCCGGGTCGGTGACGATGCTCTCGGTGGGCTCGGGTGCGGGGGTCGCGACCTGGGCTGCGGGCTCCGCCGGCGCCGGGGTGCGGACCGGGCCGGCGGCGAAGGTACGGGCTCCGGCGCCGCGCGGATCCGCGCCCTTGACCCAGGTGGGCTGCCCCGCGACCACGAACGCGACCGCGTCGCACGCGTCGGCCACCGCCCGGTTGATCTCACCGATCCGGTCGGTGAAGAGCCGGCCGGCGGTGGTGTGCGCGACGACGGACAACCCCACCTCGGGGCTGACGAGTACGAGGGCGGCGGCGGGGCAGTCCCGTACGGCGGCGGCGAGCGGCTCCACGTCGACGGCGCGGGCGTTCTCGTCCCAGGCGCCGGCGGCGTCCAGGGTCGCGGTGAGCCAGCCGCCGAGGTCGTCGACGAGTAGTGTCTCGTCCGGCTTGGCCTCGCCGAGCAGCGTGACCAGGCGGTGGGGATCGGAGCCGATCTCCTCGATCGACCAGCCGGCGGGGCGGCGCTCCCGGTGCGCCGCGACCCTGGCCCGCCAGTCCGGATCGTCCGAGCCGGCGGCGGTGGCCACGTAGCGGACCTGTGCGGCGTCGGACACGAGTTGTTCGGCAAGCTCCGACTTGCCGGAACGGATTCCGCCCAGTACGAGGAGACGCCTGCCAGACTGCCACGACATGCCCCGTACCTTATGGCGCACGGCACCGTGTCCGTCGCCCGGCGTCCGAGTTTCCGGGCGGGGGTCGTTAGGCTGACCGGGGACCTGACGGGGAAGGGGTGCGAGACATGGCGTGGACATGGCAGTACGAGGACGCCCAGGGGCGGTCTGTCGACGGGCCGCACGAGGCGTTTTCCAGCCAGTCCGACGCCGAGTCTTGGATCGGGCAGACCTGGCGTGATCTACTGACGGCCGGGGTGGTCGCCGCGAGGCTGGTGGAGGAGGACCGGGTGGAGTACCGGATGAGCCTCCTACCGCCAGGGGAGTGACGTGCTAGGCAGCGAGCGCCGCCCGTACGGGGTCAGTCGCGCGCATTTCCGGCCCAGTCCGATCTTCATCTGCCTCGCCGGCCTGGTCGTGGTCAGCGGCTGGATGGCGTGGACGAACTTCGGCAACGCCCGGTTCAACGTATTCCTGTTCGTGGTCTCCGGCTGGCTCGTTTCGCTGTGCCTGCACGAGTACGCGCACGCCGTCGTCGCCTACCATGGCGGTGACCGGATGGTGGCGGAGCGGGGTTACCTGACGCTGGACCCCACCAAGTACACGCACCCGTTCCTGTCGTTCGTGATCCCGCTGGTGTTCGTGCTGCTCGGCGGCATCGGCCTGCCCGGCGGCGCGGTCTGGGTCGACCGGCACGCGATCCGCAGCCGGGGCTGGGACAGCTTCATCAGCTTCGCCGGCCCGGCCACCAACCTGCTGTTCACGATCGCGCTGGTGCTGCCGTTCGCGTTCGGCGTCGACACCGCCACCCACCCGGTCTTCTGGCAGGCGGTGGCGTTCCTGGCGTTCCTGCAGTTGACCGCGACGGTGCTCAACTTCGTGCCGATCCCCGGCGTCGACGGCGGCAACCTCATCCACCCCTGGCTCAACCCGCAGTGGCAGCGGGGCTTCGCCCACGTCGCGCCGTACGGGATGCTCATCCTCATCGCGCTGCTGTGGACGCCGAGCATCGGAGGGCTGTTCTTCGGTTTCGTCTACTTCCTCGGCGATCTGATCGGACTGCCGTACGACCTGGTCTACTACGGGCGTGAGCTGTTCCCGCACCTGAACATGTGACTGAACCGGTTCGGGGTCGGGTCGCGCTGAGGCCCGGCGGCAGCGTTGTTACTGTTCACCCCTCGAAGCAAGAGCCCGAGGAGTGACCACCGTGACCGAGCCGCCGCCCTCCGTCGACAGCGAACTGGCGACCCGCCTGCGGCTCGCGGTCGGTCGCCTGGCCCGCCGGATCCGACTGGCCACGAACGACATTCCACCGCTGCAACTGTCCGCTCTCGCCACTCTGGACAAACACGGCCCGCTGCGCTCCGGTGAGCTCGCCGCCCGCGAGGCGGTGACCGCCCCGACGATGACGCGGGTGCTGTCGTCGCTGGCCGAGCGCGGTCTGGTCATCCGCGAGCCGGATCCGACCGACGCCCGATCGGTACGGGTATCGCTGTCCCCGGCCGGCGTCGAGACCCTGGCCCGGATCCGGTCGGAGCGGACCGCGCTGCTGGGCGCCCGGGTCGCCCGGCTGTCCGACGAACAGCGCGCGGCGATCGTCGCGGCGCTGCCCGCCCTCGAGTCGCTCGTCGAGGAAGACTGATCGTCACGATCTCCGGGGAGTCGTGGCCTCCGGACATCCGTGAGGCCACGACTCCTCGGAAAGTCGTGAGGATCAGGGACGCTGCGCCGGGCTCTCGGTCTTGGCCGCGTCCCGCTCGACGATCGGGTCGAGCGCGGCGTCGATCGCCTTCAGGACCTCGGCGTCGAGCTTGACGCCGACCGCCTTGACGTTGTCCTGAAGCTGCTCGGGCCGGGTGGCGCCGACGATCGCCGACGACACGTTCGGGTTCTGCAGCACCCACGCGATCGCGAGCTGCGCCATGGTCAGCCCGGCCTGCTCGGCGATCGGCTTGAGCTGCTGTACCCGGGCCAGCACGTCGTCGTCCATGAACCGCGAGATCATCGCGGCGCCCGACTTCTCGTCGGTGGCGCGGGAGCCGGCCGGCGGCGGCTGGCCCGGCTGGTACTTGCCGGTGAGCACGCCCTGGGCCATCGGCGACCACACGATCTGGCCGATGCCCAGCTCCTCACAGGTGGGCACGACCTCGCCCTCGATGACCCGCCAGAGCATCGAGTACTGCGGCTGGCTGGAGACGAGCTGGATCTTCAGCTCGCGGGCCAGCGCGTGCGCCTCGCGGATCTGCGAGGCCTTCCACTCGGAGACGCCGATGTAGTGCGCCTTGCCGGAGTGGACGATGTCGGCGAAGGCCTGCATCGTCTCCTCCAGCGGAGTGGCGTAGTCGTACCGGTGGGCCTGGTACAGGTCGACGTAGTCGGTCTGCAGCCGGCGCAGGGACCCGTTGATCGACTCCATGATGTGCTTGCGGGACAGGCCACGGTCGTTGCGGCCGGGGCCGGTCGGCCAGTACACCTTCGTGAAGATCTCCAGGCTCTCGCGGCGCTGGTCCTTGAGCGCGCGCCCGAGGACCTCCTCCGCGCGGGTGCCGGCGTACACGTCGGCGGTGTCGAAGGTGGTGATACCCAGGTCGAGGGCGGCGCGTACGCACGCGGTCGCCTGCTCCTCCTCGACCTGCGAACCATGAGTGATCCAGTTGCCGTACGAGATCTCGCTGACGAGCATCCCGGAACGGCCAAGATGACGGAACTCCATGACCTTGACCCTATCGCTGTCTCGTAAGGAGTGTCCCGTGTGGCGGTAGCTACGAGCTATCGCGGGCTGTCGACCTTCTCCGGGTCCCGCTCGACGACCGGCCCGAGGACGTCGTCGATCGCCCTCAGCAGGTCGGCGTCGAGCCTGACGGGCGGAACTCCATAACCCCGACCCTAGACCCGGGGCGGTCCGGGCGCCCGGCGCGCCTACCGGGCGTGCGCCTACAGGATGGGCCGGGCGTCGGTCAGCAGCCGCTCGAGCTGGTCGGCGACCTCGGCCCGGCTGGCGTACTCCGCCTCCAGCAGCGGCCGCCCGCGGCGGTCCAGCGCGCCCCAGCGCTGGGCCGGAGTGGCGAACAGGAGCGCCACCGGGTGGATGACCACCGCCGGATGCATCGGCGACACCAGCATCCGGCCGGCGCGTTCCACCACACCCTTGTACGGGCCGAGCGCGACGACGGCCAGACCGTCGTCGCTGAACCCGTCGATGTACCGCCCGTCGAACAGCGCCGTGGCGAAGCCGTCGTAGCGCAGGGGTACGACCAGCTTGCCGGTGCTGTCGACGGCCCCCCACCGCCCGTCGCGGCGCACCGCCGCGAGGCCCCGCCGGAACGGCCGTACGTCGTCGAAGCCGGTCGAGACGAGGACCTTGTTCGACCGGTCGACGGCGATCCAGCCGGTCGTGCCGTCCCGCGACACCCAGGCGATGCCGTCCGAGAAGCCGCCCACGCCCCGGTACCCGGCAGTGTGGTCGATCAACAGGTCACCGACCTCGTTGATGAGCTCCCAGTGCCGCGAGCCCGGGCGCTGCACCCACGCCGTACCCTCCCGGAACGGCTGCACGTCGGTGAACCGGGGGGCGATCCGGAACACCCCCAGGTCGTCGGTGAAGCCCCAGCGCCGGGTGTGCTCGTCCAAGGTCGCGGTCAGCGGCTTCGGGATCCGCAGGAGTTCCCCGCGCGACCGCGGGTACGGGCCGAAGCCCTTCTCCGCGGCACCCCGGAACACCGCGTCCAGCGTCAGCTCGGTCTGCTCGATGAGGTCGGGGTCCTCTTCCTTGCGCAGTTCGAGCGCCTTCTCGAAATGGGTGCACGCCTCGATGAAGCGGCCCTGGTCATAGGCGCACTTACCGGCCTGGTGGTGCATCGTGGCGCGGAGCCGGTCGGGAAGTTCGGTGGAGTTGGCCAGCGTGAACAGCCGGTCCGCCTCCTCGTACTCGCCCCGCCACTGCATCACGTGCGCGAGCCGCGCCTGAGCGATAGCGATCCGGCGTAGCTGCCCGGTGGCCTCGGCGTGGGCGAGGGCGAGCTTGCCGTCGGAGAGCGCCTTGTCGAGGTCGCCGAGCAGGCGGGAGACCACGGCGCGCAGGCTGAGCAGCCGCGCGCGCGGCCCGTTGTCTGCCATCCCGTCGAGCTTCTCGGTGAGCTGGCGGCGGACCTCCGCGAGTTCGTCGATCCGCGCGCCCTCGACGACCTCCCGGAGGGTGTCCGGGTCGTAGCGCCACCGGTACCCCGCCAGCACCTGCTCGGCGTCCGCGTGCAGCGAGGGCGGTGCGGGCTTCTCGGGCGCCGGTGACTCGGCCGGGGGCGCGGGGGGCTCGGCCGCCGTCGCGCTCTCATCCTCCGTGCCGGGCTTTTCGGGTACGGGCGGAGCCTGCCCGCCGTTGTCCACCGTGCTCGGGGGCGCCGAGACGGGTGGAGCGGAGACCGGCGCGGTCTCGCCGGGGAGGTCCACGGTGCTCGGCGGTGCCGATACCGGTGGGGCGGATACCGGCGGTGCCGGTGCGGATGGTCCCGGTGCGGGTGGTGCCGATACCGGCAGCGCGGATGCGGGTGGTGCCGAGACCGGTGGCGCGGACACGGGTGGCCCCGAGACCGGCGGTGCCGAGACCGGCGGTGCCGAGACCGGTGGCGCCGAGACCGGTGGGGCGGATACCGGCGGTGCCGGTGCGGGTGGTGCCGATACGGGCAGAGCGGATGCGGGTGGTGCCGAGACCGGTGGCGCGGACACGGGTGGCCCCGAGACCGGCGGTGCCGAGACCGGTGCCAGTGAACCGCTGCGCGGCTCCGGCGCGGCGTCGGGTGTACGGCCCTGCGGCGCCGCCTGATCGGTCGGGGGAACGCTGCCGGGCGTCTCGGCCGGCGGGCGGGGTGTCTCCGTAACCGGACGCGGCGTCTCGGCCGGCGGGCCGGGTGTCTCCGTAACCGGACGCGGCGTCACGGCCGGCGGACGGGGCGGGCCTACCGGGCCGGTGTGATCGGGCGGAACCAGGCGACCGGGGAACACCGGTCGCCCGCCGGGCGCGGGCGGGGCCGGATGGCCACCCGGTACCGGCCGGCCGGTAGGACCCGGCGGCCGGGCATGGCCTACGGTCGGACCACCTCCAGGTCCACCCATCGGACCGGCCGGTCCGTTCGGGCCGGCGTGGCCCGGACGACGATGCGGCGGCGGACCGGCGACGCCCGGCCGTCCCGGCGCGGCCGGTCCCGGCCTCGGCGGGCCGGACATCGGCGGCCCCGACATGGGTGGGCTCGACATCGGCGCGTCGGACATCGGAGGCCGGTACGCGGGCGGGCCTGACATGGGCGGCCCTGACATGGGCGGCCCCGACATGGGTGGGCTCGACATCGGCGTATCGGACATCGGATGCCGGTACGCGGGCGGTCCCGACATGGGCAGACCCGATACCGGAGGACCGGACATGGGTATCCCCGACACCGGCTGATCCGGAGCCTCCCACGCCCCGTGCCTGGGCCGTCCTCCCTGGCCGGGAGGGGCTCCGGCGTGGCGGGGCGGCGTCGGCGGACCGGCCATCCCCGGCCGGCCGGGCAGGGGAGCGGAGCCGGGCGGGACCGGCCCGCGCGGCGCCGTACCCGGCGGCCGGCCGTACGTGCCGCCCCGTGGCGGGATGGGGGCGCCGGGGCGTGGTGGGCCGGCGGGGTCCGGCCGAGGGCCGCGGTGCGACGGCCGGTACGCCGAGCCGTACTCGCCGGTCTGCGGTGGACCCTGCACCGGACGGGGCGTCGGGGCGGCGCCCCGGTGCGCTCCGGGTGGCGGCGGGTACCCGGGCGGGGGCGGGCCCGGTGCGCGACCGCGGAGCTGGTCCGTGCCGTCGCCGTACGGCGGGCGGGCGGCCCGGCCTGGTTGACGGTAGTCGGGTGGTAGCGGGCGGACGCCGGGCGGGGGCGGCGCCGGGCCGGTCCGGGGCCGCAGCTCCGGCCGCGGGTACGGCTGCCCGCTCCGCCGCTGGTCGGGCCGTTGATCTCGGTACCCGTCAGGACGGCGCGGCTGGTCGTCGTCGGCGTCCGACGCCGAGGCCTCCGTGTCGGGGCTGGTCCGGGGGTCCGGCACGGGACGGCCCCACGGCACGGTGGGCATGGTCGCCCAGGCAGGCGCGACGGAACCCGGATCCTCGTCCGGGTACACGTCGCTCACGCCAGATCTCCTCGCCCCAAGAGAAATCCCCGCGCCGGGAATGACCAGCGTCTCATGGCGGGCTCAGATACATTCTGGCGCGGTTGCGGATGGAGGGTACGGCTTGGGCCTCGTTGCCGCCACCGGGACGCCCGCGATCGCCACCACTCGGCAAGTTGTGGCGTCAGGGGGTCCCGGCGACCACGACTCCCGTGCCGAAGTCTGTGGCGGCTAGACCTTCTCGCCGATCTTCACCCGAGGCTTGGGGATGCGGAAGCGGCGATAGCTCAGCGAGCGCATCGCCGCATACATGTACAGACCGGCCATCTTCTGCTGCGTCTTCGGGAAGCGCTCCCGCACCAACCGGTTGATCTTGCGGCAGATCAGCAGCACGTCGACGATGACCGCGAAGCCGACCAGCAGCCACACCAGGTTGGCCGCCAGGGTGACGGTCGGCGGCAGGAACTTGAGCGACGAGATCAGCAACAGGATGAACGCGAAGCTGAAGAACCAGGTGCCCGCGGTGTGCCGGGAGTCCACGATGTCGCGAACCAGTGCCCGCTCCGGACCCCGGTCGCGGGGCATCAGATAGCGCTCGTCGCCGGCGAGCATGCCGGCGCGCTGCTCGGCCCGGGCCTCGCGCTGCTTCTCCCGGGCCCGCCGCGCGGCCTGCTTGCGGTCAGCGGGCGGCGCCTCCCGCACCACGCCCGCGCGGGGACGCTTCGGGGTGGCCTTGCCGAGCTCTTTCTTGCTCGGCGTGTACCCCTTGCGGTGGGACGCGGCCCCGGACTCGGCGGAGGCGGCGTCGGCCGAGGTGAACTCGGCTACAGCATCGTCAACCAGATGGGCTGACTTACGGCGAAAGAGCGACGGCACGCGGTGAAGGGTATCCGACGGGGCGGCACCGGTTCCAAGGTCATCACGGACCCGAGGGTCAGCCGCGCTCGACGTGGGCGCCGAGCGCCGCCAGCTTGCCCTCGAAGTCCTCGTACCCGCGGTTGATCAGGCTGACCCCGTGGACCTGGGACGTGCCCTCGGCGGCCAGCGCCGCGATCAGGTGGCTGAAGCCGGCCCTCAGGTCGGGGATCATCAACTCGGCGGCGTGCAGCTTGCTCGGCCCGGCGATCACCGCGGAGTGCAGGAAGTTGCGGCGGCCGAAGCGGCACGGCGTACCGCCGAGGCACTCCCGGTACACCTGGATCGTGGCGCCCATGCTGCCCAGCGCCCTGGTGTAGCCCAGGCGCCGCTCGTACACGGTCTCGTGCATGATCGAGAGGCCGCGGGCCTGGGTCAGCGCGACCACCATCGGCTGCTGCCAGTCGGTCATGAACCCGGGGTGTACGTCGGTCTCGAGGACCACCGCGCGGAGCTCGCCGCCCGGGTGCCAGAACCGGATGCCCCCGCCCACCGGCGAGTCGTCGACCTCGAAGGCGCCGCCGACCGACAGGTACGTGTTGAGGAACGTCATCATCTCGGCCTGGCGGGCGCCCTCGACGAACACGTCGCCCTTGGTCGCCAGGGCGGCCGCGGCCCAGCTCGCCGCCTCGATCCGGTCGGGGATCGGGCGGTGCGTGTACCCGCCGAGCCGCTTCACACCCTCGATCTCGATGACCCGGTCGGTGTGGACCTTGATGATCGCGCCCATCTTCTGCAGCAGGCAGATCAGGTCGATGATCTCGGGTTCCACGGCCGCGTTGCGCAGCTCGGTCACGCCTTCGGCCTTCACGGCGGTCAGCAGGACCTGCTCGGTGGCGCCGACGCTCGGGTACGGCAACTGCAGCTTGGTGCCGTGCAGCCCGTTGGGTGCGGTGATCTCCATCCCGGACGCGGTCTTGTCGACGATCGCGCCGAACTCGCGCAGCGCCTGCAGGTGGAAGTCGATGGGACGGCCGCCGATGTTGCAGCCGCCGAGGTCGGGGATGAACGCGTGGCCGAGCCGGTGCAGCAGCGGGCCGCAGAGCAGGATCGGGATCCGGCTGGAACCGGCGTGGACGTTGATCTCGTCGGCGTCGGCCCGGTCGGCGTTGGCCGGGTCGAGGACCAGCTCGCCCTCGGTCGCGCCGTCGCTGACCCGTACCCCGTGCAGCTCCAGCAGGCCGCGCACGACCTCGACATCGCGGATCGCGGGTACGTCGAACAGTCGGCTGGGCGAGTCGCCCAACAGCGCGGCCACCATCGCCTTCGACACAAGGTTCTTGGCTCCGCGTACCCGGATGTTTCCGTGTAGCGGGGCGCCGCCGTGCACGACGAGGACGTCGTTCAACGCAAGCCTCCGGAGCTGGACGCACGAGTGGGGGAGGGGAACCGAAAGATCACGGTCCGGTCTCGCCGGGGCAGCATATCCCCGCCGTCCTGGTACGGCGACGAGCGGAGGCGCGGTCGTGACGTGAAATTGAAATTTCTCAACAGATTATCGGCACAGCGTTACTGAGCAGGGCCGGAAGGTGATGAGTTGCCGGGGTTGGCTACGGCAGGGCGAGCATCTGGTCGAGCGCCGCCCGCGCGTGGTACGCGGTTCGCTCATCGACCGTGATCTGGTTCACGACCCGGCCGGCGACCAGTTCCTCCAGAGCCCAGACCAAATGCGGCAGGTCGATGCGGTTCATCGTCGAGCAGTAGCAGACGGTCCGGTCGAGGAACGTGATCTGCTTGTCCGGGTGCGCGTCGGCGAGCCGGCGCACCAGGTTGAGCTCGGTGCCGATGGCCCAGGACGAGCCGGCCGGCGCCGCATCCAGGGTCTTGATGATGTACTCGGTCGATCCGACGTAGTCGGCGGCGGTGACGACCTCGTGCCGGCACTCCGGGTGTACCAGCACGTTGACGCCGGGGATCCGGTCACGCACCTCGGTCACGCAGTCGAGGGTGAACCGCCCGTGCACCGAGCAGTGTCCCCGCCACAGGATCATCTTCGCGTTGCGCAGTTGCTCCACGGTCAGCCCGCCGTTCGGCTTGTGCGGGTTGTAGAGCACGCAGTCGTCGAGCGTCATGCCCATCTGCAGCACCGCCGTGTTGCGGCCGAGGTGCTGGTCGGGCAGGAACAGGACCTTCTCGCCGCGCTCGAAGGCCCACCGCAGCGCCCGCTCGGCGTTGGACGAGGTGCAGACCACGCCCTTGTTGCGGCCGACGAAGCCCTTGATGTCAGCGGAGGAGTTCATGTACGTGACCGGCACGGTCCGGTCCGCGACGCCCAGGTCGACGAGCGTGTCCCAGGCCTCCTCGACCTGCGCCAGCACGGCCATGTCGGCCATCGAGCAGCCGGCGGCCAGGTCGGGCAGCACGACCCGCTGCGCGTCGCCGGTGAGGATGTCGGCGCTCTCGGCCATGAAGTGCACGCCGCAGAAGACGATGTACTCCGCCTCCGGCCGGGCGGCCGCCTCCCTGGCGAGCTTGAACGAGTCGCCGGTCACGTCGGCGAACTGGATGACCTCGTCGCGCTGGTAGTGGTGACCGAGCACGAACACCCGGTCGCCGAGCGCGGCCTTGGCCGCGGTGGCGCGCGCGACCAGGTCGGGGTCGCTCGGCTCGGGCAGGTCGCCGGGGCAGTCCACGCCCCGCTCGCTGGCCGGGTCGGCGCCCCGGCCCAGCAGGAGGAGGGCGGTCGCGGTCGAGGACGGTTCAACCCAGGTCACAGATCAATGCTCGCACGCTTCCGACCGGCCCGAATGCCCGGGGAATGTGACGTGGCAGACTCCCTCGCCATGCGGGTACTGATCTGTCCGGACAAGTTCGCCGGAACCCTGTCGGCGCTGGAGGTGGCCGCCGCGGTGGCCGAGGGGTGGCACGAGGTGGCCCCGGACGACGAGGTCGTCATCCGGCCCCTCTCCGACGGCGGGCCGGGGTTCCTGGACTCGCTCGCGCTGCCCGCGGCGCGCCGCGTACGGGTGGAGACGACCGACCCGCTGGGCCGCGCCACCACCGGCGAGGTGCTCGTCGACGGCGCGACCGCGTACATCGAGAGCGCCCAGGCGTGCGGCCTGCACCTGCTCACGGAGGCCGAGCGCGACCCCAAGGTCACGACGTCGTACGGACTTGGCCCGCTGGTCACCGCCGTGGTGGAGAGCGGGGCCACGGAGGTCGTCATCGGCCTGGGCGGCTCGGCCACCAACGACGCCGGCGCCGGCATGCTCGCCGCGCTCGACGCGGCGCCGCTGGACGACGCCGGGTACGCCCTGCCGTACGGCGGCGCGGCGTTGGCCGCCTGCGCGCGACTCGGCGGCACCCCCCGGCTCCGCGGCGCCCGCCTGGTCGCCGCCACCGACGTCGACAACCCGCTCGTCGGCCTGCACGGCGCCAGCGCGGTGTTCGGGCCGCAGAAGGGCGCCGCCCGTGAGGACGTACTGCTCCTCGACGCCGCCCTGGCCCGGTTCGGCGAGGTGCTCGAGCGTGACCTGCCCACCTGCCCGGTCGGGCTGGCGGCCGCCCCGGGCGCCGGTGCGGCAGGCGGCCTCGGCGCCGCGATCCTCGCGCTGGGCGGCCGCCGGGAGTCCGGCATCGACCTGGTACGGCGCCTGTCCGGCCTGGACGACGCGCTGGACGCCGCCGACGTGGTGATCACCGGGGAGGGCTCGTTCGACCACCAGTCGCTGCGCGGCAAGGTCGTGGCCGGGGTGGCCGAGGCAGCCCGGGACCGGGCGCTGCCGTGTGTGATCCTCGCCGGCCGGATCAGCGCCGGCCGCCGCGAGGCGGCGCGGATCGGGGTGACGACCGCATATTCGTTGGAGGACCACTTCGGCTCGGTGGACGAGGCGATGAACCGGCCGGCCGAGGGGCTCCGGGCGCTCGCCGCCCGGGTGGCCCGGCAGTGGAGCCGGTGACCCCGGTACCCCAGCCGGTAGATTGAGCAGGTGAGCACGGGCAGAGGCCTGTGCCACAATGGGGAATGCTCTCCGGGGTGGCTGTCGTTGCGCCCGGGTGGACCTTACAAACCAGCGCAGGGAGCACAGATCGTGACCGCTTCGCAGACCGAATCAGTTCAGGCCAGTAACCCGGCCGGCGTTGTCCTTAGCGACCTTGCCGCCCAGAAGGTCAAGGCCCTGATCGAGCAGGAGGGCCGCGACGACCTGCGGCTGCGCGTCGCGGTGCAGCCCGGTGGCTGCTCCGGCCTCCGCTACCAGTTGTTCTTCGACGAGCGTTCCCTCGACGGTGACGCCGTCTCGGAGTACGACGGCTTCGCGGTCGTCGTCGACCGCATGAGCGTGCCCTACCTGTCCGGTGCGACCATCGACTTCGCCGACCGCATCGACGCTCAGGGCTTCACCATCGACAACCCCAACGCGCAGGGCTCCTGCGCCTGCGGCGACTCGTTCCACTAAGTCGCGTCGCGCTCGCAACGGCCGCGCCCCTCGTGGGCGCGGCCGTTTTGCATGCACCCTCACCCACCCCGACCACCCCCCACCACGGGGGTGGCGTCGACGTACGCCGACGTCCGGGGGTGCCAGCCGGTAGGCTCACCGACGCTGTACGACCGCCACGAAGACACCCAGAGGTTTCCATGAAGATAGCTGTGACGGGCTCGATCGCGACCGACCACCTGATGCACTTCCCGGGCCGGTTCGCCGAGCAGTTGCTGCCCGACCAGCTGCACAAGGTGTCGCTGTCGTTCCTGGTCGACGACCTGGTCGTACGCCGTGGCGGGGTGGCCGCCAACATCTGCTTCGGGATGGCCCAGTTAGGGCTGCGCCCGACCCTGGTCGGCGCCGTCGGCGCCGACTTCACCGACTACCGCGCCTGGTTGGAGCGGCACGGCGTCGACTGCGACTCCGTGTACGTCAGCGAGGTCGCCCACACCGCGCGCTTCGTCTGCACCACCGACGAGGACATGTGCCAGATCGCGTCGTTCTACGCGGGTGCGATGGCCGAGGCGCGCAACATCGAGCTGGCCCCGATCGCCGAGCGCCTGGGCGGCGTCGACGTGGTCCTGATCGGCGCCGACGACCCCGAGGCGATGGTCCGGCACACCGAGGAGTGCCGCACCCGCGGGTACGCGTTCGCGGCCGACCCGTCCCAGCAGCTCGCCCGGATGTCGGGGGAGCAGGTGCGCACGCTGATCGACGGAGCCGCGTACCTGCTCACCAACGACTACGAGAAGGACCTGCTCGAATCGAAGACCGGGCTGTCCGACGCCGAGGTGCTCGACCGGGTCGGCGTCCGCGTCACGACCCTGGGCAAGCACGGGGCGCGCATCACCGGGCGGGACATGGAGCCGGTGAATGTGCCGGTGGCCAGGGAGATCCAGGCGTACGACCCGACCGGCGTGGGCGACGGCTTCCGGGCGGGCTTCTTCGCGGGCCTGTCGTGGGGCCTGTCGCTGGAGCGCTCGGCCCAGGTCGGCTCGCTGCTGGCCACGCTCGTACTGGAGACGGTCGGCACCCAGGAGTACAGCGTGCGCGGTGACGAGTTCATCAAGCGGATCGCCGAGTCGTACGGCGACGAGGCCGCAACGGAGATTGCTCCGCATCTGTTTGGGTAATGAGGGGCGGCTGTATCCTCGCGTGGTGTCCTCTCCAATGACCGGTCTCGTCGTCGCCGTCGCCGTCCTGCTGGCGTCGGCGGCCTTCGGTCTGGTCCGCCGGGCCCGGGACGGCAAGCTCCGCGAATCGCCGCGGCCGGATGACGGTCAGGTGCTCGCCCGGCTCGGTGTCGACGGTGGGGCCGAGGTCACGCTGCTGCAGTTCTCGTCGGCGTTCTGCGCGCCCTGCCGGGCCACCCGGGCCCTCTGCGCCGCGGTGGCGGCGGAGGTCGAGGGCGTACGGCACATCGAGGTGGACGCCGAGGAGCACCTGGACGAGGTCCGGGCGCTGAAGATCATGCGGACCCCGACGCTGCTGGTGGTGGACGCCGCCGGTCGGGTGGTACGACGTGCCGCCGGCCAGCCCCCCTCGCGGGCGCATCTGCTGGCGGCGATCGGTGAAGCGACGAGAGTCGGGGGTACCCGGTAATGCTCGATCCACGCGGGCCGCGGTTCGCCGCGATGATCACGTCAGTCGTTCTTGTTGTGGTTCTGATCACGGGCAGTGGGTGGCTCGCGCTCGCCCAGGCCGTGGTCTTCGCCGCCGGCGCGGCCAGCATCCGCTACGCGCCCTACTCGTGGATCTACCGCAAGTTCGTGGCCCGCCACCTGGGCCCGCCGCCCGCGGAGCGGGAGCCGTCCGAGCCGGTCCGGTTCGCCCAGGGAGTCGGGTTCGCCTTCATGGCCGTCGCCGCCGCCGGCTACCTCGCCGGCGCGCCGCTCGTCGGCCTGATCGCGACGGCGGGCGCCCTCACGGCCGCGTTCCTCAACGCGGCGTTCGGCCTCTGCCTGGGCTGTGAGATGTACCTCCTGCTGCAGCGGGTCCGGGCCCGGTTCTCCACCAACTAGCGGTTCGCCGGCTAGGTGAGCCGCCGCACGTCGTAGCCGTCCGTGACCGCGCCGACGTACTCCTGTCCGCGCATCCGGCACCACGCCGGGATGTCCACCGCGGCGGCCGGATCGTCGGCGAGCACCCGCAGTACCGCGCCGACCGGAAGCTCCGGTAGGCGGCGGGCGAGCGCGATCACGGGCAGCGGGCAGCGCTGCCCCCGGCAGTCGAGGGTCTCCGGTCCGGTCACAGTCCGCTCACCCCCGCCTGCGCGCGCAGGTCGGCCACGACGCCCGGCAGGACCGCCAGGAACCGGTCCACCTCCTCCGAGGTGGTATCGCTGTGCAGCGACACCCGTACGTTGCCGTGCGAGAGCACCCCCATGGCCTCCAGGACGTGGCTGGGGCGCAGCGTCGACGAGGTGCACGACGAACCGGACGACACTGCGAAGCCGCGCCGGTCGAGAGCGTGCAGCAGGGCCTCGCCGTCGACGTACAGGCAGGAGAAGGTCACGAGGTGGGGCAGCCGGCCGACCGGGTCGCCGACGATCTCGACGTCGGGCACCGTCGCGGCCACGGTCGTGCGGATCCGGTCGACCAGCGGCGACAACCGGGTGGCCTCGGCCGCCGCGGTGCTCTGGACGGCCCGCAGCGACGCCGCCGCCGCGACCACGGCCGGCAGGTTGGCCGGCGGTTCCGTGGGGCGGGGATCGAGCCAGCGGGTGCCCTTGCGGACCACCAGCACCCCGACGCCGGGCGGGCCGCCCCACTTGTGGGCACTGGCCGACAGCAGGGACCATCCGGCGGGCACATTGACGCGACCCACGGACTGGGCGGCGTCCACGTACAGCGGCACCCCGGCGTCGGCGCACAGCGCGGCCGCCTCCTCGACCGGCTGGACCGTCCCCACCTCGTGGTTGGCGCTCATCAGTGCGGCCAATGCCACACCCGGCGCCGCCACCGCCTTGGCGAACGCGTCGAGATCCACCCGGCCCAGCCGGTCCACCGGCACGTCCACCCCGGGAGCGGCCTGCAGGACGGACGAATGCTCCACGGCGGACCGGACGAAGGTCACACCGACCCGGTGGCGGCCGTCCAGCCCGCCGCGCACCGCCAGCCGGGCTGCTTCCGTACCGCTGGCGCAGAAGTACAGCTCGTTCTCGCGTACCCGCAGCGACTCGGCCATCGATCCGCGTGCCGCGTCCAGCAGCTGCCGGGCCCGGCGGGCCTGCGAGTACAGTTTGTCCGGATCAAGCCAGCCGTCGTCGAGCGCCGCCAGCAGGGCCTGTCGGGCCACGGGGTGTAACGGCGCGGCGGAGGCGGCGTCGAAGTAGGTGGACACATATTCAGGGTAGGGACACGGTGACCCCCTGCCAGGCGGGCCCGGTGTGGTCGAGTAATCTGCGACCGTTAGTGACGCCTTCCGGGCGGCGAGAATCAAGATCGCAGAAGCGGTATCGGCGGGCGGGGATCGCGGCCTTCGGGCTAAGGAGGCAGAAGCAGGTGTTCGCAAGGGGTTCGGGCGCGGGTTCCGCACGGGCGCGCAACCGCCGCGGACGGGTCGGCGCGCGCGTCGCCGGTCTCGGGGTTACGGCGCTCGTCGCGGTCATGGCGCTCTCCGGGTGCTCGCTCGGCTCCGTCGGCTCGGCCTTCAAGGGCTTCGGCTGGCCGGAAGGTGGCGTGTCGGACCGGTCCCACCGGATGTACGACCTGTGGGTCGGCTCGGTGATCGCCGCGCTGGTCGTCGGCGTCCTCGTGTGGGGGCTGATCTTCTGGTGCGTGATCCGCTACCGCAAGCGCGGCGAGGAGCTGCCGCTGCAGGTGCGGTACAACCTGCCGATCGAGTTCCTGTACACGGTGCTGCCGTTCCTGGTCATCGCCGTGCTCTTCTACTACACGGCCACCACCCAGAGCTACGTGGACAAGATCAGCAAGAACCCTGACGTCAAGGTCGAAGTCGTCGCGTTCAAGTGGAACTGGCAGTTCCGCTACCTGGACGCGAACGCCGCCGGCGCCGACGGGCAGGCGATCTCCACGATCGGTACCAGCGACTACGTCCCGGTGCTGGTGGTGCCGACCAACAAGAGCATCCTGTTCTACGAGACCTCCAAGGACGTCATCCACTCGTTCTGGGTGCCGGACCTGCTCTTCAAGCGCGACGTGTTCCCCGGCAACGTGGAGAACAAGTTCCAGGTGACCGTCGACAAGGAAGGCTCGTACGTCGGCCGCTGCGCGGAGCTGTGCGGTGCCTACCACTCGATGATGAACTTCGAGATGCGCGCCGTGACGCCGGAGAAGTACGAGCGGTTCATCGCC
The DNA here is from genome assembly GCF_016863255.1 of Planosporangium mesophilum. Taxonomy (GTDB): domain Bacteria; phylum Actinomycetota; class Actinomycetes; order Mycobacteriales; family Micromonosporaceae; genus Planosporangium; species Planosporangium mesophilum. The sequence goes on from NZ_BOON01000015.1 coordinate 58,390, forward strand.
GCCCGCAAGCAGGGGATGAGCACGCCCGAGGCGCTCCAGAGCATCGGCGAGAAGGCGTTCGCGACGACGACGACGCCGTTCCCCTACGACCAGCAGCAGCGCGCGGCGAGCTGACGCGGACAAGGACGCATCATGAAGAGCGAGTACAAGCTTTTCGCCATCGTGGCCGGCTTCCTCTACGTCGCGGCGGCGGTCTACGGCTGGTGGACCTGGTACGACAGCCCGGTCCACCGGATGGAGTGGATCGGGGTCGTCGCCCTGATCCTGTCCGGCCTGCTGTGCACGATGTGCGGTGGCTACTTCTGGTTCATCTCCCGCCGGATCGACCTGCGGCCGGAGGACCGGGCCGACGCGGAGATCGCGGAGGGCGCGGGCGAGCTGGGATTCTTCGCCCCCGGTAGCTACTGGCCGTTCGGGCTGGCGCTGGCGGCGACCGTCACCGGCCTCGGCCTCGTCTTCTGGGCCCCGTGGCTGATCGCGACCGGCTCGGCCGCCATCCTCGTGACCACCGGCGGTCTGCTGTTCGAGTTCTACACGGGCTCGCGGCGCGGCGTCGAGCACTGACCGAACCCACTTTCCCCCACAGCGCCCCCTCAGCGGGGCGCTGTGGCGTTTCCGGGGGAGGAAGTGGGGTTTGGCGTTTGGGGGCCGGGAGAAGCGCTCTGAGCGCGTCTGGCGGTCCTTAGAGCGTGCTTCCGCGCGGTCGGCGGTGTCGATGCCGCGGCAGGAGTACCGCGGCTTCTACCACCGGGTCGACCAGCCGCCGGGGCGACCAGTGAATGGACGGGCGACGGCTACGTCAGGCCGCCCTGCGGGCGGCTACGGCCGAGCGCCGCTCCAGGCGTACCGGCGGGAACGACGCGATCAGCAGCGCCTCTCCGCAGCCGGAGCAGACCCACTCGTCGCAGTCGGCACCGTGCTCGTCCTCGCACGGGGGCTGCTCGAACACACACACCGTGGCGCAGTGACCGCAGTACAACTCGAGGAAACGCATAGTCGGCACCTCCAATCCGCCTCGCCTGCGAGCCTGCCACGGGCGTCGGACCCAGCGGTGGACCTCAGGCGGCGTGTCGGGCGAATCGCCGCACGCCGCCGATCAGGGGCACGCAGAAGGGGCGCTCACCGACCGGTGAGCGCCCCTTCTGCGTGCTGCGTGGGTTACTTCTTGCTGCTGGTGATCTCCTCGCGGGAGGTTCCCGCGCCGACCGGGCGCTCCTCCTGAGGCGCCGGCTTCGCCGGCTCCTCGATCGGGAAGAAGAAGCCCTTCACGGTCGGCACCAGCGCGCCGAGGCGGTTCATCTTCTTCGGGACGACCCAGCCGGCGTACGGCAGCTCGGTGTGGCCGTGCGCGTCCGGGACGGCGAGCGGCTGGTGCACCTCGACGAAGCGCCCGTCCGGCAGCCGCTTGATGATGCCGGTCTCCACGCCGTGGGCCAGCACCTCCCGGTCGTGCTGCTGGAGACCCAGGCACGCCCGGTAGGTCAGCCAGTACGCCAGCGGCGGCACGATCAGCAGGCCGATCCGGCCGGCCCACGTCATCGCGTTCAGGCTGATGTGGAACTTGTACGCGATCACGTCGTTGGCGCCGGAGAGCAGCAGCACCAGGTAGAACGACACCGCCATCGCGCCCAGAGCGGTCCGGGTCGGCACGTCACGGGGGCGCTGGAGCAGGTGGTGCGCCCGCTTGTCCTTGGTGAACCGCGCCTCGATGAACGGGTAGAACAGCGGCAGCATCGTCAGCACACCGGGCAGTACGACCGTCGGCCAGAACAGCGGCGGGAGCGTGTAGTGGTGCCCCGGCCACAGCGGGAAGCGGGCCTCCCACGGCGGCATCAGACGGGTGGAGCCGTCGAGGAACATCACGTACCAGTCGGGCTGGCTGGCCGCCGAGACCACCGCGGCCTCGTACGGGCCGAACAGCCAGACCGGGTTGATCTGGAAGAGGCCGCCGAGCAGCGCGACCAGGCCGAACACCAGCATGAAGAAGCCACCGGCCTTGGCCGCGAAGCCGGGGAACATCCGGATGCCGACCACGTTGTGGTCGGTCCGGCCCGGGCCGGGCCACTGGGTGTGCTTCTGCTTGACCAGCAGGCCCATGTGCGCGGCGATCAGGCCGAGCAGGATGGCCGGCACGAGTAGTACGTGCGCGATGTAGAGCCGGCCGAGGATCTCGTGACCCGGGAACTCCCCGCCGAACAGCGAGGTCGCCACCCAGGTACCGACCACCGGGATCGACAGCATGATCGCGTGGGCGATGCGCAGACCGGTACCGGACAGCGCGTCGTCGGGCAGCGAGTACCCGGCGAAGCCCTCGACGAAGCCCAGCCAGAAGAGCAGGACGCCGATGATCCAGTTGAGCTCACGCGGCTTGCGGAACGCGCCGGTGAAGAACACCCGCAGCATGTGCGCCACGATCGCGGCCATGAACAGCAGGGCCGCCCAGTGGTGCATCTGCCGCATGATCAGGCCACCGCGGACCTCGAACGACAGCGTCAGGCTCGACTCGTACGCCCGGGACATCTCGATGCCCTTGAGCGGCGTGTAGGTCCCGTCGTACGTGACCTCCTGCATCGACGGGTCGAACCACAGGGTCAGGAACGTACCGGTCAGCAGCAGGATGACGAACGAGTAGAGCGCGATCTCACCGAGCAGGAACGACCAGTGGTCCGGGAAGACCTTGTTGAACAGACGACGTAGCGGGCTCGATACCTGGAGCCGGTCGTCGATCTCCGCTCCGGCCTTGGCGGGCAGTGCCGCTATGTCAATTTTTCGCCGCTTCATGGCCGCTCCCAGAACCCAGGTCCGATCGGGACCCTGAAATCAGACTTTGCCACGAAGACGCCGTTCTCCACCGTCAGGGGCAGCATCGGCAGCCGGCGGGTGGCCGGGCCGAAGACCGGCCGCGCGTTGTCGGTGATCTGGAACTGCGACTGGTGGCAGGGGCACAGCAGCCGGTTGGTCTGCTGCTCGTAGAGGCTCGCCGGGCAACCGGCGTGGGTGCAGATCTTCGAGTACGCCACGTAGTTGCCCCACATGGCCCCGCCGTCCTCGGAGTTGACCGCGACGTTCTTGAGGTTCGCCCGCAGTGCGTCGGCGTCCTTCTGGCGGAGGTGGATCAGCAGGACCGGCGAGTCGGCGTGCTGGTTGGTCGCACCGTGCGGTACGCCGGGGAAGACCGTCGCCTGGCCACCGACGCTGACGTCCTCGGGGCGGACCTCGCTGCCGTCCTCGCGGGTGACCTTGATCAGATTGCCGTTCGCCGGCTTCCACGCGGTCTCGAACAGGATGTTGCCCGGCTTCTTGATGAGGCCGCCGACCAGCGGTGCGGCCGCGGCCAGGCCGAGCGGCGCCGCGCCGACCAGCAGCGCGCCCTTGAGGAGCGGGCGGCGCTTGATGCCGGTCTCGTCGACCATGTTCATGATGGTCGCGCCGGTCAGGGCGCGCTCGTCCAGGTCCGGCGCGTCGTGGCGGTCCTGGATCGAGACCTCTTCGGGCAGCAGCTTCTTCGCCCAGACGACGATCGCGGCGCCGAGGCAGGCCAGCGAGCCGCCCAGGGTGAGACCGAGTACCGGGTTGTAGAACTTGTCCAGGCCGGTGCCGTGCTGGTACTCCCACGGCCACCAGATGTAGGCGACGACGAAGGCGAGGCCGAGCAGGCCGGTCAGGCCGAACAGCAGCGCGATCGTCCGCTCGACGCGGCGCTCGGCCCGGGTGCCGGGCTTCGGGAAGCGGGGAGCGTAGTGCACGATCTCCACGCCGTCCCGGCGGGCGCCCTCTTTGACCAGGTCAAAGCGGCTTAGCGTCGGATCTTTCACGTCGTAGTCGACGTCGGTGTCGGTACTCATGACTTTCCTGCAATCCAGATCGTGACGAACATGATCGAAACCATGCCGACCAGGAAGATCACCAGAGCCTCGGGTACCGGTCCGTAGCGGGCCAGGCCGAAGCCGCCCGGGTCCTTGTCGTGCTTCTGGTACTGGATGTACGCGATGATGTCGCGCTTCTCCTGCGGCGTGAGCTGGTTGTCACCGAACACCGGCATGTTCTGCGGTCCGCTGAGCATGGCCGCGTAGATCTGCCGGTCGGTGGAGGGCTCCAGGCTCGGTGCGAACTTGCCGGACGACAGGGCGCCGCCGTTCGCGCTGAACGCGTGGCACGACGCGCAGTTGACCCGGAACAGCCGGCCACCCTCGGCGACGTCACCGCCCGCGCGGAGGTTCTCGCCGGACGGCAGCTGTGGCCCGCCACCCAGCTCCTGGATGTACGCGCCGATCTGCTGCGCCTGCGCCGTCGTGAACATCGGCTGCTTGCGCTCGACCTGCGCCTGCTGGGGCCGGGCGGCGGGCATCCGGCCCGTCTCGACCTGGAACTCCACGTTGGCGGAGCCGACACCGATCAGGCTGGGGCCGCGGCCCTCGACGCCCTGGGCGTTGGGGCCGTGGCAGGTGGCGCAGCTCTGGTCGTACTGCCGCTTGCCGATCTGGGCCGCGTCGGACAGCTTCGGCGTGTCCTGGGCCTGGCTGCCGGGTGCGAACGCGGTGTAGGTCCCCCCGACGATGGCGAGCGCGGCGGCCAGTCGGAGCCCCGCGAAGACGCGGCGGCGCAGCCGGCTCTTCCGCACAGGACCGGCCAGCAGCCTGCCGCGCCGGACTTCACGTGGCGGACCGGCGGCGCCGGCCGAATCGTCGAAACTCATGTCCTCAACCTTTGTCGTCACGTACGTCGTCGTGTTAGACGGGCCGTTGATGCGATGTGTGACCCGCTCGCGTCACTTCAGCAGGTAGATCATGCTGAACAGACCGACCCAGACCAGGTCGACGAAGTGCCAGTAGTACGACACGACGATCGCCGAGGTGGCCTGCGCGGGGGTGAACCGCCCCATGGTGGTGCGGATCATGAAGAAGATGAAGGCGATCAGACCGCCGGTCACGTGCAGACCGTGGAATCCGGTCGTCAGGTAGAACATCGATCCGTACCCGTCGGCGTTGATCTTGACGCCCTCTTCGACCAGGGTGCGGTACTCGTTCGCCTGGCCCAGTACGAAGACCAGGCCCATGATGAACGTGAGGGTGAACCACCGGCGCAGCGCGTGCACGTTGCCGCGCTCGGCGGCGAACACGCCGAACTGGCAGGTCACCGACGACAGCACGAGGATCACCGTGAACGTCACCGCGTACGGGATGTTCAGGTGCGGAGTGTGTTCCTTCCACAAACCTGGAGCCGCCGCGCGGATCGAAAAGTACATCGCGAACAGCGCCGCGAAGAACATGAGCTCACTGGAGAGCCACACGATCGTTCCGACACTGACCATGTTGGGCCTGGTCAGTGAATGAATCTGACTCTTGGAGATGGCTGGGGCCGCAGTCACGCCGCCATTATTGCCCGCCACGAGTGTCGCTACGCGCCGGGGTCGCCGCATTCGTGCGTGTCGCCACCGTCTGGGCGGTCCGGTGCGGGGCGGATAGCCTCGTGTCCGTGCAGTATTCAGGTCCTGCGGTCGGATTTCTCGCGCACGGCGGAGGCGACGAGCCTCTCGAGCCCGTGGGCGCCGGCACGCTGCTCCATCTCGACCTCAACCCGTGGCTGACGACGTCGCTGCTGGCCGTCGCCATCGCGTACCTGTACGCCGTCTGGCGGCTGGAGCGGCGCGGCGACCGCTGGCCGGTGCTGCGGACCGTGGCGTTCCTCGTCCCCGGCCTCGGCGGTATCGCGTCCGTCACCCTGACCGGGTTCGCCGCGTACGACACCAGCCTGCTGTCGGTGCACATGGTCCAGCACATGGTGCTGTCCATGATCGCGCCGATCTTCCTCGCGCTCGGCGCGCCGGTGACGCTCGTGCTCCGTACCGTCCCGCAGCGGGCCCGGCGGGTGCTGCTGTCGGTGCTGCACAGCCGGGTGGCGAAGATCTGGACGTACCCGCTGTTCGCGTACGGGCTGTTCGTGACGACCCCGTTCGTCCTGTACTTCACCGGCCTGTACGAGCTGACCATGCGCAACGAACTGGTCCACGAGCTGACCCACCTGCACTTCATCGGGGTCGGCTGCCTGTTCTTCTGGCCGCTGATCGGCATCGACCCGCTGCCCGGGCGCTGGCCGTACCCGGGTCGCGCCATGCTGATGTTCCTGTCCACGCCGTTCCACACGGTGCTCGGGCTGACGGTCATGCAGAGCACCACGCTGCTCGGCGGTGACTGGTACCCCTCGCTGCACCTGGACTGGTCCGACCCGTTCGGCGACCAGCGGGTGGCCGGCGGCATCCTGTGGGCCGGCGGTGAGGTGGTCAGCGTCACAATGCTCGCCGTGCTGGTCGTGCAGTGGATGCGCCAGGCGGAGCGGGAGGCCCGTCGGGTGGACCGGAAGCTCGACCGGGAGGAGGCGGCCGACACCGTCGGCACCCCGTGGTTCGCGACGCCCCCGGCGGCACCGGCAGGAAACGACACCGCATCAGAATTGCCGGCCGGCACCGGTACGGGGAACGACGACGAGTACGATCCCCTCGGCAGTCGAGACACTCAGGGAGCCAGCAGCCGATGACCGAGGGCAACTACACGGTTCTGCTCTACAGCGACGACCCGGCGGTGCGGGACCGTATGCGGCTGGCCATCGGCACCCGGCCCGCCAAGGACCTCACCGTGCGGTTCGTGGAGTCGTCCACGTACGCGGAGACGATCCGGACCGTCGACGACCAGGACATCGACCTGGTGGTGCTGGACGGCGAGGCCGCCCCCGCCGGTGGTCTCGGCATCGCGCGCCAGCTCAAGGACGACCTGCCGGACGCACCGCCGACCTGCGTGGTGATCGCCCGGGCCGCCGACCGCTGGCTCGCCGCGTACGCGCGGGTCGACGCGACCCTCGTGCACCCGCTCGACCCGGTCCTCACCGGGCGTACCGTCGCCGAACTGCTGCGCGGCCGCGCGGCGGTCACCGGGTAGTCCGATGAGCGACCGGAGCTGGCGGACCCTGCTCGCGGCGCTGCTGCGAGCCGAGGAGCTGTCGACCGACGACACCGCCTGGGCCATGGGCGAGATCATGTCCGGCCAGGCCACGCCGGCGCAGATCGCGGCGTTCGCGGTCGCGCTGCGCGCCAAGGGCGAGACCCCGGCGGAGATCGCCGGCCTGGTCGAGGCGATGCTCGCCAACGCCGCCCGGGTGGAGCTACCGGCCCAGGTACGGGCGTCCGCCGTCGACATCGTCGGTACCGGTGGCGACGGTGCCCACACCGTCAACATCTCCACCATGTCCGCCGTCGTGGTGGCCGCCGCCGGCGTGCCGATCATCAAGCACGGCAACCGCGCCGCCTCGTCGTTGTGTGGCGCGGCCGACCTGCTGGAGCAGTTCGGTATCCCGCTCGACCTGGGCCCGGCCGAGGTGGCCCGGTGCGTGACCGAGGTCGGGATCGGGTTCTGCTTCGCGGCGCGGTACCACCCCGGCATGCGCCACGCCGGCGTACCGCGCCGGGAGATGGGCGTACCCACGTTCTTCAACTTCCTGGGCCCGCTGACCAACCCGGCGCAGCCGGCGAACGCCGCGGTGGGCTGCGCCGACCCCCGGATGGCCGGGGTGATGGCCGAGGTCTTCGCCGGCCGGGGCGACTCGGTCCTGGTGATGCGCGGCGAGGACGGGCTCGACGAGTTCACCACCGCGGCACCGACCCGGGTGTGGGCGGTCCGCGACGGCCGCGTGACCGAGACCGTGGTGGACGCCGCCGACCTGGGCATCGCCCGCTCGGGCGCGGGTGACCTGCGGGGCGGTGACGCCGCGCACAACGCCGAGGTGGCGCGCGACCTCTTCGCCGGCAAGCCCGGCCCGGTGCGCGACGCGGTGCTGGTCAACGCCGCCGCGGCGCTGGTCGCGCAGAGCGGGTGGGGTGACGACCTGGCCACCGCCCTGCGGACCGGGCTCGACCGGGCCGCCGCCGCGATCGACTCCGGCGCCACCGCTGACCTGCTGCGCCGCTGGGTCGCGACGGCCCAGGCCGCGGCCTAGTCCGGCAGGCTGTCTGCGAACCGGGCCACCCGCCCGGCGAGGGGCGCGCTCGCGCGTACCCATCTGAAGTGATCGAGCGGGCCGCCCGCCTCGCCGGTCGTGTAGTGCACCCGCTCGACCGGCGCGGCCGCGAACTTGGCGCACAGGTGGTCCGCGGCCGACCGCGGCGTGTACCGGTCGTCGGAGACGCTGACGGCGAGCACCGGGGTGCGTACCGCCGCCAGCCCGGCCTCGGTGTCGACGCCGTCCAGCACCGGGTACCGCCCCTGGCGGGCGGTGTAGGACCAGTCCCGGATGACCCCCCGGGCCTGCCGGCCGCCGAACTTCCACCCGGGCCACACGCCCAGCAGCGCGGACGTGGCGGCGATCCCGCGGGTGCTGGCCAGGATGGCGGCCCGGTGCCAGCCCGGATAGGTACGCCAGTAGGGCATCCCGACCGCGACCAGGACCAGGCCGGCGACGCCCGCGTCGGCGTACCGACCCGCGTCGGCGCTCCGCAGCGCGAGGTGCAGCGCGCACACGTGGCCGCCGAGCGAGTGGCCGAGCAGGATCGTGCGCCGGCCGTTCAGCCGGGCCTTGAGCGCGTCCTGTACGGCGGCGACGTCGTCGACCAGTTCGGCGTACCCGTACCGGGAGGCCCGGCTCGGCGCCGGCGTGCTGGTACCGGTGCCCCGCAGGTCGGCCACCACGACCGCGAGGCCGGCGGCGGCCAGCTCGGTGGCGAACGGCCGGTAGTACCGGGCCGGGACGCCCATCGCCGGCCAGATCACGACGGCCGGGGAGTCCTCGCGCGTGTCCGGGTAGACCTGCAGGCCCAGCCGGTCGGAGCCGCGGTCGAGGTACTCCTGGGCGAAGTCCATGGCGGTCAGCATAGGGCTACCGGTCCGTAGCCAGCTATCGACCGGGATAAGGTCCGGTCATGCAGCCTTCCGACCTCTCGCTCCCGCGCGTACCCGGAACCCCGACCCTCACCCCCGACGGTGCGGCCGCCGTCGTACCGGTGCAGCGGACCGACCTCGAAGCCGACTCGTACACGAGCCAGTTGTGGCTGGTGCCGACCGACGGGTCCGGGCCGCCCCGGAAGCTCACCCAGGGGTGGCGCGACGGCGACGCGGCGATCTCGCCGGACGGGAAGTGGCTGGCGTTCGTACGGGCGGTGCGTGAGGAGCCGGCCCGCGACGCCGATCCGAGGACGGCCAAGGTCGGCAAGCCGCAGCTGTGGGTCATGCCCATCGACGGCGGCGAGGCGCGCCGGCTGACCGACCACCCGCTGGGCGTGGACCGGGCGCCGGTCTGGAGCCCGGACTCGACCCGGCTGGTGTACACCGCGCGGGTGCCGGAGGACGGCCGGTACGGCACCGTCCCCGGGCGCGGGCCGGAGCACGAGCCGCCCCGGCGGATCACCGGCTTCCAGTACCGGGTCGACGGGGTCGGCTTCCTCAACGACCGGCGCCGCCACGTGTTCGTCGTGGACGCCCTGGCCGAGGCGGCGGAGCCGGTACAGGTCACCGAGGGCGACTTCGACCACGGCGAACCGGAGTGGAGCCCGGACGGTGAGCTGCTGGCGTTCGCCGCGGCCCGCCACTCCGGGCGCGACGACGACCTGATCAGCGACCTGTGGGTGAGCCGGCCGGACGGCAGCGGCCTGCGGTCGGTCACGAACGGCGGCTTCCGGGTGTGGCAGCCCCACTTCTCGCCGGACGGCGGGACGCTGTTCTTCGTCGGCATCGACTGCGACGGCCGGCACGCCGTGTGCCGTACCAACCTGCTGTGGTCCGTGCCGGTCTCCGGTGGCGCGCCGACGGCCCTGACCGACCCCGAGCGGCACGGGCTTACCGCGCCGGGGGGCAAGATCGCGGTCACGCCCGACGGCGTGCTGTTCCTCAGCGAGAACCGGGGCGCCGTGGACCTGCTGCGGATCTCCTTCGACGGCGGCGAGGCGGAGGTACTGGTCGACGGCGAGCGGCAGGTCCTCGGGGCGGTCGCGGCCGGCGACGTGATCGCGGTGACGGTGGCAGACCCCACGACCTGGGGTGAGCTGGCCGTCGTCGAACCGGGTGGCGGGCTGCGCCAGCTCACCGACTTCAACGCGGGCTACGCCCCGGTCTTCGCCCAGGAGGAGGTCGACGCCACCGCGCCCGACGGGTACCCGGTCCACGGCTGGGTGGTCCGGCCGGCCGGCGACGGGCCGCACCCGGTCCTGCTGATGATCCACGGCGGCCCGTTCGCGCAGTACGGCTGGGGGCTGTTCGACGAGGCCCAGGTGTACGCCGGGGCCGGGTACGCGGTCGTGATGGGTAACCCGCGCGGCTCCTCCGGGTACGGCGAGGCGCACGGCAGGGCCGTGATCGGCGACGTCGGCGAGGTCAGCGCGACCGACCTGCTGGCGCTGCTGGACACCGCACTGAAGGCGCCCGACCTGGACGCCTCCCGGATCGGGGTGCTGGGCGGGTCGCACGGCGGCTTCATGACGACCTGGATGGCCGCGCACCACGGCGACCGGTTCTCCGCGGCGATCAGCGAGCGGGCCGTGAACGCCATCGACAGCTTCACCGGCTCGTCGGACATCGGCTACTTCTTCGGCGAGGACCTGTACGGCGCCGACCGGGCTCAGCGGGACCGGCAGAGCCCGCTCAGCCACGCCGACCGGATCGACATCCCGATGCTGATCATCCACTCGGAGCAGGACTGGCGCTGCCCGGTGGAGCAGGCGCAGCGGCTGTACGTGGCGCTCAAGCTGCGCGGCGTACCGGTGGAGTTCCTGCTGTTCCCGGGTGAGGGGCACGAGCTGTCCCGCTCGGGTCTGCCCTCGCACCGGGTGGCGCGCTTCGAGGCGATCCTGGAGTGGTGGCGCCGCTGGCTGTGAGCCGGCGCTGTCGTCGCGCCGTCCCGGGATCGGGGCGGCGCGGCGGCGTCACTCAATCGGTGTCGGTGAAGCCGATCGCGAACGCCTCCTCCAGGTCGTGCTTGGAGTACGCCCGGAAGGCGATGTGCGAGTCGGTATTGATCACGCCGGGCACCTTGGAGATGCCGCCGGCGATCACCTCGGCGATCTGGTCGAACTCGCGGACCCGCACCATCGCGATCAGGTCGACGCCCCCCGCGACCGAGTAGACCTCGCTGACGCCCGGCAGGTCCGCCAGCGCCTGGGCGACCTCGGGGATCGAGTCGGTGGCGCAGTCGATGAGAACGATGGCGTTGATCACCCTGAGCTCCTTTGCGCGGGTGGGCGGCGGAACATCCACATGCTACGGCGCCGCCGGTACGGTCAGGTCGCGACCGACCCTAACGGCGTCCACGAGGTGCTCGTCCGGTCCGACGTGCCCGCCCGGCCACACCACGCCCCGGGTCACCCGGCCCTCGACCCGCGCGTGCGCGCCGACCACGGCCCGGTCCAGGTCCCCGGTCACCTCGGCCGCGGCATCGACCAGCTCGCCCCCGCCCGCGGCGTGCAGGTTGGCGGCCAGGTAGTCGGCGGGCGTACCGGTGTCCAGGTACGTCCCGTCGTACTCCACCACGGTCAGAGCCCCGGCGGCCTCGGCCGGGCGCCAGACCGTGCGGACCAGGTCGGACGGCTCGGCCTCCAGCCGGCGCACCATCGACCACGGCAGCAGCGACAACCCGGCGAACCGGTACCGGCCGAACTCGGCCGGCCGGTCCCCGGCGGGTACGCCCAGCAGCCGTACCGTCTCGCCGTCCCAACCGTCGACCAGCGCCGCGACGTCCGGGCCGGCCGGGGCCGAGGAGGCCAGGTAGGCGTCCGCGTTGGCGACCAGGACGCCCCGCCCGGCGATCCAGTCGCGCAGCCCGCCCACGCCGCCGGAGGTGCCGAGCGGTTCACCGGGCTCCACCGACAGGTGCGCCCGGTCACCGACCTCCGCCACCACCTGCTCGCCCAGGTAGCAGGCGTTCACCGCCACCCGCTGGGGGCCGGTGAGTCCGAGCCCGGCGACCCGCGCCAGGGCCCGGTCGAGCAGGGTGACGTTACCCACCGGGCAGAGCGCCTTCGTGCGTACCTCGGTCAGCGGTCGCAGCCGGCGTCCCTCACCCGCGGCCAGCACGACCGCGCAGATCTCCATCAGCGGTCCTCAGTCGTCCTCGGCCTGGCCTGCCAGCGGACCGATGTCGTAGTGGGCGAGCAGGCGGGCGGTCGGCCTGGTCAGCCGGGGCAGCGCGTCGAGCGGGTACCACGCCGCCTCGTGCACCTCGGCCTCGTCGATGGTCAACGCGTCGTCCGCCGGTACCGAGACCTCGAAGACCATGTCGACCCAGCGCCCTCCGGTGTGGACGATCGCATTGGGCACACCGGGGCGCAACCGGGCCGGCTCGACCCGGATGCCGGTCTCCTCGGCCAGTTCACGCGCGGCGCCGGCCGCCGGGTGCTCGCCCCGGTTGAGGATCCCGCCCGGGATCGACCAACCGGGTCCGGGCGGCTGGCGCAGCAGCAGGATCCGCCCGGGTGGGTCGGCATCGGCGTCGCGCACGATGGTCACCGCCCCGATGACGTACTGCGTGCTGCCCATCCGGACGAGCCGCTTCCGCCACGTGAACGGCAGCCGGTAGAACGAGCGGTACGCGGCCAGTCGGAGCAGCCGGAGCGCGGTGGGTCGTCCGGAAGAGGTCATCCGGAAAGGCTAATGGGTCAGTTGGGGGAGTGGTCGACCGAGGCGATCAGCCGCTCCACCAACGCGGGCGCCTCGAGCTTCCGGTCGGCCACCGCCACCAGCAGCGTCTCCATGTCCGGGTAGCCGAGCTTGGCCGCCAGCCGTACCAGCGGGAGGTCGCTGCCCAGGCCGCGGCCGCACTGGCGCAACGCCAGGCCGATGGCGAGCCGCCCGAGCCGTACCTTGTCGGCGATCGTGACCGCCGGTGCCTCCTCGCCGGCGAACCAGCCGCCGATGTGCAGCCGGGCCTGCGGCGTCTTGACGAACTGGAGCCACTCGCGGGACGGGCCGGGCGCCGGTGCCTGGTCGTCGAAGTCGAACTCGTCGCGCTGGCCGGGCCGGGTGATGATCTCGACGACGTCGCCGTCGTCCAGTTCGGACGAGAGCGCGACGAGGCGGCCGTTGAGCCTGGCCCCGATGCACCGGTCGCCGACGTTCTTGCTGAGCGTGTACGCGAGGTCGACCGGCGTCGCCTCGGCCGGCAGCAGCACCGGCCGCCCGGTGGACGTGAACACGATGATCTGCGACTCGGCGAGATCGCAGCGCAGCGACGCGAGGAACTGGGCCGGATCGCTGGCGGCGCTCTCCCAGTCGAGCACCCGGCGCAGCCACGCCAGCTGCTCCTCCTTGGCGCTCGCGGAGCGCGCCGCGTGCTGGGGGTAGCGGAAGTTGGCGACGATGCCGTACTCGGCGTCGCGGTGCATCGGCGCGGTGCGGATGAGCACCTCGAGCAGCTCGTCCTCGGGGCCGATCACGGTGGTGTGCAGCGAGCGGTACAGGTTGTTCTTGGGCGAGGCGATGAAGTCCTTGAATCGGCCCGGTACCGGCCGCCATCGGCCGTGCATGGCGCCGAGCGCCGCGTAGCAGTCGGCGTCGGGCCCGTCGACCACGATGACGACACGGGGGAGGTCGTGCGGCTCGCGGTAGCCGCCGGCGACGGTGTCCTTCCAGATCGAGTACAGGTGGCGCGGACGCGGGGACACGGTGGCGTCCACCCGCGCCCGGTGCAGCGCGGTCTCCACCTGGGAGATGACCCGGCCGAGGTAGTCGCGCCAGCCGCCGCGGTGCTTGACGTAGTCGGCGACGAGCGCGTGCCCGCTGGGGCTGAGCGCCTTCAGGACGCAGTCGTCGAGCTCCCGCTTGAGGGCCTGGATGCCCAGCCGGTCGCAGAGCGGCACCAGCACGTCGCGGGTCGCGCGCGCGATGCGGGCCCGGGACGCGGGGGAGCGGGCGTCGAGGGTACGCATGTTGTGCAGCCGGTCGGCGAGCTTGATGATGAGCACCCGTACGTCCCGGCCGGCCGCGATGATCATCTTGCGGATCGTCTCGGCCTCGGCGGCATCGCCGTAGAAGACCTTGTCGAACTTGGTGACGCCATCGACCAGCAGGGTGACCTCGGACCCGAAGTCGCTCTCCAGGGCCTGCAGGGTGTAGCTGGTGTCCTCGACCGTGTCGTGGAGCAGCGCGGCGACCAGGGTGGTCGTGTCCATGCCCAGCTCGGCGAGGATCTGGGCGACGGCGAGCGGGTGGGTGATGTACGGCTCGCCGCTCTTGCGCATCTGGCCCCGGTGCATCTGCTCCGCGATCGCGTACGCCCGGCGCAGCAGGTTGGGGTCGCCGCCGGGGTGGATCGAGCGGTGCGCGCGGTTCAGGTTGCCGACCGGATCGGAGGCGCCCGGCCACGGCAGGATCGACAGCAGCCGGCGGGTGAATCCGGTGCTGGGGGTGGTCGGGGTGGTGGCCGGCGCCGAGAAGGCGGGCGGGGCCGGCTTGGCCGGCTTCGAAGCGGCCCGTTTCGGGGCGGCTGGTTTCTTGGCCGTCTCATCCGTCGTCGCGGCCGGTGGACCCGCCTTGGTGCGGGCGGCGGTCGAGGGTTTGGGCTGAGGCGTACGTCGGGACGGATCGGGCGTCCTGCCGGAACCGCCCCGCGGTCCCGGTCGGCCAGCCGCCGGCGGCTTGGCGCGGGTCTCACCTGATGTGGCAGCGGAGGCGGACTTTGCGGTCGTCGAGGCGGGCTTTGACGTCGAGGCGGGCTTTGACGTCGGCGCGGGCGTGGCGGTCGGCGAGGATTTTGCGGTCGGGGAGGGCTTCGCGGCCCCGCCCGGCGTGGTGTCCGCCGGGGCCGGACCGCTCGCGGTGGTGGTGGTCCCGGTGGCCGCGGTGGTCGAGGCGGGGTTGGCCGTCTCCGGGGTCGCGGCTTCGGTCCGTCCGAGCGACGCTGATACGGGCGCCGGTAAGGGCACCGATGCCGTCGGGGCGGGTGGCGACGGGCGCGCCGCATTGTCCTGGCGCTGATGGATCGCGGGGAACCGGTCGCCGGGCGTACATCGGTCGTCGGTGGGCGCGTCGTCGCGCGCGGGTTTCGCGCGATGCAGGTCGTCCCAGCCGACCGCTTCCGGAAGGGCACTCTGCGTAGGCTCAAGGCGCCCGCCGATCCCGAAAACGCCGGAATCCACTCGGACACCTCCTCTGACCGGTTCGGGCCACCAGAGTGGGGGGTTCATCCAGCCTAGTTATCAGCTTGGCAGACGAACGGTTATTTGAGGATGTGCGTTCGTACGATTCATTAAAGCCCCAAGTGGGTGATACCGCCCATGGCAGCTTCGGCAGTCGCCAGAAGTTCACGCCAGCGGCCCGCACCGTCCACCGGGGACGCCCAGCCCCCATCGACCTCCACCAGGCGGGTCTCCGGCCGCTCCAGCCAGGCCAGCACCCGTTCGGTCTCCTCCGGACTGGCGCACGGCACCGGCCCCGGACCGGGGCGAACCGTCTCGGCCGTGGCCAGCAGGGCGTCCAGCGCCGGGCGGGGATGCACGCGGGGTGGCGAGGCACCGGCGGCGGCCAGCCGGCCGTGGCGGATGACCGCCAGCTCCCAGCCACCGGCCGCACCGGGGCGGGCCGCGACCACCTGGCTGAGCGCGGTCAGCGAGGCGAGCCGCTGCATCCGTACCGACGCCTTGAGGAACGCCACCAGCCGGCCGCGTACCGCCGCCGCGTCCTCGTACCGCCTCCCCTCCGACAGCGAACGCATCCTGTCCAGCAGCCGACGGACCACCTCGCTCGGGTTACCGGTGGTCGCCTCGCGGAACGGCTCCGCCGCGCTCGCCGTGTACTCCTCGGGGGAGATCCGGTGCTCGCAGGGCGCCGGGCAACGGCCCAGCTCGGCGAGGGCGCACGCCACCGTGGTGCGACGGGTCGACAGGCGCAGGGTGCACTGTCGCAGCGGCAGCGCCTCGTGCACCCCGGCCGCGGCGAGCTCGGCGTGCCGGCGGGACGCGAACGGGCCGAGGTAGGAGCCACCGTCGCCGGTGAGCGTGCGCACGACGGACAGCCGCGGGTAGGCCTCCGCGGTCAGCTTGAGCCAGACGACGCGTTCGGGGAACTTCGACCGCCGGTTGTAGGGCGGCTTGTGGGCGGCGATCAGCCGCAGCTCGCGTACCTCCGCCTCGAGGGAGTGGGCGCACTCGATGGCCTCCACCCGCTCGGCGGCGGCCAGCATCTCGGTGTTGATCCGGGCCCGCTTCTCCGAGGCGGTGAAGTAGCTGCGGACCCGGGTCGCGATCGCCGAACTGGTGCCCACGTAGAGCGGGCGGTCCTTGCCGTCGCGGAAGACGTACACGCCGGGGGTGTTGGGCAGGTTCTCGGCCAGGTGCTTCTTGCGGCGCTGGGTGGGGCTGACCGCCTTGACGAACTCCAGGGCGTCGCCGAGCGTGTGGACGCGGTGCCCGCTGAGCCGGCCGATCAGGGCGTGCAGCACGTCGACGGTGGCGCGGGCGTCGTCGAGGGCCCGGTGACAGGGCTGGCGGGCGTTGCCCCCCAGCCACCTGGCCAGGGTGGCCAGCTTGTTGTTGGGCACCTCGTCGCGGGTGAGGACGCGCCGGGCGAGCGCGGCCGTGTCGAGCACCAGCGGCTTGGGCCACGGGTACCCGTGCGCGGCGCACGCCGCCTTGAGGAAGCCGGTGTCGTACGGGGCGTTGTGCGCGACCAGGACCGCGTCCCTGGCGAACTCGAGGAAGGCGGGCAGCACGCTGTCGATGCGCGGGGCGGGCAGGACCATCGCCTCGGTGATGCCGGTGAGCACCGTGATGTACGGCGGGATCCGCTCACCCGGGTTGACCAGCGTCGCGAACTCGCCCAGCTCCTCGCCACCGCGGATCTTCACCGCGCCGATCTCGGTGATGCCGCCCCCGTCCGGGGCGCCACCGGTGGTCTCCAGATCGACCACGACGAAGGTGGTCGCGAACAACGAGCGAGCCCGCGCGTCGTCGAACAGGGCGTCCAGGGTCTCCTGATGGAACATTTCACGCGCCGCTTCCGCCACGGCGGGCAGGTTACGGCCCCGGTCCGACACTTTGCCCGGCGCCGCGCGCTTCCGGCGCCGTGATCGGCACCACCCTGTACGCGACGAGGTGGGCGGCGGGGGTCCGGCCGCGAAGATCGGCTGACCGGCCACGACAGTCGTGACGTCGGCAGTGCGACACTTGTCGCATGTCCGCACAGGAGCCGTTTGCCGCCGAGACAGCCGACGGGACGGGCGGCGCTGCGCGGGAGCAGGGCTTCGAGCCGGAGCCGGTCCTGCCCGAGCCGGTACGGCAGCGCGTGATCACGCTGGCCGCCGCCGCGATCACGGACCTACCCATCGAGGAGCTACCGACGGCGCTGCGCCGGGTGGCCAAGTTCGCCCCCAACCGGCGTGCCCGGCTCGGCGGCCAGGTCATCGCCACCCAACTCGCCGGCGACCCGCTGCTGCGGCAGCGGCTGGCCACCCGGGCCGTGGAGGCGGCGGGTGGGCTCGGGGCGGCGATCGTCGAGGGGGCGCCGCCGGCCGCGGCCGACCCGGTCGAGGTCGCCGCGCTGGCGTACCTGTCCAGGCCCGAAGGGTGGCGCGACCTGGTCGTGGCCGCCACCCAGGCGGTCCGCGCGGACACCGCGAGCGCCGCCGTCGAGGAGCGGATCCGCGAGACCGAGCAGCGCGCCGCGCGGGCCGAGCACGACCGGGCGGTGGCCCGGGTCGAGGCGGACAAGCTGCGCGACGAACTGGCGCGGCTGCGCGACGAGACCGCCGGCCTGCGCGAGGAGGCCCGCACCCTGGGCAAGGCGCTGCGGGAGGCGCAGGCGCGCGAGCGCAAGGCGGGCGAGATGCTCGCCACGGAGAAGGGCCGCGCCGCCCGGGCCACCGCGGAGCACGACGCGGAGGTACGCCGGCTGAAGACGAAGCTGGCAGAGGCGGAGTCGCTGGCCGGGGCGGCGCGACAGACCGCCAAGGACGCGCGGGCCGTCGACGACGCGCGGCTGTGGCTGCTGCTGGAGACGATCGGTCGGGCGGCGGTGGGCCTGCGCCGGGAGTTGGCGCTTGAACCGACCGACCGGATGCCCGCCGACTTCGTCGCCGACGTCCATGCCGAGCAGCCGGGCGCGACCGGCGGCGCGACCAGCGCGCGGGCCCTCGACGCGGACGACCCGGCGCGGCTGGATCAACTGCTCGCGCTGCCCAAGGCGCACCTGGTCGTGGACGGGTACAACGTGACCAAGCGAGGGTTCGCTGAGATCTCGCTGGAGCAGCAGCGCGGTCGGCTGGTCAACGGTTTGGGCGGCCTGGCCGCGCAGACCCGCGCCGAGGTCACCGTCGTCTTCGACGGCGCCGAGCGGGTCGTCGGCCTGCCGCCGGCGCCACGGGGCGTCCGGGTGCTGTTCTCCCACCAGGGCGAGACCGCCGACGACCTGATCCGCCGGCTCGTCCGGGCGGAGCCGGCGGGCCGCCCGGTCGTCGTGATCTCCTCGGACCGGGAGGTGGCCGACGGGGTGCGCCGGCACGGCGCGTACCCGCTCGGCGCGGACACGCTGCTGCGGCGTCTGGCCCGGTCCTGACGGTTTCTGTCGTACCCCCTTCCTAGGTTGTGGTTACCCACAGTGGTGGACCCACTAGGAGGAGTCATGCTGATCGACTGCGACACGTGCAAGGTGCGCGGGCAGGCGTGCGGCGAATGCGTGGTCAACGTGCTGTTCGGCCAGGCACCACCGGCCGCCGCCGGCACCGAGGCGGACGTCGGCCCGGCCGACGAGGCCGAGCGGCGCGCCCTGCAGGTGCTCGCCGACGCCGGCTTCGAGGTGACGGTGCTCAGCCGGGAGGACACCCGGCCCCGGTTACGGCTGCTGCCGTCCGTGCGGCGCGGTCACCACGCCGCATAAGACGCGGTCACCACGCCGCACAAGACGCGGTCACCACGCCGCATAAGACGCGGCACCACGCCGCACAACCTGGCCGTGACGGCCGCCGATTACGATTGGCTCGCCCGATCAAGCGGGAGGAGCCGCGCGATGACCCCTCGGTGGTGGGCCGCTGCCACGCTCGTGGCTCTGCTCGCGGCGCTGGCACTGGTCACGGCGCTGCGGGTGCCCTGGGGCAGTTCGCCCGCGCCCCGCGCCGACCAGGTCGCGGCGCTGCGTGAACTGCCGGCCGACGCGGTCGCCCGCGGCCGTGCGTTCCACGCGGCCCTGCGGCCGGGCATGTACGGCGGGATGGTCATCGGCCTCCTCGCGGCGCTCGTACTCGGCCTCACGCCGTTCGGCGCCGCGCTGGTACGCCTGGCCGGCCGACCGTTCGGAGGGCACTGGCTGGCAGAGGCGCTCCTGGGCGGGCTGCTGGTGGTCTTCGCCGGCGAACTCGTCGGCCTGCCCTTCGCCGCCTGGCGGCAGAGCGTGGTCCGCCGGTACGGCCTGTCCACCCAGAGTTGGGGCGGATGGGCGGTCGACCTGCTCAAGGCGTACGCGATCGGCGCGGTCCTGGGCGCGATCGTGCTGGTCGGCTTCTACACGGTCACCCACTTCGCGCCCCGGTGGTGGTGGGCGTTCGGCGCGGCCGGTGCCGCCGGGCTGACGGTGCTGCTCACGTTCGTCTTCCCGGTCCTGATCGAGCCGGTGTTCAACAAGTTCACCCCTCTTGCGCCGGGCCGGTTGCGCACCAACCTGATCGCGATGGCCGACCGCGACGGCGTACCGGTCTCCGACGTCCTGGTCGCCGACGCCTCGCGGCGTACCCGGGCGGTCAACGCGTACGTCTCGGGGCTCGGCCCGACCCGCCGGATCGTCGTCTACGACACACTGCTGCGCGAGGCGCCCCCGGCCGAGGTGGAGTCGGTCGTCGCGCACGAACTCGGTCACGCGCGCGACGGTGACGTGGTCACCGGCACGCTGATCGGCGCTCTGGGCGGGGCCGCCGGCGTCTGCGCGCTGTACCTGGTCGGCTCCTGGACCGGCCTGCTGCGCCGGGCCGGGGTGGAGTCGTTGGCCGAACCGCGCGCGGTTGCGCTGCTGCTGGCGATCGGCGCCGTCGCCGGGCTCGCCGGCGGACCGCTGCAGAACGCGGTCTCGCGGCGGATCGAGGCCCGCGCCGACCGGCACGCGCTGGCCCTCACCCGCGACCCGGACACGTTCGCGACCATGCAGGCCCGGCTGTCGCAGGTAAACCTGGGGGATCCGGACCCCAACCCGGTCGAGTACGCGCTGTTCGCGTCGCACCCGTCGACGGTGCAGCGGATGGCCGCGGCCCGAGCATGGTCGAGGAGCGCCAGATGACGCGAACCCTGCTGGTGACCAACGACTTCCCGCCCCGGCCCGGCGGCATCCAGCAGTTCGTGCACAACCTCGCGGTGCGCCAGCCGGCGGGGGAGATCGTGGTGTACGCCTCGACCTGGAAGGGCTCCGGGAAGTTCGACGCCGACCAGCCGTTCGAGGTGGTCCGGGAGGACACCGGCGTGCTGCTGCCCACGCCCCGCGTCGCGCGCCGGGCGGCGGAGCTGGCCCGTACGTACGGCTGTGACACGGTCTGGTTCGGGGCGGCCGCGCCGCTCGGACTGCTCGCCGACGGGCTGCGGCGGCGGGCCGGGATCCGGCGGGTGGTGGGGCAGACCCACGGGCACGAGGTCGGCTGGGCCGCCGTCCCGGGCGCCCGCGGCCTGCTGCGGCGCATCGGCCGCGGCGCCGACGTGATCACGTACCTGACCGGGTACCAGCGGGAGCGGTTGGGTCGCGTACTGGACCGGCTGACCACTCTGGAGCGGCTGGTCCCCGGCGTGGACGCGGAGGTGTACCACCCCGGGGTCGACGGCACCGAGGTCCGCGCGCGGTACGGCCTGGCCGGCCGGCCGGTCGTGGTGTGCGTGTCCAGGCTGGTGCCGCGCAAGGGCCAGGACGCCCTGATCCGGGCGCTGCCGGAGATCCGCCGCCGGGTGCCCGACGCCGCGCTGCTCGTGGTCAGCGGCGGCCCGTACCGGAAGACGTTGCAGCGGCTGGCCCGCGAGGCCGGCGTCGCCGACCACGTCGTGTTCACCGGCTCGGTGCGGTGGGAGGAGCTACCGGCGCACTACGCCGCCGGGGACGTGTTCGCGATGCCCTGCCGTACCCGCGGCGGCGGCCTCGACGTGGAGGGGCTCGGCATCGTCTACCTGGAGGCGTCGGCGACGGGGCTGCCGGTCGTGGCGGGTGACTCCGGCGGCGCCCCGGACGCGGTACGCGACGGTGAGACCGGCTACGTCGTGAGCGGGCGCGACCTGGCCCAGATCGCCGATCGGGTCGCCACCCTGCTGTCCGACCCCGACCTGGCGCGCCGCCTCGGTACAGCCGGGCGGGCCTGGGTGGAGGCCGAGTGGGGCTGGCAGACCCAGGCCGACCGGATGCGGGCCCTGCTCACCGGCGCCCAGCCGTAGAGCCAAGCGGGCGCCCCGCGACGAGCGGGGCGCCCGAAGGCGATCAGAACTTGGGCGAGTCGGGAGCTTCGAGCAGGCCGAGCCGCAGCGCCGTCATCAGCGCCTGGGCCCGGTTGGCCGCGCCCAGCTTCTCGTACAGCTTCGAGATGTGGGTCTTGGCGGTCGACTCGGACACGAACAGCTGCTTGGCGATGCCCGCGACGCTCATGCCGTCGGCGAGCAGGCGCAGCACCTGACCCTCGCGCGGGGACAGTTGCGGCCCGGTGGGCGCCAGCCGCCGCTTCATCGCCTCGGCGAGGTCGGCCGCGGTGAAGGCGCTGGGCGCCGACGCGGCGTGGCGGGCGGCCGCGACGACCTCGTCGGCGGGGGCGGTCTTCGGTACGAACGCGCTCGCGCCGGCTTCGAGGGCGCCGAACAACTGGTCGTCGCCGGCGTACATGGTCAGCACGACGATGCCCATGTTGGCGCTGGTCTTGCGGAGCGCGCGGGTGGCCTCGAGGCCACTGCCGTCGGGCAGACGCAGGTCCATGATGACGACATCGGGCTGCAGCGCGCCGGCCTGGCGGATCGCCTCGGCCGCGGTCGCCGCCTCGCCGACCACCTCGAACTGCCGGTCACGCTCGAACGCGTGGCGAAGCCCCCGGCGAATGAGGTCGTGGTCGTCGACGAGCAGAACCTTGGTCCGGGTGGTCGAGGTGACGGGTGTGGACATTCCGGAGCTCTCTCCTTGCTTAGTGTGACTCACACGCTACCGCGCCGCGGCGCGGAGCCAAGCACAACTGCCACTGTCGTGCCACTCGGCACACGAGGCCTGATCTCCAACCGGCCACGGATACGTTCCGCGCGTTCAGCCATGATTGCAAGACCGTACCGGCCCTCTTTGGGCCGATCCACCATCCCGTGTCCGTCATCTGACACTTCGATCTCGGCGAACGGCGGATCAATGGTGCAGGTCACCCACAGGTTCTCGGCTCCGGCGTGCTTGCGCGCGTTCGTGATCGCCTCCTGGGCGATGCGCAGCAGTTCGGCCTCTGTGGCGGCGGGCAGCCGGGCGGTCGACTCGTCCAGCGACAGGTGCACCCGCAGGCCGGCCGACTGCCCGACGGTACGGGCGTAGTCCGCGATCGCCGTGGCCAGGCCGCCGTACCGGTCCACCTCGCTGCGCAGCTCGAACAGGGACAGTCGCAGCTCGGTGATGACCCGGGTGACCTCGTTGCGCAGTACCCGCAGCTCCTCGGTGGTGGCGTCGACGTCCGGGAGGGTGGCCAGGGCGTTGTCGATGCCGTACCCGACCATCACCAGTTCCTGCGCGACCCCGTCGTGGATCTCGCGGGCCAGCCGCTGCCGTTCCTCCGATGTCGCCAGCGAGCGGACCTCGTCGAAGAGCAGGGCCGCCTCCAGCCGCAGCGCGGCCGGCGCGGCCACCTGCGCGGCCTGGGCGACCAGGGCCGGCGGGTACGCGCCCGGCGAGTCGGCCTCCAGCGCGATCAACCCGATCGTACGGACGCCGGCGACCAGCGGCACGATCAGCGCCGACACCTCGACCCCCGGGGGTACCGCGGAGCGGGCCTGCGACCGGTTGGCCGTCTGCGGTTGCTGGCTGGCCCACGCGTCGGCGATCGCCGAGTCGGCGTCCAGGCCGGTCTCCCAGTCGACCCGGTCGGCCCCCATCTGGGCCAGTACCACCAGCCGGCCGCCGCCGCTGGTGGACAGGACGGCCGCCCGGGTCGCCGGCGCGACCGCGCGTACCTCGTCGAGCAGGTGCTCGGCCAGGCCGCCGGGGTCCAGAGTGGCGCCGGGCAGTTGCCGGGCGACGCTGCGCAACTGGGTGAGCAGGCGGGTCGCCTCCGCGTACGGCTGGGGCGAGTCGCGCTGGGCGAGCAGGCTGTGCTGCAGGATCCCGGCCACCGCCGCGGCGGCGATGCTCAGGCCGACCCACTGGACGGCCGAGCCGGTGAACCCGGCCGGGCCGAGGTCGGGGTCGGCGAGCCGGGCCGCGGTGAGCACCACGACGGCGGTCGCCAGCAGCGCGGGTGGCTCGAACCGGCGACGGGCCAGGGTGGCCGCCACGGTCGGTACCCACAGGTAGGCCAGGACGACGGCCGCGGCGCCCACGGTCGCGCCGGACCGGTAGGCGGCGTGCGCGATCGCGGCCGCGGCGAGACAGGTGACCGCGACCTCGGCCATGCGCGACAGCGGTCCGATCACGCGGTGCTGCGGCATCAGTACGGCCGGAGCGCCCGCCAGCACCATCAGCGCCAGCCAACCGAGCACGTCCTGGTACGGCGCCAGGCGCAGGGACAGCACCGCCACCAGGGCGAGCACGCCGGCCCGGACCGCCAGTCCGAGCAGGCGCGGCCGAGGCAGGAGTACGGGATTGAGTGGCTCCTCAACTGCCATAGATCGCGGCGATCTCGTTGGCGTACTCCTTCATGACCACGTTCCGCTTGACCTTGAGCGATGGGGTCAGCTCGCCGGTCGCCTCGGTGAAGTCACGGGGCAGGATGCGGAACGATTTGATCGCCTCGGCCTTCGAGACGGCCTGGTTAGCGTAGTCGACGGCCTCCTGGACGGCCGCCCGCAGTTCCTCGTCGCGGGACAGTTCGGCCACGGTGGCGTCGGCCGGCTTGCCGTGCTCGGCCTTCCACGCCGGCAGCGACTCCTCGTCGATCGTCACCAGCGCCGCGATGAACGGCTGCCGGTCCCCGACGACCATGCACTGGCTGACCAGGACGTGCCCGCGGATGCGGTCCTCCAGCACGGCGGGCGCGACGTTCTTGCCGCCGGCGGTGACGATCAGTTCCTTCTTGCGGCCGGTGATGCTCAGGAACCCGTCGTGGTCGAGGGTGCCAAGGTCACCGCTGTGGAACCAGCCGTCGGCGTCGAGCGCCTCGGCCGTGGCGGCCTCGTTGTTCCAGTACCCCCGGAAGACCTGGGGGCCCTTGATCAGGATCTCGCCGTCGTCGGCGATCTGCACCGTGGTACCGGGCAGCGGGCGACCGACCGTACCGAGGCGGATCCCGTCGTCGAAGTTGGCCGCGACCACCGGGGAGGTCTCGGTCAGGCCGTACCCCTCGCGGACGTCGAGGCCGATGCCCCGGTAGAAGTGGGCCAGCCGGACGCCGAGCGGCGCGCCGCCGGAGATCGCGTACTCGCAGCGCCCGCCGAGCGCGGCGCGCAGCTTGCCGTACACGAGCTTGTTGAACAGCGCGTGCTGGGCGCGCAGCACCAGCCCGGGGCCGCCGGAGTCCAGCGACTCGCTGTACGCGATCGCGATCTGCTCGGCCCGCTTGAAGATGCCGCCCTTGCCGTCGGCGGCCGCCTTCTGCTGCGCGGTGTTGTAGACCTTCTCGAACACCCGCGGCACCGAGAGGATGAACGTCGGCTGGAACGACGCCAGGTCCGCGACGAGGTTCTTGACGTCGGGGGCGTGCCCCATCCGGACCCGGGCCTGTACGCAACCGGCCTGGATGATGCGGGCGAACGAGTGGGCCAGCGGCAGGAACAGCAGGGTTGCCGCGTCGTCGCGGAACAGCGCCCGCAGCTTGGGTACCGCGTTGGCGATGTCCGCGTACAGGTTGCGGTGGGTCAGTACGCAGCCCTTGGGTCGGCCGGTGGTACCGCTGGTGTAGATGATCGTGGCGGTGTCGTCGGCGTTGACCGCGTGGCGGCGCTCGTCCACCTCCTCGGCTCCGACGGCGGCACCGGCGGCGACGAGTTCGTCGACCGCGCCGCGATCGGCTTCGATCTGCCAGAGGTGGGTCATCGTCGGGATCCGGTCGCGCACCTCAGAGACGGTCGCGCGGTGGGCGTCGGTCTCCACGAAGCAGGCGACCGCGCCGGAGTCCGACAGGATCCAGGCGACCTGCTCGGCGCTGGAGGTCTCGTAGATCGGTACGGTGACCGCCCCGGCGGCCCAGATCGCGTAGTCGATGAGGGTCCACTCGTACCGGGTCCGGCTCATCAGGCCGATCCGGTCACCCACCTGTACTCCGGCGGCGATCAGGCCCCGGGCCAGCGCCACCACCTCGTCGAGGAACTGGCCGCAGGTGACGTCGCGCCACTCGTCGCCGACGCGGCGGGCGAACTGGATCGCGTCCGGCGCCTGCGCCGCGTTCGCCCATACCGGGTCGGTGAGGTTGGCCGAATCGCCGATGATCGCGACCGGCGGTACGGAGAACTCCCGCACGTCGACTCCTCGCGTGTCTGCTGGCCGGTACCCGAAACGTACCGGCAATCCGGCCGCCACTGTATGTGGGGTTTACTGGAGCGCGCGCCGTGAGCGCGATCACGTGAGACGTTGATCAACTCGCTGGCGACTCTGGGTGAGCCGAAGAAGTGTGCCCGGCTCGGCGAGGGTAGCCTGCCGTTCATGACGGACACCTCGACGCAGTCGATCGACATCGACGCGCCGTGCGATAAGGTCGCCGCGGTCATCTGCGACTTCCCTCGGTACCCGGAGTGGGTGTCGGCGGTCAAATCCGCCGAGGTGGTGGAGGAGTACGAGGACGGCTACGCCAGCCAGGTGCATTTCGTGCTGGACGCCGGGGTCGTTGCCGACGAGTACATCCTCTCCTACGAGTACGCCGATGACGCCTCCCGCATCGAATGGCACCTCGTGAAGCCATCGAAGATGCAGAAGTCGCAGAGCGGCTCGTACGATCTTGCCGACAACGGCGACGGCACCACGACGGTGACGTACACCCTTGCCGTGGAGCTGTCGATCGGAATGTTGGGAATGTTCAAGCGCAAGGCTGAAAAGATGATCATGGATTCCGCTTTGAAGGAACTCAAGCGCCGCGTCGAGTCGGGTTCGGCGTGAGCGGGTACGACGAGCGACTCGGCTCGGCCCGCGAAGAGGCGGAGCGGCTCGTGGCGGCCGGCCTGGGCTGGGCGTCGACGGCGCTGCACGGCGTCGAGGCGAACCGGCAGTTGCGGGTACTGGCCGAGCAGGTCCTCGACTCGGACCGGGTCCACGACCTCGCCGCCGGCCTCGCCGGTTTCGTGAGCGGCGTGACGCCCGGTGCTGCTGGTGGTTCCGGCACATCCGGACCCGGTGTGTCGACCGGCTCCGCCGACTGCTGCGTGTGCCCGGTGTGCAAGGCGATCTCGGCGTTGCGCGACCCCAGTCCGGAGTTCGCCGAGCGGCTCGCGTCGGCGGTCGGCGACGTCGTGGTCGGAATCAGCGGGCTGCTCCGCGCGTTGAGCGGGACGGTACCCAGGCCGGGGCACCGCGGTGCCGAGGATCCGTGGCACGAGGCCACCACCGCGCCGGAGTCCTCGGACCCGGCAGCGCGTCCGGAGTCCTCGGACACCCCGCCGCGTCCGGAGTCCTCGGATACAGCGCCGCGTCCGGAGTCCGAGGGTGCCGGGGCCGCGCCGGCCAAGCGGGCCGCCAAGAAGGCGGTGGCCAAGAAGGCCGTCGCGAAGAAGGCGGTCGCCAAGAAGACGGTCGCCAAGAAGACGGTCGCCAAGAAGACGGTCGCCAAGAAGACGGCGGCTGAGCCCGCCGCCAAGAAGGCAGCGGCGAAGAAGGCGGTGGCCAAGAAGGCCGTCGCCGGCAAGACCAACGCGCAACAGGCCGTGGCCAAGAAGGTCACGGCGAAGAAGGCTGTCAGGAGGGCGGTCCCCAGGGACCCCGGCGACGGCCCCGCATGACGAACGAAAGCAGGAACGCGTGTCGTTGACCATCGGAGTCGACATCGGTGGGACCAAGGTGCTCGGCGGCATCGTCGGCCCCGACGGGCAGGTACTGGCCCAGGCGCGTCGACCCACGCCGGCCCACGATCCCGCCGGTACGCTGATCATGATCAGCGATGTGATCTCCGAGCTGACCAGCATCCACGAGGTGGACGCGATCGGCGTCGGCGCCGCCGGCTGGATCGACGCCCAGCGTTCGAAGATCATGTTCGCGCCGAACCTCGCGTGGCGGGACGAGCCGCTGCGCGACCGCATCGCCAGCCGGTTCGACGTTCCCGTCGTGGTCGAGAACGACGCCAACGTGGCCGCGTGGGCGGAGTTCCGCTTCGGCGCCGCCCGTGCCGCCTCCGACTCGATGGTGCTCTACACCGTGGGTACCGGCATCGGCAGCGGGATCGTCCTCGGCGGGGAACTGATCCGCGGCGCCCATGGCGTCGCCGCCGAGCTCGGTCACGTCAGGGTCGTACCCGACGGCGAGCTCTGCGGCTGCAAGCGCCGGGGCTGCCTGGAGCAGTACGCCAGCGGCAGCGCCCTGGTCCGGTACGCCCGGGCCACCGCCAAGGAGAACCCCGACAAGGCCGAGCGCCTGCTCACCCTCGCGGGCGGGATGCCGGAGGCGATCACCGGTCCGATGGTCACGGCCGCCGGCAAGGACGGCGACCCGGCCGCGATCGCCGCGTTCGAGCAGGTCGGGTACTGGCTGGGCAACAGCATGGTCGACCTCGTCCAGGTCCTCGACCCGCAGGTGATCGTGATCGGCGGCGGCGTGATCGACGCCGGTGAGCTGCTCATGGCCCCGGTCAGGGCCAGCTTCCGCGACTCCCTCGAGGCGCGCGGCGTCCTGCCGGTAGCCGAGGTGAAGGCCGCGGAGATGAGCAACCTCGCCGGGGTCGTCGGCGCCGCCGACCTGGCCCGCCGCCACTAGAAGACCGTGAAGCTGCGCCTGCTGTCGTACAACGTGCACGGGCTGCGCGACGACCTCGACGCCCTCGCCGCGGTGGTACGGGCCGCCGAGCCCGACGTGGTGGTCGTACAGGAGGCGCCGCGCCGGTTCGGCTGGCGGGCGAAGTCGGCGGCGCTCGCGCGCCGCTTCGGCCTCGTGGTGGCCGGCGGTGGCCTGCCGGCCCTGGGCAACCTGGTGCTGACCAGCCTGCGGGTACGGGTGCTGGGGGAGACCTGCGTCCGGTACCCGCTGACGCCCGGTCGGCACCTGCGCGGTGCCGTGGTCGTCCGGTGCGAGGTCGGGCGTACCCGTTTCGCCGTCGCCGGCTCGCACCTGGCCACCGACGACCGCGAGCGGCCCGCCCAGGCCGAGCTGCTGCGGCGGGTACTGGCCGAGGTCGAGGACCCCCTGCTGCTCGGCATCGACGTCAACGAGACCCCGGCCGGCGACTCCTGGCGTACCCTCACCGGCGCCGGACTGGTCGACGCCGCCGCCGTCACGGGGTACGCGGATCTGCCCACGTTCCCCGTCAGCGGGCCGGACCGCCGCATCGACGCGATCTTCGTCGACCCGCGCTGCGAGATCCTGGAGTACCGGGTCTTCGACCCGCCGCCGGCGCAGCTGGCCAGTGACCACTTCCCGTTGCTGGTCGACGTCACCCTGCCTTCGTGATCATTACGACTCTCGACGAGTCGTGGTCTCCGGACGCCGTTGGGGCAATGACTTTCCCGAAGTTGTGACGATCTTCTCCGCGAGGGTGGACAAGACGCTTCCGCTGCCGAGAGGATGCCGAGCCGGGAGGGGAGTCAAACGTGACTGACGACATCGGGATTCGGCCCGACACCGCGGCATCCGCAGCCCGGGTGTGGCGCGACGGCGAGCCGGTGTACGACCGCGGCGACGCGGTCTGCGTGATCGGCGCCGGGGGCAGCGGCCTCAACGCGATCAAGAACCTCCGGGAGGCCGGGTTCAGCGTCGACTGCTACGAGCGGGAGACCACCGTCGGCGGGGCCTGGAACTGGCGGCACGACCGCAGCCCGGTCTACGCCGGCGCATACCTCATCTCGTCGAAGCCGTTCACCCAGTTCCCCGACTTCCCGATGCCCGACGACTGGCCGGACTACCCGCACCACTCGCAGCTACTGGCGTACTTCGAGCGGTACGCCGACCACTTCGGCCTGCGCGAGCACATCTGGTTCGGCACCGAGGTGACCCGGATCGACGCGGTGCCCGACAGCCGGCACTGGGACGTCACGATCCGCGGTTCGCGCGGGGGGGATCCGAAGACC
Source organism: Planosporangium mesophilum (assembly GCF_016863255.1). Classification (GTDB taxonomy): domain Bacteria; phylum Actinomycetota; class Actinomycetes; order Mycobacteriales; family Micromonosporaceae; genus Planosporangium; species Planosporangium mesophilum. The sequence continues at coordinate 87,677 of NZ_BOON01000015.1, forward strand.
CTGCGGTACGCCGCCGTCGTGGTCGCCAACGGCCACAACTGGTCGCCGCGCTGGCCCGAGCTCGAGGGCCTGGAGGACTTCCGGGGACAGGTGCTGCACGCGAGCGCGTACTCCGACACGGCCCAGTTGCGCGGCCGCAAGGTCCTCGTCATCGGGGGCGGCAACACCGGCTGCGACATCGCGGTGGAGGCCGCGCAGCAGGCGACCCGCTGCTGGCACTCGACCCGCCGCGGCTACTGGTACGCCCCGAAGTACGCCATGGGCCGCCCCGCCGACCAGGCCAACGACCTGATGCGATGGGCGCGCCTGCCGATGTGGCTGCGCCGCTGGATGTTCAAGCGGCTGCTGGGCGCGACGATCGGCGACTTCACCCGGCTGGGCCTGCGCCGGCCCGACCACGAGCTGTACGAGTCGCACCCGGTCGTCAACAGCCAGCTTCCGTACTACCTCGGGCACGGCGCGATCGCGCCGGTGCCGGACGTCGCGCGGTTCACTCGCAACGGCGTGGAGTTCGTCGACGGGTCGAGCGCCGAGCCCGACCTGGTGATCTTCGCCACCGGGTACCGGCCGGAGTTCGAGTTCGCCAGCCCTGAGCTGCTGGGCATCGACCACGACGGGAAGCCCCGGCTGCGGCTGCAACTGTTCTCCCGTACGCACCCCACGCTCGCGGTCGCCGGTCTGGTTCAGCCGGACAGCGGCATCTTCCCGATCGTGCACTGGCAGACCGCCCTGATCGCGCGCTGGCTGCGGCTGTGGGACACCGCCCCGGAGCGCGCCGCCGCGATCTGGAGCCGGCACCAGGGCGAGCCGGAGCGGCGGTTCACCCAGGCGCGGGTCACCGGCTCCAGCCGGCACTGGTTCGAGGTCGACCACATCGTGTACCTGCGGGCGCTCCAGCGCTCCCTCGACGAGCTGGAGGCCGTCAAATGACCGTGAAGATCATGCGGCAGCGGGAGTGGGCGTTCCCGCCGGCACCCGCGCGCCGCGAGGTGCTCACGGCGACGCCGGCCGAGCCGACCGACGCCCCGCCGCTGCTGTTCGTGCCCGGCTTCAACCACGGCGCCTGGGCCTTCGCGGAGCACTGGCTGGAGCACGCCGTCGAGCGGGGCTTCCCGGCGTACGCCATGAGCCTGCGCGGGCACGGTGAGAGCGGCCCGTCGCCCGGGGCGGACCTGCGGGCGTACGTGCACGACGTCACCCAGGTGGCGGCGGGCCTGCCCCGGCAGGCGGTTCTGGTCGGACACGGCGCGTCGGCGCTGGTGGTGGCGATGGCGCTGGCCCGGTACCCGGCGCGGGCCGCCGTCCTGGTGTCGCCCGTCTTCGGCGGCGTCCGCGCGGCGTTCTCCACGCTGTTCCGCGCCCCGCTGGTGGCCGCGCCGGCGATCGTCGGGCGGCCGTTGCGCCCGCGGCGCGGTCACCTGTTCAGTCGTGACCTGCCGATCGCCGATGGCAGCCGGTACGCCGCGCGGCTGGGCGGGGCGTCGGCGCGTGCCCAGTGGCAGTTGGTCGCCCACTCCGCACCCGAGGATCCGGTCGGCACCCCGCCGGTCCTGGTGGTCGGCAGCCCCGACGACCGCGTCGTCGGCCGGGCCGCGCTCACCGCCGTGGCCCGCCGGTACGGGGGTGCCCCCCTGCTGTTCCCCGGCATGGGGCACGACCTGATGCTCGACGCCGGCTGGAAGGAGCCGATCGACGCGATCCTGGATTGGCTGGACAAAATCGATCAGTAAGGGTCAGACGATGGCCCCGTCGTCGTCCGACCCGTCGTCGGACTCGTCGCCGGGGCGCAGCCGCCAGATCAACGTGATCACGCCGGCCAGCAGCGCGCCGAAGCCGAGCAGCATCGCGACGTCGGCGTCGATCGGCAGCACGTCGGGCTTGAAGAACAGCAGCAGCCCGCCCGCGATCCCGGCCAGCGCGAGCACCACCGGCGCGGGTGGCCTGGGCACCGGAGGCGGGGGCGGGGGCGTGTAGCCCTCGTCGCTGTCGGGCAGGTGGGCGCCGAACGTGTCGAGCGCGTCGAGCAGCGTCGGTTCGTCGGGGGAGCGGGTGGCCGGCCGGTCGGGCGCCCGCTCGCTCCGGTCGGCGGCGCTGTCGCGCGCCTCGACCTCGTCGGTCTCCAGGTCCAGTCGGTGGCCCAGGTCGGGGTCGGTGTCGTCGAGGGCTCGCTCGGAGATGTTCTCCGCCGCCGGCCAGGGCGGCGCGGTGTCGTCGAACGTCGCGTCGTACCCGGCGACGATGCGCGCCCAGGCCGCCTCGACGTCGACCTTCCCGTCCGCGTCGGCGACCGGTGAACCGGACGGCGAGACGGCCTGGTCGCCGGTCGCCGACTGGCCGACGGCGGCCCCGCCTGCGCCCGCGCCCTCGTCGGCGCGCAGTTGCGCGAGGTACTCGCGTGCGGTGCCCAGATGCTCCCGATCCGCGTACAACCGGTCGATCGGACGGGTCGGCAAGGTCGTCGTCCGGGTGACCGGGTGCAGGTCGGTGGCTGGCAGCAGGTACGCCGCTATGCCCTCGCCGGCCAGCACGTCGAGCAAATGTTCGCCCACGCGCGGATCGACGTCGCCCACTGCGGCATATTCGGCCGCGCTGAGCCCGTTGTCGCGCCTTCCGCGCCGGAAGCCACCCGCTGGCACCGGCTCTGCCCTCCTGTCGCGGACCGCGCCACGACGACGGGTACGCCGCGGGTGACCGCTGACCGAAATCCTGACACGGTTGCCCACTGTTCGGGGAGTGCGTTGTGGTGTGAGGTACTGGGTTCGTACGCTCAACAGCAAACAGACGGATGCGGCCGGCGGATGGTCGTACACCGGACGGACACCAAAACGGTGTATTTGGAAGGACGGGTGTGGTCTACTCGCTGCTCAAGTACCTCATCCTCGGCCCATGGCTGCGGTTGATCTTCTGGCCTAAGGTCGAGGGTCGCGAGTACGTGCCTGCCACAGGCCCGGCGATCCTCGCCAGCAACCACCTCTCCTTCTCGGATTCGATCTTCATGCCGCTGATGGTCAAGCGGCGGGTCACGTTCGTGGCGAAGCAGGAGTACTTCACCGGCCGAGGGCTCAAGGGCTGGCTGACGAAGATGTTCTTCGTCGGTACCGGCACGATCCCGGTCGATCGCTCGGGCGGCCGGGCGGCCCAGGCGGCGATCGACACCGGCCTGCGGGTGCTCCGGGAGGGGCACATCTTCGGGATCTACCCCGAGGGCACCCGGTCGCCCGACGGGCGGCTCTACCGGGGCAAGACGGGCGTGGCGCGGCTCGCGCTCGAAAGTGGAGCGCCCGTCATCCCGGTCGTGATGCTCAACTCCGACGTCGTCCAGCCGCCGGGCAAGCTCCTTCCCAAGATCAAGCGGGTACGGATCCGGTTCGGTCCGCCGATGGACTTCTCCCGGTACCGGGGGATGGCCGGTGACCGGTTCATCGAGCGTGCCGTGACCGACGAGATCATGTACGAGCTGATGGAGCTCTCCGGCCGGGAGTACGTCGACGTGTACGCCCAGAAGGTCAAGTCCGGCCAGGCCAAGTCGGGCCGGTCCAATCCGGCGGAGCCGTCGGAGCCGTCGCAGTCCTCCTCGGCCGTCGCCGCGTAGCGGTACCCGGTGCGACCGAGCGCCCGGTGGTCAGCGCTCGGTCATGCCGGCCCGGCGCCGCAGCGCCCCGAGGTCGGTGACGACGATGCGCCTGCCCTCGGTACGCAGCCAGCCCCGGCTGGCGAAGGATCCGATCGCCTGGTTGACGCTCTGCCGGGAGCCGCCGGCCATCTCGGCCAGCTGGCTCTGGTTCAGCTCGATCGTCACCATCGGCGCACCCGTGTCGCCGGCCAGGCGGACCAGCGTCTTGGCCACCCGGCCGGGGAGGTCGAGGAACACGTGGTCGGTGTTCTGCTCGGTCAGCCGCCGGATCAGGCCGCCCAGCGAGCGCATCACCGCATCCAGGATCCGCGGGTTGGCGTGTACCAGCTCCAGGAACGCGCCCCGGGACAGGGCGAGCGCCTGGCAGTCCTCGATCGCCTCGGCGGACGCGGAACGGGGCGACCCGTCCAGAAGTGACACCTCGCCGAGCACGTCCGGCGGCCGGACGACCGAGAGCACGGCCCGCTCGCCGGTCGGCGCGGTACGGAAGACCATGACCGCGCCGCGCCGGACCACGATGACCGACTCGCCAGGGTCATTCTCGACGAACAGCAGCTGACCCTTGCGATAGGTCCGCGGAACGGCGGCGGCGATGACGCGCTGGCGGACCTCCGGCTCGAGGGCTGCGAACATCTCCACACCGGTCAACGCGTCGCCGGGATCCGGTAGCCGAACCTCCACGGTCCAACCCCTCCCCGGTAGGAACCCGACAGTTACCCCAGATCATGACGGCCCGGTTGCGCTGTGTACACCCCCGGACGTCGATCGTCCGACTCTGGATCGTCGCAGGTTAGCGCTCCCAGCACGGATGGCGAAGGACGGTATGCCGGCGATCACGATCAGTTGCACAAACGCGCTACGGGCTTATGTGTACCGATCGACCGCCGTCGGTGCAAGTTCCGGCTGTCGCAAGTGGACCGTCTCTCCGGTCCCGAGCTGTCCGGCCGGCCCCACCCCGCCCCGGCGTGAGGGCGGGCGGCGGGACGGTGGAGGATGGGAGCGATGCCGTACCGCTACTTCTACGACTGCGAGTTCATCGAGGACGGGCGCACGATCGACCTCGTCTCCATCGGGGTGGTCGACGAGCGCGGCCGGGAGTTCTACGCCGTGTCGACCGAGTTCGACGACTCACGGGCGATCCCGTGGGTGCGCCGGAACGTGCTCGACAAGCTGCCCTCGCCGGCCGACCGGGCATGGCGCTCGCGCGAGCGGATCCGCGACGACCTGTACGAGTTCCTGACCGAGCCGCTGCGAACCGGTGACGCCGACGAGATCGAGCTGTGGGCCTGGTACGCCGCGTACGACCACGTGGCGCTGGCCCAGCTCTGGGGGCCGATGACCGCGCTGCCCCGGGAGCTTCCCCGGTTCACGAAGGATCTCCGGCAGTTGTGGGACGACCACGGCCGCCCGCCGCTGCCCACCATGGCCGACCGCCATGACGCGCTGGTCGACGCCCGGCACAACCTGGCCCGCTGGCAGGCGATGGGGCCGATCGGCCGGGGCGGTGCATAACGGATCCCGGCTGGGAGCGCGTCCGACATCATCGAACTCCATCGCGGCGTCGCTACGTCCTCGCTCCCGTAGGCGACTACAGTGCGCAGTTGCGGCCCGCCCCGGGCCGGCAACGATGCCGAACGCGGGGCCGGATCTTCGTCCCATCCGTCCGGCCTGCGCCCACGGGGCCCGCCTGTCGTTTACGCGCAAACAATTGGGAAGGACGACCAGGTTATGCGTATCGGCGTGCTCACCGGTGGCGGTGACTGCCCCGGCCTCAACGCGGTCATCCGCGCCGTGGTCCGCAAGGGCGTCTCAACGTACGGCCACGAGTTTGTCGGGTTCCGCGACGGCTGGCGCGGGCCCCTCGAGGGGCTGACCCGCCCGCTCGGCATCCCCGAGGTGCGTGGCATCCTGCCCCGCGGCGGGACCATTCTGGGCTCCTCGCGTACCAATCCATTCAAGATCGAAGGTGGCGTCGAGCGGATCAAGGCCAACCTGGCCGACCACGGCATCGACGCGCTCATCGCCATCGGCGGCGAGGACACCCTCGGCGTCGCCACCAAGCTCGACGAGCTGGGGGTCAATGTCGTCGGCGTACCGAAGACCATCGACAACGACCTCGGCGCGACCGACTACACGTTCGGCTTCGACACCGCCGTCAACATCGCCATGGAGGCGATCGACCGACTGCACACCACGGCCGAGAGTCACCACCGGACCCTGGTCGTCGAGGTGATGGGCCGGCACGCCGGCTGGATCGCCCTGCACGCCGGGCTGGCCGGCGGCGCCAACGTGATCCTGCTCCCGGAGCGCAACTTCGACATCGACCAGGTCGCCGCGTACGTGGAGAAGCGGTTCCAGACGCAGTACTCCCCGATCATCGTCGTCTCGGAGGGCGCGATGCCGCTGGAGGGTCAGATGGTCCTGCAGAACCAGGAGAAGGACGCCTTCGGGCACGTCCGGCTCGGCGGCATCGGTCAGTGGCTGGCCGGCGAGATCGAGGAGCGTACCGGCAAGGAGGCCCGTACCGTCGTGCTCGGGCACATCCAGCGCGGCGGCACGCCCACCGCGTTCGACCGGGTCCTCGCGACCCGGTTCGGCCTGCACGCGATCGACGCCGCCCACGACGGCGACTTCGGCACGATGGTGGCGCTGCGCGGCACCGACATCGTGCGGGTGCCGCTGGCCGAGGCGACGCGGGAGCTGAAGACGGTACCGGTCGAGCGGTACACCGAGGCCGAGGTCTTCTTCGGCTAGTAGATCTCGGGTCGTCGCGAGCCGCGGCGGCTGAGTACATCCGGTCGTCTGCTCCGGGGCGCTCGCTCCGGAGCAGACGACCCTGGAAAGGGGTTGGCATGCACACCATCGCGGTGATCGGCGCCGGCAAGATCGGTGAGGTGCTCCTGTCCGGGCTGCTGCGCGCGGGCTGGCCGGTCGAGCGGCTGCTCGTCACGGCCCGGCGCGCCGAGCGGGCGGCGGAGCTGACCGGGCGGTACGGCGTCGAGGTCGTCGACAACGCCACCGCCGTGGCCCGGGCGGACGTCCTGGCGATCGCCGTCAAGCCGCAGGACGCCGAGGCCCTGATGGTCGACCTCGGGCCGCGGATCCCGGCCGAGAAGCTCGTCGTGAGCCTCTGCGCCGGCCTGCCCACCTCGTTCTTCGCCAAGTGGCTGCCGGCGGGCACCCCGGTCGTACGGGTCATGACCAACACCCCGGCCCTGGTCGACGAGGCGATGACCGCGATCTCCGCGGGCGCCCACGCTTCGGCTGCGCACCTCGTCCTGGCCGAGGAGATGTTCCGGCCGCTGGGGCGCACGATCCGGGTACCGGAGTCGCAGCAGGACGCGGTCACCGCGCTCTCCGGCTCGGGGCCGGCGTACTTCTACTACCTGGTCGAGGCGATGACCGACGCCGGGATCCTGCTCGGCCTGCCCCGGCAGGTGGCGCACGATCTGATCGTGCAGACCGCGATCGGTTCGGCGATCATGCTGCGCGACTCCGGCGAACACCCGGTCACGCTGCGCGAGGCGGTGACCTCGCCGGCGGGTACGACGATCAACGCCATCCGGGAGCTGGAGAACCACGGGGTACGCGCGGCGCTGCTCGCGGCGCTCGAGGCCGCCCGTGACCGGGCGCGTGAGATCGCCGACCAGAACGTCTGACCCCCGGGCGACCAGGGGACCGGTAGCCTACTTCGCGTGCGATTCGAAGTAACGCGCGCGCTGGACGCCATCGAGCGCAGACTCAGTACCGACCCGTTGAAGACCGGCGCCGTCGTCGACCTCGGTGAGGCGGTACGGTTCGCCGACCTCGACGGTGGCCGGCCGGCCCAGCTGATCCGGGTCGGCATGGTGATCGACGCCCTGAGCCGGCAACTGGGCGACGACGGCGTGGCGCTGTACCCGGTCGCCTCCCGTGGCCTGCTCTCCGACACGGACCTCACCTCCAACGAGCGGATGGTGATCCGCCGCTGGTCCGACGACGGGCTCGCCGAGGTCGTGCCGGCCGAGGTGCCGGCCCTGGCCCGGGTGTGCGAGGTCGCCGCTCTGATCGGCCAGCCCGTGATCAGCCGGTCGCCGCTGCCCGGGTACAGCGGTCTGCGGTACGCCCCGGTCGCCGCGGCGGGCGGTGCGGCGCTGGAGGGCGGTTCCGGTACGGCCCCGCAGCGCCACACCGTGCTCGGGCGTCGGTGGCAGTGCCCCGTGCCCGACTGCGCGAGCTTCGGCTCGACCGCGGGCCCGTTCTCCGGCGGAGCGGCCCGCGACGGCGGCCAGCCGCCGCCGCGGCTGGTACGGGGCCAGCCGCTCTGCCCGCGCCACGGCGAGCGGCTGGTCGACGCCGGGCCGCAGCCGGTCGCGGTACCGATGATCGCCCGGGTCGACGGCGCGGTGCGGGAGCGGTTCGTGGTGAGCGACGGGCGTCCGGTGGTCGTCGGTCGCGCGCCCGACCAGGGTGTGGTGCTCGGGCCGTACCTCGACGAGGAGGCCGTGCGCCGGGTCAGCCGCAGTCACCTGCGCCTGGAGCTGCGGGGCAATGACCTTCAGGTGACCGACCTGAGCACCAACGGCACGGTCGTGCTGAGCCGGCCCGGCCCCCGTGACGCGACGCGCCCGGTCGGGCTCTCTCTCGAGCAGCCGTACGTGCTGGGGGAGTGGGACCTGGTGCAGCTGCACGAGGGGGTCGAGGTGTGCCGGGCCGACCGCCAGAGCGCGTCCAGCGCCGCGGCGCAGCAGAGCTCCGTCATGGGCGACGCACCGACCATGGCGATGCGCCTGCCGCGCCCGTAATCCCTTCACGATCCGCGAAAACCCCTGCGGGAGGACCTCCCGCAGGGGTCTTCGCGCGTAGGTATACCCCCGTGTGTATACCTGGTGTGTATAGTGCCAGTCATGTCAATCGGTCAGGCGTTCCTGGGACTGCTGGAGTCCCAACCCCGCCACGGGTACGACCTCAAGCGGGCCTACGACGAGCGGTTCGGCCAGGGCCGTCCGCTGCACTACGGGCAGGTCTACGCGACGCTGTCACGGCTGCTGAAGAACGGCCTCGTCGAGGTCGACAGCGTCGAACCGGGCGATGGCCCGGAGCGCAAGCGCTACGCGATCACCGCGGCCGGTGTCACCGACGTGGAGCGGTGGCTCGGGCAGCCGGAGAAACCGGACCTGCATCTGCAGAACACGCTGTACATGAAGGTCGTGCTCGCGCTGCTGACCGGACGCGGCGCCGCGGACATCCTCGACAGCCAGCGGAGCGAGCACCTGCGCCTGATGCGTGAGCTCACCCGGCGCAAGACCGACGGGGACCTCGCCGACCAGCTCATCTGCGACTACGGACTGTTCCACCTGGAAGCCGACCTGCGTTGGCTGGAGCTGACCGCCGCCCGCCTCGACGACCTCGCCGGGAAGGTGCGCCGATGAACGACAGAGGTGTGCCCCTGCTCGTCGGCCGTGATCTGCACAAGTCGTACGGCCCCACCGCCGCCCTCGACGGGGCCTCGATCCACGTACGGGCCGGCGAGATCGTGGCCGTCATGGGACCGTCCGGGTCGGGCAAGTCGACGCTCCTGCACTGCGCAGCCGGGATCGTGCCGCCTGACTCGGGGCGGATCAGCTACGACGGCCGCGAGCTGAACGCGATGTCGGACGTCGAGCGCAGCGCGCTGCGGCGCCGCGAGTTCGGGTTCGTGTTCCAGTTCGGCCAGCTCGTACCGGAACTGACCTGCCTCGAGAACGTCGCGCTGCCGCTGCGGCTGGACGGCGTGAAACGCCGCGAGGCCGAACGCCGGGCGGCCGGATGGCTGGACCGGCTGGAGGTCGCCGACATCGCGCACCAGCGGCCGGGCGAGGTCTCCGGAGGCCAGGGCCAGCGGGTCGCGGTGGCCCGGGCGCTGGTCAACCGGCCGCGCGTGCTGTTCGCCGACGAGCCGACCGGGGCGCTCGACTCGCTCAACGGCGAGCGTGTGATGCGCCTGCTCACCCAGGCGGCGCGCGAATCGGACACGGCCGTCGTCCTGGTCACCCACGAGACGAGGGTGGCCGCGTACTCCGACCGCGAGGTCGTGGTCCGGGACGGCCGTACCCGCGACGCGGAGCTCGTCGCGTGACCGGGCGATGGACCGCCGACCTGATCTTCGGGGCGCGGTTGGGCTGGGCCGGTGGCCGGGACGGCTGGATCCGGACGGCGATGACCGCGGTCGGGGTGGGGCTCGGCGTGGCGATGCTGCTGACGGCGGCGTCCGTCCCCGCGATGTTCCAGGGCCGGCACGACCGGGGCGCGGCGCGCGACTTCTCGGCGAGTATTGGAGCCCCCCTGGCCAAGAGCGACCGGACCCTGACGGTACGGCGGTACGAAACCTGGTTCCGCAATTCCTCGGTGTACGGGTTGGAGCTCCAGCCCGACGGCCCCGGCGCGCCGGTGCCGCCGGGCGTCGACCGGCTGCCGCGGCCCGGAGAGATGGTCGCGTCCCCGGCCCTGGCCCGGCTGCTGGCCACACCGGACGGTGCACTGCTCGCACCGAGGCTGCCGTACCGGATGGTGGGGTCCATCGGCGCCGACGGCCTCATCGGCCCCGACGAGTACGTCTTCTACGCCGGCAGTGATCGGATCGCGGGCCGGGAGGACGTGTACCGCATCGACCGCTTCGGTAACCCGGGCGGCGGCCCGGAGGAGCTGAGCCCGATGCTCGCCCTCCTGGTCGTCATCATCTTCGTCGTCCTGCTGCTGCCCATCGGGGTGTTCATCGCCGCGGCGATCCGCTTCGGCGACGAGCATCGCGACCGGCGGCTCGCGGCGATCCGGCTGGTGGGCGCGGACAGCCGGATGGCGCGGCGGATCGCGGCCGGGGAGGCACTGAACAGCGCCGTCCTGGGCGTCCTGACCGGCGCCGTGTTCTTCGGAGTCGGGATCCAGTTCGTCGAGCGGATCACGGTGGGCGGTATCACCGTGTTCACCTCGGACGTGAGCCCCGATCCGGTGTTCGCCGCCCTCGTCGCGCTGGCGGTCCCGGCGGCGGCCGTCGGGATCACCCTGCTGGCCCTGCGGCGCGTCGCCATCGAGCCGCTGGGCGTCGTACGCCGAGCCGGTGCCACCCGGCGCCGGCTGTGGTGGCGGCTGATGCTGCCGGTTCTCGGCCTGGCGCTGCTGTACCCGCTCATCGGACAGGTCGGGGCCACGGGCGGGAGGCTCGCGAACGCGTACCAGGTCGCAGCCGGTGCCATCCTCCTGCTGATCAGTGTGGTGGCCGTGCTGCCCTGGCTGATCGAGGGCGTGGTGCGCCGGCTGCGGGGCGGCGGGGTGGCCTGGCAGTTGGCGACCCGCCGGCTGCAGATGGGCAGCGGGACCGCAGCCCGGGTGGTCAGTGGGATCGCGGTCGCCGTCGCCGGTGGTATCGCGCTGCAGATGCTCTTCTCCGCCGCCGCGGCCGCCAACACCGTCGAGACCGGCCAGGACACCGCGCGGGCGCAGGTCCAGGCGGGCTTCGGGCCGGGCGACGGCCCGATGGACGCCGCCACGATCACCGCGACCTTCCGCGCCGTCCCGGGCGTGCGCTCGGCGTTCACCGTCACCCAGTTCTACGGTGTGGACCCGGCGGCGCAGCCGTCCGCCAGCGGGCAGCCAGTGATCAGCGTGCTCATCGGCGGCTGCGGAGCCTTGGCCGAGATCGCCGTGATCGACCACTGTGCCGACGGTGACGCCTTCGTGGTGAACGGGCGGGGCGAGGCCGGCGCGCAGGGCGCCGCCACGCCGGGCCCCGGCCAGCGCGTGCGGATCGGCGACGTCGAGTGGACCGTACCCGCCGCCGTGCGGCCGGCCCTGCCCGGGCGGGACCCCCTCGGCCGAGAGGCCGGTGGCGTCCTCGCCACTCCCGGCGCACCCGGCGTGGCGGCCCTGCCGGCGGCCAACGTGCAGACGCTGATGCGGGTCGACCCGGCAGTGCCCGACGTCTACGAACACATCCGCAACGCCTCGTTCCGCCTCAGCCCGGACGGGTATGTCAACCTCCTGCAGTCGACGCGGGAATCCGACCGGTTCACGACCATCCGCAAGAGTCTGTTCGTCGGGCTGGTGATCACGCTGCTGCTGATCGGGGTGAGCCTGCTGGTCTCGATGCTGGAGCAGTTGCAGGAGCGGCGCCGGCTGCTCGCGGTACTGGTCGCGTTCGGTACCCGGCGGGCGACCCTGGGCTGGTCGGTGCTGTGGCAGACGGCCGTACCGGTACTGCTCGGTCTCGGGCTGGCGGCGGTCGCCGGGGCCGGCCTGGGCGCGGTTCTGCTCGGGATGATCGGTGAGCCGGTGCGGTTCGACTGGGCGAGCATGGCCGGGGTCGCCGGGGTCGCAGCGGCTGTCGTCCTGCTCGTCACCGCGCTCAGCCTGCCGGCCCTGTGGCGGCTGATGCGCCCGGAGGCCCTACGGACGGAGTGATTGGGGTTCACCGAACCCGCACACTCTTCGCCGATTGTGGGTAGAACTGGTTCGTGCTCATTGTCGTTGACGGCGCGAACGTGGTCGGCTCCGTGCCGGACGGCTGGTGGCGGGATCGGGCCGGTGCCGCCGAGCGGCTGCGCGACGCCCTCGCCTCGGCCGGGCCGGCCGCGCTGGAGGGCGGCACCGATGACGACGAACTCGTCCTCGTCGTCGAGGGTGCCGCCCGCCGGGTGCCCCCCGTGCCGGGGGTACGGGTGGTCGCGGCGGAGCGCTCCGGCGACGACGCCATTGTGGACCTGCTCAGGCGGGAGGGGAGCGGTGGCGGGGTCGTCGTCACCGCCGACCGCGGCCTGCGGGACCGGGTGACCGAGCTGGGCGCCCGGGTCGTCGGCCCGAGCGCCCTGCGTATCCATCGCTGACCGGCGGGCGGCAGCCCGGCCGGGCTGCCGGGCTGGCTGGGCAGGCCGGGCCGCTCAGCTCAGCTGCACGGCCCCTTCGCGGGCCAGGGCCGCGCCCTGCGCCAGCCCCGCCTCCAGCGCCGCCACCCGGCGGGACGCGTCCAGCACGTTCGGCCCGATCGCCCGCAGCGCGCCGGCATCGGGCTTGACGACGACCACCTTGGCGGTCTCACGCAGCGCGTCCAGCTCGGTGAGCGGCGCCCCGATCGGCGAGTCGGCCATCGGCGCGATGACCACGATCTTGTCGCACCCGGCGGCCAGGTCGGCGTTCGTACCCGACCGCACGCCGCCGTCGATGTAGCGCCGGCCGTTGATCTCCACCGGCGGGAAGACGCATGGCACGGCGCAGCTCGCCGCCACGGCGCGGACCAGCGGAGCCCCGGAGTCGCGATCCCAGGTGACGAACTCGCCGGTCTCGGCGTCGACGCCGGTGATGACCAGGCGCCGCTCCGGCCACTCCTGCTGCGGCATCCGGGCGGCGAACCACTTGACCTGCCGGTCCGGGTCGCCCAGGTCCACACTCAGGGCCAGCGCGCCGACCCGGGCCCGGGCTTCGAGCGGGTCGAGGGACGGATCGCGCAGGATGGCGAAGGCGCGCATCGCGAATTTGATGTCGATGCGGGACGACTTCTGTTCCTGCTCCTCGCGCTGGATCTTCACGGCGGCGTCCAGGTCGACCCCGGACGCCACCATCGTGCCGACGATCGAACCGGCCGAGGTGCCGACCACGAGGTCGGCGGTGGTCAGGTCGACCCCGCCCCGGCGCAACCCCTGCAGGACGCCGACCTCCCACGCGATGCCGGTGATCCCACCGCCGCCGAGCACAAGGGCGCTGCTCATGTCGTCGCTCCGCTTCGCTGCGCGACGGCATGAGGCACCTGCGCGCTGAGCCTTCTGGTTCGCTCGCTGCGCTCGCTCACGCGTAGTACCTCGCGACCGTCTCGGCGACGCAGCACGGCTTCGAGCCGCCCTCGGCCTCGATGGTGACCCGGCCGACCACCTGGACCCCGCCCTCGACCGGCGTGACCTCGACCAGTTCGACCCCGGCGCGCACCCGGCTGCCGACCGGTACCGGCGAGGGGAAGCGAACCTTGTTGACCCCGTAGTTGACCCCCATGCGTACCCCGCTGACGCGGTACACCTGGGCGTTGAGCATCGGGATCAGCGACAGGGTCAGGTAGCCGTGGGCAATCGTGCGCTTGAACGGGCCGCTGGCCGCCCGCTCCGGGTCGACGTGGATCCACTGGTGGTCACCGGTCGCGTCGGCGAACAGATCGATCCGCTTCTGGTCGATCTCGTGCCACTCGCTGTATCCGAGGTGCTGGCCGACGGAGTCGGCAAGGGCAGTCAAAGAGGGGAACTCTCTCATGCACTCGGAGTGTAAGTTCTTTGGCTGTGAACGTCGACGGCCGTACCGCGCGGGCAGTCCGTACCCGCCGCGCCGTCGTGGACGCGTTCCTGGTACTGCTCGGCGAGGGCGAGCTGCGGCCCACCGCGGAGCGCATCGCCGAACGCGCCGGCGTCTCGCTGCGCGCGCTGTGGACCAACTTCGCCGACCTGGAGACCCTGTACGCGGCGGCCGGCCAGCGCCAACTCGAGCAGCAGGCCGAGCTGGCCCGCCGGATCAACCCCCGGCTCCCGCTGGAGCAGCGGGTGGCGGCGCTCGCCCGGCAGCGCGCCCAGGTGCTCGAGTTCCTGGCGCCGGTCGCTCGCGCGGCCCAGCTACGCGAGCCGTTCTCCGCGCAGCTGCGGGCCAACCGCGCCCGGCAGTACCAGATAGCCCGCGAGGAGCTGGCCCAGCTGTTCGCCGCCGAGCTCACCGCGGCCGGCCCACGCTCCGAGGAGCTGCTCAACGCGTTGACCGCGGCGAGTACCTGGCCGGCGTGGTCGGCGCTGCGCGACGACCTCGGCCTTGGGGCCCAGGCCGCCCGCCAGACGATGGCGCGCATGCTGTACTCACTACTTTCACAGCCATTTACCGATCAGTAGAGTGCACCGCGAGTGCATGTTCTTTCGAAGGGACCGACCATGGCTCGAGTCGCGATCGTTACCGGTGCCGCCCGTGGCATCGGCGCCGCCACCGCCGAGAGGCTGGCCGCCGACGGGTTCGACGTCGCCGTGCTGGACCTCGACGAGGCGGCGTGCAAGGACACCGTCGACCGGATCACCGAGACCGGCCGGCGCGCCATCGCGGTCGGTGCGGACGTCTCCGACGCCGCGGCCGTCGACGCCGCCCTCAGCCGGATCGCCGAGGAGCTCGGCGCGCCGGCGGTGCTGGTCAACAACGCCGGCGTGCTGCGCGACAACCTGCTGTTCAAGATGAGCGACAGCGACTGGGACACGGTCATGAACGTGCACCTGCGCGGCGCGTTCCTGATGAGCCGGGCGGCCCAGAAGTACATGACCGAGCAGAAGTGGGGCCGCATCATCAACCTGTCCAGCAGCTCCGCGCTGGGCAACCGGGGCCAGGCCAACTACTCGGCGGCCAAGGCCGGCCTGCAGGGCTTCACCAAGACCCTCGCGATCGAACTGGGCAAGTTCGGTATCACGGCCAACGCGGTCGCCCCGGGCTTCATCGTCACCGACATGACCGCCGCGACCGCGGCCCGCGTCGGTGTGAGCTTCGAGGACTTCCAGGCCGGCGCCGCCAAGCAGATCCCGGTGCAGCGGGTGGGCCGGCCCGAGGACGTCGCGCACACCATCTCGTTCCTCGCGAGCGAGGGCGCGGGCTTCGTGTCCGGCCAGGTCATCTACGTCGCCGGCGGACCGCTGAGCTGACCATGGACGCCACCGAGCTGCGCGAGCGGGTACGCGACTTTCTTCAGCGCCACGACCCGGCCACGATGGACCGGCTGGAGTTCCTGCGGGCCCGCTTCGACGCGGGCCTGGCCTGGATCAGCTACCCGGAGGGGCTGGGCGGCCTGGGCGCGCCCCGCTCGCTGCAGCCGGTGGTGGACAACGAGTTCGCCGCCGCCGGGGCGCCCGACAACGACCCGATGCGGATCGCCATCGGCCTGGGCATGGCGGCCCCGACGATCCTGCGTCACGGTACCGACGAGCAGCGCCGGCGGTGGCTGCGCCCGCTGTGGACCGGCGAGGAGGTGTGGTGCCAGCTCTTCAGCGAGCCCGGCGCCGGCTCCGACCTCGCCGCCCTCGGTACCAGGGCCGCAAGAGACGGTGACGGCTGGATCGTCAACGGGCAGAAGGTCTGGACCTCGCTGGCGCACGAGGCGCGGTGGGCCATCCTGATCGCCCGTACCGATCCGGCGCTGCCCAAGCACCAGGGCATCACGTACTTCGTCTGCGACATGACCGACCCCGGCGTCGAGGTGCGGCCGCTGCGCCAGATCACCGGCGAGGCCGAGTTCAACGAGGTCTTCCTGTCCGACGTACGCATCCCCGACGCGCACCGCCTCGGCGAGGTCGGCGAGGGCTGGCGGGTCGCGCAGACCACCCTGATGAACGAGCGGGTCGCGATCGGCGGCGGTGCCGTCCCGCGCGGGGCCGGCTTCATCGGCGTGGTGGCGAGGGCCTGGCGGGAGCGGCCCGAGCTGCGTACCCCCGGCCAGCACGACGCGCTGATGAAGCTGTGGGTCTCCGCCGAGGCCGGTCGGCTCACCGCGCAGCGCCTGCGCGAGCAGCTGGCCACCGGGCAGCCGGGCTTCGAGGGGTCGGCGGTCAAGTACGCGTTCGCCCGGCTCAACCAGGAGATCTCCGGCTTCGAGCTGGAGCTGCTGGGGGAGGACGGACTGCGCTACGACGACTACACGATGCGCCGGCCGACCGGCGTCGGCTGGGACGCGCGCTCACCCGGGTACCGGTACCTGCGGGCCAAGGGCAACTCGATCGAGGGCGGTACCTCGGAGATCCTGTCGAACATCATCGCGGAGCGGGTGCTCGGCCTGCCGCCGGAGATCCGGGTCGACAAGGACGTCGCGTGGAAGGACCTACCCCGATGAGCGAGCGTAGCGAGCGAACCAGAGAACTCAGCGTCGTCGAGGCTCGTCGTGGCGCCGAGCGAAGCGAGGCGGCGCGATGAGCTTGCTGTACAGCGACGTCGAGGAGGAGCTGCGCGGCTCCGTCCGCCGGGTGCTGGCCGACCGGGCGCCGTGGACCGCAGTCCTCAAGCGCACCGAGAGCGACGAGCCGTACGACCAGGCGCTCTGGCGTACCCTCGCCGCCGACATCGGGGTCGCGGCGCTGCCCGTACCCGAGGAGTTCGGCGGTGCGGGCGCCTCGTGGCGGGAGGCGGCCGTGGTCGCCGAGGAGCTGGGCCGGGCGGTCGCGCCGGTGCCGTACCTCGGCGCGGCGATGGCCACCGAGGCGCTGCTGACCCTCGCGGCCGACGAGCTGCTCCGGCCGGTGGCGGCCGGGCAGCGCACGGTCGTGCTCGCCGTGCCGCTGGGCACCGGGCCGACGGCGACGCCGCCGGTCTCGGTGCGAGCCGACGGTGACACCCTGACCGGCACGGTCACCGGCGTCGCCGACGCGCTCGCCGCCGACGTGCTGCTGGTGTTCGCCGGCGACGCGATCTACGCGGTGGAGGCGGCCGCAGCCACCCGTACCCCGGTGCTGTCGCTCGATCTGACCCGGCGCCTTGCCGACGTGACGTTCGACGCGGCCCCGGCCCGCCGCCTCGCCGCCGGCGAGCCGACCCGTCAGGCGTGGCGGGCCGGCTGGCGGGCCGGCGCGGTGCTGCTGGCCAGCGAGCAGCTCGGCCTCGCCGAGTGGTGCCTGACCACCACCGTCGAGTACGTGAAGACCCGCCACCAGTTCGGCCGGCCGGTCGGCTCGTTCCAGGCGCTCAAGCACCGGCTCGCCGAGCTGTGGGTCGCGGTGACCCAGGCCCGCGCGGTGGCCCGGTACGCCGCGGGCTGCCTGGCCGACGACGACCCCGACACGGCCGTCGCCGCGTCGCTGGCGCAGGCGCACTGCTCGGCGGTCGCGGTCCGGGCGGCCGAGGAGTGCGTCCAGATGCACGGCGGGATCGCGATGACCTGGGAGCACCCGGCGCACCTGTATCTGAAGCGGGCCAAGAGCGACTCGATCGCTCTCGGTACGCCTGCGCGGCACCGCGCGACCCTGGCCGGATTGGTCGATCTCCCCGGCTGAGTATCTACCCTGGTCACCATGGCGCGCACCCGGCTGTACCGCAACGGCGTTCTGGAGGCCGAGGACTTCCCGGTCGAGAAGATCTCCGACCACCTGGAAGACGATCGGGCGGTCGTATGGCTGGACCTCGTCGACCCGACGCAGGCCGACTTCGATGTGATCAGTGAGGAGTGCGGCCTGCACCACCTCGCCGTCGAGGACGCCCTGAACTTCGGCCAGCGCCCGAAGCTGGACCGGTACCGCTCCCACCTGTTCATCTCCGCGTACGGGGTCCGGCTGGACGGCCGCGAGGGTCGCGTCGTCACCGACGAGATCGGCGTCTTCGTCACGGCGCAGACCCTGATCACGGTCCGGCGCGGCGACGGCCTCGACCTGGACGCGGTGGTGGCCCGCTGGGACGACAACGCCGACCTGTCCAGGTACGGGGTGGCGTTCCTGCTGCACGGACTGCTGGACTACCTCGTCGACGGCCACCTGGCCGCGGTGCAGGAGCTCGACCAGTCCCTGGAGGACGTGGAGGGGTTGCTGTTCGACGCCGACCGGCCGTCGGTGCGGGCCGTGCAGCGGCGCTCCTTCCGGCTGCGCCGCAGCCTGGTGGTACTGCGCCGGGTCACGCTGCCGATGCGCGAGGTCGTCAACGCGCTGATGCGCCCCACTCTGCACGTCGTCGGCGAGCCGATGCTGCCGTACTACCAGGACGTGTACGACCACGTACTGCGGGCCGCGGAGTGGACCGAGTCACTGCGGGACCTGGTGACCACGATCCTGGAGACGAACCTCACCGTCCAGGGCAACCGGATGAACCTGATCATGAAACAGGTGACGAGCTGGGCGGCGATCATCGCGGTACCGACGGCGGTGACCGGCTTCTACGGCCAGAACGTGCCGTACCCCGGCTTCGGCAGGCCGGGGGGATTCATCACCTCCACGCTGGTGACCGTCGTGTTGTCGATTGCGTTGTACGTCACATTCAAGCGCAAAGAGTGGCTGTAGAGCCGAATTTCCCGTGTCCACCGGTCGGGATCATGGCACTCCTCCAGCGGACCACTCGACGGCGAAAGTACCCTGGTCGTCATGCCAGAGCAGTGGCACCACTTCCGTTACCCCGGGCCGGAGATCGGCCACCAGGCGCTGACCCAGGACGAGATCGATGCGTTCGGCCTCGACCGGTGGCGCGAGCTTCCGCGCGCACAGACCCCGCCGTGGCCCGACCCGTCGGTCGTCGACGAGGTCGCCTCGGTGCTCAACACCGTCCCGCCGATCGTCGCCCCCTACGAGGTCGACCAGCTGCGCGACCGGCTCGCCCTGGTCGCCGACGGCAAGGCGTTTCTGCTCCAGGGCGGTGACTGCGCGGAGACGTTCGCCGACAACACCGAGAGCCACCTGCTGGCCAACGCCCGCACGCTGCTGCAGATGGCGGTCGTGCTCACGTACGGGGCGAGCCTGCCGGTGGTCAAGGTGGGCCGGGTGGCGGGCCAGTACACCAAGCCCCGCTCGTCGGCCCTCGACGCTCTCGGGCTGCCGGCCTACCGCGGCGACATGATCAACTCGCTGGACCCCGACCCGCAGGCGCGGATAGCCGACCCGCAGCGCATGATCCGGGCCTACGCCAACGCCTCCAGCGCGATGAACATGCTCCGGGCGTACCTGGGCGGCGGCATGGCCGACCTGCACGCCGTGCACGACTGGAACAAGGGGTTCGTGCGCGACTCCGCGGCCGGCCAGCGCTACGAGGCGATCGGGCGCGAGATCGACCGGGCGATGGGCTTCATGAAGGCCTGCGGCGTCAACGACGACGAGGCCCTGCGCAGCGTCACGCTGTACTGCTCGCACGAGGCGCTCGCCCTGGAGTACGAGCGGCCACTCACGCGCATCGTGGGGCCGCGGGCGTACGGGCTGTCCGGGCACTTCCTCTGGGTCGGTGAGCGCACCCGGCAGCTCGACGGGGCGCACATCGACTACATCTCCCGCATCGCCAACCCGATCGGCGTCAAGCTCGGGCCGACCACCTCGCCCGACTACGCGATCGAGCTGTGCGAGAAGCTCAACCCCGACAACATCCCCGGCCGGCTCACGCTGATCGCGCGGATGGGCAACGGCAAGGTCCGCGAGGCGCTGCCCGCGATCGTCGAGAAGGTCACCGCCTCCGGTGCCCGGGTGGTGTGGCAGTGCGACCCGATGCACGGCAACACCATCGAGTCGTCGAACGGGTACAAGACCCGCCACTTCGACCGGATCGTCGACGAGGTGCTCGGCTACTTCGCGGTGCACCGCGACCTGGGTACCCACCCGGGTGGCCTGCACGTCGAGCTGACCGGCGAGGACGTCACCGAGTGCCTCGGCGGCGCCCAGGCGATCGAGGACGCGGACCTGCCGGGCCGGTACGAGACCGCCTGCGACCCGCGCCTGAACACCCAGCAGTCGCTGGAGCTGGCGTTCCTCGTGGCGGAGATGCTCCGTGGTTGATCTCCGCTCGGATACGGTCACCAGGCCGACCCCGCGCATGCGCGAGGCGATGGCCGCGGCCGAGGTCGGCGACGACGTGTACGGCGAGGACCCGACGATCAACGCGCTGCAGGCCGAGGTCGCGGCACTGTTCGGGCACGAGGCGGCGCTGTTCACCCCGACCGGCTCGATGGCCAATCAGATCGCGATCCAGCTCGTGGTGCCGCCGGCCGAGGAGCTGCTCTGCGACGCCGACGCGCACGTGGTCACGTACGAGGTCGGTGCGGCGGCGGCGATCGGCGGCGTGTCCAGCCGTACCTGGCCGGCGCGCGGGGCCGACCTCGACCCGGACGAGATCGCCGCGATGATCCGGCCCGAGGGGTACCACGCGGTACCCACCCGGGCGATCGCGGTGGAGCAGACCCACAACCGGGGCGGCGGGGGAGTGATCCCGCTGGCCACGCTGGAGCGGCTGCGGTCGGTGGCCGACGACGCCGGCCTGGCCCTGCACTGCGACGGCGCCCGGATCTGGCACGCCCACGTCGCCGATCAGGTGCCGCTCGCCGCGTACGGGCGGCTGTTCGACACCCTGTCGGTCTGCCTGTCCAAGGGCCTGGGCGCGCCGGTCGGCTCGGTCGTGATCGGCTCCGCCGAGAAGATCGAGAAGGCGCGCTGGATCCGCAAGCGGATGGGCGGTGGCATGCGGCAGGCCGGCGTACTGGCCGCCGCCGGCCAGTACGCGCTGCGCCACCACATCGCCCGGCTGGGCGACGACCACGCCCGTGCTGCCCGTCTCGCGTCGGCCCTGGCGCCGTTCGGGGTGGTCGACGCGGAAGCGGTACGGACGAACATCGTGCCGCTGGACCTGACCAAGGCGTCGATCGACGCGCCTTCGCTCGGGGCGGCCGCCAGGGCCGAGGGCGTCCTCGTGTCGGTCATGGGCCCGCGCCTGGTACGCCTGGTCACGCACCTGGACGTCGACGACGCCGGCATCGTCAAGGCGATCGACGTCCTGACCCGCATCCTCTCCTGACCCGCTCTCCCGTACGGGCCGTGATCATGAGGAGTGGGGCGCCAGGGATCTGAGCAGCGCGATGTCCGCCGGGTGACCGGCACCGTCGTCGTTGGGGGTCTCGACGATCAGGGGTACGCCCCGGGCCGCCGGATGCGCCAGCAGCTCCGCGAACGGCGCCGCTCCGATCGTCCCCTTGCCCACGGACTCGTGCCGGTCCCGGGTGGAGCCGCAGGCGTCCTTGGAGTCGTTGGCGTGTACCAGCCACAGCCGGTCCGCGCCCACGGCGCCCACCAGCGCGTCCAGCGTGGCGGTCATGCCGCCAGGCGCGGCCAGGTCGTGCCCGGCCGCCCAGGCGTGGCAGGTGTCGAAGCAGGTACCCAGCCACGGATGACGGTCGACGGCGTCCAGGTACGGGCCCAGGTCCTCCACCCGTGCCGCCAGGGACCGCCCGCCGCCCGCGCTCGGCTCAACGAGAAGCTTCGGCAGCCCTTCCGCGGCGGCCAGGTCGAGCAGCGGCAGCAGCGCCTCCCGTACCTGGATCATGGCCTTTTCGGCGTGCCCGGCGTCCACCGCGCTGCCGGCGTGGAAGACGACACCCCGGGCGCCGATGGCCGCCGCGCGGCGCAGGGCGTGCTCCAGGGTCGCCGCCGACCGCTCGACCGTGGCCGAGGTCGGGGAGCCGAGGTTGACCAGCAGCGACGCGTGCACGTAGGAGACCACCCCACGGTCGACGCAGCCGCCGGCGAAGGCCTCGTCCTGGCGCGGGTCGCCGGTCGCGAGGGCCCAGCCGCGGGGGTTGGACACGTACACCTGTACCGCCGCGGCCTCGCTGCGATCGAGGTAGCGCAGCCCGCCCTTGGCCAGCCCACCCGCGACCGTGGCGTGACCGCCGATCACGGGGCGGTGCCCCGGATCCGGATCTATCCGAAGCACCAGAGTCCGATCGCCGTACCCGGCGGCACCTGCTGCCCCGCCGGAGGGTTCTGGGCCCGGACCGTGTTACCGGCCTGCAAGATGATCTGCGCCTGCAAGCCCACCTGCGCGAGGATCTGCCGCGCCTCGTCAACGCTGCGGCCGACCACGTTGGGCACGGCGACGGCGGCCGGCCCCTTGCTCACGGTCAGCGTGATGGTCGCGCCCGGCTCCACACCGGCGCCGTCGCCGGGATCCTGCGCCAGGACGGTGTTGGCCGGCTTGTTGTTGTCCTGCTGCTTGACCGTGACCTTGAGGCCCAGCCCGGCCAGCGTCGCCTGCGCCTGGTCGAGCGGCTGGCCGACCACGCTCGGCACGGTCACCGGCGCCCGGCCCTTGCTGACCTTGAGCACCACCTTCGTACCCGGCTTCACCGACGTCCCGGCCGGTGGGTCGCTGCTCACCACCGAGCCGGCCGGCACCAGGTCGTCGAACACCTGGACGACCTGGACACTCAGCTTGAGCGAGGCCAACTCGGCCGTGGCCAGCGTCGCGTCCTTGCCGGCCTCGTCGGGCATCTGGTAGCGCTCGGGCCCCAGAGACAGCGTCACCGTGACCGTGCTACCGGAGACGACCCGCTGGCCGGCCTTCGGGTTCTGTACCAGCACGGTGTCCTTGGCGATCTTCTCGTCGAAGCGGCCGGAGTCGAAGCGCACGGTCAGTCCGCTCTGCTCGACGAGCCCGGCCACCTGCGCCTTCTGTACGCCCACCAGGTCGGGGGCGGTGGTGAACCGGCCCACCCCGAACCACCAGCCGCCGATCACCACCAGCAGGCCGAGGACCGCCAGGGCGGCCGCGACCGACAGCCGTCCGCGCGGGCTGCCGAGAACCCGCTCCTTGAGCCCCTTGAGACCGCCACCGGACGGCGCGGGGTCGGCGATGTACGGCCGGGGATCGCGCGGACGGGGGTGGGTGGCCGGCAGCTTGGACCAGGCCGGTCGCTCCGGGGGTACCGCCGGCGGGCGCACCGCGCTGTGCATGGTGACCGTGGCGTCGTTGTCGTACCGCGGCACCACCACCGTCGGGGCGGCGTCGGCCCGGAACCGGGCCGGCGCGGTGACCGTACCGATCTCGTCGCGGGCGTCCTGCACCTCGGTCAGCAGCGTGCCGGCGTCGCTCGGGCGCACGTCGGGGTCCCGGCGGGTCGCCCGCGTGACCAGGTCGTCGACGACGGGCGGGAGGCTGGGCACGTACCGCGACGGCGGCGGGATGTCCCGGTCGACGTGCTGCCAGGCGACCTCGACGGGCCGCTCGGCCTCGTACGGCACCCGGCCGGTGAGCATCTCGAACAGCACGACGCCGGCGGAGTACACGTCCGCGCGCGCGTCGGCGTGCCCGTCGGTGACCAGCTCCGGCGCCACGTACGCCACGGTCGCGAGCAGTTGCCCGCCGCTCGTCGGGGCGTCCACGCTGGCCTCCTCCACCGCGCGGGCCAGGCCGAAGTCGGCGACCTTCACCACGGCGTCGAGCAGGTTGTGGTTGGGGGCCTCGGCGACGAGGACGTTCTCCGGCTTGACGTCGCGGTGCACCAGGCCGGCGCGGTGCGCGGCGGCGATCGCGGCGAGCATCTGCTCCATGATCGCGAGCGCGTCGGCCGGCGCCAGCCGCCGCTTGTCGGCCAGCAGTTCGCGCAGCGTCCGGCCGCGCACGTACTCCAGCACCAGGTACGGCAGGCCCTCGTGGGTGCCCTGGTCGTACACGGCGACCACGTTGGGGTGGGTCAGCCGGGCGATCACCTTCGCCTCGTCGGTGAACCGTTCGAGGAACCGCGGCTCGTTGGCCTGGGTCGGGTGGATGATCTTCAGGGCGACGGTACGCTCCAGCCGTTCGTCCACGGCCGTGTAGACGGTCGCCATCCCGCCGCGTGCGACCCGCGCGCGAACGCGGTAGCGTCCGTCGATGAGCGCCCCGATGAGATTGTCGGCGACTGTCGTGTCCATCGGCAGCGAGTGTACGGCGGATGAACCGCTGACGTAGCGCGAGTCGTGCCGGATCGGTGAATCTACGGCGTCGGCGAGGCTGAGGGCGCCGCGGACGGTGACGCGCTGTGGCTGGTCGAGGCCGATGGCGTTGCCTCGGGTACCGGGCTGCGCGACGGCGGGGACGTGGTCACCACGACCGACGGAACCGGTTCCGCGGGGCCGGCCGGGCGGGCGGCGGGCGTCGCCGACGGGCGGGACGCCACGGCGGCCTGGGGCCTGGCGGGCGGCGCGGCGCGGTGCTGGCGCGACGCCGGCGAGGAGGCTCCCGCCTGCGTCGCGGTGGCCGGGGCCCGCTCCGGTACCGGCACGCCGGCGTTGGCGTCGGCCAGGAGAATGCCGAGGCCGCCGGTGACGGCGAAGAAGGTGCCGGTGGCGGACGCGGCGATCACGCTCGCCACGGCGCCGGTGGCCAGCACCCGGCGCGGGTCCTTCAGCGGTGCCCAGATGCTCACCCGCTCGGGCAGCGGCTCGCTGTACCAGTCCTCGTCGGCGGTCGTCACCGGTCGGGGCCGGAGGTCGAGGCTCGCCCCGTCGCCCGGCCGGTCCCGATGGGCCGCCGCGTCGGGTTCGCCGTCGGCGCCGGGCCGACGGTCGAGGTCGTAACGGATCGAGCGCCATGCGCCGAGGACCTCCCGGCGCATCGTCTCCCAGGGCTTCACGACGCTGTCCCTTTCCGTACCGTCACTCGCGGGTCGTGGTTTCGTGGATCATGCGGGTGGTCAGTCGCGGGTCAGTTGGATCTGCCGGTGGGCGCCATGGCAGGGTGAGGAGGTGACCGACGACGCCGAGCAGCCCGCCGAATGGCTGACGCTTCCCGACATTGCTGAGCGCCTGGACCTCGGGATCTCCCAGGTGCACCAGAAACTGCGGGACAACGAACTGATCGCGGTGCGCCGCGACGGCGTACTGCGCGTGCCCGCGGAACTGGTGGCTGGCGACACGGTGCTCAAGCACCTCCCCGGCATTCTGACCTTGCTGCGTGACGCTGGGTACAACGACGAAGAGGCAATTCGGTGGCTGTTCACGCCCGATGAGTCCCTTCCGGGTACTCCTGCGGTGGCGTTGTCGGGGCATCAGGCGACCGAGGTCAAGCGCCGGGCGCAGGCGCTGGGGTTCTGACCGGCGTCTGCCGTGCGGCATCTTCTGTACCTCGCGGTCCTGCTCGGCTGCCTGGCCGGGGCGCTGTGGCTGGAGCCGATCCTTCGGGTCGGTGTGCTGCGCCGGTGGCGGCGGCTCCTGCTGACGCTGCTGCCGGTCGTCGTCGTGTTCACGGCGTGGGATCTGGCGGCGATCGCCGCCGGTCACTGGACCTTCGATCCCGCTCAGATGACCGGGGTACTGCTGCCGGGCGGCCTGCCGTTGGAAGAGCTGCTCTTCTTCGTGGTGGTACCGGTCTGCGCGGTCCTCGGCTTCGAAGCCGTCCGCACCGTGCTGGCCCGCGTGGGTCGTGGAGACCGGCGGTGACGTACACGGTCGCCGCGGTACTCGGTGTGCTCGGGGCCCTCGCCGTCGACGTCGCGCTGCTGCGGACCCGGCTGGTCGCCGGGCTGACGTTCTGGGCCACGTACCCGATCATCTTCGGGTTCCAACTGCTGTCCAACGGCGTGCTGACCGGCTTCGGGGTGGTGCGCTACAACCCGGACGCGATCCTGGGCCTGCGGATCGCGTACGCGCCGGTGGAGGACCTCGCGTTCGGCTTCGCCCTGGTACTGACGACCCTGTCGGTCTGGGTCTGGCTGGGCCGCCGCTCCGGCTCCGCTCCTACCCCATGATCACCTCCCTTTCCCATGATCACCGAGAGTTGTGCACGCCATAGCGACACAAAGTCTCGGTGATCATGGGAAGTGGGGGTTTTCCACAGCCGCAAGCTCACCCTGGCGCCGGTGACAGGCGCGCCGTCACGCTTGCGTGATGCTCGATGAGCAGTGTGGTGTGGTGACCCGTGCACAGGCGCTCGCGGCAGGAGTGACCCGCAGTGCCATCCGGCAGCACCTGCGGACCGGCCGGTGGCAACGGATCTTCCGTTCGGTGTACGCGACCTTCAGCGGCCCGGTTCCGCGGAAGTGCCTGCTGTGGGCCGCCGTGTTGCGTGCCGGACCGGGCGCCATGCTCAGTCACGGATCGTCGGCGGAGCTGATCGGCCTGGTCGACGAGCCGGACGAACTGATCCACGTGACCGTGCCGACCCGGCGGGAGCTCTCGCCGATTCCCGGTGTGGTCGTCCACCAGTCCGGTCGTGCGGAGGAGGCTCGGCACCCGCTCCGGTTGCCGCCACAGACGCGGGTCGAGGAGACCGTCGTCGACCTGGTCCAGACCTCGCACTCGCTGGAACAGGCGTTGGGCCTGATCGCGAAGGCGTGCGGTCGCCGGCTGACCCGGCCGGAGCGGCTGATCGCCGCGATCGAGGCGCGTAAGAAGCTGCGGTGGCGGGCGGAGGTGCTGGCCGCCCTGGGCGATGTGGGTGGCGGGGCGCAGTCGTCGCTGGAGCTTCGCTACCTGCGGGACGTGGAACGCGCGCACGGACTGCCGCGCGGCAGCCGTCAGTGCGCGGTCACCCGTCCAGGTGGCCGGTTCTACGACGACGTGCGGTATGTCCCGTTCGGAGTGGTCGTCGAGCTCGACGGTCGGGCGGCGCACCCCGACGAGGCACGGTGGCGGGACATGCGCCGCGACAACGTGTCGGTGCTTCAGGGCCGGCGCGTGCTGCGCTACGGCTGGGCCGATGTCGCCGGTCAGCCGTGCGCGGTGGCCGTCCAGGTCGCCACGGCGCTCCGCGCCGCCGGGTGGCGCGGCGCGCCGCGCCCCTGCCAACCCGGCTGCCCAGCGCCCGGCGAACCGTGATCACCGAGACTTGGTGTCGTTATGGCGTGCAAAAGTCTCGGTGATCACGGGCTACCCGATCAGGTCAGTCGGCGGGTGGCGGCCGCGGCGAGCTGCCTCAGCGCCTCGGCGCCCTCGGGGTCGAGCTCCACGGAGTCGAGCGCGGCAAGGGCCGACGCGGTCAGCTCGGCGATGCGCTCCTCGGTGCGCGCCAGGGCGCCGGTCGCGGTGATGATCTTGCGCGCCTGGCGGATCCCGGCCTCGTCGAGGTCCGGGTCGCCCAGCCCCTCGTGCAACTGCCGCGCCGCCGCCTCGTCGGCCGCGTCGAAGGCCGCCGCCACCAGGTAGGTGCGCTTGCCCTCGCGCAGGTCGTCGCCGGCCGGCTTGCCGGTGACGGCCGGGTCGCCGAACACGCCGAGCACGTCGTCGCGCAGCTGGAACGCCTCGCCCAGGGGCAGGCCGAACGCCGAGTACGCCCGGAAGACCTCCTCGGGAGCGTCGGCGAAGGCGGCGCCGAGCAGCAGCGGCCGTTCGACCGTGTACTTCGCCGACTTGTACCGCGCGACCAGGCCGGCCCGCGACAGTGAGGTGTCACCGGTGACCTGGGTGTGGATGTCGAGGTACTGCCCGACCGTGACCTCGGTGCGCATGTCGTCGAAGACCCGCCGGGCCCGGGCCAGCGTCGCCGGGTCGAGGCCGCTGCCGTGCAGCAGGGCGTCCGACCACACCAGGCAGAGGTCGCCGAGCAGGATCGCGGAGGCGGTACCGAAGTCGGCGGGCTCGCCCATCCACTTCGACTCCCGGTGCAGCGACTCGAACTGCCGGTGCATGGCCGGCTCGCCCCGGCGGGTATCCGAGCCGTCCATCACGTCGTCGTGGATCAGGGCGCTGGCCTGTACGAACTCCAGCGCCGCCGCACCGGCCACGATCTCGTCGCGGTCGACCCCGCCGGCGGCCCGGTAGCCCCAGTAGGCGAACGCCGGGCGCAGCCGCTTGCCGCCGCGCAGCACGAACCGCTCGATGGCGTCGGCGACCGGCAGCAGGGCCGGCTGGTCGATGCCGGCGAGCTGGTCGCGCCTGGAGGCCAGGAATGCCGCGAGGGCGTTGTCGACCCGAGTACGCAGACCTGCCCGGTCCAACACAGACGCCGCCACGAGGTGAACCTAGCCGTACCCGGTGGGCGCGTCGGCGGCGCCCCCCACGCCCCGCGGGAGGTACGGGACGGCGGTCCGGTACAGCTCGACGTAGTCCCGGACGGCCGGCACCGACCCCAGTTCGCGAAGGCGCGGATGCAGGGCGGTGATCCGGCACAGGGCGCGGACCGAGCCGACGCGCACCGTGACGATCAGCGCCGCCCGTACGGTCGCGCAGGCCTCTTCCACCTCACCGGTGTCGAGCTGCGAGCCGGCGAGCCAGGCCGCGTACAGCGCCCACGCGCGCAACCGGATCCGCCCGTCGGCCAGCGCGGCGCGCAGCAGCGGCTCGGCCAACCGGGGCCGGCCCACCGCGGCGTAGCAGCGGCCGGTCATCGCGGTCAGCTCGGCCTCGTTGAGCCAGTACAGCCAGGACGGGTCGCGCTCCGGGGCGCGCCGCTCGAAGGCCCGTTCGGCGCCGGCGAGGGCCTGCTCGCACGCCCGGTACTGGCCGCACCGCGCCGCCGCGAACGCCACCCGGTGCAGCAGCAGGGCGCGGGCGGTGGCCGGGGCCGTGGGGTGGGCGATCCGGTACCCCCGCTGCACGAGCGCCAGCCCTCGCGCCGGATCGGTGTCGAGGTGGCCGCGGGTGGCGAGCAGGTGACCCAGCAGGACGTACTGATCGGCCGCGGTCGCCGCCGCGACGCCGATCCGGTGTGCGCGCCGGGCCGGGCCGGGCGCACCCGCGTCGGCGGCCACCCAGCACGCGAGCTGGGCCAGCTCGGCGACGGTCGGCAGCAGACGGCGCCGCTGCCGGTCGGTCGACCCGCCCGGGCGGAGCAGGCGGAGTGCGGCCGCCAGCTCCCGGCCGGTCAACCTGGTCAGGTCGGCGCCGCCGACGAGATCGTCCATCCGCCGCAGTGTCGCCACCCGCGAGGCCAGGTCGAGCGCTCCGGGATCGGGCCCGGTGAGCGGGGGCGGAGAGCCGAGCAGGTCTCCGCGCCGTAGCCGGGCGACGGTGGTGGCCCGCTCCAGGTCGTCGAGCGGTACGCCGAGCACGAGCGAGAGCCAGCGCAGCCACCGCTGACTCGGGATGCGCTCCTCGCGCTCCCAGCGGGAGATCTCATGTCGGGTCAGGGTCGGCACGCCGGACGCCGCGCACAGCAGCTCGGCCAGCCGAGGCTGCGACCAGCCGTACGCCGCCCGCACCCGAGTGAGCAACGACCCGATCGACTCCTGTCGCGACGGTGCCATCGACCAACCTCCGTATCTGTGACACCTGCCTGGTCGCGACCCCCTGCCTGCACAGACCCCCGTGGTGACAGTGGTACCGCAGGGGTCTGACGAATCGGGACGGGAGAACAGCGGTACAGATCACCACGCCAACTGTCGGGACAACCGGGGCGAATCTCCCGTCAGCTGGGTACAGTCCCAGCCGTGGCACTCGGACTTCCATCGGTGATGCCCGACGACAGGCCGTCGATCGGGGACCTGGTGCGTTCGTCCGGTCCCACGTTCTCCTTCGAGTTCTTCCCGCCGAAGACCGCCGACGGCGAGCGGCTGCTCTGGCAGGCGATCCGCGAGCTGGAGTCGCTGCGGCCGTCGTTCGTGTCGATCACGTACGGAGCCGGCGGCTCGACCCGCGACACCACGATCTCGGTGACCGAACGGATCGCAACCGAGACCACCCTGCTGCCGATGGCGCACCTCACCGCGGTGAACCACTCGGTGGCGGAGCTGCGCCGCGTCATCGGCAACTACGCCGAGGTCGGCATCCACAACGTGCTGGTGCTGCGCGGCGACCCGCCCGGCGACCCGCAGGCGGAGTGGGTGGCACACCCCGACGGCCTGCACTACGCCAGCGAGCTGGTCGAACTGGTACGCCGCAGCGGCGACTTCTGCGTCGGGGTGGCCGCGTTCCCCGAGAAGCACCCGCGCTCGCCCGACCTCGACACCGACGTGGACTACTTCGTCCGCAAGTGCCGCGCCGGCGCCGACTTCGCCATCACGCAGTTCTTCTTCCGCTGGGAGGACTGGGCCCGGCTGCGCGACGGGGTGGCCGCGCGTGGCTGCGACGTGCCGATCATCGCCGGCGTCATGCCCGTGACGAACGTCAAGCAGATCGAGAAGATGGCGCAGCTCTCCGGCGCCGCCTTCCCGGCCGATCTCGCGGCGCGGCTGCGGGCCGTCGCCGACGACCCCGCCGCGGTACGGGAGATCGGCGTCGAGGTGGCGACCGAGCTGTCCGATCGGCTGCTCGCCGAGGGCGCGCCGGGCATCCACTTCATCACCCTCAACCGGTCGACGGCCACCCGCGAGGTGTGGCAGAACCTCGGGGTGCACACCGCCGCTCGATGAAGACCTGGGACGAGTACGCGCTCGCCTGGCGCGAGCTGCACGGCGGGTACGACCCCCGGACCGGGTCGGTGTTCGTGCGGGGATGGCTGCGGTTCGCGTACACGGTGGCTCGCATCGCCGTGCGCGGCGGGGCCACCCCGGCCGTGGTCACCGGGGTCGGGGTGGCGTTGTCGCTGGGCGTACCGGTCGCCGCGCGGCTGCCGCTGCTGGCGGCGGCGCTGGTCGCGCTGTCGGCCGTCGCCGACTCGGTCGACGGCGCCGTCGCGGTGCTCACCGGCCGGGCGTCGCGCGCCGGCTACGTCTACGACTCGCTGGCCGACCGGGTCAGCGAGGCGTGCTGGCTGGTGGCGCTGTGGCTGCTCGGCGCGCCCGGCTGGTTGCTGCTCTGCTGCGGTGGCCTGTCCTGGCTGCACGAGTACGTGCGGGCGCGGGCCGCGGTCGCGGGCATGAGCGAGGTCGGGGTGGTGACCGTCGCCGAGCGGCCGACGCGCGTCATCTTCGCCGTGGCGGGCCTGGTCGTGGCGGCGTTCGCGCCGCCGGGGGCGGTGACTGTCGTCGTCGGGGTGTGGACGGTGCTGGCAGCCGTCGGCCTCGGCCAGCTTCTGGTCGCGGTCCGCGCGAGGCTGCGCTGAGCCGGTCGGCGCGACAACTACGCTGAGCCGATCTGGTCGGCCACGATCTTCGCCGACAGCATCACCATCGGCAGCCCGCCACCGGGGTGTACCGACCCGCCGACCAGGAACAGCCCCCGGACCGGCCCCCGGTTGCCGGGCCGGCGCAGCCCGCTGAGGCCGTGCGCGGGCGTACCGTAGATCGCCCCGCCCGGGGACGCGGTCGTCAGTTGCAGGTCGGCCGGGGTGAGCACGTCCCGGAACAGCACCCGGTCGCGCACCTCCACGCCGCGGGCGGCCAGCACGTCGAGGATCCGGTCGGCATACCCGTGCGCGGTCGACGAGCTGGCCCAGTCGACGCCGGCCGCGTTGTCGCCGTGCGGCGGCGCGTTGACCAGGACGAACCACGCCTCGTGGCCGTCCGGGCGGACCAGCGGGTCGTCGGCGACCGTGACGTAGACGGCCGGGTCGCGGGCCGGCCGGGCCACCATGCCGTCGCGCGGCCGGCCGAAGACGTCGTCGAACTCGGCGTCGTAGTCGGTGGGGAACAGCACCGTGTGGTGGGCCAGCCCGGGGGTACGGCCACGCACGCCGAGCAGCAGAACGAAGCCGGCGAGGCTGCGCTCCCGCAGGCGGGCCGCCCGGCGCCGGTCGGGCAGCAGGTCGCGGTACACCTCGAGGGCGTCGGCGTTGGCCACCACGACGTCGGCGCGGACCAGCGCGCCGTCGGCCAGCCGTACCCCGTGCACCCGCCCGCCGGCGGCCTCGATCTCCACCACGCGGGTGCCGGTACGGACCCGTACCCCGAGGGCGTCGCACCGGGCCAGCAACGCGTCGGCGAGGGTTCCCAGCCCGCCCCGCAGGTACCAGCCGCCGTAGCGCAGCTCGGCGTACGGGACGGCCAGCAGCGCGGCCGGCGCCCGCCGGGGGTCGGCGCCGGCGTAGGTGGCGTACCGGTCGAGGAGGGTACGCATCCGGGGGTCGGACAGGTACCGGCGGCCCACGCTCCGGATGTTCTGCCCCGGCCCGATCGCGGCCAGGTCACCGGCCCGCCAGGCCAGTGTGGACAGACCGAGGGTCGAGCGGGCCGGCGCGCTGAGCACGTGCCGCCAGGACGTCTGCCACACCCGCTCGGCGCGCCGCCACAGCCGCCGCCACTCGTCGGCCGACCGTTCCCCGAAGGCCTCGGCGATCCGGGACGTGAACGTCGCCTGGTCGGCGCACGAGTCGAGCACGGTGCCGTCGGGGAACCGGTGCCGCACGATCGGGTCGAGCTCCACCAGGTGCCCGGACAGGTCGTCGCCCAGCAGGTCGGAGACGACGTGGGGGAGGGTGAGCAGGCTCGGGCCGGTGTCGAAGCGGAAGCTGCCGGCGGGCGTGGAGCGGACGTGCCGGCCGAGCTTGCCGCCGACGGTACCGGCGCGTTCGTACACGGTGACCCGGTGCCCGGCCGTGGCGAGCCGGACCGCGGCCGACAGGCCGCCGACCCCGGCGCCGATCACCACCACCTCGCTCACTCGACCGGCCGGCCCTTCCAGCTCAGCTCGCCTCGGTGACGGCGCCGGAACGAGACCGCGACCAGCAGCGCGAACACCGCGATCGAGACGGGGTGGGCCAGCGCGTCCGGGAACCACCGGCTCCCGGTGGCGCGGGCGGTCACCGCCCGGCCGGCCACCCCGGCGAGGTAGCAGGCCAGCCCGGCCGGCCCCGCCGCGAGCGGCAGCAGGTACAGGGCGACCAGCAGCGTCACGACCGCGACCGCGCCGGCCGGCGAGCCGAACGAGGCCCACAGCGACTTGCCGTACCCGTCGACCAGCTCCCGCCACGAGGCGTACATCCGGCAGGTCGCGAGCGCCGACCCGTCGGCCAGCGCGATCCGCCCGCCGGCCCGCTTGACCGCGCGGGCCAGTTCGATGTCCTCGAGGACCCGGTCCCGCACGGCCGCGTGGCCACCGGCTTTCGCGTACGCGTCGGCCTTGACGGCGAGGAACTGCCCGCCGGCGGCCGCCAGCGACGGCCGCCGTGACCGCTCCATCGCGCGCAGCGGCAGGAAGGTCAGCCAGGACCACTGGAGCAACGGCTGCACCAGTCGCTGGCCAATGATCTTCGGGTACGGGGAGATCAGGTCCACCTCGTCCAGCAGCGCGACGGCGGCGGCCACGGCGTGCGGGGCGAGCACCACGTCGGCGTCGACGAATACGAGGATGTCGGCGTCGGCTTCGGCGGCGAGCTGGCTGCACGCGTACGGTTTGCCCAGCCAACCGGCCGGGAGCGGCGCGCCGGTGAGCAGTCTCGCGCCGTCCCCGGCGATGGACCGCACGAGGTCGGCGGTGCCGTCGGTCGAGCCGTCGTCGAGGACGAGGATCTGCAGGTTCGGCACGCCCCGCTGGGCCAGCAGCGCGCGCAGGCACGGCTCCACGCGGTGCGCCTCGTCGCGCAGCGGCAGCAGGACCGCGACGCGCCGGTCGGTGGCGGGCGGCCGGGCCGGCGGGCGGCGCAGCAGCATGGCATTGACGCCCGCGTGGACGGTCAGCGCGGCGACGGCGCCGGCGGCGATCCAGCCGATCACGGCGCCACCCGCTGCTCGTTGCTCTGGTCGGCACGACGTCCGGGAAGTCGTGGCCTCAAGGGGCTCCCATCACCACGACCTCCGATGCGGACGTTGTGGCGATCTTTGCGGTCGCGAGCGCCACAGCGCCACAGCACCACCGCGAGCGGTACCGCGACGGGCGCCATGCCCAGGCCGCCCCACACCGCCGACGCCGGCAGGTGCAGGAACACCGCGTGCGCCAGTACTCCGGAGGCGTAGGTCCACAGGTACAGCGCGTACATCGGGCCGTCGGGTCCCGGCCGGCGGGCGTCGGGTACAGCCGCGAGCAACGCCATCAGGGCGATCGCGACGAGCAGCCAGCCCAGGTAGTTGGAGATCGGGATGTCGGGTACCCCCGGCAGCGCCGGCCGGGGAGCGCGCCAGGTCCAGTACCCCTCGGCCACCATCTGCGGGTCGAGGAACAGGTCCCACGCGGCCAGGGCGAGACCGGCCACCGGTACCTGGGCGGCCCCGGGTGCCAGCCGCCCCGCCACCAGCCAGGCCGGCCACGCCATCCAGGTCCAGGCGAGCGGGATCACCAGCGGCACGCCGAGCGCGCTCGGGCCGAGCGCCGCCGAATACCCGTACGAGCCGAACGGCACCCCCGTCGCCACCCCGAGCGCCTCGACGGCCAGCCCGCCGCCCCCGGCGACTCCGACCAGCACGGCCGCGGCCCGCCAGCCCCGGCTGGTCGCGGCGTGGGCGACCGAGACGGCGCAGCCGAGCAGCACGGTGAGGACGGTCAGGCGGGTCCGGGTCGCGCCGTCGGCCAGCGGGTACCCGATCTCGGCCAGCACCACGGCCGCGAGCCCGGCCCAGCTCGCCGCGCCCGGCCGGGGCCGCGCGCTCACGCCGGAACGCGCGCGGGCAGCGGCAGGGTGCGGCCCAGGATGCCGAAGGCGCGGTCGTCGCCGGGAAAGTAGAAGTTGCGCAGCACGTCGACGAAGCCGAAGCGGCGGTACAGCCGCCAGGCGCGGGACGTGTCCTCGTCGGCCTCGGGGGTCGAGAGCAGGACGGTGCGGTGGGGTACGGACGACAGCAGTGCGCGCAGTTGCCGCTGGCCGATGCCGTGGCCCTGGGCGCCGGGGCGTACGTGCAGCTCCACCAGTTCGAAGCAGTCCGACATCCAGGACTTGCCGTCGTCGCGGCGCAGCGACGCCCTGATCTGGTCGTGCCACCACTGGCCGGGCGTGGACGTGTACCCGTACCCGAAGCCGAGTAGCGAGCCGTCGTCGCCGGTGGTGGCGACCGCCCGGAAACCGGGCCGGCCGGCGTGCGCCGCCACGTACCCGCGGCGGGTCTGTAGCAGGGCGGCGTGGTATCCCATGGCGGCGCCGTACACCTCGATCACGTCGTCGAGGCGGCGCACCAGGTCATCGGGCTGCCAGGCCACGAGCCTCATCGCCGGTCGTCCCTTCCGTTCCAGCCGAGCACGCCTCGGTCCCCGTCGACGTCGAGCACCGAGAAGCGGGCGAACAGCTCCTCGGCGTACCAGCGCCGCAGGGGTGTCGCGGCGACCACGGCCCGGTGCGCCGACGGACCGTACGCGAAGCCTACGAGGTCCGCACTGCCCCGCCACACGCTGACCGTGCCCTGCCAGCCCAGCGGGGCCTCGCCGATGCCGAACGCGGCGAGCAGGCCCGGCGCGGCGGGCAGGGTCGCCGCGACGTCCGGGATCGCGCGCCAGAAGGCCGCCGCCCGTACCGGCTGCAGCCGGGCGCGGGTGAGCGCGAGGACCGGTCCGTCGGTGCGTGGCGAATCGGTGACCTCGAACGGGGAGCGGCCGGCCCACGCGCCGCGGCTGGTGACCGGACGCAGCGCCAGCCGGCAGCGCGCCGTCGCGAACTCGGCCCACGCCCGGCCGACCGGCGAGTCGTCGAAGCGCTCGGCCGCGCTCGCGTCGTCCCACGCGATGACGGCCGCCCACCGGCCGGGGTCCGCGCCGGTCGGCCCGAAGTGGAGGTCACGGCCCGTACCCAGCAGCTTCGCGAACGACACTCCGGGAGTACGCCGCAGCCGTCCCCGGTCGAGGGCCATCCGCCACAGCGCGCGGGGCAGCGCGCCGCGTGGCACCCGCCAGGCGTGGAGGGTCACCAGGCTGTTCACGCCACGTCGGCCGGGGACCCCGCCGTGATGCGGACCAGGTCGGGGTACGTGATGGGGAAGACGGCGTGCGGGATGCCGCCAGCCGCCCACACCTGGTCGTAGCCGTTCAGCGCGGTGTCGACGAGGGTGCGTACCTGTTTGGGGTGGCCCAGCGGCGCCACGCCGCCGATCGGCTGGCCGGTGTGGCGCCGGACGAACTCCGGGGTGGCCCGGCGTAGCCGCTGCACGCCTATCAGGGCGGCGACCTTCGCGGTGTCCACCCGGTGGGCGCCGGAGGTCAGGACGAGCAGCGCCTCGCCGTCGGCGTCGAAGATGAGGGAGTTGGCGATCTGGCCGACCGCTACGCCCAGCGCCGCGGCGGCCGCCACCGCCGTGTGCACCGCGTCGGGCAGGATCCGGACCGCGCTCGGCTGGTTCTCGGCGTCGCGCGCGCCCGCCGAGTCGAGCGCGTCCTGCACGGCCTGCGCGTTGGGGTGAAGCTGCATGGGGTCCATCTTGGCCGATCGGGCCGGTAAACGTCTGTCCGCGTACGACTTCAGGTGGGCGGTAGCTCGGGGACGGTGTTGGGTACGGCCGGCCGGGGGGCTCCGGTCGCGGTCGTCCGCGCGGTCCCGGCGGTGGTCGGGGCGGTCGCCGGCGCCGTCGTCCGGGCGGTCTCGGCGAGCACGACGCCGGCGAGGATCAGCGCGGCGCCCGCCAGCTGGGTCGGGGTCAGAGCCTCGCCCAGGGCGAGCCAGGCGACCCCGCCGGCGAACACCGGCTCGACCATCCCGACGATGCCGGCGCTGGTCGGCGGCAGGTGCCGCAGCGCCGCCGTGACGAGCAGGTACGGCGCGATCGAGCCGAGGATCACCACGTAGCAGCAGAGCAGCCAGACCGGCAGCCCGGCGCTGGTGGCGGAGAGCAGGTGGCCGGGGAAGCGCCACCACGGCCGGATGACGGAGCCGGCGACCGCCGCCGCGCCGAACGCCAGACAGGTCAGCGACACCGGGTCGCGGCGGGCCGCGCCGTTCGCGCCGATCAGGTAGTAGACGGCGAGGAGGGTCGCGGCCCCGAGGCCTGCGGCGATGCCGACCGGGTCCAGTCGCAGATCGCCCCAGAGCTCCGCGACCCCGGCCAGGCCCGCGAGGCTCAGGCTCAGACCGATCCACAACCGCCGGCGTACCGGCTGCCGCCGGCCGAATCTGGCCCACAGCGCGACCAGCAGCGGCGCGGTGTACTCGAACAGCAGCGCGATGCCGACCGGCAGCCGGCTGATCGCGATGAAGTACAGCAGGGGTACGAACGCGAACCCGGCCAGGCCGTACCCGATCAGCAGCGGCAGTTCGCGGCGGGTGAAGCGTAGCCGGCGGGGGTGGAGCGCGAGGGTCAGCACGAGGAGCCCGGCGAACGCGCCGGTGGCCCGCAGCGTGGTCAGTTGCATCGGGTCCAGTCCGGCGCGCAGGACCAGCTTGGAGACGGTGCCGTTGACCGCGAACAGGGCGCCGGAGGCGACGACCATGGCGGCCCCCAGCGCGGGGCGGGCCGTCACGAGCGCCCTGTTCTCTCGATGGGGTGGGGCACCCGGCATCCTCCGTACTCGCGCCTACCGACCGGCGTACAGGAGATCACATGGCCGGCTCGCCAGGCCATCAGGCTGTCTCGAACGAATGTTCGAAAATCTTGCGGGAGCATTGAGTTTTTGTCGGCGCCCCGGTGTACTGTACTTGTAGTTCGAACATTCGTTCGACTGTTCGGGAGGGGCGATTCGCGGCGCACCTTCCGGAAGCGGTTCGCGAACCGCTTCGAGGCCCGGTCCTCGCGGGCAGGCCTCACGGCGGGACCACCAACCGCCGCCCCCGACCCCCGGGCGGCGGTTGGTGGTCCGCTGGCCGGGCGTGGTGTGGGGAAGCTCCACGCCCGGCCCACACGCTGCTGCGTCTTCCTCCGCAGCGGCCTCGACGACCATGCGCACCGAGGGAGACCTGATGCCGACGAACCGATCCAAGAACCTTCCCGGCCCCAGGTCCGTCACGTCCCAGGACGGGCGCCAGGAGTTGCCCGTCGCCGCGCATGCGCTTCCCCATCGAACCCCACGGGAGCTGATCTCGTTGGCCCGGCAGGGCCTGGAGGAGGCGGCCGAGACCCGCAAGGAGGGGCTGCGGTACGCCACCGCGCACCTGGCCGCGCTGCGCGCCGCCGCCGCCGTGCTCGCCGCACGGGCCCGCCCCGCACCCGGCCGGCGCAGTCGCCTCACCAGCGTCTGGGAGCTGGTGGTCATGGTCGCGCCGGAGCTCAGCGAGTGGGCCGCCTTCTTCGCCGCCGGAGCCTCGAAGCGGGCCGCCGCCGAGGCCGGCATCCCCCGGGTGGTGACCGCGCGGGAGGCGGACGACCTGATCCGTTCGGCCGAGCAGTTCATCGCGGTCGTGGAAGTGTCGCTCGGCCTGTCCTACCAACCCCTGTTGAACGGCGACCGCCTGGCCAGTTGAGGCCGCGCGGAAACTTCTGTCACCCGGACCGGGGGCCCGGGTAGGAACAGCAACGGGGGGAGAAGCCGCGTGGTCGGCTTGTCGACAGGAACTTCGCCGGCGGTTTTACCGCCGAAGGGTCCGAGGCCGGAGACGCCGGCGCCGGTCCCGGGGGCGTCGGACGACCGGCGGGCGGCGGGCGACCGTTCCGCCAAGGGGCTGGCGATCGTACGGGCGGCCGCGCTGACCGGCACGATCCGGCGGGCCAGCGACCACGCGCTCGGCGCGCTCGGCAGTGAACGCCTGCTGCCGGTGCTGCCCGAGTTGCGGGCGCTGCTGCCGGGCCGGGGGCTGCGCCGGGGCGCCACGGTCGCGGTCGCCACCACCAGCGGCACCGCCGCGGACAGCCCGAGCGCCGGTCCGGTCCGATCCGTCGGCGCCACCTCCCTGGTCCTGGCGCTGCTGGCGGCTGCCTCGGGCGCCGGCTCGTGGTGCGCCGTCGTCGGGGTTCCCACCCTCGGCGCGGTCGCCGCCGCCGAGGCGGGCATCGCTCTCGACCGGCTGGCTCTCGTACCCCATCCCGGCCCCGACTGGACCACCGTCGTCGCCGCGCTGCTCGACGGCGTCGACATCGTGGTCGCCGCCCCGCCCGGTCCGATCGCCCCGTCCGTGGCCAGCCGGCTGGCGGCGCGGGCACGGCAGCGGGGCAGCGTGCTCGTCTCGTACGGGCGGTGGGACGGCGCCGACATCACCTTCGACGCGGTACGCGGGGTGTGGCACGGGCTCGAGCGGGGCCGCGGCCGCCTGCGCTGCCGGCAGCTCACCATCATGGCGCGCGGGCGCGGGGCCGCCTCCGCGCCCAGACGCACCGAGGTCTGGTGGCCAGCCCTCCAGCGATCCCGGACAAGCGGGGTGCCCACCGCGCCGGCGGCCGTGCATGAGGGCGAAGCAGCCCTTGAAGCGACGGGGTGACCGGCCGTGCGGACGCTGGTGCTGTGGTGTCCGGACTGGCCGGTGATCGCCGTCGAGATCGTCGAGGGCGTGCCCGCGCACCGGCCGGTGGCCGTGATGCACGCCAACCGGGTGCTCGCCTGCTCGCCGGCCGCCCGGACCGAGGGGGTACGCCGCGGGCTGCGCCGGCGTGAGGCGCAGGGTCGCTGCCCCGAACTGGTCGTCGTCGACCACGACGCCGCCCGCGACACCCGGGCGTTCGAGCCGGTGGTGGCCGCCGTCGAGGAGTTGGCCGCCGGGGTCGAGGTCGTCCGGCCCGGCGTCTGCGCGCTCGCCGTACGCGGTCCGGCCCGGTACTTCGGGGGCGAGGAGGAGGTCGCGGAGCTACTTGTCGAACACGTCGCGCAGGTGTGCGACGTTGAGGCGCAGGCCGGGATCGCCGACGGCGTGTTCGCCGCCACGCTGGCCGCGCGGGCCGGCCGGCTGGTCCCGCCCGCCGGTACCACAGCCTTCCTCGCCGGTCTCGACATCACCGCCCTCGGCCGGCCCACCCTGGTCGACCTGCTGCGCCGGCTGGGCCTCCACACCCTCGGCGACTTCGCCGCGCTGCCCGCGGGCGACGTGCTCGCGCGGTTCGGGTTCGACGCGGCGCTGGCCCACCAGTTCGCCGCCGGCCGGGACGAGCAGCCGCTCGCTCCCCGGCAGCCGCCCCCCGACCTCGACGTGACGGAGGCGTTCGACGAGCCGGTCGACCGGGTCGACGCCGCCGCGTTCGCCGCCCGGGCCCTCGCCGAGCGGCTGTACCAGCGCCTCGCC
Source organism: Planosporangium mesophilum (assembly GCF_016863255.1). Lineage (GTDB taxonomy): Bacteria > Actinomycetota > Actinomycetes > Mycobacteriales > Micromonosporaceae > Planosporangium > Planosporangium mesophilum. Next base: position 127,545 of record NZ_BOON01000015.1, read on the forward strand.
GGGCACGGGCTGGCCTGTACCCGGCTGGGGATCGAGGCCCACACCGTGGCCGGGGAGGAGCTGTACCGCACCTGGCGGCACGACGGGCTGCTGAGCGCGGCGGGCATCGCCGACCGGGTGCGCTGGCAGCTCGACGGCTGGCTGACCACGGCGGGAAGGCGCTCGGTACCGACCGCGGGCCTGACCCGGCTGCGGCTGCTGCCCGAAGGGGTGGTGGAGCACGCCGGCCTGCAGCTCGGGCTGTGGGGCGAGGCGGGGGAGGAGCGCGATCGGGCGCACCGCGCCCTGACCCGGGTCCAGGGCCTGCTCGGGCCGGAGGCGGTCGTGCTCGCCGAGCTGAGGGGCGGTCGTTCGGCCGCCGACCGGGTCCGGCTGCTGCCCTGGGGCGACGAGCGTACGGCTATCGGGCCCGAGGTGCCGCCGTGGCCGGGCAGGTTGCCGGCGCCGGCCCCGGCGACGGTCCTGCCCGAGCCGCTGTCCGTGAGCGTCACCACCGCTGAGGGCGTACCCGTCGGGGTCACCGGCCGGCTGGCCGTGACCGGCGACCCGGCACTGGTCGGCATCGGGAACGCCCGGCCCGTACAGGTGTGGGGCTGGGCCGGCCCGTGGCCGGTCGACGAGCGCTGGTGGGCGCCGGAGGAGTCCGACCGCCGGGTGCGGTTCCAGATGCTGCTCGCCGACGGCCAGGCCCTGCTGCTGTCGCTGTCGGCTGGTCGATGGGTCCTGGAGGCCGTCTATGACTAGGGGCGACCATGGGGTTCAGTAATCCGGACGTGCCGTGGTCGCGGATGGAGCGGGTCCTGTCCGGGCGCAGCGTGAGCGCGAGGAGCGAGCGAAGCGAGCCCCGCAGTCGCGAACAGGAAGACTCTGTCCCACCGGTCGTGGACCCGCTGGCCGTCGAGGCCGACGGTGGGGACTCGCCGGCCTGGACGCGTAAGCGAAAGGAGTACCGTGCGCCGACGCTGGAGCGCCGCGAGGGCGGCGTCCCCTACGCCGAGCTGCACTGCCACTCCAACTTCAGCTTCCTCGACGGCGCCAGCCACCCCGAGGAGCTGGCCGAGCAGGCGGCCCACCTCGGGCTCGAAGCGGTGGCGATCACCGACCACGACGGGTTCTACGGCGTGGTGCGGTTCGCCGAGGCGGCCCGCGCCCTGGGCGTCAAGACCGTCTTCGGCGCGGAGCTGTCACTCGGCCTGCCCGGACCGCAGAATGGGGAGCCCGACCCGGCCGGCCGGCACCTACTCGCCCTCGCCCGAGGGCCGGAAGGGTACGCCCGGCTGTCCCGGGTGATCTCCGAGGCGCAGTTGCGGGGCGGGGAGAAGGGGCGCCCCGTCTACGACCTCGAGGAGGCGGCCGAAAAACTGCGGGACCACGTCCTCGTGCTCACCGGCTGCCGCAAGGGGCACGTACCCGCGGCGCTGCTCACCGAGGGGGTCGAGGCGGCGGCCCGGGAGCTGGACCGGCTGACCGCCCTGTTCGGCGCCGAGCATGTCGCCGTCGAGCTGACCGATCACGCCCACCCCGACGACGACGAACGCAACGACGCGCTCGCCGCGCTCGCCGCCGACGCCGGGCTGGCGTGCGTCGCCACCAACAACGTCCACTACGCGGCGTCGGGGCGCCGACGGCTGGCCGCGGCCCTCGCCGCGGTCCGCGCCCGGCGCAGCCTCGACGAGATGGACGGCTGGCTGCCCGCCGCCGGTACCGCCTATCTGCGTAGCGGCGCGGAGATGGCCGAGCGCTTCGCCGCCTTTCCCGGTGTGGTCTCCCGGGCCGCGGCGTACGGTCGCGAACTGGCCTTCGACCTCAAGCTCGTCGCCCCCAGGCTGCCCGACTACCCCGTCGGCGAGGGCCACACCGAGATGAGCTGGCTGCGGCACCTGACCATGCGGGGCGCGGCCCGCCGCTACGGCAGCCGGGACGAGCATCCGAAGGAGTACCAGCAGCTCGAGTACGAACTGAACATGATCTCCAAGCTGGACTTCCCCGGGTACTTCCTGATCGTCTACGACATCGTCGAGATCTGCCGCCGGCTCGACATCTTCTGCCAGGGGCGGGGATCGGCGGCCAACTCGGCGGTCTGCTACGCGCTCGGCATCACCAACGTGGACGCCGTCGCGCACGGGCTGCTGTTCGAGCGGTTCCTGTCCGAGGAGCGCGACGGGCCGCCCGACATCGACGTCGACATCGAGTCCGACCGGCGCGAGGAGGTCATCCAGGCGGTGTACGAGAAGTACGGCCGCCGCCACACCGCCCAGGTCGCCAACGTCATCTCGTACCGGCCTCGCTCCGCCGTGCGCGACATGGCCAAGGCGTTCGGGTACTCGCCCGGCCAGCAGGACGCCTGGAGCAAGCAGATCGACCGGTGGGGCTCGGTCGCCGTGGCGGAGTTGGAGGAGATTCCGGCGCAGGTCGTCGAGTACGCGAACGAACTCCTGACGTTCCCCCGGCACCTGGGCGTCCACTCCGGCGGCATGGTCATCTGCGACCGGCCGGTGATCGAGGTGTGCCCGGTCGAGCACGCCCGCATGCCGGGCCGCACCGTCCTGCAGTGGGACAAGGACGACTGCGCGTCGGTCGGGCTGGTCAAGTTCGACCTGCTGGGGCTGGGCATGCTGTCGGCGCTGCACTTCGCGTACGACATGATCGGCCTGCGCTGGGATCTGGCCACGATGGACCTGACCGATCCCGGGGTGTACGAGATGCTCTGCCGCGCCGACTCGGTGGGCGTGTTCCAGGTGGAGAGCCGGGCCCAGATGGCCACCCTGCCGCGGCTGAAGCCGAGAAAGTTCTACGACCTGGTCGTCGAGGTGGCGCTGATCCGCCCCGGCCCGATCCAGGGCGGCTCGGTACATCCGTACATCCGGCGCGCCAACGGGCTGGAGGAGCCCACGGTGCCGCACCCGCTCCTGGAGAACGCGCTGCGCAAGACGCTGGGCGTGCCGTTGTTCCAGGAGCAGCTCATGCAGATGGCCATCGACGTGGCCGGGTTCACCCCGCAGGAGTCCGACGAGCTGCGGCGGGCGATGGGCGCCAAGCGGTCCACGGAGCGGATGCAGGCCATCCGGGAGCGGCTGTACAAGGGCATGGCGGCCAACGGCATCACCGGCGAGCTCGCCGACGACCTGTTCAACAAGCTCGCCGCGTTCGCCAACTACGGCTTCCCGGAGAGCCACGCGATGAGCTTCGCGTACCTGGTGTACGCCAGCGCCTGGCTCAAGCGGTACCACCCGGCGGCGTTCTGCGCCGCGCTGCTCAACGCGCAGCCGATGGGGTTCTACTCGCCCCAGTCCCTTGTGGACGACGCGCGCCGGCACGGGGTGACGGTACGGCGGCCGGACGTCAACGCCAGCGGCGCTCTCGCCGTGCTCGAACCGCCGGTCGACGGGGAGGCTCCGGGAACCGAACCGCACGAGTGGGGCCGTGGTGGACCTGTGGTCCGGCTGGGGTTGAAGTCGGTGCGCACCCTCGGGGCGGACGTGGCCGAGCGCATCGAGGCGCGACGGGCGGCCGGCGGCCCGTACCGCGACATGGCCGACCTCGCCCGGCGGGCCGAGTTGAGCACCGCGCACCTGGAGGCGCTCGCCACCGCGGACGCGTTCGCCTGCTTCGGGCTGTCGCGGCGGGAGGCGCTGTGGGCGGCCGGCGCCGCCGCGCAGGAGCGCCCGGACCGGCTGCCCGGCACGACGACCGGCATCGAGGCGCCGACGCTACCCGGCATGGACGCGATCGAGCGGATGGTCGCGGACGTGTGGGCGACGGGGCTGGCCCCGGACGCGCACCCCGCCCAGTTCGCGCGCCCGGTCCTGGACCGCCTGGGTGCGCTGCCGATCGAGCGGCTGCAGACCGCCGAGCCCGGGCGGCGGGTGTTCGTCGGCGGCATCGTCACCCACCGGCAGCGCCCGGCGACCGCCGCCGGGGTCACCTTCATCAACCTCGAGGACGAGACCGGCATGCTCAACGTCACCTGTTCGTCGGGGCTCTGGCATCGGTACCGGCGGGTGGCGCGCACGTCGTCCGCGCTGGTCGTGCGCGGGATCCTGGAACGCGCCGAGGGGGTGGTCAACCTGCGCGCCGACCACCTGGCGCCGCTGACCCTGCCGGTACGCCCGGGCTCCCGCGACTTCCGCTGACTTCGGGATCAGGAGTGGCCGCGGATCGGGTGCGGCCGGTACGGCGCCTCCAACCGCTTGATCTCGGACTCGGTGAGGTGCACCTCGAGGGCGCCGAGGGCGTCCTCGAGGTGCTGGAGCTTGGTCGCCCCGATGATCGGCGCCGTCACGCCGGGTCGGGACAGCAGCCAGGCCAGCGCCACCTGAGCCGGCTTCACCCCGCGCTCGTGGGCGACCTCGATCACCGCGTCCACCACCGCGAAGTCGTCGTCGGTGTAGAGCGTGTCGCCGAACTCGTCGCTGTTGGCGCGGACCGTACGCTTCTCGCCGCCCCGGCCGCGGGTACCGGCGAGCAGCCCCCGCGCCAGTGGGCTCCACGGGATCAGGCCGACGCCCTGGTCCAGGCAGAACGGGATCATCTCCCGCTCCTCCTCGCGGTACACCAGGTTGTAGTGGTTCTGCATCGACACGAACCGGGTCCAGCCCTTGAGGTCCGCGGTGTACTGCATCTTCGCGAACTGCCAGGCGTACATGCTGGACGCGCCGATGTAGCGGGCCTTGCCGGCGCGCACGACGTCGTGCAGCGCCTCCATCGTCTCCTCGACCGGCGTCTCCGGGTCGAAGCGATGGATCTGGTACAGGTCGACGTGGTCGGTACCGAGCCGCCGCAGCGAGTCGTCGATGCTCGCCATGATGTGTTTGCGGGACAGGCCCCGCTGGTTGGGGCCGGGCCCCATCGGGTTGAAGACCTTGGTGGCCAGGACGTAGTCGTCGCGGTCGGGGAAGAGCGCCGACAGCAGCCGCCCGGTCACCTCCTCGCTGGCGCCCAGCGAGTACATGTCGGCGGTGTCGAAGAAGTTGATGCCCGCCTCGACGGCGCGGCGCACGATCGGTTCAGCGGCCTCCACGCCGAGAACCCACTCGCGCCACGTACTGCTGCCGTAGCTCATCATGCCGAGACAGATCCGGGAGACCTTGAGGCCGGTCGAGCCAAGTCGCGAGTACTCCATGGTTCGATCCTTACTCGCCCGCGGCTCCCACGCCCCAGTGATCATGACCGCAGTTGTGCCGCCCCCGGCGGGTCGCTAGGGTCGAGCATTGAGCAACAAACCCACGGGAGTCCGGTGTCACCGGGCTGAGAGGGGGGCTGTGAGCCCCCGACCGTCGAACCTGATCCGGGTCATGCCGGCGCAGGGAGGGAGGATTGATGCCCCCCATCGGGCGTCTGCACCTGATCACCGATGCCCGTCCGGGCCGTGACGCGCTCGCCGTCGTCGCCGCCGCGCTGGCGGCCGGTGCCGACACCGTCCAGGTACGGGTACCCGACGACGCCACCGACCGGGAAGCGTACGAGCTGACCGTCCGCATCCTCGCGATGTGCCGCGACAGCGGTGTCACCTGCCTGGTCAACGACCGGCTGCACGTCGCGCTCGCGGCCGGGGCCGACGGCGCTCACGTGGGCGCGGACGACCTGCCGGTGGCGGCGGCCCGCCGGATCCTCGGCGCGGAGGCCGTCCTCGGAGCGACCGCCCGCGATCCGCAGACCGCGCTGCGTGCGGTGCGCGACGGGGCCAGCTACCTCGGCGTCGGTCCCGCCTTCGCCACGAGAACCAAGGACGGACTGCCCGACCCGATCGGCCCGGCGGGCATCGCCGCCGTCGCGCGGGCGGTGGCCGTACCCGTGATCGCGATCGGCGGCATCACCGCGACCAGGGTGCCCGACCTGACCGCCGTCGGCGCCCACGGTGTCGCGGTCGTCGGCGCGGTCTGCGACGCCGACGACCCCGCCGAGGCGACCGTCGAGCTGCTGCAGGCGCTGGGAGAACCACGATGACCACGCGGGTCGCGGTCGTCGGTGCCGGGATCATCGGGCTCGGTATCGCGTGGCGCTGCGTGCAGCGGGGCCTCGACGTCACCGTCTACGACGCCGGCGAGGACGGGGCGTCCACCGTGGCCGCCGGCATGCTCGCGCCGACCAGCGAGATCCAGGCCGGCGAGGAGGCGTTGCAGGGCCTGCTCGTCGACTCCAACCGGCGCTGGCCCGGCTTCGCCGCCGAGCTGGAGAAGGCCACCGGCGTCGAGCTCGGCTACCGCGACGAGGGCACGCTGATCGTCGCGCTCACCGACGACGACCTGCGCGAGGTACGCCGCCTCGCCGGGTGGTACGAGCGGGCCGGCCAGCCGGTATCCCCGCTGACCGCCCGGCAGCTGCGCGAACGCGAGCCCCTGCTGTCGCCGCGGGTACGCGGCGGCGCCCACGCGCCGCAGGACCGCCAGGTCGACCCGCGCCGGCTGCTCACCGCGCTGCGGCACGCCGTCGGCGACCGGATCGTGCCCCGGAAGGTCACCGACCTGGCCGACGTGGACGCGGACCGGACCGTGGTGGCCGCGGGCATCGGTACGACCACGCTGACCGGCCTGCCGGTCCGCCCGGTCAAGGGGCAGACGGTTCGGCTGAAGGCGCCCGCGCCGCCGGTCCGGCACGTCATCCGCGGGTACGCCCGCAGCCGCCCGGTCTACCTGGTGCCGCGCCACGACGGGGAGCTGGTGGTCGGGGCGACCGAGGAGGAGCGCGGCGCCGATACGACCGTCACCGCCGGGGGCGTGCTCGACCTGCTGCGCCCCGCCGCCGAGCTGCTGCCGGGGATCGTCGAGTACCCGGTCACCGAGATCCTGGCCGGCCTGCGGCCCGGTACCCCCGACAACGCCCCGATCCTCGGTGCGCTGAAAGACAACCTGATCATCGCGGCCGGCCACTACCGCAACGGTGTCCTGCTCACGCCCGTCACCGCCGACCTGGTCGCCGAGCTGGTGGCCACCGGGGTGCCGCCGCAGGAGATCGAACCCTTCACCCCGGACAGGGAGGCGCTGTGGACCTGACCGTCAACGGCGAGCACCGGACCCTGAGCGGTCCGACCAGCGTCGCGGAGCTCGTCAGCGAGCTGACCCACCGCCAGACCGGCGTCGCCGTGGCCGTCAACGGCGAGGTGGTGCCGCGCTCCACGTGGGCCGCGAGAGCACTGGACCCAGGCGACTCGGTCGAGATCCTCACGGCGGTGCAAGGTGGGTAGCGACACCTTCGTCATCGCCGGTGAGGAGCTGGAGTCCCGGCTGATCCTGGGCACCGGCGGCGTGACCAACCACGCGGTGCTGGAGGAGGCGATCCGGGAGAGCGGCACGGCGCTCGTGACCGTGGCGCTGCGCCGCATCGACCCGGCCGCCCCCGGCACCCTGCTGGACGTCCTGGAGAAGGCGGGGGTACGGATCCTGCCGAACACCGCCGGCTGCTACACCGCCGCCGAGGCGGTCAAGCTGGCCCACCTGGCGCGGGAGGCGTTCGCGACGAGCTGGATCAAGCTCGAGGTGATCGGTGACGAGGACACCCTGCTGCCGGACGCGGTCGAGCTGGTGAGCGCGGCGCAGACCCTGGTCGACGACGGGTTCACCGTGCTGCCGTACACCACCGACGACCCGGTACTGGCCCGGCGGCTGGCCGACGTCGGCTGCGCGGCCGTGATGCCGCTCGGCGCGCCGATCGGCTCCGGCATGGGCATCCGCAACCCGTACAACATCGCGTTGATCCGGGAGGCGGTGAGCGTACCCGTGATCCTGGACGCCGGGATCGGTACGGCCTCGGACGCGGCGCTCGCGATGGAGCTGGGCTGCGACGGCGTGCTGCTCGCGTCGGCGGTGACCCGGGCGGAGCGCCCGGGCGAGATGGCCGCGGCGATGCGGCACGCGGTGATCGCGGGGCGGTTGGCGTACCGCGCCGGGCGGATCGCGCGCCGGCTGCACGCCACCGCGTCCAGCCCGGTCGAGGGGATGCCCACATGGTGATCGTCTTCACCGACCGCCGCCAGGCCCGCCGCCCGCTGCCCGAGGTGATCGCGGCGGCCGTCGACGGCGGCGCGCGGCTGGTGGTGCTGCGCGAGAAGGACCTGCCCGGCGACGAGCGGGCGGCCCTCGCGGCGCAACTGCACCCGCTGCTGGCGCGGGTCGGCGGCCGGCTGCTGCTCGCCGGCCGCGAAGCCGGCTGGGCCGGCCCGGCGGGCTACGCCCGCGCAGACGGGCAGCATCTCGCCGCCGCCGACGCGTGGCCGGCGACGCCACCCGGGTTGATCGGTCGCAGCTGCCACGACGCCGGAGAGCTGGCCGGCGCCGCGGCCGAGGGCTGCTCCTACGCCACTGTCTCGCCCGTTTTCCCGTCGACGTCGAAGCCCGGCTATGGACCGCCCCTGGGGCTGGGAAAGCTGCGCGAGCTGTGCGCCGGGGCCGGCCTGCCGGTGTACGCCCTGGGTGGGGTCGAGTCCGGCGAGCGGGCGGAGGCGTGCCGGCACGCCGGCGCCGCCGGGGTGGCCGTGATGGGCGCGGTGATGCGGGCGGACGACCCGGCCGCGGTGGTCAAGGAGCTGATGCCATGAACCCGCCGGTCGCGCTCACCATCGCCGGCTCGGACTCCGGCGGCGGCGCCGGCATCCAGGCCGATCTGAAGACGTTCACGATGCACGGCGTCTTCGGCACCAGCGTGATCACCGCGCTCACCGCCCAGAACACGGCGAAGGTACGCGGGGTGCGGGCGGTCGAGCCGGACTTCGTGGCCGAGCAGCTCGCCGCGGTCCTCGACGACCTGCCCGTCGCGGCGGTCAAGACCGGCATGCTGGCCACGGTCGAGATCGTCCACCTGGTGGCCCGCTGGGCCAGGAGGCTGCCGCGGCTCGTCGTCGACCCGGTGCTCGTCTCGTCCTCCGGCGACCAGCTGTTCGACGGGTCGGCGCGGCGCGCGTACCTCGACGAGCTGTTCCCGGTGGCGACCGTGGTGACGCCGAACTCGCGGGAGGCGGGCGTCCTGGTCGGCCGGTCGGTGGAGTCCGTCGACGATGCCGTCGCCGCCGCCCGAGAGCTGGGCGGGGCCGGCCCGGAGTGGGTGGTCGTCAAGGGCGGCCACCTGGACGGCGGCGGGGAGGCCGTGGATGTCGTCTGGCACGCCGGCGAGGTCGAGATCCTGCGCGCGCCATGGGTCGACACCGCCAACAACCACGGCACCGGCTGTACCTTCGCCGCCGCCACCGCCGCCCGGCTGAGCCGCGGCGACGATGTGCGGACGGCGCTGCACGGTGCCAAGTCCTACGTCCATCGTGCCCTGCGCGGCTCCGCCGGCTGGCGGCTCGGCGAGGGGCACGGCCCACTGTCCTGGGAGGCACTCTCATGAGGCACAAGGTCTACGTCTCCGGTTCGCGACCCGATCTGCGGGTGCCGTTCGCCGAGGTGAAGCTGACCGGTGACAACCCGCCGGTACGGCTCTACGACACGTCCGGTCCCGGCAGCGACCCGTCGGTCGGCCTGCCCGAGCTACGGGCGCACTGGATCGCCGAGCGCGGCGACGTGATCAGTGAGCCGGCCCGCGGGACCGCCACCGCCGGGCAGACCGTGCGCCGCGCCGCCCCCGGCCGGACCGTCACCCAGCTGCACTACGCCCGCCAGGGCATCGTGACCCCGGAGATGGAGTTCGTGGCGCTGCGCGAAGGGCTACCGGCTGAGGTGGTCCGCGAAGAGATCGCCGCCGGTCGGGCGATCCTGCCCAACAACGTCAACCACGCCGAGACCGAGCCGATGATCATCGGTAACCGGTTCCTGGTGAAGGTCAACGCCAACATCGGTACCTCGGCCGTGACGTCCGGTGTGGACGAAGAGGTCGCGAAGCTGACCTGGGCCACCAGGTGGGGCGCCGACACGGTCATGGACCTGTCGACCGGCAAGCACATCCACGCCACCCGCGAGGGGATCGTGCGCAACTCCCCGGTACCGATCGGCACCGTGCCGATCTACCAGGCCCTGGAGAAGGTCGGCGGTGACCCGCTGAAGCTGACCTGGGAGGTCTACCGGGACACCGTCATCGAGCAGGCCGAGCAGGGCGTGGACTACATGACCGTGCACGCCGGTGTGCTGCTGTCGTACGTGCCGCTGACCGTGAAGCGGGTGACCGGCATCGTGTCGCGGGGCGGGTCGATCCTGGCCGCCTGGTGCCTGGCCCGGCACGAGGAGAACTTCCTGTACACCCACTTCCGGGAGTTGTGCGAGATCTTCGCGCAGTACGACATCGCGTTCTCGCTGGGCGACGGGCTGCGGCCGGGCTGCATCGCGGACGCCAACGACTCCGCGCAGCTGGCGGAGCTTCGCACGCTCGGCGAGCTGACGAAGATCGCGTGGGAGTACGACGTCCAGGTCATGATCGAGGGGCCGGGCCACGTGCCCATGCACAAGATCAAGGAGAATGTGGACCTCCAGCAGGAGTGGTGCCACGAGGCACCGTTCTACACGCTCGGGCCGCTGACCACGGACATCGCGCCGGCATACGACCACATCACGTCGGCCATCGGTGCGGCGATGATCGCCATGTACGGCACCGCGATGCTCTGCTACGTCACCCCCAAGGAGCACCTGGGCCTGCCCGATCGCGACGACGTCAAGGCCGGCGTGATCGCGTACAAGATCGCCGCGCACGCCGCTGACCTGGCCAAGGGGCACCCGGCCGCGCAGGCCTGGGACGACGCGCTGAGCAAGGCGCGGTTCGAGTTCCGCTGGTCCGACCAGTTCAACCTGGCCCTCGATCCGGACACCGCGCGGGCGTACCACGACGAGACGCTGCCGGCGGAGCCCGCCAAGACGGCGCACTTCTGCTCCATGTGCGGGCCGAAGTTCTGCTCGATGAAGATCAGCCAGGATCTGCGAGCGTACGCCGACGAGCACGGCGTGGACGAGCTGGCAGCCCGTGACCTGGGTCTGAAGGAGAAGGCGGCCGAGTTCGTGGCGACCGGCGCGGAGATCTATCACGCTCCCTGATGCGGGTAGGCTCCGGTGCGTGGAGCCCAAGGGACCCGCCTCCCCGCGTACCGCGGTGGTCTGGGCGGTGCTGCGTGCGGAGTTGGACCGGACCAACCGGCCGCTGACCGTGCTCGACGTCGGCGGCGGCACGGGCGGTTTCGCCGTGCCGTTGGCGAGCGCCGGGCACCGGGTCACGGTCATCGACGCGAGCCCGGACGCGCTCGCCGCGCTGACGCGACGCGCGGCCGAGGCCGGCGTCGCGGATCGGGTACGCGCGGTGCAGGGCGACGGCGACGCCTTGGCCGACCTGGTCCCCTCGGACAGTGCCGACCTCGTGCTGTGCCACAGCCTGCTCGAGGTGGTCGACGACCCGGTCACGGTGGTCAAGGCGCTCGCCGCGACCCTGCGCCCCGGCGGCGTCGCCAGCGTGCTGGTCGCGAACCGGGTGGCGGCCGTACTGGCGCGCGCGGTGAACGGCCACCTCGACGTCGCGACCGCGTTGCTGGCCGACCCGGAGGGCCGGGCCGGCGGACGGGACACCCTGCGGCGCCGGTTCGACCTCGAGTCGGCGGGCGACCTGCTCGCCGCCGGCGGCCTGGTGGTGGAGCAGACCCACGGCGTACGGGTGGTCGCCGACCTGCTGCCCGGCGCCGTCCTGGAGGGCCAGACCGAGGCGCTGCTCGCCTTCGAACTGGCCGCCTCGGAGCTGTCCCCGTACCGCGAGGTCGCCACCCAGCTGCACCTGTTCGCCCGCCGTCCGGCCGCCTGAGATGGAGCTCGTCCATCCCAGGTACGGCACGGACACTCTCGCCGACGTCCTCCCGGGCGTGCTCAGCGCGCTCGGCCTGCCCGGGGTGGCCGACCCGCTGGGCCTGTCCGGCGGGCCGCTCGCCGGGGTGCGCCGGGTGGCCGTGCTGCTCGTCGACGGCCTGGGCCAGTACCAGCTCCCGATGGCCGAGCCGTACGCGCCGAACCTGACCGACGTCGCGACCGGCCGGCTCGGCGAGGCCCGCACGATCACCAGCGGGTTCCCCTCCACCACGCCGACGAGTCTGGTCACCGTCGGCACCGGTGCCCCGCCCGGCGCGCACGGCGTGGTCGGTTTCAACGTACGGGTGCCCGAGACCGGGCGGATCCTCAACCACATCCAGTGGTGGGACGACCCGGACCCGGATTCCTGGCAGCCGGTACCGACCCTGTTCGACCGGGCGGCCGCCGGGGGCATCCCCGCCACCGTCGTCAGCCGGGCCGAGTTCAAGGGCAGCGGGCTGACCGTGGCCGCGTACGGCCGGGCGGCCGAGTACCGGGGCGCCGCCGGGCCGGACGCGCTCGCCACCGAGATGCTGGCGGCGCTGCGGGCCGAGGGAGGTCTGGTCTACGGGTACCACCCCGACCTGGACCGTGCCGGCCACATACACGGGCTGACCTCGAAGGAGTGGGCGGTGGCGGCCGGCGACGTCGATCGCCTCGTCACCCGGCTGGTCGACGGCCTGCCGGTGGACGCCGCGCTGCTGGTGACGGCCGACCACGGCCAGCTCGACATCCCGGAGGGCGACCGGTTCGACCTCGACACCGACGCCCGGCTGCGCTCAGGGGTACGGGCCGCCGCCGGCGAGGCGCGGGTCCGGTACCTGTACACCGAGCCGGGGGCGCGCGACGACGTGATCGCCGCGTGGCGCGCGGTCCTCGGTGACGGGGCCTGGGTGGTACCGCGTGAGGAGGCGGTCGCGGCCGGCTGGTTCGGTCCGGTACCCGAGGCGCACCTCGCCCGGGTGGGTGACGTCGTGGTCGCCTGCCACGACCGCAACGCGGTGGTGGCGAGCCGGTCGGAGCCGGAGTTCCTGACCCGGATGGTCGCCTTTCACGGCTCGTACACCGCCGCCGAGATGCGGATCCCCCTGATCACGGTGACCGGAAATACGCCCTGATCAGCGCGGCGCCGAGGCGATCTGTCGGAGGCCACCGGTAACCTGCCGATCGTGGGGCGCAGCCAGGCATTGCCGAGAGACGGCGGGGCGGGGGAGTTCGGTCCCGATGCCGACGACACCGGCTGCCCCATCCTGCACGTCGACATGGACGCGTTCTTCGCCTCGGTCGAGGTGCGCCGCCGGCCGGAGTTGCGCGGCAAGCCGGTGATCGTGGGCGGCGCCGGCCCGCGCGGGGTCGTGTCGTCGGCCAGCTACGAGGCCCGTGAGTACGGGGTCCGCAGTGCGATGCCGGGTGCCCGGGCCAAGCGGCTGTGCCCGCACGCGGTGTTCCTGCCGGTCGACGGCCCCGCCATCGCCGCCGCCTCGCGCGCCGTCATGGCGATCTTCCGCGACGTGACGCCGCTGGTCGAGCCGCTGTCGGTGGACGAGGCGTTCCTCGACGTGGCCGGGGCGGCGCGGCTGCTCGGCCGGCCGGCCGCCATCGCCGCGACCATCCGCCGGCGGGTCCTCGCCGAGCAGGGGCTGACCTGTTCGGTCGGGGTGGCGTCCACGAAGTTCGTGGCCAAGCTCGCGTCGACCACCGCCAAACCGGACGGCCTGGCGGTGGTGCCCGCCGACCGGGTCCTCGACTTCCTGCACCCGTTGCCGGTGGAGGCGCTGTGGGGCGTGGGTGAGCGCAGCGCCGAGGTGCTGCGGCGGCTCGGGCTGGTCCGGGTCGGTGACCTGGCGCGGGCCCCGGTGGGGATGCTGCGGTCCGCGCTGGGTGAGGCGGCAGCGCACCATCTGCACGAGCTGTCGTGGGGGCGCGACCCGCGGTCGGTGGTCCCGGAGCGGGCCGAGAAGTCGATCGGGGCGGAGACGACGTTCGACGTGGATGTGGTCGATCCGGGGGAGATCCGGCGGTCGCTGCTGGCCCTGTCCGGCAAGACCGCCGGCCGGCTGCGCCGTGCCGGGCAGACCGGCCGGACGGTGGCGATCAAGGTGCGGCTGGCCGACTTCCGTACCCTCAGCCGGTCCCGAACCCTGCCGACGGCGACCGATGTCACCCGGGAGATCTTCGAGACGGCCTGGGGGTTGTTCACGGCGTTGAGCCCCGGCGAGGCCATCCGGCTGGTGGGCGTTCGGGTGGAGGGGCTGGCGGCCGGCGCCGGGGCGCCGCGTCAACTGGCCCTCGGCGAGCGGGACAGTGGCTGGCGGGAGGCCGAGCGGGCCGCTGACGCGGCGGCCGCCCGGTTCGGCCATGGAGCGGTCCGACCGGCGAGTCTGCTCCGCGCTCCGGACCCCCCACCGGCCGGTGGACGTCCATCGCCGGGGTGATCTGGCCCTCCGAGTCGGGGCAGCCGACACTACTGAGCGGGAAAAACAGTACGCTTGGACAGTCGTCCGGCTTTCCGACCCGCTTAGCCGATCGTAAACTTGCGACTAAGCAGCCGGATGGCTGTCACGGTCTGTCGATCCGTCCGGGTCGGCCCTCGAGGACCGGGGAGGAGTACCGTGCCGCTCTCGGAGCACGAGCAGCGGCTGTTCGAGCAGATCGAACGGTCGCTAGCCGAGGACCCGAAGTTCGCCTCGGCGGTGCGCGCCACCGACCCGCGCTTTCACGCGCGTCGTCGGGTAGTCATCGCTGCCGTGCTGTTCCTGGCCGGCATCGCGCTGCTGATCTACGGCGCGTTCAGCAAGGTCGCCCTGGTCGGCGTGGCCGGTTTCGTGGTCATGCTCGGCTCGGCGGCCCTGGCCATGCAGTCCTACCGCCACGGGCAGAACAGAGACCTGCGAGCGGTCGGCGGGACGGCGAGTCGCCGTACCCGCCAGCGCCGTTCCTCGCTGGTCGACCGGCTGGAAGAGCGTTGGCGTCGCCGTCCCGAGGACAACCGCTGACCCGAGACCACCCTCCAGACCCGATGCCGAAGGGATCCGAGCCGTACCGCTCGGGTCCCTTCGAGATCTTGGACAGCTAGCGGGGCTTCCGGCCCGCCAGCTGTCCAAGCTCTATATCGGTCAGCGGCGGGCGCCCGGCAGCAGCCGGCGGATGCTGAACACCCGCACCGTCGACTCCCGCCACTGGTCGACCGTCTCGGCGACCCGCGTCGATGCCTCGGTCACGGCGAGCCGCCAGCGGCCGAGAACCGAGGCCGGCAGGAAGATCGCCCGCAGCCGGGTGCGCACCGAGACCCGATGCGCGATCGCCTCCCGTACCGTCCGCAGCGACCCGGTCAGGTCGTCGCTGCGCAGCGGCTGCCGCGCGTACCTGGCCCGCTCCTCGGCCTGCCCGAGCAGTCTGGCCCCGGTGGCGGCCCACTCGTCCAACGCCGACCCGGTGATCAGACGTTCGGCGGTGGTCCGCGGTGAGGCGGCGGGGTCGACCGGGAGCCGGTGGTCGATCATCGTGTCGATCAGCTCGTCCCACGCCGCGTGGGCGCGCACCCGTGCGACGTCGATCGCGCTCTCGTCGGTCACCACCACGTCCGGCGAGCCCGCGACCGTGGTCACCGCCAACGGGCGGGGACCGGCGATCCGGTGCGGTGATCGTCGGCGCCGCAGCAGGGTACGCCAGAGTGCCGGCACCACCAGCAGCAGCGCGGCGGCGGCCGCGCCGAGCGCGGCCCAGACCGGCCATGGTGTCGGCTCGGGAGCCGGGGCGCCCGAGCTACCGGAGGAGCCGTCGAGGCGGTCGGCGCGGGCGGGGTCCGGTCCCGCCGAGGGGTCGCGGCCCGGACCGCCGGGGATCGGCAGGCCGTCGGCCGGCGTGCTGCCGCTCGACGCGTTCTGCTGGCGGGTGGGGTCGGGCGCCCAGGCGGACTCGACGCCGCCGACCGAGCTGGCCGGGGTCGCGTCGAAGGGCACCCAGCCGAAGCGCTCGAAGTACACCTCGGTCCAGGCGTGCAGGTTGCGGTTGGTGAGCGTCCACGTCTCGCCGTTGCGGTTGCTGCCCCGGCTGAAGCCGAAGGCCACCCGCGCCGGGACGCCCGCCGCCCGTACCAGCCACGCCATCGCAGCCGAGTACTGCTCGCAGAAGCCCTGCTTGTTGGTGAGGAAGTCGAGGATCGCGCTGCCGCTGGTGCCGCTCTTGGTCTGCAGGCTGTAGTGGAAGCCGTTGCTGGACGAGAAGTAGTTGTAGATCGCGCGCACCTTGTCGTACGGCGTCTGCTTGTTGGCGGTGATCTCGCTGACGATCCGCTCGACCTCGGAGTTCCTCGGCACCGTCGTGAACTGCCGCTGGATCAGGTTGCTGGAGTCGAGCGGCCGAGCGGTGCGCAGCGCCTCCGGGGTGAACTCCGGGTCTATGTACTCGAAGCTGTACCGCTTGCCCTGCGAGTCGCTGCGGCGCGAGTAGACGACCTGGTTGGCGGTGTCGTAGAGCCACGAGTTGTCGAGCCGGTCGGCCTTGGTCGGCTGGAGGTAGATCGGCAGCGTGTTCATCTTCAGCGCCGTGACCTGCACCTGGGCGCGGTACCGCCGCCACGCCACCCCGACGGCCGGCTCGATCGGCGGCACCGGCAGCCCGGAGCTCACCGGCTGGCCGCCGCCCGGGCTGCGGGCCCGGAAACCGGCCGGCGTCACCTCGTCGGCCACCCCGAACCGCAGGTAGTACGGGTCCGGGTCGTTGGTGGTCACCTTGACCATGTCGAAGGTGCGGCTGTTGTTCAGCTCGCCGCTCAGCACGGCGTACATGTCGACCGTCCGACCCGGCGCGCCGCCCGGGCCCACGCCCTCGCCCAGGCCACCGCCGGCGCCGGGCCCGAACCGCTCCAGCAGGCCGGTGTTGCTGCCGGGTACCACCAGCGGCACCGCGACCGCGATGAGCACGCCGACCGTCGCCAACCGCCGACCGGCCGCGGCGAGCGGTGAGGGCTCCCACGCGTCGACGCCGCGACCCTCACCGGTGAACCGGCGTCCGAACCGCCGGACCCGGTCGACGTTGTCGGTAGCCAGTAGCCAGAGGAACCCGGCGGCGCCGGCCGCGAACGGGAGGACGTTCACGCTGTCCTGCCGCACCGCGACCGGAACCGAGTAGATCGCCAGCATCGGGAGACCGGCCAGCGCCGGCCGGCGCACCACGATGGTCAACAGGTCGATCACGATGGCGACGATCCCGACGCCGAGCGTCGACAGGAACAGCAGCCCCTCGCGGTCCGCGACCGGTACGGCCATGTCCTGCATGTCCCGGCCGGCGTTCAGCAGCAGCGTGTTGAAGTGCGCGAAGGTCCGCGGGGTGGGGATCAGCCCGAGGAGCTCCTGCCCACTCTGGAACATCCAGGTGAGGACGAACAGGAACGCGAGCGCCATGGCGGCGGTCGGGATCCAGGCGGCCACCCGCAGGCTCCGTACCAGCAGGGCGACGCCGGCGACGGTGATGACCACGATCACCGCGTCGACCAGCCAGGTCCAGGCCGAGAAGACGCCCGACAGCGGCAGGGCCGCCAGTATGGACGCCGCGGCGGCCACGAGGGTCAGGTGGCGGTGCTGGTTCACGGCCCCGTCCTTTCCTCGGCGGACGCCGGCCTGGCGGAGACCGTCTCCGCCATGGCGGCGCGGTAGGTGAAGCCCTGGGTACCCCGCGCGGCCTGCGGCCACAGCGCGGGCAGCCGGGCGCCGTGCCCGACCGGTACCACCCGCCAGCCACCGCGCAGCAGCGCGCGCGCCGCCGCCTCGTGCCGGCGGGCGGCCTCGTCGCGGCCGGTGGCGGGCAGGTTGAGCCAGGTGGTGCTGTCGACGAACAGCGCCACGCAGGTCGTGCCGTTGCCGCGCAGCCCCGCCAGCAGTTGCGCCTCGGCCATCGACAGCAGTCCGAACAGGCCGATGACCAGACCCCCTTCGTTGCGGCGGCGGACCTGGTCGACCAGGGTCGTGATCGCGCCGTGCGGGGCCGGCTTCACCTCGGCCAGGTGGTCCAGCAGTGCGCCCTCGCCGTCGCCCTCGCTCGCCTTGACGTCCACACCGGACCCGGTGACCAGCCGCACCTTGTACCCGTTGTGCCGCAGGTGCAGGGCGATGCTCGCGGCCGCCGACACCGCCCACTCGAAACTGGCCGTCGGGCCCTCGCCGCGGTGGCCGGTCGCCCGGGTGTCGAGCACCACGGTCGCCCGGCTCTCCCAGGGCTGTTCCTCCCGGCGCACCATCAGCTCACCGACCCGGGCGGTCGAGCGCCAGTGCACCCGCCGCAGGTCGTCGCCGTCGTGGTACTCGCGGGTCGCGGCGTCGTCCTCGCCGTGTACCGCGACCGAGCGGGTGCGGCTGTCACCCGCGCCCGCGTACTCGCCGGCGAGCCGGACCGTCGGTAGCGCGACGACCTGGGGGATGACGGTGAGGTGGTCGATCGCGGAGAACGAGCGGGACAGTTCGCACAGTCCGAACGGGTCGGTCAGGCGGACCATCAGCGGGCCCACCTCGTACCGGCCCCGCACGTCGGCGCGCACGCTGTAGGCCACCGAGCTGACCCGCCGGGCGCCGAGGCGCTCCAGGACCAGGCGCGGCCGGCTGCCCAGCGCGTACGGCAGGCGGTCCTCCAGCAGCAGCGTGCCGGTCGGCAGCCGGGACAGGTTCTGCAGGCGAAGCACGATGCGCGCGCCCGAGCCGACCGGGACCCGCAACGGATCCAGCGTGCGGGTGCAGGAGAGCTTGTACCGGGACCGTCCGACGTAGCTGGCGGCGAGCACCGGCAGGACCGCCAGCAGGACCGCCACCCGCAGCAGGTCCTTCTCGCCGAGGATCAGCGCCGCGATCGCCGCGGCGAGCGCCGCGGCAAGGAAACAGCGGCCGCGCGTGGTGAGCCCGCGCAGCGCCTCGCGCACCTATCGCCTCCCGGGGTCGTACTGGCCGCGGGTGTCGTACGGCGAACGCTGCCGCTCGCTGGGGATCGGCAGGTGGCGCACGATGTCCGCGACGATCGCGTCGGTGGTGCGCCGAGACAGTTGCGCCTCGGCGGTAGGGATGATGCGGTGCGCGAGCACCGGCACCGCGAGGGACTGCAGGTCGTCGGGGAGCACGTAGTCGCGCCCTTCGAGGGCGGCCACCGCGCGGGCGGTCCGCAGCAGCTGGAGGGTGGCCCGCGGCGAGGCGCCGAGCCGCAGGTCGGGTGACTCGCGGGTGGTGGTGACGAGGCTGACCGCGTACTGCCGGACGGCGTCGGAGGCGTGCACCCCACGGACGGTGGCGATGAGCCGGCGTACGGTCGCCGCGTCGGAGACCGGCAGCAGGTCGAGCACGCGGTCGTCGCCGCCGTGTCCGTCCAGCATGGCCAGCTCGGACTTGACGTCCGGGTACCCCATCGCGATGCGGACGGTGAACCGGTCGCGCTGCGCCTCGGGCAGCGGGTAGGTCCCCTCCATCTCGATCGGGTTCTGGGTGGCGATCACCATGAACGGCGTCTGCAGCGGGTACGTCACGCCGTCGACGGTGACCTGCCGCTCCTCCATGCACTCCAGCAGCGCGGACTGCGTCTTGGGGGAGGCCCGGTTGATCTCGTCCCCGACGACGATGTTGGCGAACACCGCGCCCGGCTTGAACTCGAAGTCGCGCGACTCCTGGTTGTAGACGCTCACCCCGGTGACGTCGCTGGGCAGCAGGTCCGGAGTGAACTGGATGCGCCGCACCGTGCAGTCGATGGAACGGGCGAGGGCCTTGGCCAGTTTCGTCTTTCCCACGCCGGGTACGTCCTCGATGAGGAGGTGTCCCTCCGCGAGCATCGCGGCGAGCGCGAGCCGGACCGCCGCCGACTTGCCCTCGATGACCCGTTCGACATTCGCGACGATGGCCTCGGTCACCGCGCGGAACTCCAGCGGCGGTAAGGGGCGACCGAGCTCATCCTGCGTGCGCTGGGTCGTCACGGGCCCTCCTCCTATATGTACGCCGTGCGGCCACCGTTGGTGGCGACCGGACTGCCGGTTACGGAGGCCGGTCCGTTGTCCCCCGTAGGAGTGCCCGCTCTTCTCAGGCTATCCGTGATCGCCGGAGGGTGCTGAGACACCCGCACAGCGCGGGATGCTAACAGTATCGCGCCGGTGCCGGGCGCCGATCGCCGTCGGGCTTAGAAATCGTGCCGAACCGACTCGGCCCCACCGCGCGGCCGGCGTAGCTGGAAGACGAGGTCGACAACGAGCGCCGTCCATCCCGTCTGGTGCGAAGCGCCCAGGCCGGCGCCGCTGTCGCCGTGGAAGTACTCGTAGAACGGCAGCAGGTCGTGCCAGGCCGGGTCGCGCTGGAACAGGTCCTGGTCGCCGAAGACCGGCCGGCGCCCGTCGGCGTCGTCGCGGAACAGCCCGATGAGCCGGCTGGCCAGGTCGTCGGCGACCTCGTCGAGGCTTCGGCGCTCGCCGCTGCCGACCGGGTACTCCACCAGCAGGTCGTCGCCGAAGAAGCTGCCGTACCGGCGAAGCGCCTCGATCAGCAGGAAGTTCACCGGGAACCAGATCGGACCGCGCCAGTTGGAGTTGCCGCCGAACAGGCCGCTGCTCGACTCGCCCGGCTCGTACCCGACGGTGAAATCGGTACCGGCGAGGTTCACGGTGAACGGCTCGGCGGCGTGGCTGCGCGACAGGGTACGGAGTCCGAAATCCGACAGAAACTCCTCCGGGGCGAGCATTCGTCGCAGGATCCGGACGAGCTGGTCCGGACCGACCATCGACAGCAGTCGTAGCTCCTCGCCGCGGCGGGCCCGCTTCGAGCCCACCACGTCGCCGTACTCCGGGCGCTTGGTCAGGAACCAGTGGATGCGTGTGGCCAGCTCCGGCAGCCGCTCGAGCTCCGAGGAGCTCACGATCGTGGTGGCCGCGAGGGGCAGCAGCCCGACGACGGAGCGCACCTTCAGCGGTACCGTCTCGCCGCCGTCGAGGCGGAGCACGTCGTAGAAGAACGCGTCCTCGTCGTGCCACAGGTCGTGGTAGTACGCGGCACCGGCGATGTAGGCGAAGTGTTCGAAGAACTTCACCGCGATGTCCTGGTACACGTGGTCGTGGCTGGCCAGCAGCAGCGCCATGTCGAGCAGGTTGAGCGCGTACATGGCCATCCACGCCGTGCCGTCGGACTGCTCCAGGATCCCGGGTACCGGCAGCGTCGCCGAGCGGTCGAACGGCCCGACGTTGTCCAGCCCCAGGAAGCCGCCCTCGAACAGGTTGTTGCCGCGCAGGTCCTTGCGGTTGACCCACCAGGTGAAGTTGAGCAGCAGCTTGTGCATGACGCGCTCGAGGAAGTCGTAGTCGGTGCCGCCGTCCAACTCGAACACCCGCAGCGCGGCCCAGGCGTGTACCGGCGGGTTGACGTCGCCGAACGCCCACTCGTACGCCGGGAGCTGGCCGTTGGGGTGCATGTACCACTCCCGCAGCAGCAGCAGGAGCTGCTCCTTGGCGAACTCCGGGTCGAAGCGGGCGATCGTCACGCAGTGGAACGCCAGGTCCCAGGCCGCGTACCAGGGGTACTCCCACGGGTCGGGCATGGAGATGATGTCCTGGCTGTTCATGTGCCACCAGGCACTGTTGCGCCCGTGCCGGCGGCCGGGCGGCGGGGGCTCGGAGGCCGGGTCGCCGTCCAGCCAGCGCCTGACGTTGAAGTGGAAGAACTGCTTGCCCCACATCAGCCCGGCCGCGGCCTGCCGGACGATCTCGGCCTCCTCCTTCGGCGTACCGGCCGGGACGACGTCGGCGAAGTACGCGTCGGCCTCGGCGCGGCGGGCCGCCATCACCCGGTCGAAGCCGTCCGTGAGGTCCGGGGTCCCGCTCCCGGCGGGCGCCTCCTCGAACTCGGTCGCGGTCAGGGTCAGGGTCAGGCGCAGCCGGATCTCGACCCGCTCGCCGGGCGCGGCGGCCAGCAGGTAGTGGAGCGCGCCCTTCGTGCCCTCCTGGGCCGGGTTGACCGTGTCGGCGCCGTCGACGACATGATCGTTGATGCCGTCCTTCGGGTACCGCGACCGGCCGGGCTTGCCCCACAGCCGCTCGGCGTTGGTCTCGTTGTCGCAGCACAGCGGCTGGGGGGAGCCGTCACCGGCGAGCACGAGCCGGCCGAGGGCGCGGTGCTCGGCCACCAGCGAGGTGTCCTTGCCCCGGATCGTCGGCACGTAGTCGTACCCGGGCAGCCCCCACGACCAGGTGTTGCGGAACCACAGGGTGGGCAGCACGTGCAGGGTCGCCGGCTGCGGCCCGCGGTTCTCAGCGATGATCTTGATGCACATCTCGGTCGGGGACGCCTTCGCGTAGTCGACCTCGACCATCCAGTACCGGTCGTCGTCGAACACGCCGGTGTCGACCAACTCGTACTCCGGGTCCTTGCGGCCCCGGCGGCTGTTCTCGACGTCCAGTTCGGTGTACGGGAACTCCGCCTGCGGGTAGTGGTAGCGCCAGCGCATCCAGGAGTGGGTCGGCGTGGAGTCCAGGTACCACCAGTACTCCTTGACGTCCTCGCCGTGGTTGCCGCGGTCGCCGCCCATCCCGAACATGCGTTCCTTGATGATCGAGTCCCGGCCGTTCCACAGCCCCAGGGCGAAGCAGAACGTCTGCGACTCGTCGGAGATCCCGGCCATGCCGTCCTCGTTCCACCGGTACGTGCGGGAACGGGCGTGGTCATGCGGGAAGTAGTCCCACGCGGTGCCCCACTCGCTGTAGTCCTCGCGGACGGTGCCCCAGGCGCGCTCCGACAGGTAGGGCCCCCAGGCACGCCAAGGCCGCTCGCCGGAGTTCGCCTCCGCGAGTCGGGCGCGCTCGGCGCCGGGGTCAACCTCGATCACTGTCGGCTCCTCGATCACACTGGCATTGTCCCCAAGGCCGGTTTTATCCGCCCACCTCGGAGGTTTGTCAATGGTTGCCGCCGCCCCGATCTTCTACGGCCCACAGGTCTGTGGTGACCTGTCCGCGGGCGGTACCCGCGAGTGGCTGGTCGCCGACGGGCGCGGCGGCTACGCCATGGGTACCGTCTCGGGGCTGCGCACCCGCCGCTACCACGGACTGCTCGTGGTCTCCGGGGAGAGCGCCGCGGCGCGCCACGTCGGCCTGGTGGCGCTCGACCCGGTGATCACGCTCAGGTCGGGAGCGGTGATCCGCCTCGGCACCCACGAGTGGGCCTCCGGGTCCCTGGCGCCGCAAGGATACCGGTTGTTGGAGGCGTTCACGGTCGCCGACGGGTTGCCGAGGTGGCGCTGGCGGGTCGGTGACGTGCTGCTCGAGCGGGAGCTGGCCATGGTCCACGGCAGCTCCTCGGTCGCGGTCGTGCACAGGCTGCTCTCCGGCGAGGCGACGGTGACCCTGGAGGCGCTGTGCACCTGGCGCGACGCGCACGGCGAGCGGCGCGCGGACTCCGGCGACCTTCCGACGGTACCCGCGGCGGACGGTGTGGTGATCGCTGACGCGTACCGGCTGGCCGGGCCGGGCTGGCGGCCCGCGGGGGAGTGGTACACCGGGGCCTACGCCCGCGAGGAGGCCGAGCGCGGCCTGAACGCCGTGGAGGATCTCTGGTACGCGGGGAGCTTCGCCGCGGACCTGAACGCCGGGCAGGCGCTGGAGGTGTCGGCGTGGGCCGGTGACCTCTCCACCCGACCGCCCCGACCGGTGGAGGTGATCGCGGGCGCCCGGCGCCGGGCCCGCGAGGTGGTCGCGGCCGCGAAGCCCGCGGGTGGTACGCAGGCCGCGCTGGCCCTGGCCGCCGACGCGTTCGTGATCCGCGCCGGGGTGCCCGACGTCGTCGCCGGGTACCCGTGGTTCGGCGCCTGGTCGCGGGACACGATGATCTCGTACGAGGGGCTGTTCCTGGAGACCGGCCGCGCCGATGAGGGGCGGGACCTGCTGCGCGGGTACGCGGCGACGCTGTCAGGCGGGATGCTCGCCAACACCGCCGACACGGGTGCGACCGAGTACAACACCGTCGACGGCACGCTGTGGTTCCTGCACGCCGTGGATCGGCACGTCGCCCGTACCGGCGACACCGACCTCGCCGCTGAGCTGGTCGAGCCGCTGACCGGCGTGATCGACGCGCACGTCGCCGGGGTCCGGTACGGCATCCGGGTCGACCCGGCCGACGGGCTGCTCACCCAGGGTGCACCGGGGGAGGCGCTGACCTGGATGGACGCGCGGGTGGACGGGGTGCCGGTGACGCCGCGGTACGGCAAGCCGGTCGAGGTCAACGCGCTGTGGATCAACGGGCTGGGCGCGGTGGCGGCGCTGCGTACGCGGCTCGGCCGCGACACCGGGGCGTTGACCGCGCTGCGCGACCGGGCGACGGCCAGCTTCGCGCGCCGCTTCCCGGCGCCGAACGGGTGGCTGTACGACGTGGTCGACGGAGTCGACGGCCCCGGGGGGGACGACGACGCGCTGCGCCCGAACCAGGTGCTGGCGTGGTCGCTGCCGTACGCGCCCCGGCCGGGCGGCGGCGTCGAGGCCCTGCGCGCGGTCAGCGAGCAGCTGCTCACCCCGCTCGGGCTGCGCACGCTCGCGCCCGGCCACCCGGCCTACCGGGGCGTCCACCGGGGCGGGCCGGCCGACCGCGACCGGGCCTACCACCAGGGCACGGTCTGGCCCTGGCTGCTCGGCCCGTACGCGGACGCGGTGGCGGCGTTGGGCGAACCGGCGCCGGCGTCCGGCCACGCCGCCGTGGCATTGCGCACAGTGCTCCCCACGTTACTGGGCGGTATCGACGCTCATCTGTCAGAGTGGGGTATCGGATCGGTCAGCGAGACCGCCGACGCGGATCCACCGCACCGGACCACCGGTTGTCCATTCCAGGCCTGGTCTGTCGCGGAGACACTGCGGATTTCCACAATGATCGGGTGAGCGTTACCTCGGAGAAACGAATTTTGCTTCCGCGGTAACCCCGAGCAGGCAAGATGAGAGTCGATCACAGGTGCGTCCTCGATCCGACACGACGGGAATGGGGCTTCCCGTCGTGTCGGTGGTGCGTACCTGGCCGGCGATCACAGGTCACAAAAGGGGCGGCGGCGTGCGAAACAATATGGCGAGCATCGGTGATCTCACGAAATCCCGTCCGCTACGCGTACTGATGCTGTCCTGGGAGTTCCCGCCGGTCGTGGTCGGCGGGCTGGGGCGGCACGTGCACCAGTTGTCCACCGCGCTCGTCGCGGCCGGCCACCAGGTCACCGTCGTCACCCGGCACAGGCCCGGCGTGCCGCTGGAGGAGTACGTCGACGGGGTACGGGTGGTGCGGGCGCCCGAGGACCCGCCGCTGTTCCCGCTGTCGACGCCGTCGATGCTGGCCTGGACCATGGCGTTCAACCACGCGTTGACCCGGGCCGCGCTGCGGGCCGCCGAGAACGGCGGGTACGACGTCATCCACGCCCACGACTGGCTGGTCACGCACGCCGCGGTGACCCTTAAGGAGCACCTCGACCTGCCGCTGGTCGCCACCGTCCACGCCACCGAGGCGGGCCGCCACCAGGGTTGGCTGCCCGGCGAGACGAACAGGTGCATCCACTCGGTGGAGTACTGGCTGGGGCAGGAGGCGAGCCGGGTGCTGGTCTGCTCCGGGTACATGCGCTGGGAGGTCAGCCGCCTGCTCGAACTGCCGTCCGCCACGGTCGAGGTGGTACCCAACGGCGTCAACTCCGCGCTCTGGCGGGCGGAGCCGCGGGCGGTCGCGGCGGCCCGGGCGCGGTACGTGGGCGAGGGGCCGGTGATCGGGTACGCCGGGCGCCTGGTGTACGAGAAGGGCGTGCAGGACCTGATCGCCGCCATCCCCAAGCTCCGCGCGGCGCACCCCGGCCTGCGGGTGGTGATCGCCGGCGACGGCCCGTACCGGCGGGAGCTGGCCGAGGAGGTCCGCGACCGCCGGCTGCAGCGGGCCGTCAGCTTCACCGGCTTCCTGGACGAGCCCGACCTGGCGGCGGTGCTGGCGGCGATGGACGCCGTCGTGGTGCCGAGCATCTACGAGCCGTTCGGCATGGTGGCCCTCGAGGCCGCCGCCGCGGGGGCGCCGCTCGCGGTGGCCTCGACCGGTGGCCTCGCCGAGATCGTCTCGCCCGGCGTGACGGGCGTGGTCTTCCCGCCCAAGGACCCCGACGGCCTCGCCGACGCGGTCGGCGGGCTGCTGGCCGACCCCTCGTTCGCCGCCAGGGTCGCCCAGGACGCACGGGTGATGGTGGCGGAGCGGTACGGCTGGGCCGCGATCGCCCGGCGCACCGTCGAGGCGTACGGCAGCGCGCTGCGCCACGCCCCCGCGCTGGACGTCAAGCAGGTCGCGTCGATGCTGGCCGGCAGCCAGCGGCCCCCGATCGAGGTCCCCGGGGGCAACCTGCTGTCGCTCTAGCGGGCGCTTCCCGCAACGCCGGTGGCCTTCTGAGGCGGCCACCGGCGTGCCGACCTCACGGAAGTGATGTGCCTGCTCCCCGGCCGGCGCGCTACACTCGCGACCATGACCCGGCAGTTCCGGCTTCTTAGCGGGCCGTGCTGACGCACCGCAATGGTGTACGGCACGGCGACCCCTCCTGCGTGAGGGGTTTTTTCATGCCTTTCAGCCGAAATGACATGCTGACCGCGAAGAACCGGCAGACGAAGGTGGCGAAGACGAGATGAGCCAGGCAGCCGACACGACGGTGGTACAGGCGGACAACGCAGGGGACGTTCCGCCGTACCGGTACACCGCCGCGATGGCGAACGAGATCGAGGCCCGCTGGCAGGACTTCTGGGCGGAGAACGGCACGTTCCACGCGCCGAACCCGACCGGCCCGCTCGCCGACCCCGGCCACCCTCGCTTCGGCGCCGAGAAGCTGTACGTGATGGACATGTTCCCGTACCCGTCCGGGTCCGGGCTGCACGTCGGCCACCCGCTGGGCTACATCGGCACCGACTCCTACACCCGCTACAAGCGGATGACCGGGTACAACGTGCTGCACCCGATGGGCTTCGACGCCTTCGGCCTGCCCGCCGAGCAGTACGCGGTGCAGACCGGCACGCACCCGCGTACCACCACCGAGGCCAACGTCGAGCGGTACCGGGCGCAGCTGCGCCGGCTGGGCCTGGCCTACGACGACCGGCGCAGCTTCTCCACCACCGACCCCGCGTTCTACCGCTGGACGCAGTGGATCTTCCTGCAGATCTTCAACTCCTGGTACGACCCTCAGGCGCGCACGGCACGCCCGATCGCGGACCTGATCGCGCAGTTCGAGGCGGGAACCCGGCAGGCACCGGGCGGCCGGCCGTGGGCCGAGCTGACCGAGGTCGAGCGGCGCACGCTGATCGACGACCACCGGCTGGCGTACGTCGCCGAGGCGCCGGTCAACTGGTGCCCCGGGCTGGGTACCGCGCTGGCCGACGCCGAGGTCACCGCCGAGGGGCGCAGCGAGCGGGGCAACTTCCCGGTCTTCCGGCGCAACCTGCGGCAGTGGATGATGCGGATCACCGCGTACGGCGACCGGCTGCTGGAAGACCTGGACAAGCTGGACTGGCCGGACAAGGTCAAGACGATGCAGCGCAACTGGATCGGCCGGTCGGTCGGCGCGCACGTCGACTTCCCGTTCTCCGGTGGAGACATCCGGGTGTTCACCACCCGCCCGGACACCCTGTTCGGCGCGACGTACATGGTGCTGGCGCCCGAGCACACGGCCGTGGACGGCATCGTTCCCGACGCCTGGCCCGAGGGCACCCGGCCGGCCTGGACCGGCGGGCACGCCACGCCGGCCGAGGCGGTCGCCGACTACCGCCGCTTCGCCGCGGCGAAGTCGGACGTGGAGCGCCAGGCCGACGCCAAGGAGAAGACCGGCGTCTTCACCGGCGCGTACGCGACCAACCCGGTCAACGGCGCGCAGATCCCGATCTTCATCGCCGACTACGTGCTGGCCGGCTACGGCACCGGTGCGATCATGGCGGTGCCCGCGCAGGACGAGCGGGACTTCGAGTTCGCCGAGGTCTTCGACCTGCCGATCGTGCGGACCGTGCAGCCACCGGCCGACTTCGACGGCAAGGCGTACACCGGTGAGGGCCCGGCGATCAACTCGGCTGACCCTGAAAGCGGACTCAGCCTGGACGGGCTGGGCGTAGCCGACGCCAAGGCGAAGATCATCGAGTGGCTGGAGGAGAACGGCCACGGTACCGGCGCGGTCACGTACCGGCTGCGCGACTGGCTGTTTTCCCGCCAGCGGTACTGGGGCGAGCCGTTCCCGATCGTGTACGACGAGACCGGCCTGCCGGTCGCGCTGCCCGAGTCGATGCTGCCGGTCGAGCTGCCCGAGGTCGACGACTTCTCGCCGCGTACCTTCGACCCCGACGACGCCGACACCGACCCGGAGACGCCGCTGTCGCGGGTGCAGGAGTGGGTCGAGGTGACCCTGGACCTGGGCGACGGGCCGAAGAAGTACTGGCGCGAGACGAACACCATGCCGCAGTGGGCCGGCTCGTCCTGGTACGAGCTGCGCTACCTGGACCCGAAGAACGACAAGGCCCTGGTCGACCCCGACAACGAGCGGTACTGGATGGGTCCGCGCGACGCGAACGACGTGGGCGGCGTGGACCTGTACGTCGGCGGCGTCGAGCACGCGGTGCTGCACCTGCTGTACGCCCGGTTCTGGCACAAGGTGCTGTTCGACCTGGGGTACATCAGCAGCGCCGAGCCGTTCCGGCAGCTGTTCAACCAGGGCTACATCCAGGCGTACGCCTACACCGACGCACGCGGTGTGTACGTGCCGGCCGAGGAGGTCGTCGAGACCGACGGCCGCTACTTCTGGAACGACCAGGAGGTGAGGCGGGAGTACGGCAAGATGGGCAAGTCCCTGAAGAACGTGGTCACGCCGGATGAGATGTGCGAGGTCTACGGCGCCGACACGTTCCGGGTGTACGAGATGTCGATGGGTCCGCTGGACGTCTCCCGGCCGTGGGAGACCCGGGCCGTGGTCGGCGCGCAGCGGTTCCTGCAGCGGGCGTGGCGTCTGGTCGTGGACGAGCAGACCGGGGCGACCCGGGTGGTCGACGACCCGACCGACGCCGAGACCCGCCGGCTGCTGCACCGGGTGATCGCCGGGGTCCGCGAGGACATGGACGCGATGCGGTTCAACACGGCCATCGCCAAGCTGATCGAGCTGACCAACCGGGCCACCACCGTCTCGGCGGTCGGCGCGTCGCGGGAGGTCGTCGAGCCGCTGGTGTTGATGATGTCGCCGTTCGCCCCGCACGTGGCCGAGGAGCTGTGGCACCGGCTGGGTCACGACGAGACCGTGGCGTACGTTCCGTTCCCGCAGGCCGATCCGGCGCTGCTGGTGGCGGCCTCGGTGACGTACCCGGTGCAGGTCAACGGCAAGGTTCGGGGCCGGATCGAGGTGCCGGCGGACGCGCCCGAGGAGATCGTGCGGGAGGCGGCGCTGGCCGAGGTGGCCGGTCAGCTGGCAGACAAGGAGCCCCGGAAGGTCATCGTCGTACCCGGCCGGATGGTCAGCATCGTCGTCTGAAGTGTCACCTGATCCGCGCGGTGTGGATGACACATTGTGCGGATCATGACGGGGTTCTTGCGGCTAGTCTGTCCCCACGCCAAGGGGGGAGGAGCCGCGCCGTGTTACTGGAAGACCTGGTCGCACAGCTGGGTCACAACGTGCGCCGCCACCACGCCGGAGGCGGACACGCCGACGTGACCAGCGTCCGGTTCTTCGACTGGGCGGACGTGTCGGCCATCGGCCAGGGCTGTCTCGTGCTGGCGATCGGGGTGGGGGACCGGGATTCGGCCAGGGCGGTTCTCGCGGAGGTCGAGCAGCGGCGCGCCGCGGCGGTGGTGTTCCGCGCCGGAGTGTGCGACGGCGGCCTTCCCGCGGGCGACGTGTCGATCCTGGAGAGCGTGCCCGACGCCGACTGGAGCCACGTGCACGCCCTGGCGCGGGCCGCGATCCAGGCGTCGGGGGTACGCGTCCCCGGCGTCGACGTCGAGTCGGACCTGTTCGATCTGGCCAACGTGGTCGCGACGGCGGTGCGCGGCGCGGTGCTGGTGGAGGATGCGGACAAGAACATCCTCGCCTACTCGACCGTCGAGGGGCAGGAGATCGACTGGGTGCGCCAGCGGGGGATCCTCCAGCGCCGGGTCCCCCATACCGAGCAGACCGACGAGGGCTATCGGGAAGTGGCCGTGAGCCCCGTACCGGTTCGTTTCCCGCCCCTCAACGATCGGCACGGCAGGATCGCGGTCGCGCTTCGTGCCGGTGGCGAGCTACTGGGCTCCATCTGGGTCGACGACGTCGACGGCCGGTCCACACCCGACGCGCTGCAACTGCTCTCGGACTCGGCGGAACTGGCCTCGCTCTACATCCTGAAGGAGCGGACGCGGCGGGCCCTGGCGGCCTCGGCGTCGGGCACCACGGCGGGTCAACTCCTGCGCGGCTCGGGCGATGTCGCCTCGAACGCCGAGTGGGCTCGGCGGACGGCCACCAGCGTCGTGGTGGTGTTGGTACCCGCTGACGCGGATGGCCCGAACTCCGTGCACTGGGCCACCCGGGCGCGGTCGTCGTTGAACGTCTACCTCAGCGCCTTCCGCCAGCAGCACGCCGTCACGGTGGAGGACGACCGCCTGTACCTCGTTCTCGGCACCGGCCGCGAACGCCCCGTCGACTCCGACCGCGTCGTGCAGGGGGTGGCGGAGCACCTGCGGCAGAGCCTGCGGGTGGACCTGATCGCCGCGGTCGGCACGGCCGTGCACGGTGTCGAGGAGATCCCCCGGTCCCGGCAGTCCGCCGACGAGCTACTCGGCCTGCTCCGGCACCGGCAGGATCTCCCGCGGATCGCGTCGTACACCGTCCTGGCCAGCCAGGTGCTGCTGCATCGACTGGGCGAGAGCAGGGAGGCGCTCCGACTGCTCGACGACCCACGCCTCCAGCGCCTGCTCGACACCGAACGGCCGTCCGGGCAGGCGTACGTGAGTACGCTCCGGGCGTACCTGGACGCGCTCGGCGACGCCGCGAAGGCGGCCAGCGCCTGCGGTGTGCACGCGAACACCGTCCGGTACCGCGTACAGAAGGTCCAGGAACTGCTCGGGGTCGATCTGGCCGACCCCGACGACCGCCTGGTGTTGTGGCTCCAGCTACGGCTACTCGCCGGTGAGAAGGCCTGGCGCGGTTGAGAACGGTGGCCGCCCGTCGGAGGCGGCCCACGCGTCGGCGACCAGCAGGAGGCGCTCCACGACCAGGTCCATGGCGTCCAGCCATCCCGGGCCGGAGCCCTGAGCGATGTCGGACAGCTCGGTGCAGGCGAGGAGGACCTCCTGCGCGCCGGCCGAACGCAGGTCGACGGCGGCGTCGTGGAGATCGGTGAGCAGTTGGCGGCCGGGGACACCGCCCTTGCGCGCCCGGATCAGCGCCATCACCCGCTCCTGCGCGGCGGCGTCCGGAACCACCAGTTCGACGCCGACGCGTGCCAGGACCTGCTGGTAGACGCCGGAGGCGAGCGTTCCGGAGGTGGCCAGCAGACCCAGCCGGGCGATACCGGGCCTGCGCCGGGTGAGGCCCGCCGCGACCGCGGCGTCCCAGCGCAGCAACGGCACCGAGATCTCGTCGGCCAACCGGGTCGCGAAGGCGGACGCGGTGTTGCAGGGCATCACCAGCAGCTGTGCTCCGGCCGCGGCCAACCGCCTGGCCATGGTCAGCAGGTACGGCGTGGGGTCCGGCCCCTCGCCCAGGAGCGCGGCGGTGCGGTCGGGAACCGACGGGTCGTTGTCGACGAGTACGTGGAGATGGTCCTGGTCCCGACCGGCCGGGGTGGCCTCGATCAGGCGGCGGAGGAACTCCGCCGTCGCGGCGGGTCCCATCCCTCCCATGACTCCCAGTACGGGTGAGCGCCGGGCGGCTGACGGCTCCGGCCGCGAGGCCGCGACCTGTGCGGTGGACATCAACGCGCACCCAGCAGCTCGGGCAGCCGCTCGACGGGGAACGGCTCCCGGAAGCGATCGGCGCGCCCGTGTACCCGCACGCTGTGGCACAGCGAGTTGAGCACCGCCTCCTCGACGCACTCGGCGACCGCCGCGAACGCCAGGTCGAGGGGCTCCCGCGCGAGGTCGGGCCCGCGGGCGGTCGAGAAGGCGAGCACGACCTCCCCGCTCGAACCGGACGTGGTGCAGCCGGTACGCGCGAGCCCGTTCTGCGCCCGGCGCGCCAGCCGCTTCAACTGTGCCGAGGTGGTCGGAAGGTCCGTGGCCAGTACGACGATCACCGAACCGCCGAGGCTGGCGGCGGTCGCGGTGGCGGGCAGCAGCTGCTGACCCACCGGCCGGCCCGCGATGACGAGGTCTTCGCGCCGTCCGAAGTTCGTGAGGACGAGGGCGCCGATGTGGTGGGCCGACCCGTCGAGCGGCAGGACCCGGGAGGAGGTTCCGATACCGCCGGCGAAGCCGAAGGTGCTCATGCCGACGCCGGCGCCCACCGGTCCCTGCGGCACCGGGCCCGTGCTGGCCCCGCGGATCGCCTCGGCGACCTCCGCGGCGCCCGGACGCGTGATCCGGGGGTCGTGCATCCGGCTGTCGTTGCACTCCATCACCACGGCGTTGACCGACCGGCCGGACTTCTCGCTGCCGAGGTCGGGGTCCTCCACCAGCAGGTGGTCCACGAGGGCCCGCAGTACGTCGGGGATGCCGAAGACGCCGGTGAGGGCGATCGGCGACTCGAGCTCGCCCAGCTCCTCGATCTGCATGAGTCCGACCGACTTGCCGTACCCGTTGATGACGTGCACCGCCGCGGCGACCGGGCGGTGGACCACGCCCGGGCACGGCTGCACGACGGTGACGCCGGTGCAGGTGCCCTGCTCGGGGTCCAGGAGCGTGGAGTGTCCCACGGTCACTCCCGCCACGTCCGTGATCCCGTTTGCGGCTCCGGGCGCGAACCTCCAGGCCGGCCCCATCAGCCGACGCAGCTCGGCTGTCGGGTGCTGGCGGCCGCCGGACTCGACGAGACTCATGCGAAGTGGACCCTCCTCGCCGGCGCGGCGCCGGCATCGGTACGAACGGACCTTCGTCGGATCTGATCCGCCGGACGGTCCCGTGCCGGCCGCCGTGGCGACCGCCGGCCGGGACCGTCTGGCCTGACCCGTGACTACCGGACCGAGACCTCGGCGATGTCGGGGAAGCCACCGAAGAAGTGCTTCATCCCCTTCACGCCGGACCCCTGCATGTAGAAGTACTTCTGGTACACCAGCGGGATCACGGCGCCGGTCTTGACCACCTGCTCGTCCAGGTCACCCCACGCCTTGTCCTGCTCGGCCTTGTCGGCGATGGCCCACGCCTTGTCGATGTTGGCGTTCAGCTCGGGGTCAGCCAACTCGCTGAAGTCGTTACCCAGGTTGTTCTTCGAGATGTTGACCCGGGAGTCGAACAGCGCCGGGATGTCGGTGGAGCCCGACGGCCAGTCCGCGACCCAGCTGACCCACGCGACGTCCGGGTTCTGGGTCGGGTTGGCGAGGACGTCGTAGTAGTTGTCACCCATCGGCTTGAGCGTGACCTTGAATCCGGCCTTCTCCCACGACGCCTGGAGCGCCGCGGCGACCTTGTCCTGCACCGGCGACTGCTGGTACCCGTACGTGATCGGGTAGGGCTGGGGCGCCCCGGCCTCCTGGAGCAGGGCCTTTGCCCGGGCGAGATCGCCCTCCGGCGGAGCTTTCAGAACGTTGAAGTTCTTCCAGCCCGCGATGGTCTTGCTCATGATCGTGGTGGCGTACTCGCCGTAGGTGTCGCCGCCCATCGCCACCCGGTACGTGGTCTTGTCGGTGGCCAGTGCCAGCGCCTGCCGAACCTTGAGATCGGGAATGTGCTTGACGTTGACCGAGAGGTAGTCGACGAAGCCACCGACGTCGTTGACCGAGCGCTTCTTGAGCGCCGGGTTGCTCAGCACCTGGGGAATGACCGAGGGGTCGAGCCGGGTGTTGGTGTACGCGTACTTGTCGTTGCCGCCGTCGGAGACCATCCGCTGCGACACGGTCTGGGCGTTCACCCCCTGCTCGACGACGATCTTGTCGGGCAGCGCCTTGCGGACCGAGTCCGTGGACGGGTCCCAGTTGGGGTTGCGGACCAGCGTGCCCCCGGTCTGGGGGTTCCACGTGCCCTCGAGCATGTAGGGCCCGTCCGAGAACAGGGTGAAGTCGAACTTCGCCCCGGTGTCCTTGTCCTGGCGGACGGCTCCGTAGCCGGGAAGGGCCAGGACGTTGTTGAGGTCAGCGACCGGGTGCTTGGTGTGGAAGACGATGGTCTTGGCGTCGGTGCACTGCACGGCCTTGTCGTACAGCTCCTGGCCGGTCTTCTTGTACGGGCCCTCGTACTGCGACGACCCGTCCGGCTTGCTCGGGATGTCGAGGTACGCGATCGCGAACAGCGGGCCGGCCGTGATCGTGTCCGTGGCGAAGGTCCGCGAGATCCCGTACTTGAAGTCCTCACAGGTGACGGCCTTGCCGTCCTGCCACTTCACGCCGTCGCGCAGAGTGAAGGTCCAGGTCTTGGCGCCGTCGCTGGCCTTGCCGGTGTCGGTGGCCGCATCAGCCACGAGATCGGCGGTGCCCGGCGCGAACGTCGTCAACGTCCGGATGAAGGTCCGCGACGAGAACGCCATGGTGCGGTTGGGGTAGATCCGCTGCGGATCGAGGTGCGTCATGGCGGAGGAGTTCACCAGGTAGAGGGTGCCTCCCTTGGCGCCGGCGCCTGCGCTGTCGGCGTTCTTCTGCGAGCCGCCGCCGCAGCCAGCCAGTGCGGTCAGCGCGCTGACGGCAATCGCACCCGCCGCGGCCAACCGTCGATGTTTTGCGTTTCCCACGTGCACGCTCCTGTTCATGACCGGGTGTCCTTGGAGGTCGGGCCGCATGGCTCGGCGTGTCCAGGGATGGCGGGAATGCTAGGTCCGCAGGCCGCGCCCGGGATTGTGGGTTCATCCAATCTGGAGCCGTCCGATTCGGTGTCGGACACAAGGAACGGTGGCCGGCCGGCCGCTAGCGTGCGCAGATCAAGTGGCGTGAGCGCGAGGCGAGGGGCCGATGCGAGTCTTCATCTCAGTAGATATGGAAGGCACTGCCGGTGTCGTGGACTGGGCGCAGTGCGTTGGTGACGGTCCGGAGGCGATGGCCGGCCGGCGCCTGCTCCTCGGCGAGGTCAACGCCGCGATCGACGGCGCCATCGCCGCGGGCGCGACCGAGTTCCTCGTCAACGACGGGCACGCGGCGATGCGCAACCTCGCACCGGACGACCTGCACGGCGAGGCCACGCTGATCACCGGTTGGCACCGGCCCACCGACATGATGGAGGGCCTCGACGACAGCTTCGACGCGGCCTTCCTCGTCTCCTACCACGGCTCGATGGGTTCCGAGCTGGGCAATATGTCGCACTCCTTCAACCCCCGCGCGGTCGCCGAGGCCCGGCTCAACGGGCAGGTGGTGGGCGAGTCCGTCATCAACGCCCTCGTCGCCGCGCACTACGGCGTACCGGTCGTGCTGGTGACCGGAGACCAGACCGGCTGCGCCGAGACGGTCGATGTGCTGCCCGACATCACGACCGCCGTGGTCAAGGACTCCATCACCCGGGCGGCCGCCGCGAGCCTGCATCCCCGCCGCGCCTGTGCGGTGATCCGGGACGCCGCCGAGCGGTCCCTGACGACGCTGGACCGCGTCGCGGGGCGGCCCTTCCCGACGCCGTCCACGTTGGAGATCCACTGGCGTACCCCCGACATGGCGGACATGGCGACGTGGGTACGCGGGATCGAACGCACGGGACCCCGAACGACCGAGATCAGCGACAGTGACCTGCTCGCCCTCTACCGCCGCTTCATCGCCGCCATCACCCTCACCAGGGTCGTAGCCGAGGACGTCTAGGGTGACACTTTCCGCCGGGGAGTTCGCGGCAGAGCCGCTCCCCACAACAGCCGAAGAGGCTCCGACCTCGGTCGCCGGCCGGTCCCCGTGGCAGATCGCCCGCGCCCGCCTGCGGGCCAACCGGGTGGCGATGGTCGCGTTCGTCGCGATCGTCGTCTTCGCGGTCATCGCCGTCGTCGCGCCGATCCTGCAGGCGGTCGGCGTCATCGACGCGACGACCCTGCATCCCGACCTCGTACAGGGGCCGGGCGCGATGCCCACGGGTGCGTTCGGAGGCATCAGCCTCCAGCACCCGCTGGGGGTCGAGCCGCAGACCGGTCGTGACCTGCTCTCGCGAATCCTGCTCGGGATCACGCTCGACACGGCCATCGCGGTCGCGGCGACGATCGTCAGCGTCGGCCTCGGTGTCGTCCTCGGCCTGGTCGCGGGGTTCTACCGGGGCGCCGCCGACTGGTCCATCGGCCGTTTGATCGACCTCATCCTCGCCTTCCCGCAGCTGCTGATGCTCATCGCGCTCTCGCCCGTACTCGTGCAGCGCCTCACCGACGCCGGCATCCCCTCCGGCAACCCGTCGAAGGTCACGTACATCATCGCGGTCCTCGGCTTCTTCGGCTGGCCCTACTTCGCCCGGATCATCCGCGGTCAGGTGCTCTCCCTGCGGGAGCGGGAGTTCGTCGAGGCCGCCGAGATGCTCGGCGCCCGGCGCAGCCGGATCAACTTCAAGGAGCTGCTGCCCAACCTGTGGGCACCGATCCTCGTGTACTCGACCCTGGTGCTGCCCACGTACATCTCGGCCGAGGCCGCGATGTCCTTCCTCGGGGTCGGGATCGTGCCGCCCACGCCGACCCTCGGCAACCTGCTCCAGGACTCCGTCAACTACGCCACGGCCGATCCGACGTACTTCCTCGCTCCCGGACTGACCCTGTTCATCGTCGTCCTCGCCTTCAACCAGTTCGGCGACGGGCTCCGGGACGCACTGGATCCACGTTCCGACCGCGCCGGAGGGAGGTGAGAGCCGACCATGTTCCAGTACATCCTCAAGCGGCTGCTTTCGATCGTCGGGATGCTCGTCCTGATCAGCATCTCCGTCTTCGCGCTGTTCTTCGCGGTACCGGCCGACCCGGCCCGCCTCACCTGCGGGAAGAACTGCACACCCGCGATCATCGAGGCGAACCGGCACGCGCTCGGGTACGACAAGCCGATCGTCACCCAGTACCTGGACTTCATGAAGGGGCTGGTGAGCGAGCGTGACTTCCCCGACGACCCGGTGATCGCGAAGAACAGCCCGCAGTCCATCACGCACTGCCCTGCGCCCTGCCTCGGCTACTCCGTGACCCAGGGGCAGCTGGTGTCCAAGATGATCAAGGATGCGTTTCCGATCACGGCGTCCATCGCGGTCGGCGCCTTCGTCCTGTGGATCGTCGGCGGCGTCGGGATCGGCGTGCTGTCGGCGCTCAAGCGGGGAACCCTCCTCGAACGAGGGCTCGTCAGCGCGTCGCTGGTGGCGTACTCCCTGCCCACGTTCTTCATCGGGCTCCTGCTGCTGAACATCGTCTCGATCAAGTACGGTCTCGCCCCCGCGGCGGGGTACACGCCGTTCCTCGACGACCCGGTTGCCTGGGCCCAGGGAATGATCCTTCCCTGGATCACCCTGGCCATGGTCTTCGCCGCCCTCTACGTCCGGCTCACCCGCGCGAACATGCTCGAGACGCTGTCGGAGGACTACATCCGCACCGCCCGGGCGAAGGGTGTACCGGAGTGGGCGGTCATCGCCCGGCACGCCATGCGCGCCGCTCTCACGCCGATCGTCACGATTGCGGGGCTGGACCTCGGCGGGGTGCTCGCCGGCGCGGCCATCACCGAGACGGTGTTCAACCTCAACGGCATCGGCAAGACCGGCGTGTACGCGATCCAGCAGCTCGACCTGCCGGTGATCGTGGCGGTCGTCCTGCTGTCGGCGTTCGTCATCGTGCTCTTCAACTTCGTGGTTGACCTGCTGTACGCGTTCCTCGACCCGAGAGTGACCCTGCGATGACCGAGCAGCAAGCACGCACCCTCCTGGACGTCCGCGACCTGCGGGTGCACTTCCCCACGGCGGACGGGCTCGTCAGGTCCGTCGACGGACTGTCGTTCTCCCTCGCACCCGGGCGCACCCTGGGCATCGTCGGGGAGTCCGGCTCCGGCAAGTCGGTCACCAGCCAGGCGATTCTCGGGCTGCACCGCGGTACCCGGGCGCAGGTGTCCGGCAGCATCTCCTTCGACGGCGTCGACCTGCTCGGCCTGCCGACCCGGGAGCTACGGCGGCTGCGGGGCAACGAGATCGCCATGATCTTCCAGGACCCGCTGTCGGCCCTGCACCCCTACTACACGGTCGGGAGGCAGATCGCCGAGGCGTACCGGGTGCACCACTCGGTCGGCAAGCGCCAGGCGCTGGCGCGCGCGGAGGAGATGCTCGACCTGGTCGGCATCCCCAACGCCGGGCGCCGGCTCCACGAGTACCCGCACCAGTTCTCCGGCGGCATGCGCCAACGGGCGATGATCGCGATGGCGCTGGTCAACGATCCCCGGCTGCTCATCGCGGACGAGCCGACCACCGCCCTGGACGTGACCGTCCAGGCGCAGATCCTCGAGCTGATGAAGAAACTGCAGCAGGAGTTCGGCTCGGCCATCATCGTGATCACGCACGACCTGGGCGTGGTCGCCGACATCGCCGACGACGTGCTCGTCATGTACGCGGGCCATGCGGTCGAACAGGGCGCGGTCGCTGACGTCTTCTACCGCCCGCAGATGCCGTACACCTGGGGCCTGCTCGCCTCGATGCCCCGCGTCGAGAACCCGCGTGGGCAGCGCCTGGCGACCATCGCCGGCTCACCGCCGTCGCTGATCGCGCCTCCGGCCGGCTGCCGGTTCCACCCCCGCTGCGCCTACCGCGGACTGGTCGAGGGCGACGCGTGCGTCACGTCGGCGCCTCAGTTGGCCACGACCGAGCCGGGCCATCTGGTGCGGTGCCACCTCGAGGCCGCCGAGCGGGCCCGGGTCCTGGGGAACATGAAGGACGGTGTGCGATGACTTCTCCTTCGGAACCGCTGCTGCGCGTCACCGAGCTGCGCAAGCACTTCCCCGCCAGGGCGGGCCTGGGCAGGCGCCGCGCGTCCGTGGTGAAGGCGGTCGACGGCGTGAGCCTGGAGGTGGCCCGCGGCGAGACGCTGGGGCTGGTGGGTGAGTCCGGCTGCGGCAAGTCGACGACGGGGCGCACCATGCTCCGGGCGCTGGAACCCACGAGCGGTCGGATCGAGTTCGACGGGCGCGACATCACCGGCGTCGGGCGCGAGGAACTGCGGCGGCTGCGGCGGGAGATGCAGATGATCTTCCAGGACCCGTTCTCGTCGCTCAACCCTCGGCACACGGTCGGCACCATCCTCGCCGCGCCGTTCGAGATCCAGCAGATCAAGACGCCGAACGGCATCCGGACCGCCGTACGTGATCTGCTGAGCCGCGTCGGGCTCAGCCCGGAGCACTACAACCGGTACCCGCACGAGTTCTCCGGCGGGCAGCGCCAGCGCATCGGGATCGCCCGGGCGCTCGCGGTACAGCCCAAGCTGATCGTCTGCGACGAGCCCGTCTCAGCTCTCGACGTGTCCATCCAGGCCGAGATCATCAATCTGCTGGAGGACATCCAGGACGAGCAGGGCATCGCGTACGTCTTCGTCGCGCACGATCTCTCCGTGGTCCGGCACATCTCGGACCGGGTCGCCGTCATGTACCTGGGCAAGGTCATGGAGAGCGCCCCGAGCGACGCGCTGTACGAGCACCCGCTCCACCCGTACACGCATGCCCTGCTCTCCGCGGCCCCGCTGCCGGACCCGGTACGGCAACGCTCGCGCGAGAAGATCGTGCTCCAGGGCGACCTGCCGAGCCCGTCGGACCCGCCGTCCGGGTGCGTGTTCCGCACCCGCTGCCCGAAGGCCCAGCAGGTCTGCGCCGACGTGACACCCGAGTACTCCGAGCACGCGCCCGGCCACTGGGCCGCGTGTCACTTCCCGGCTGTGTAACCCGAAGGAGAGGAACGCACGTGCGGATGGGTTCACCCGTCATCATCGCCAGCGAGCGGGGCGAGGTCGGGCTGGTCGAGGCGATGCGTGCCCTGCGCGCAGGGGGCAGCGCCATGGACGCGGTCGAGATCGCCCTGCGGGCCGCGGAAGCGAACGAGGCCGACCATTACGTGGGGGTCGGGGGGATCCCCAACCTGTTGGGCGAGGTGGAGCTCGACGCGTCCATCATGGACGGATCCACCCTGGCGGCGGGTGCGGTAGGAGCCGTGACCGGGTTCCCGCACCCCATCACCATCGCCCGGGCGGTCTGCGAGCAGCTTCCGCAGCACGCCATGCTGGTCGGCCGCGGTGCGGAGCGCTTCGCCGACGAGTGCGCGATCCCACGAGGTACGACCCTGACGGAGGAAGCGGTCCGGCTCTGGAAGGAGGGGCTCACGCCGGAAGCCCTGGACGAGGCCGAGCGTACGCAGGGAGCGGGCGAGACGGCGTACCGGCGCTCCGTGCTCGCGCGCATTCAGGCGATGGAGCCACCACACCGGCATCCGTGGGGCACGATCAACGTCATCGCGCTGGACGGCGCCGGGCGGCTCTGTACGGGGGTGAGCACGAGCGGGTACCCGTGGAAGTACCCCGGGCGGGTCGGCGACTCCGCGGTGATCGGGGCCGGCAACTACTGCGACGGTCGGTACGGGGGAGCCGCCTGCACCGGCCGCGGTGAACTGGCCATCCGTGCGGGTACCGCGCGAACCGTCGTCGACGGCCTGGCCGACGGACTGTCACCCGAGGAGGCGTGCGTGACCGCGCTGGAGCGGACGATGTCCCTCGCCGACCCGTTCCGCGCCCAGGTGCGGACGCTCTGCCTCACCGCTGACGGTCAGCACGCCGGCGCGGCCACGGTGACCGGCGCGACCTACGGCCTGATGACCGGCGACCACACCGAACCCGAGTTCCTGCCCAGGGCCGTCATCAGCAATCACTTTTTCATCGGAGTCGAAACGGGGAGTCAGCCGTGAAGGTTTACCTGTCCACGGACATGGAGGGAACAGCGGGCATCGTCGACTGGGCGCAGTGCGTCGGCGACGGCCCGGAAGCCATGGCCGGGCGCGCGCTCCTCCTCGCGGAGGTCAACGCGGCCATCGACGGTGCACTGGCCGCCGGAGCCACCGAGATCGTCGTCAACGACTCGCACTCCGTCATGCGCAACCTGCCGCCGGATCAGCTTCACGGCAACGCCACCTACATCGCCGGCCGGCACAAGCCGCTGTACATGATGGAGGGGCTCGACGCGTCCTTCGACGCGGTCTTCCTCGTCTCGTACCACGGCTCCATGGGCGGGGACCCGGCGGTGCTGTCGCACACCTACAACCCGCGGGCGGTCACCGAGGTGCGCCTCAACGGGGAGGTGGTCGGTGAGTCGGGCATCAACGCCCTCGTGGCGGCCCACTTCGGTGTTCCCGTCGTCCTCGTCACCGGTGACCAGACCGCCTGCCAGGAGACCAGAGCGGTGCTGCCCGACGTGCACACCGCTGTTGTCAAGGAGTCGATCTCCCGCTTCGCCGCGAGCAGCATGCACCCGTACGCCGCGCGGGAACTCATCCGGGCCGCCGCGACCGAGGCGCTGAAGGGCCTCGCGGAAGCCAAGGCCCTTGAGCTTCCGAGTCCGTCGACCCTCGAGGTGAGCTGGCGAACCGCGGACATGGCGGAGATGGCCACCTGGATCCGGGGTACCGAGCGCGTCTCCGCCCGTACCACCCGCGCCAGCGATACGGATCTGCTGCGGCTCTTCCGGACCTTCATCACCAGCGTCCTGCTGACCCGAGGGATCGCCACGGAGGTGTGAGGGCAGGCCTGCGCGCCTCGCTACGCGGTCATGAAGCGACCGCGCTCAGGCGCTCCTTACGCAGCGCGTCCGGCCATGCGTCGTCGACGGGCGGAAGCATGCTGCCGGTGGCCCACCTCAGCAGCAGGTCGGCGAGGGCCGGGTTGCGGGCGAGCGCCGGGCCGTGCGAGTACGTGCCCAGGATCTTGCCGCGCCACGCGCCTTCGGTCTGGCCGTCGTTGCCGATGCCCGTGGTGACCCGGGCGAGGGGGTAGACCTCGGGGCCGAGGTGGGTACGCCCGCCGTGGTTCTCGAACCCGGTCAGCCGGGGGAGCCCGAGCCGGGAGTCGATGTCGCCGGCCAGCTCGCCGACGGCCCGGCTGGGGCCGCGGTCGGACGTGAGGTCCAGCAGCTCCAGGCCGCGGCACTCGGTGCCCTTGGCGTAGAAGGAGTTGCCCAGGAGCTGGTACCCGGCGCAGACGGCGAAGACGACGGCGCCCCGGTCGACGGCACGGTGCAGGCCGCCGTCGGCGAGCAGCCGCTGGGACGCCAGCGACTGCGGCCCGTCCTCCCCGCCGCCGAGCAGGTAGATGTCACCGTCGACCGGCAGGGCCTGGTCGGAGCGGACCTCGACGCTGGCCACGGGCAGCCCGCGCAGGCCGGCCCGGTGGGCCAGGATCAGCAGGTTGCCCCGGTCGCCGTAGGTCGACAGCAGGTCGGGGTAGACCCAGACCAGGCGCAGCTGGGAATCAGTTGACACGGTCGAGCTCCGCTCGGATGTCCTGGAACGCGGTGTAGTTGGCGATCACTTCCAGCCGCCCCGGCGGTACCGAGGCCAGGGCCCGGCCGAACGACGGTACGTGCTGGAACGCGATGCCGTTGACGGTCAGGCGTACCGCGAGGTCCATCGCGCGGTCCCCGGTGATCAGCACGTGGCGACCGCGCAGCGGCGAGAAGTCCACGTCGTACAGCCAGGAGGTGTCCAGGCCGTCGGGGTCGCGGGCGTTGATGGCCAGCAGTGTCGGCACGTTGTCGGCCATGTCGAACGCCTCGAGCCAGCCGGCCGGGTTCTTGGAGAGCAGCAGCCGGATCATGCGGCCGTCGCGCTCGACCATGGCGTAGCGACCGGCGATCGACTTCACCTCGGTCATCCGTGCCAGGGCGTCGGCTATCCGTACCCGGAAATGG
This sequence comes from Planosporangium mesophilum, assembly GCF_016863255.1. Classification (GTDB taxonomy): domain Bacteria; phylum Actinomycetota; class Actinomycetes; order Mycobacteriales; family Micromonosporaceae; genus Planosporangium; species Planosporangium mesophilum. The sequence continues at coordinate 170,202 of NZ_BOON01000015.1, forward strand.
GCCGCGACGGCGAGTGCGGTGGCCGCGTTGGCCCGGTTGACCCGGCCCGGCAGCTGGAGCTTCACCTCGTGGTACGTGCCGGTGGGGTCGACCACCCCGTCGTGCTGGACCGTCCACTGTGGCACGGGCCGGTGCAGCGTGCAGCCGCTGCACCACCAGGCGTCACCCATCCGCTCGATGGTGGCACCGCACTCGGGGCACACCCACGAGTCGTCGTGCCAGCGCTGGCCGGCGGCGACCCAGGTGACGTGCTCGGCGACCTGCGCGGCCCAGGTGACCATCGGGTCGTCGGCGTTGGCGACCACCTGGATGTCGCGCTTGGCGAGGGACTCCCGCCACAGCGCCGCCATCATGGCGACCTCTTTGGCCCGGTCAAGCTGGTCGCGGCTGAGGTTGAGCAGCGCCACGACGCGCGGATGGGTGGCGTCGAGGACCTGGTCGAGGTAGTGCTCGTCCACCTCGAGCACGGCGTACGGCGTCGGACCGGCCTTGGCCAGCGCCGAGGTGTGCCCGGTCGGCATGTTCGCGCCCAGGCCGTTGGTCGCGACGTTGCCGAGCACGCTCATCGCGGCGGTGGTGAGCCGGGTCGTGGTGGTCTTTCCGTTCGTGCCCGAGATGAGCACGATCTGGCGGCCGGAGGCCAGTTCGGCGAGCAGGTTCGGGTCGATCATGAGCCCGATCCGGCCGCCGATGACCGAACCGTCACCGCGGCCGGTGGCTCGGGACAGCGCGGCGGCACTGCGCGTCGCCGACGTGGCGAGCTTGGCCCGCATCGGCAGCTTCTTCGTCGTCATCTCGCTCTCACGGGGGTCGGCGATATGGGCGACCCTACCGCCCGGCGGCGACCCGCGCTGTGCCGGGAGTCGCCCCACTTCGCTCCACGAGAATCTGCGACACGCCGACGCGAAAACCCCAAAACAGATTTTTGGTACGGGTCGGCGTGCATCATCGTGTCGGCATCACGACCGCTGGGGCGGTGCCCGGTGGTGCCCTCCACCCAGACCCACCCTCCCTGACCTGCCTGTTTTGGCGCCACCGCGCGACCACTCGGGGTAATTTCGCGTTGACGGTGGAGGGAAGTGGAGTAGAGTGGGGCGCAATGGCGGAGCCGGGGGCTCTGCCGGCCCCGGGGGGAACCGCGAGTGCGGGAAGGGGGTGGGGGTCGTTGTTTCTCGGCACCCACACTCCACGCCTGGACGAAAAGGGCCGGTTGATCCTGCCGGCGAAGTTTCGGGATGAGTTGGCGGGAGGTGTCGTGATCACCAAAGGGCAGGAGCGATGCCTGTACGTGTTTCCCGTCGCCGAGTTCGCCCGCATCGCCGGTCAGCTGCGTGAGCAGCCGATGACACACAAGGCCGCCCGGGCTTACAGCCGGGTGTTCTTCGCCAGCGCACACGACGAGGTGCCCGACAAGCAGGGCCGGGTCACGATCCCGGGCCACCTGCGGGAGTATGCCGGGCTCAACCGCGAACTCGTCGTGATCGGGGCGAGCACCCGGGTGGAGGTCTGGGACCGGCAAGCCTGGGATACCTACCTCGCCGAGAGCGAGGAGGACTTCGCCGACATCGAAGAGGGGGTGCTGCCCGGAGGGCTGTGATCGAGAGTTCATGGCAGTCCACAAGGGACGCACACCACACCGGTCGTGGCGTACCGCGAGATCTCCAGCCGCTAGTGCTCCTGGCTCTACTTCCCCAGTGCCAGGCGGACGAGCGGATGGGGATCTGGCGGTACGTCGACCCGGCCGGGCTGGTAACGCAGGCCTGACGGCGACCGCGAATCGCCGTCAGGCCTGAGGTGACGAGGGGGTCGACATGGGGGAGCGGGGTACCCACGTACCCGTTCTGCTCGAGCGGTGTCTCGAGCTGCTCACCCCCGCCCTCGCACAGCCCGGCGCGGTGCACGTCGATGCCACGCTGGGCCTCGGCGGCCACGCGGAGGCGGTCCTCGAGGCCAACCCGGACGTGACCCTCGTCGGTCTCGACCGGGATCCCCAGGCGCTCGAGCTGGCGGGGCGGCGGTTGGCCCGGTTCGCCGGACGCACCCACCTGGTGCACGCCGTCTACGACGAACTGCCCGAGGTGTTGGACCGGCTCTCGCTCGGGCCGGTCAACGGGATCCTGTTCGACCTCGGAGTCTCCTCGCTGCAGCTCGACGAGGCGGCGCGGGGATTCGCGTACGCCCAGGACGCGCGCCTGGACATGCGGATGGACCAGACCCGTGGGCGGACCGCCGAAGAGGTGGTCAACACCTACAGCGCCGGCCAGTTGACCCGGATCCTCCGGGTTTATGGCGAAGAGAGATTTGCGTCACGGATTGCGGCGGCGATCGTTCGGGAACGGACGAAGACACCGCTGACGTCCTCGGCGCGGCTGGCCGAACTGGTCCGGGATGCCATCCCGGCTCCGGCGAGGCGTACCGGGGGACATCCGGCGAAGCGCACCTTCCAGGCGCTGCGCATCGAGGTCAACGAGGAACTGGGAGCGCTTGAACGGGCGCTGCCGGCGGCTCTCGACGCGCTCGCGCCCGGAGGGCGGGTGGTGCTGATGTCCTATCACTCCCTGGAGGACCGGTTGGTGAAGCAGGCGCTGGTGGCCCGGACCAGGTCGACCGCGCCGGTGGACCTGCCGGTCGAGCTGCCGGGCACGGAACCGACGTTCCGGCTGCTCACCCGGGGAGCGGAGCCTCCAAGCGAGGCGGAGGTGGAGGCCAATCCGCGGGCGGCGTCGGTGAAGCTGCGTGCGGCGGAGCGGGTGGATCCGGCAGGCCCGGGTTCGGGACGGCAGGGTTCGGACGATGCCCCGACGGGGCACAAGAACGGCGGCAGGCGGCCGGGGCTGCAACCCCGGCCGCCGCGCCGACCGAAGGCAATGCATCAGCCCAGCGCGCCGACCGCGAATCGGCGCGCCGGGGAACGGAACGGGCGGTCCGCATCGGATCAGGACTGAGGACCGCCCACAACGCAGCTCGAAAGTTGCGAAAGGGGTGAAACTATATGGCGATGACACTGCCGTACCGGCGGCAGCAGGTTACACCGCGGTCGGGGGGCCGGATCGCGGGGGATCGGCGTGCGGCCATGGAGCGGGAGTACGGCAGCGGAGCACCCGCGGTGGTGGGCAACACCGCGCTCGCGCCGGAGCCGGAGGTAGGGACGGTCGCGGACCGTCCCACGCTGCCTCGGCTGCGGGTGGCGCCGCCGGCGCCGGTCAGCGTGCCGAAGGCGCCGTTCGTGGCCGGCGTGCTGGTCACCGTGATCACGGGCGTGGTGGGGATCCTGGTGCTCAACACCAAGATTAACGAGAACGCGTTCCGGCTCGAGGCGCTGCAGAAGCAGCAGGGCCGGCTCGACCGTGCGGAGGCGGAGCTCACCAAGGATCTGGCCGACAAGTCGTCGCCGACCAGCCTGGCCGCGGCGGCCCGGCGGCTGGGGCTGGTGGACAGCAAACCGGCGTTCATCACGCTGCCCGACGGCAAGGTCCTCACCGTGCCGCAGCCGGCCACCGGCCAGTCCGGTACCGGTCGGGCACCGGCACAGCAGAACGGCGGTCAGTCGCACGGCGCCCCCGCCGGCCAGACCCGGCGGTAGCGCGTGCCGTCCCGTCCGTCCGATCCGCGTCGCGCTCCCCGCAGCGGCGTCACCGACCCGGTCATCGACCCGACGGTGACGCCGCCGCGGGGCGGCAGCGGCCGTTCCGGTATCGGCGACGCCCGCCGCTACACCCCCCGTGGTCGGAGCATTCGGGAAGCCGATGCCGAGCGGGGACAGCGCAGCCGTGGCGGTGACCCGTTCCGGCCCGCGCTGCAGGTGGTCAAGGGCGGGGCGGACGAACAGCGGCGGGGCGGCCGGGCCGTGCCGCCGCGTACCCGTGACCGGTCGACGGCCGGCACCGGAGCGGCGAGTACGTCCACATCGGACACCCGGCGACCGGCGCGCACCGATACGGCTGCCGGTCGTTTCCGGTCGGCCGGCGGTGCGGCCGGAAAGGCCGGCAGCGTCGCCGGTGCGGCGGGCCGGGCGGCGAGGGCCGCGGGCCGTACCGGGACGGGGCGGATCGCGCCGGCCCGCAAGCCGGTCCGCCGGCCCAAGCGTCAGGTCCGGCTGCCCGAGACGGGGCGCCGGCTGCGCCTGGCCGGTGTGCTGATCCTCGGTGTGTTCGTGGTGATCAGCGGCCGACTGGTGGAGCTGCAGCTCATCGACGCCAAGGCGTACGCGGCCCGTGGGCTGGTCAACCGGATCCACGAGGTCGACCTGCCGGCCCCGCGCGGCACCATCTACGACCGCAACCAGCAGATCCTCGCGCACAGCGTGGAGGCGCGCTTCGTGTACGCCGACCCCGGCATGATCGACGATCCCGAGGGGACGGCGCGGCACCTGGCCCCGCTGCTCGGCAAGCCGGTCTCCGAGCTGCTGCCGAAGGTCACCAAGCACACGTTCAAGGACGGTACGCCGGTACAGTTCGAGTACCTCGCGCGCGGCGTCAGCATGGCGGTCGGCGACAAGGTGGACAGCCTCAACCTGGCCGGCATCCGCGTCAAACCGGACGAGCGTCGGGACGTTCCCGGCCACGACCTCGCCGCCAACGTCCTCGGCTTCACCGGGTACGGGCTGAAGGGCCAGGCCGGGCTGGAGCAGAGCTACGACGACGTGCTGCGCGGCGAACCGGGCAAGCGCGTCTTCGAGGTCGGCGGCGGCGACGTCGGCGCGGAGATCCCCGGTGGCTACCACGTGGAGACCCCCGCCCGCCCCGGCTCGTCGATCCAGCTGACCATCGACAGCGACCTGCAGTACCGGGTCCAGTCCGTGCTGGGGCAGCAGGGCAAGAAGGTGCATGCGGACTTCGCCTCGGCGGTCGTGATGGACGTCAAGACCGGGGAGGTGCTGGCGCAGGCCAGCTACCCGGGCTACGACGCGGCCGAGCCGCTGAAGGCGTCGTCCAAGCAGCGGATGGACGCCAACACCGACCTTGTCGTCGACCCGGGTTCGGTTTCCAAGGCCATCACACTCGGCGCCGCGCTGCAGGAGGGCGTCGTCAAGCCCGACAGCACAGTGCCGATCGGGCCCACGATCCGCAAGGCCGACACCACCTACTCAGACACCCACCCGCTCCCCGAGGGTACGAAGATCACCCTGCCGGGCATCCTCGCGTACTCCTCCAACGTCGGCACGATCAAGATCGCTGATCAGCTGGGGGCGCAGAAGCTGTACGAGTACCAGCAGAAGTTCGGGCTCGGCAAGGCGACCGGCGAGGGGGTGCCCGGCGAGGCGTCCGGGCTGATCCAGCCGCCGAAGAACTGGAGCGGCTCGAGCTACGGCTCCATCCCGATCGGCATGGGCATCTCCGCCACGCCGCTGCAGATGGCAGCCGTGTACGCGGCGATCGCCAACGGCGGTGAGTGGGTGCAGCCGCACCTGGTCAAGGCCGAGATCTCGGCCGACGGCAAGGTCACCCCGGCGCCCGCGGCGCGCCGGCAGCGGGTGCTCTCGCCGCAGAACGCGGCCGCGCTGAGCCAGATGCTGGAGGCGGTGGTGACCGTCGACGGCGCGACCGGACGCAAGGCGGCCGTGCCGGGCTACCGGGTGGCGGGCAAGACGGGTACCGGAAAGTTCGTGGGGCCGGACGGCAAGTACGTCGCCGGTGAGGTCGCCTCGTTCATCGGCTTCGCCCCGGCCGACGCGCCGCGCTACGTGATCAGTGTCTTCGCCCACACGCCGAAGGGCGAGGGCGGCGACGTGTCGGCGCCCGCTTTCGCCGACATGATGGCGTTCGCGCTGGGCCGCAACCGGGTGCCGCCCACCGGGTCCGCACCGCCGACGTTCGCGATCACCGGCTGAGGCGGTGCCCGCGTGTGCCGCCTTCTCAGCGTGCCCGCTACCGCTACCGGTAGGGTCTAGCCCCGTGTCCGGCTACCCCCGCCCCCGCAACACGCCGGCGACGCCACTCGCCCGGTTGGCTGCGCTTCTGACGGTGCCTGTCGATGATCGTGTGCAGGTCGCGGTCACCGGAGTCACCCACGCCAGCGACGCGGTCCTGCCCGGTGACCTCTACGCCGCCCTGCCCGGAGCCCGTCGTCACGGTGCCGAGTTCATCGCCGCCGCGGCGGCCGCCGGAGCCGTCGCGGTCCTCACCGATCCCGCCGGCGCCGACGCCGCGCGGGCGGCCGGACTGCCGGCCCTGGTCGTCGCGGATCCCCGGTCGGCCCTCGGCGCCGTCGCGTCCCGGATCTACGGCGACCCCACCGAGCGGCTCGCCGTCATCGGGATCACCGGTACCGCCGGCAAGACGTCGACGGCGTACCTGATCGAGTCGGGACTGGCCGCCGCCGGCCGGACCACCGGGCTGATCGGCACCGTCGAGACCCGCCTGGGCGACCTCGTCGTGGACAGCGCGCGTACCACCCCGGAGGCGACCGACCTGCACGCGGCGCTCGCCGTGGCGCTCGAGCGCGGGGTCGACGCGGTGGTCATGGAGGTCTCCAGCCATGCCCTCGCGCTCGGCCGGGTGGGCGGGGTGCGCTTCGCCGTCGGTGGCTTCACCAACCTCGGCCTCGACCATCTCGACTTCCACGCCGACGTCGACGACTACTTCGCGGCCAAGGCCAAGCTGTTCGACGGCCGGTGCGCGGTCGAGATCGTCAACGCCGACGACGAGTACGGGCGCCGCCTGCTCCGCCCCGGGACCGTCACGTACGGGATCTCGGCGGGCGACTGGCACGCCTCGCAGATCACCGACCTGGACTTCGGCCAGCGCTTCGTCGCGCACGGGCCGGACGGCATCGCGGTCGAGGCGGGTGTGGCCCTGCCGGGGCGGCACAACGTCGCCAACGCGTTGCTCGCGATCGCCTCGCTGCACGCCGTCGGTGTCGACCCGGCCGTGGCGGCCCGCGGCGTGGCCGCCTGCTCCGGCGTACCGGGCCGGATGCAGCGCATCGCGGCCCCGGGCCCGGTACTGGGTGTGGTCGACTACGCGCACAAGCCCGACGCCGTGGTGGAGGTCCTGACCGCGCTCCGGCGGCTGGCGGCCGGCCGCAGCGGTCGGCTCATCTGCGTGATCGGCGCCGGCGGCGACCGCGACCGGGCCAAGCGCCCGGTGATGGGCGCCGGTGCCGCGGCCGGCTCGGACGTCGTGATCGTCACCGACGACAATCCCCGTACCGAGTCACCGGCCGCGATCCGGGCCGAACTGCTGGCCGCGGCCCGTGAGACCGGTGGCGCCGAGATCGTAGAGGTGGACGGGCGGCGCGCCGCGATCGAGGAGGCGGTGCGGCGGGCGGTCCCGGGTGACGTGATCGCGTTGCTGGGCAAGGGGCACGAGCGTGGACAGGAGGTGGGCGTCGAGGTGTATCCGTTCGACGACCGGGAGGAGTTGGCGGTGGCACTGACCGCGAGATTCGGGCCGGCGCCGGTCGGGGTGGTGGAGCCCCGATGATCCCGCTGACCCTCGCCGAGATCGCCGAGCTCACCGGAGCCGAGTTGGTCGGCGCCGACCCGGGCGCGCGGGTGACCGGACCGGTCGAGTTCGATTCACGCCGGGCGGCCCCGGGCGGTCTCTTCGTGGCGTTCCCCGGGGAGAAGGTCGACGGCCACGACTACGCCGGGGTCGCGGTGGCGGCCGGCGCGGTCGCGGTGCTCGGCAGCCGGCCGGTCCAGGGCGTACCGATGCTCGTGGTCGGTGACCCCCTGGTCGCGCTCGGCAGGCTGGCCCGCGCGGTGCGTGACCGGCTGCCGCGCCTGACCGTGATCGGCATCACCGGCTCGTCGGGTAAGACCACGACCAAGGACCTCATCGCGCAGACGCTGCCGCAGCTCGGTGCGGTGGTCGCCCCGGCCGGCTCGTTCAACAACGAGCTGGGCCTGCCGTACACGGTGCTCAAGGCGACCGAGGACACCCGGTACCTGGTACTGGAGATGGGCGCCCGCGGCGCCGGCCACATCAACTACCTCTGCGACATCGCCCGCCCCGACATCGGCGTCGTGGTCAACGTCGGCGTGGCCCACCTGGGCGAGTTCGGATCGGTCGAGCACATCGCGGCGGCCAAGTCCGAGCTGGTCACCTCGCTGGCGGCCGACGGGCTCGCCGTCCTCAACGCCGACGACGCGCGGGTACGCTCGATGTCCGAACGGGCCCCCGGACGGGTCGTGCTGGCCGGCGAGGCCGCCGACGCGGACGTCAGGGCCGAGGGCGTCGTCCTCGACGAGCGGGGACGCGCGTCGTACCAGCTGGTCGTGGGCGGAGAGCGGGCTTCGGTGCGGCTCGGCGTGGCCGGCCGTCACCAGGTCGGCAACACGCTGCTCGCCGCCGCCGTGGCCAGCTCGCTGGGCATGGCGGTACCCGACGTCGCGGCCGCCCTGAGCGGCCTCGGGACGGTGTCCAGCCGGCGGATGGAAGTGTTCGACCGTGCCGACGGTGTCACGGTCATCGACGACTCGTACAACGCCAACCCGTCGTCCACCGCGTCGGCGCTGCACGCGCTGGCGGAGATGGGCCGGGCCGGGCGCACCATCGCGGTGCTCGGCTACATGGCCGAGCTCGGCGAGTACGAACGTGCCGGGCACGCCGAGGTCGGGCGGCTCGCCGCCGAGCTCGGCGTCGACCTGCTCGTGGTGGTGGGTGACCAGGCCGCGCCGATCGGCGCCGGCGCTGAGACCGTGGTGAATTGGGGAGGGAAGGCTGTGCTCGTGAACGACCAGGACGCGGCGGTCGCGATCCTGCGCGACGAGCTGCGATCGGGTGACGTGGTGCTGGTCAAGGGATCGCGCTACCGGACCTGGCAGGTGGCCGACGCCCTGCGCGAGACGCCGGAGGCGCA
>NZ_BOON01000016.1 GCF_016863255.1 Planosporangium mesophilum
GGCATGAGCGAGCGTAGCGAGCGAACCGGTTGGTTCAGTGGGCTTAGGCCTCACGTCGGGATCGAGCGAAGCGAGGTCTCGGCGTGAGGGCTGTCATCGTCGCGGCCTTCGCGGCGTTCATCCTGTCGATCCTGCTCACCCCGATCGCCATCAAGGTCTTCACGAAGCTGCGGGCCGACCAGCCGATCCGGTCGGAGGGGCCGGTCCCGCCGCACCTGGCCAAGAAGGGCACCCCGACGATGGGCGGGGTGGCGTTCATCCTCGCCACCCTCCTCGCGTACCTCGCCGGGCACCTCGTGCTGAGCACGCTGCCCGACGTGCAGCTCCGGCTGACCCCGGCCGGGCCCACGGCCACCGGCATCGTGCTGCTCGGCCTGTTCCTCTGTACCGGTGCGCTGGGCTTTCTCGACGACTACCTGAAGGTCAGCAAGAAGAACAGCCTGGGCCTCAACAAGCGGGGCAAGCTCATCGGCCAGGCGCTGGTCGGCGCCGTCTTCGGCGTGATCGCGCTGTACTTCCCGAACAAGGCCGGCGGGACGGTCGGCAGCACGTACCTGTCGTTCGTCAAGGAGATCTACTGGCTGGAGATCGGCAAGGTCGGCGCCGTCCTGCTGTTCGTCTTCGTGGTCATGTCGATGTCCAACGCGGTCAACCTCACCGACGGCCTCGACGGCCTGGCCACCGGCGCGTCGGTGATGGTGATCGGGGCGTACGCGCTCATCGGCTTCTGGCAGTACCGGCACTGGGAGGCCGACAAGGCGTACTCGGTCGGCGCGGCGTACTCCTACAACGTCCGTGACCCGCTGGAGGTCGCGATCATCGCGGCCGCGGCAGCGGGGGCGCTGGCCGGATTCCTGTGGTGGAACACGTCCCCGGCCCGGATCTTCATGGGTGACACGGGCGCGCTCGCGCTCGGCTCGTTGATCGCGGGCCTGGCGTACGCGACCAACACCGTGCTGCTGGTCCCGATCCTGGGCCTGCTCTTCCTCATCATCGTGATCACCTGGGTGATGCAGATCGGCTCGTTCCGGATGACCGGGCGCCGGATCTTCCGGATGGTGCCGTTGCAGCACCACTTCGAACTGGCCGGCTGGAGCGAGGTCAACATCGTCGTCCGGTTCTGGATCATCGCGGGGCTCGGGGTGGCGATCGGCATCGGCCTGTTCTACGCCGACTTCCTGCGGGTGGTGACCAAGGGAGTGTCGGGATGAGCGGGACCGGGTACGCGGGGCGTCGGGTCCTCGTCGCCGGTGCCGGCGTGGCCGGCGCCGCGGCGGCGCGCGCGCTGCTCGCCGCGGGCGCCGAGGTGACCGTGGTCGACCGGGCCGACGGCCCGGCGCTGGAGGAGCTGCGGGCGGCGGGCGCGAAGACCGCCGTCGGGGACGGCACGGACCTCGTCGGCGCCGTCACCGACGTCGTGGTCTCGCCGGGCTTCCCGCCCCACCACCCGCTCGCCGTCACGGCGCTCGCCGCCGGGCTCGAGGTGTACAGCGAGCCCGAGCTGGCCTGGCGGCTGCGTGGTCCGGACGCGCCGGCCTGGCTGGCCGTCACCGGGACCAACGGCAAGACCACCACGACGACGATGCTCGCGTCGATCCTCGCCGCCGCCGGGCTGCGGACCGCCGCGCTCGGCAACATCGGCGAGCCGCTGGTGTTCGCCGCCACCGGGTACGACGTGCTCGCCGTCGAGCTGTCCAGCCAGCAGCTGCACTGGTCGTCGACGCTGGCACCGCAGGCCGGCGCGATCCTCAACCTCGCCGACGACCACCTCGACTGGCACGGCGACTTCGACGCGTACGCGGGGGCCAAGGCCGCGATCTGGCGCTCGGCGGCCGCCGACGGCGTCGCGGTGGGCAACCTGGACGATCCCCGCGTGGCGGCGGCGCTGTCCCGGGTACCGGGCCGCACCGTGGGCTTCACGCTGGGCGAGCCGGGGCCGGGCCGGCTCGGGGTGGTGGACGGGGTTCTCGTCCACGACGGCGTCGAACTGGTCGCGGCCGACCTGGTGAAGCCGCCGGGCGCGCACAACGTGGCCAACGCGCTCGCCGCCGCGGCGCTCGCCCGCTCGTACGGGGTGGCGGCGTCGGCGGTGCGCGACGGGCTCGCCGGGTACACCCCGCAGGCGCACCGCAACGCCCACGTCGCCACGGTCGGCGGGGTGGCGTACGTCGATGACAGCAAGGCCACCAACCCGCACGCCGCGCTGGCCGCGCTGGCCGCGTACCCGAGGGTGGTCTGGATCGCGGGCGGCCAGCTCAAGGGCGTCGACGTGTCCGACCTGGTACGCGCGGTCGCGGACCGGCTCGCCGGCGTGGTGCTGCTCGGCGTCGACCGGGCCGAGGTGGCCGCGGCGCTGGCGCGACACGCGCCCGACGTCCCCACCGTCGAGGTCGCCAGGACCGATGATGGGGCGATGACCGAGGTCGTAGGCGCCGCCGCGCGGTTGGCCACGACCGGCGATACGGTCCTGTTGTCCCCGGCGGCGGCGTCGCGGGACATGTACGTCAGCTACGCCGAGCGGGGGCGCGCGTTCGCCGCGGCGGTGCGGGCCCTGGCCGGCTCCGGTACCTGACAGCCGGCGTGGCGGGACAATCGGGGCCGAGGGGGTGGCGTGAAGACCGACACGACCGTTGAGGACAGGGACCCTCCCGCCGCGCCCACGTCCGCGCCGACGGCGGCCGCCCGGCCGGCAGCCGGGCCGGCGGCGGTGCTGCGCGGACTGCTCGACCGCCCGCTGGCTTCGTACTACCTGCTGCTGGCCAGCGTCGGGCTGCTGCTGATCTTCGGCCTGGTGATGGTGTTCAGCGCGACCAGCGTCGAGAGCTTCAGGCAGAGCGGCAGCGCGTACACCTCGCTGATCAGGCAGGCGTCCTCGGCGGTGGTCGGGCTGATCGGCTTCTGGATCTGCCAGCGGCTGCCGATGCGCACCTACCGGGCGGTGAGCCGGGTCGTGATCATCGGCTGCCTCGTGCTGGTGGTCGTCACCGACATCCTGGCGTTCCTGACCGCCCTGAACACCCCGCCGCACTCGGATCCGATAGCGGTGCACGTCGGTCCGCTGCACGCCGTGGAGCTGTGGCTGTACATCGGCGGTTTCCAGTTGCAGCCGTCCGAGTTGGCCAAGCTCGGGCTGGTGCTGTGGGCCTCCGACGTGCTCGTCCGCAAGGGTACGAAGATCGCGAACTGGCGGGAGCTGATCAACCCCCTGCTCCCGGTCGCGCTGATGCTGTTCGGACTCGTGGGCTACGGCGACTTCGGCAGCATGACGTGCCTGTTCCTGCTGTTCCTCGGCGTGCTCTGGGCAGCCGGGGCGCCCAAACGGGTCTTCGTGGCGCTGCTGGGCGCCGCCGCGCTGGGGATGACCCTGCTGATCTCGATGGCCAGCTACCGCGCGGCCCGGCTCACCGTGTTCCTCGACCCCGAGCACGCCGACCGCGACAACGGCGGGTACCAGTTCTTCCAGGGCCTGTACGCCATCGCCAACGGCGGCTGGTTCGGCGTCGGTCTCGGGCAGGGCAAGTTCAAGTGGGGGCTGCTGCCCAACGGGCACAACGACAGCATCTTCGCGGTGATCGGCGAGGAGCTGGGCGTCGTCGGCTGTGTGGTCCTGGTGACCCTGTTCTCGGTGCTCGCCTACACTGGGCTGCGCATCGCCGGCCGTGTCGAACACCCGTTCCGCAGGCTCGTCGCCGCCGGCATCACCTGCTGGATCGTCGGACAGGCGATGATCAATATCGGTGGCGTCATCGGCATCATGCCGATGACCGGTGTGCCGCTGCCGTTCATCTCCGACGGTGGAACGGCCCTGGTCGTCGTGCTCTCCGCGGCGGGCATCCTGACCTCGTTCGCCCGCGCCGAGCCAGACGCCGCGCGAGCCCTGCACGCCCGCCCGCCGCGTCCGTGGGTACAGCTAGTGTGGGCGCCGTTGCCACCGTTGCCGGGCCGTCGGGGCGCCGACGGGACGGGCGGGGGCGGCAGGCGTGGCGCCGGCGGACCGGGCGCCGCGGGGGCAGGCCTCGACAGCGGTGGACGAGACATGGGCGGCGGCCGGGACCGCTAGCCGAAGGGGAGGAACGCTCAGATGGCGGTATACGGCGCGGGCTCCGTACGGTCGGTCGTGCTCGCCGGTGGAGGTACCGGCGGACACATCTATCCCTTGCTCGCGTTCGCCGACTGCCTGCGGCAGCACGATCCGGGACTGCGTATCACCTGCCTGGGCACGCCGAAGGGGCTGGAGAACGAGCTGATCCCGCCGCGCGGCTACGACCTGCGCAACGTCCCCGCGTACCAGCTTCCGCGCTCGGTCAACATGAACCTGATGCGCACCCCGGACCGGATGTGGCGGGCCGCCAAGGTGACCCGCGACATCCTCGACGAGGTCTCCGCCGACGTCGTGGTGGGCTTCGGCGGCTACGTCTCGGTCCCGGCCTACCTCGCGGCGTGGCGGCGCAAGACGCCGATCGTGATCCATGAGGTCAACGTGCCGCCGGGCGTGGCCAACCGGATGGGCATGCGCTTCACCCGAGACCTCGCGGTGGGCTTCCCGCACCAGGTCGAGCAGGTGCCGGCGCTGCGCCAGGCGCGGGTGACCGGCGTGCCCATGCGGCGGTCGATCACCTCGCTGGACCGCGCCGCCCGCCGCGCCGAGGCCCGTGCGCACTTCGGGCTGCGCCCGGACCTGCCCACGCTGTTCGTGTTCGGCGCCTCCCAGGGAGCCCGGTCGATCAACCTGGCGATGGCCGGCGCGGCGAAGGCGATCACCGCGGCGGGCGTACAGGTGCTGCACATCATCGGCGCGCGCAACGAGCCGGTCGAGATCCCGCCGGACCTGCCGGTGCCGTACGTCACCGTCAAGTTCCTGTCGGAGATGGAGCTGGGGTACGCGGCCGGCGACCTGGCCCTGTGCCGGGGTGGTGCGATCACCTGCGCGGAGACCGCGGCCGTCGGTATGCCCGCAGTCTACGTACCGCTACCCTACGGAAACGGCGAGCAGCGCCGTAACGCGTTGCCGATCGTCGACGCCGGGGGTGGCCTGATCGTCGACGACGGCGACCTGACGCCGGACTGGATCGAGCGGACGATTGTCCCGTTGGCCCGCGACCACGCGCGCCTGGACACGATGAGCAGGGCCGCCGCGGCGTACGGACGCCGCGACGGCGACGAGGCGCTACGCGCCTTCATGTACGAAGTGGTGGGGGGGATGGGTCGGTGAACACGGCCAAGCCAGATCAGCTCGCCGAGCTGACGGCGGAGGACCTGGGGAAGGTGCACCTCATCGGGGTCGGTGGGGTGGGCATGAGTGGACTGGCCCGGCTGCTGCTCACCCGGGGTATCCCGGTGTCCGGCAGCGAGCTGCGCGAGTGGCCTTCGCTGGCCGGCCTGCGGGCGCTCGGCGGGACCATCCACATGCAGCACGAGCCGTCCAATCTGGACGGCGTGGACACGGTGGTCTACTCGACCGCGATCGCGCAGGACCATCTGGAACTGGTCGAGGCCCGCGCGCGGGGACTGCGCGTCCTGCACCGGTCGGAGGCCCTCGCCGCGGCGATGGCCGGCCGGCGCTCGATCGCGGTGGCGGGTACCCACGGCAAGACGACGACCACCTCGATGGCGACGCAGATCCTGCAGCACGCCGGGCTGGACCCGTCGTTCTTCATCGGCGGTGAGATCTCCGAGACCGGCTCGAACGGGCACCACGGCAGCGGCGAGTACTTCGTGGCCGAGGCGGACGAGAGCGACCGGTCGTTCCTGGTGTACCGCCCGCACGTGGGGATCGTCACCAACATCGACGCCGACCACCTCAACAACTACGGCGACCTGGCCGGCCTGGAGGACGGGTTCGTCGAGTTCTGCGGGCGGGTGGACCCGGAGGGGTTCGTCGTCACCTGCGCCGACGACCCGGGCGCGCGGCGGATGGCCGAACGGGTCCGGGCCGAGGGCATCCGGGTGTACACGTACGGCGAGGCCGAGGACGCCGACCTGCGCATGACCGAGGTCGTCTCCTCGGTGAACGGCGTGCGGTACATGGCATCGCTCGACGGTGAGTCGCTGGGCGAGATCTCGCTGCGGGTGCCCGGCCGGGTGCTCGGGCTCAACTCGGCGGCGACCGTGCTCACCGCGCTGCGGCTGGGCGTCGGGATCGAGCCGATCGTCGAGGCGCTCGGCGCGTTCTCCGGCGTGCGGCGCCGGTTCGAGCTCAAGGGCATCGTCGCCGGCGTGCGGGTGTACGACGAGTACGCCTACCACCCGACGTCGATGACGGCGGCGATGAACACGCTGCGCGAGATCGCCGGCGACGGCCGCCTGATCGTGGTCTTCCAGCCCTACCGGGTGTACCGCACCCGGGACCACCAGACCGAGATCGCGGCGGCGCTGGCGATCGGCGACGAGGCGATCGTGCTCGAGGTGTTCGGGCCCGGTGAGGTCCGGGAGCCGGGGGAGGGCGGCGTCGCGCTGACGGCCGAGATCGACCTGCCCGAGGACCGGAAGATCTTCGTACCGAACTGGGACGACGTGCCGGCCGAGGTGGCCCGGCGGGCGCGGGAGGGCGACGTCGTGGTGACGATGGGCGCGCCGCCGATCTCGCTCATGGGCGACGAACTCCTCGCCGCGCTGGAGGAGTCGATCGGGTCCACGGGCAACGGGTCCACGGGCAACGGGTACGTGGCGCGCCACGCCCGCGCCGAGTAGGGGCGCGGTGGGTCCGACGTCCGGCCGGTGGCGGCTGGTCCGGGCGCGTCGTGAGGCGGTACCGACGTCGGTACGCCGGTTCTCCGAACGGGCCCGCCGGCGCCGGCTGCGTGCGGCGGTGCCGTGGCTGGTCGGGCTCGGCGTCCTCGCGCTCCTGGCCGCCCTCGGTGGCGTCGGCTACGCCACGCCGGTGCTCGGCGTGACCGACATCCGGGTGACCGGCGCGCGGCTGGTCACCGCCGACCAGGTACGGGCGGCCGCCCGGGTGGCGCCCGGCACGCCGCTGGTGCGCGTGGACACCGGCGCGGTGGCGCGCCGGGTGGGTGGACTGCCCGCGGTCGACCGGGCGACGGTCAGCCGGTCCTGGCCGCATGCGCTCGTGGTACGCGTGGTCGAGCGCACCCCGCTGGCGGTCGTGCCGGCCGGCGACGGGTACGTGGTGATCGACCGTACCGGGACGGTGTTCGACCGGGCGGCGCAGCCGCCGGCCGGGCTGCCCGTGATCAAGCTGCGTACCCCCGGCCGGGGCGACCCGGCCACCCGGGCCGCGCTGACCGTGCTCGCCGTCCTGCCGTCCCAACTGCGTGACCCGATGGCGGTCCTGGTCGCGGACGCGCCCGCCCGCATCCGGCTGGAGCTTAGCGACGGCCGGCAGATCGTGTGGGGGGACTCGACCCAGAACGACGAGAAGGCCCGGGTGGCGATCCTGATGCTGTCCGGACCCCAGAAGGTGACGGACGTGAGCGCGCCGTCCGTGGTGACCACCCGCTGATGGAGGATGCCGTGCAGAGGCTCGACCCGCCGTTCACCGGCGACGAGCGCAGCCTGCTGGAGAGCTGGCTGGACTACCACCGGACCACCGTGCAGGTGAAGTGCGCCGGGCTGGCCGAGGCCGACGCCTGGCGCACCCCGTTGCCGTCGTCTCCGGCCATGTCGCCGGCCGGGCTGGTGCTGCACCTGTACTGGGTGGAGCGCAACTGGTTCGAACGGATCCTCACCGGCGTGGACGTACCGCTGCCGTGGCTGGTGGAGCGGGACGCCGAGTTCGCCCGGTCCGGTACGGAGTCGCTCGACGGGGTGCTCAAGCGCTACGCCGAGCAGTGTGAGAGGTCGCGGGAACTGGCCGCCGGCCGGGGCCTCGACGACACCGGGTACCACCCGAAGCTGGGGGTGGACATCTCGCTGCGCTGGATCTACCTGCACATGATCGAGGAGACGGCCCGGCACAATGGCCATTTCGACGCCATGCGGGAGCTCATCGACGGTACTGTCGGTGAATAGCCGCTCCTCTCGTCGATCGAGGAGAAATGGCGGCCGTGAAAGGTGTCCGGTCGGCCATTTCTCGTCGATCGGCGGTGTCACGGACAAGTGACCCGGCGACACGCCGACGCCGGTCCTTGGATCAAACGAGGTCGGCACATACCTTTCCACCAGGCATTAGTTGACATAACTATAAGCCTCTAGTAAAGGGTGAGGGTTTGCCGAACCCTTGCTCCGTCTGCACGAAGCGGACGCCGACCGCGAGGGGCCGCACCCGATGCGGACACCCGCACCGGACCGGTGCTCGACGATTCTCGAAGGAAAGGCACGTCCGATGACACATCCGCACAACTACCTGGCGGTCATCAAGGTCGTCGGCATCGGTGGCGGCGGCGTCAACGCAGTCAACCGCATGATCGAGGTCGGGCTCAAGGGCGTCGAGTTCATCGCGATCAACACGGACGCGCAGGCGCTGCTGATGAGCGACGCCGACGTGAAGCTCGATGTCGGACGTGAGCTGACGCGGGGTCTCGGCGCAGGTGCCCAGCCCGAGGTCGGCAAGAACGCCGCCGAGGACCACCGCGACGAGATCGAGGAGGTGCTCAAGGGCGCCGACATGGTCTTCGTGACCTGTGGTGAGGGCGGCGGCACCGGCACCGGCGGCGCGCCCGTGGTGGCCAACATCGCCCGCAAGATCGGCGCGCTGACCATCGGCGTGGTGACCCGGCCCTTCTCCTTCGAGGGCAAGCGGCGGCAGGTGCAGGCCGAGACCGGCATTGAAGAGCTGCGCAATCAGTGCGACACGCTCATCGTGATCCCGAACGACCGGCTGCTGGCCCTCGGCGACCGCGGCATCAGCATGATGGACGCCTTCCGCCAGGCCGACCAGGTGCTGCTCTCCGGTGTACAGGGCATCACCGACCTGATCACCACGCCGGGCCTGATCAACCTGGACTTCGCCGACGTCAAGAGCGTCATGAGCGGTGCCGGCAGCGCGCTGATGGGCATCGGCAGCGCCCGGGGCGACAACCGGGCGGTCGAGGCGGCCGAGGCGGCTATCTCCAGCCCGCTGCTGGAGCAGAGCATGGACGGCGCGCGGGGCGTGCTGCTGTCCATCGCGGGCGGCTCCGACCTGGGCCTGTTCGAGATCAATGACGCGGCGCAGCTGGTCACCGACGCGGCGCACCCTGACGCCAACATCATCTTCGGTGCCGTGATCGACGACGCGCTCGGTGACGAGGTGCGGGTCACGGTCATCGCGGCGGGCTTCGACGGCGGTGCCCCGGCGTACAAGCCGGCCGAGCCGCCGCGCAAGGCGCCCACGCCGGTCGAGCCGGCGAGCCCGAACCCGACGGCGCGCCAGGCGCCCCCGGCGACACCCCGGCGCGTGCTCTTCGACGACGTTGACGTGCCCGACTTCCTCAAGAACGGCGCGTGAGTACCGGCGCTGACCCGCGACGGGACGAGCTCGCCCACCGCCTGTCGGAGGTCCGGGGGCGGATCGCGGCGGCCTGTGCCGACGCTGGCCGGGATCCTGGCGAGGTGACGCTGATCGCCGTCACCAAGACCTACCCGGCCGGCGACGTCCGGCGCCTGGTCGACCTCGGCGTGCACGACATCGGGGAGAACAAGGACCAGGAGGCCGCGCCGAAGGCGGCCGAGCTGGCCGCCGCCGAGGCGCTGGTGCGCTGGCACTTCGTCGGCCAGCTCCAGCGCAACAAGGCGAAGTCGGTCGTCGGGTACGCCGACCTGGTCCACTCGGTCGACAGTGTCCCGCTGGCGGCCGCGCTCGACCGGGCCGCGGCCCGGCAGCGGGAGCGGCCGCTGGACGTGCTCGTCCAGGTCAGCCTGGACGGTGACCTGGACCGCGGCGGCGCCGCCAGCGGCGCGGACGTACCCGAGCGCGACCTCGACCGGGTGGTCGCGGCGGTGGCCGGGTCGGGGTCGCTGCGGCTGCGCGGAGTGATGACGGTGGCGCCCCTGTCGTGGGACCCGCCGTCGGCGTACGAGAGGCTCGCCGAGGTGGCGCACGCGCTACGGGGGGAGCATCCGGCCGCGACGGTCGTCTCCGCGGGCATGAGCGCCGATCTGGAGGCGGCCATCGCCGCAGGTGCGACACACGTCCGGATCGGCAGCGCATTGCTCGGGAAACGACCCCCGCTGCGGTAGCCTCGCGGTCGGGACATCGAAAACTACACCAGTGTGGTTTTGGCCGGGACGGGATACCGGGCGGGTATTCGGTCCGGGGTTTGGGGTCACGGCACGGGGCGGTGCCGCACGAAAGCTAAGGGGCGCGGCGTGGGAGCAATGCGGAAGGCAGGGGTCTGGCTAGGCCTCGTGGAGGACGAAGACGAGCGTGCGTACGGTGAGCGCGGCTACGACGAGCGCGGCTACCGGTACGGCGAGGACTTCGGCGACGAGGACGAGGTCGACGAGCAGCCGCTCCCGTCGACCAGGACCCGGGTCAGCGAGCGACTGGCCGCCGAGCGGGAGGCCCGCGCCGAGCGTTCGACCGTACGGTCCATCGCCCGTCCGACGTCGTCGACCGTGAGTTACCCCACGAGGGAGAACCTCGCTCTCGCGCCGCGGGTGAACGAGCGCCCGGCGAGCCAGGCCGAGGAGGAGGAGCGTCGTTATCAGATCACGACGCTGCACCCCACGACCTACAACGAGGCGCGGACCATTGGTGAGCATTTTCGCGATGGCGTCCCAGTCATCATGAATCTCACCGAAATGGACGAGGCGGATGCTAAGCGACTGGTTGATTTCGCTGCCGGGCTAGCTTTCGGCCTTCGCGGTACGATCGAGCGCGTCACCAACCGCGTGTTCCTGCTCTCGCCGGCCAACGTTCAGGTCACGGCAGAAGACAAGGCGAAGATCGCCGAGGGCGGGTTCTTCAACCAGAGCTAGCGAGGCCAGGCCACCGTGTTGTCGGTCACCATGCAGGTCGTCTATCTGCTGCTCTACATCTTCATCCTGATCCTCTTGGCGAGGTTCGTGATGGGTGCCGTGCTGCAGTACGGGCGGCGCTGGCAACCGGGGCGCGGTGCCGCTGCCGCACTTGAAGTCGTCTGGAGCGTCACCGATCCGCCCCTCAACGCGTTGAGGCGAGTGATCCCACCGCTCCGAATTGGTACGGTGAGTGTGGACCTAGCCTCCCTAGTGCTGCTGGTTATCCTGTTCGTGCTGATGAACGTCGTGGTACGGCGTCTGATCTAGTAACTGCAAGTAGTGATGGCGCCACGCGGCCGCAACTGAACCCGAGGAGTTTCGATGCCGCTCACCCCGGCCGACGTCCACAACGTCGCATTCAAGAAGCCACCTATCGGCAAGCGGGGATACGACGAGGAGGAGGTCGACGCCTTCCTCGATGAGGTCGAGCGCGAGCTCGCCCGTCTGATCGAGGAGAACAACGAGCTGCGGGCGCAGGCCGAGCGTGGCGGCGGTCGCAGCGTGGGCGGTGGCAGCGCTTCTGACGCGCGGCTGGCCGCCGAACTCAGCGAGTTGCAGAGCCAGTTCGACCGCGTCCAGCGCGAGAAGTCGGCGGCGGAGCAGGCGGCCCGCAGCATGCAGGCCGAGCTCGACCAGGTCCGGGCCCAGGGTGGCGCCGGCGTGGTGGGCGGCGGCGACGGCGAGCAGCAGGCGCTGCGGGTGCTCATGATGGCCCAGCGCACCGCTGACGACCACGTCAACGACGCCCGTCGCGAGGCCGACAAGGTGCTGGGCGACGCGCGGACCAAGGCCGAGGAGGTCACCCGCGAGGCGCGGGCCAAGGCCGACGCCCTGGAGCGGGACGCCCGCCAGCGCCACCAGGAGGCCATCGCCGGTCTCGACGCGAAGCGCACGGCGTTGCAGAAGCACATCGAGGAGCTCAAGCAGTTCGAGCGTGAGTACCGCACGCGCCTGAAGGCGTACCTCGAGAGCCAGCTGCGCGACCTGGACGGTCGGGCACAGGGTCTGGAGGCGGACCTCACCCGGACCGAGAACGGCCGGTCGGTCGGTGGCAACACCGGCGGCCTGGCGACGCTCGCCGGAGCGTACGGTGGCCGTTCCGGGATGGACGGCGGACGCTGATTCGACTCCACAGCGGCGTGTCGCGCACGCGACTCGCCGCTGTGCCGGTCGCTGATCCGGGGTTCGATCGTTAGACGTGACGACAGGTCAGGGACTACCGCCCCGGAGGGCCGGCCGTGATAGTCGGAAGTCTACTTCTCATCCTCGGCTCCATCGTGCTACTGGCGCTGGGTCTGGTACAGGGCTCCAACACGTACCTCGTCGGTTCGGTGGCGGCGAGTCTGCTCGCCGCGATCGCGCTCGTTGTGGGCAGCCGCCGGGCGGCTGCCGCCTCGGCGCCCGGCAACGGCAAGGGAGCCCGAGGACGTACCCGTGCTTCCCGCGAGGGGGCCCCGCTGATCGAGCCGCCCGGTTACGCCGAGCCGGCTGGTTACGCCGAGCCGGCCGGGTATGCCGAGCCGGCTGGTTACGCCGAGCCGGCCGGGTATGCCGAGCCGGTTGGTTACGCCGAGCCGGCTGGGTACCGGGGCCGGCCGGAGCCGATGACGGAGACGATCCCCGCCATCCGCGAGGGCGTGCAGGACCGCCGCCCGCTGGTGGCGGCCCAGGAGATCCCCGCGCAGAGCGGCGCCCCGGACGTGAGTCAGTCGCTCCCGAGCCAGGTCATGCTCGACGAGGACCCCGACGACATCGAGGGTGAGGAGCCGGCGGACGAGCCGGTCGCCCAGTACGTGTCGGCCGCGGACGCCGCCCGGGTGGCCCGGATGAGCAACGACGTGCTCGTCGTCGACGGTCGGCCGCGCTACCACCTGGCCGGCTGCGTGCACCTGCTCGGCCGGGACAGCGAGCCGCTGCCGGTACACGAGGCCGTCGAGCTGGGCTTCACGCCCTGCGGGCTGTGCGAGCCCGACAGCGCGCTGCTGGCCGAGGCCCGCCGGGTCTGACGCGGGTCACCGCCGGCCGTCCGCCGGTCCGGCGTGGGTCACCGTCCGCCGTCGACGCAGAATGGGTGGGTGGTCACCATCGCCGTCCGGGTCAAGCCGGGCTCGTCGCGTACCCGCGTCGGCGGTAGCCACGCCGGGCCGCACGGCCCGGCGCTGGTGGTCGCGGTGAACACGCCGGCGGTGGACGGCCGGGCGACCGAGGCGGCGCGCCGGGCCCTGGCCGAGGCCCTGGGCCTGCGCGCGGCGGCGGTGAGCCTGCGGATCGGGGCCGCCAGTCGGGACAAGCTGTTCACCGTCGACCACCCCCCGCCGGACCTGGCGGAGCGGGTACGGCACCTACGTGACGGATCGGCCTGAGGCGTCCCGGTACGCCGGCAGAGTCCGATCCCCGACACATGAGGGGTTCAACGCGGGCGCCGATGGGTATGCCACGCCGATAACCCGAGGCGGAGTCTGAGCAGGTGACGCGGGAAACCGGTCGCTCCGGCCCGCCCGTATCGTGTGGCACGATTGTCGGACGCACGTACGTTCCGTATTCTTGCCACTCTCTGGAGTGCGCGGCGTTCCGTCGCGCGCCCGTTTTGCATTCTGGGGGACGCGATGGCGGCTGGGGCGATTGCCGCGCGGAGGACCGGTTCAGAAGCCGGGCCTGCCGAGAAGACTACGACGGGTGACCGCCGTGCCCAAACCTTCACCACCGAAAGCGTGACCAAGACCACCCCCAGCCCGGCGGCGGGCAGTGCGGCCCCCGCGCACGTCCCCTCGGTGCCGTCCTCGACGGCGTCCGACCACCCGGTCCAGGCCGTACCCCTCGGTGCGTCCCCGGCCTGGAAGGCCCGGCGGCGTGCCCCCGCGCCGGCCGGGACATCCGTAGCAAGCCCTGCGCAAGTACCGGTAACCGCCGCGACCACCGCGGCCGAGGGAGCGACGATGGCTAAGACCGCCGACAGCAAGACCGCCACCGACACGGCCGGCACCAAGACCGCTACGGGTAAGGCGCCTCGCGCGCGCTCCGCGGCCGACACCGAGAAGATCCGGGCGGCCCTGTCCGAGCGTCGCGACGAGCTGCGGACCGAGTACGACCAGACCCTGTCGGAGATCGCTGAGCTGCAGCGCGATCGGCTGACCGACTCGGCCGGCGACGACCAGGCCGACACCGGCACCAAGACGTTCGAGCGCGAGCAGGAGATCTCGCTGGCCAACAGCATCCTGGAGCGGATCAGCCAGGTGGAGCGGGCGCTGGAGCGCCTCGACGACGGCACGTACGGTTGGTGCGAGCGGTGCGGCAACACCATCCCTGTCGAGCGGCTGGCCGCGTTCCCGTCGGCTACGCTCTGCGTCACCTGCAAGCAGTTGGAGGAGCGGCGCTGAACGGCGAGGAGAGCTTGGCCACGGATCACGGGTCGCAGCAGCCGGCCGGGTCCGAGGAGCGGGTCGGACGGCCGGGCGACGACGGGCAGGCGCCGGAGCGGGCCCTGCGCCCGGGCCGGCCGATCGGCCTGCTCGCCGGCGCCGGTGCCCTGGTGCTGCTGGTCGACGTCCTCACCAAGCAGTGGGCCGTCAGCGCCCTGAGCGGGCGCGAGCCGGTACGGCTGCTCGGCGGCGTGGTCTACCTGGACCTGATCCGCAACAGCGGCGCGGCGTTCAGCCTCGGCACCGGGTACACGTTCATCTTCCCGGTGATCACGGTTGCCGTCGTGGCCTGGATCTGCTGGACCGCGCGGCGACTGCGCTCGGCGCCGTGGGCGCTGGCGCTCGGGCTCGTCCTCGGCGGGGCGCTGGGCAACCTGTCCGACCGGCTGTTCCGGGCGCCCGGCCCGATGCTCGGGCACGTGATCGACATGATCAGTCTCTTCGGCCCCAACGGCGAGCACTACCCGGTGTTCAACATCGCCGACTCGGCCCTGTGCGTCGGGGTGACGCTGGCGGTCGTGCTGGAGCTGACCGGGCGGCGCGTCGACGGTACCCGTACCCGAAACCGTGATCAGACAGGTGTGCCAGACTCCGCAGGTGGCTGACGTTCGTTCACTGCCCGTACCCGATGGTCTCGACGGTCTGCGGTTGGACCAGGCGATCTCACGTCTGTTCGGGCTGTCGCGCACCGCGGCCGCTTCGATCGCGGAGGCCGGTGACGCCTTGATCGACGGCGTACCGCGGCCCAAGTCCGACAAGGTCAGCGCCGGCTCCTGGCTGGAGGTGACGCTGCCTTCGCCCGAGGGGCTCGCCGGGCCGGTCGAGCCCGAACCGGTGTCCGGCCTGAACGTCGTGTACAGCGACAACGACATCGTGGTGGTCGACAAGCCGGTCGGCGTCGCCGCCCACCCCAGCCCGGGCTGGACCGGCCCGACGGTGACCGCCGGCCTCGCCGCGATGGGCCACACCGTCGCCACCAGCGGCGCCGCCGAGCGGCAGGGCGTGGTCCACCGCCTCGACGTCGGCACCACCGGGCTGATGGTGGTGGCCAAGAGCGAACGGGCGTACAGCGTGCTCAAGCGCGCCTTCAAGGCCCGCGAGGTGGACAAGCGCTACCACGCCGTGGTCCAGGGCCACCCGGACCCGCTGCGGGGCACCATCGACGCGCCGATCGATCGCCACCCCAACCACGACTACAAGTGGGCCGTGGTGTCCGGTGGGCGCCCCAGCGTGACCCACTACGACACCATCGAGGCGTTCCCGGCCGCCAGCCTGCTCGACATCTCGCTGGAGACCGGGCGTACCCACCAGATCCGGGTGCACTTCTCGGCGCTGCGCCACCCGTGCGTCGGCGACCTCACGTACGGGGCCGATCCGACGCTGGCGAGCCGGGTGGGGCTGGAGCGCCAGTGGCTGCACGCGCACGAACTGGGTTTCACCCACCCCGCGACCGGCGAGTACGCCCGATTCACCAGCGAGTACCCGGCCGACCTGGCACACGCCCTGTCGGTGTTGCGCGGGGAAGCATGAACCTCAGCGACGCGCTGGCCCGGCTGCGACGCGGGGCGCGGCGCATGCGCGGCCTGCTCCTGGTCGCCCTGCTGGCAGCGGTCGCGGTGACCGCCGTGACGGTGTGGCAGGTCGGGCGCGTGTCCACCGGCGCCACCGGCGGGGACACCTCGGCGGGCGACGTGGTCCGGGTCGGCGTGGCCGACGGTGGCTCGGTACCGGCGTACGCCGACCGCAGCCGCTCGGAGCTCGCCGGGCTGGTGGCCGGCGGCGGGACCGGGGACCTGGTCGCGCTGGTGACCCTGGGCGGGTACCTGGCCCCGGACAAGCTGGCCCCGGTTCTGAACGGTGCGTCGGTGACCCAGGTGTACGCGCGGGTGCCGGCGCCGGGGCTGCAGACCCAGATCGTCCGGCTGGACGCGTACCGGGTGCCCGAGGACGTCGTCGCCGCCATGGACCGGGTGGCCGCGCGCAAGGACTCCGAGGCGGCCGACTACGCGCGGCTCGTCGCGCAGCTGTCCGGCGGCGGGAACTCCGAGACGCAGCTGCGCGCCGTGTACACCACGGGCCAGCGGATCGCCGCCACCGAGGCGGCTGGCTACCGCGCGCACTGCGCCTGCGTGTACGCGGCCGTGGTGCGCGCGACCCCGGCGGCGCTGGACGCGCTCGCGCACCGCGCCGAGGTACGGATGGTCGATCCGGCCCCGGAGGTACGACGGCTGGACCGCGCGGTGTTCCTGCCCCCGCTGCCGGAGCAGCGCGAGCAGGCCGTGCCGCCGGACACTTCCGGCTAAACGGGAGCGTCCCGACGGCCATTCGAGCGTTGAACCTCGGAGCCCGGTTGCCCGTATGGACATCCCGGGTGTGGTCGGATATCGATCCGGTCCGTAGCCTGTTGATGGCGGCAGACAGGTGGCAGGAGGCGAGCGTTGGAGCGCACCGAGGCCGGCTGGAGCCGATCGGCCGAGCCCAGTAACCGGTGGCGATCGTTGCTGGACCGCGCCCTGCCCGGCAGATCCGGGGAGCAGGCGCTGGTCAGCTACGACCCGCCACCGACCGCGCCACCGCCGCCACCGACCGCGCCACCGCCGGCACCGCCCCCGCCAACCCGGCACGAGTACGTGGAGACCGACCAGGGCCTGGCGCTGCGCTGGCCGCCGGCGCCGCAGCCGTCCGACGGGACCGACCGGCAGGAGGCGGTGCTCCGCGCCGCCCTGGGCGGCCCGCGGGTGCTCGCCTTCGCCAACCCCAAGGGCGGGGTGCACAAGACCACCGCGACCGTGCTCGCCGCCGCCACGGCCGGCAGCGTGCGAGGGCGGGGCGTGATCGCGTGGGACGACAACGAGCTGCGTGGCACCCTCGGCCTGCGGGCCGGTAGCGCCCGGCACGCCCGTACCATCCGGCACCTGCTGCACGACCTCGCCCAGCTGGAGATCTACGGTGGGTACGAGCTGGCCGAGCGGCTCGACGACTACCTCCGGCACGCCTCCGACGGCACGTACGACGTGCTCGCCGGCGAGGAGGACCCCCGCTTCGCGCAGAAGCTCGACCCGTACACGGTCCGCCGGGTGCTCGAACTGCTCTGCCGTACCCACGACGTGATCTGCGTGGACACCGGCAACAACGTGGAGAGCCCCAACTGGCGCACGGTGATCCAGTCGGCCGACCAGCTCGTGGTGACCACGGTGCCGCGCGAGGACGCCGCGTTCACCGCCGACTGGATGCTCGATCTGCTGGAGGAGGCCGGTCTCGGCGCGATGGTCAGGAACGCGGTCACGCTCCTGTCGTGCCCGACGCCGGGGAAGTCGCCCCTGCTGGACGACCTGACCGCGCACTTCGGTACCCGTACCCGGGGGGTTGCGGTGGTGCCGTACGACCCGCAGCTGGAGAGCGGCTCCAACATCGAGTACGGGACGCTGGCCCCCGCCACGAAGCGGGCCTGGCTGAAGGCGACGGCGATGATGCTGGAGCCGTACGCCCGCTCCTGACCGATCACATCGAGCGCCGGAATCGGTCCTACCGCTGGGCTACCATCGCTGCGACGACTCGGGGGATGAGGGGGCGAAGCTGGCGTGGGCGACTCGTTCGTGCATCTCCACGTGCACACCGAGTACTCGATGCTGGACGGCGCGGCCAGGCTGAAGCCGCTGATCGCCGAGACCGCCCGGATGGGCATGCCCGCCCTGGCCATGACCGACCACGGCAACCTCTTCGGCGCCTACGACTTCTACCAGCAGACCACCGCCGCCGGCGTGAAGCCGATCATCGGGATCGAGGCCTACGTCACGCCGGGTACCGACCGGCGCGACCGGACCCGGGTGCGCTGGGCCTCCGGCGGCGAGAACGACGTCTCCGGTGGCGGCGCGTACACCCATATGACGCTGCTCGCGGCCGACGCCGACGGCCTGCGCAACCTGTTCCGGCTGGGTTCGCGGGCCAGCCTGGAGGGCTTCTTCTACAAGCCGCGCGCCGACCGGGAACTGCTGCACGAGTACGGCAGGGGGCTCATCGGCACGACCGGGTGCCCGTCGGGGGAGATCCAGACCTGGCTGCGCATCGGTGACTTCGAGAAGGCCTGCGCGGCGGCGGCGGAGTTCCGCGACATCTTCGGCCCGGACAACTTCTACCTGGAGTTGATGGAGCACGGCCTGGAGATCGAGAGCCGGGTCCGCGCCGACCTGCTGCGGCTGGGCAAGCGGCTGGGCCTGAGGCCGGTGGCCACCAACGACCTGCACTACACGTACGCCTCGGACGCCGACGCCCACGAGGCGCTGCTCTGCGTGCAGTCCGGCTCGACCCTGGCCGACCCGAAGCGGTTCAGGCTCGACGCCCGCGACTTCTACCTCAAGTCCGCCGACGAGATGCGCAAGCTCTGGGACGACGAGGTCCCCGGCGCCTGCGACAACACCCTGCTCATCGCCGAGCGGATCGGCGACTACTCGACGCTGTTCGCGCCGCGCCAGCTGATGCCGCGCTTCGGAGTGCCGGCGGGAGAGACCGAGGAGTCGTTCCTGCGCGCCGAGGTCCGCCGGGGCCTGGAACGCCGGTTCCCCGGCGGCGTCCCCGAGACCCACCGCAAGCAGGCGGAGTACGAGCTCGACGTGGTCTGCCAGATGGGCTTCCCGGGCTACTTCCTGGTCGTGGCCGACCTGGTGGCGTACGCCAAGGCGAGCGGCATCCGGGTCGGACCCGGGCGCGGTTCGGCGGCGGGGGCGCTCATCGCGTACGCCCTGGGCATCACCGAGTTGGACCCGCTCGCGCACGGCCTGCTGTTCGAGCGGTTCCTCAACCCGGACCGGGTGTCGATGCCCGACATCGACATGGACTTCGACGAGCGCCGGCGCGGCGACATGATCCGGTACGCCACGGAGAAGTACGGCGAGGACCGGGTCTCGCAGATCATCACGTACGGCACGATCAAGGCGAAGGCCGCGATCAAGGACTCGGCCAGGGTTCTGGGGTACCCGTTCGCGCTCGGTGACCGGATCACCAAGGCGATGCCGCCCGCGGTCATGGGCAAGGACATCCCGCTGTCGGGGATCTTCGATTCGGCGCACCCGCGCTACCCGGAGGCGGTCGAGTTCCGGCAGCTCTACGAGGCCGACACGGACGTCCGTAAGGTCGTCGACCTGGCCAAGGGCCTGGAGGGGCTCAAGCGGCAGTGGGGCGTACACGCGGCCGGCGTGATCCTGTCCCGCGAGCCGCTGCTCGACGTGCTGCCGATCCAGAAGCGCGAGCAGGACGGCGCGATCATCACCCAGTGGGACATGGGCGCCTGCGAGAGCATCGGCCTGCTCAAGATGGACTTCCTGGGCCTGCGCAACCTCACGGTGCTGGACGACTGTCTGGCCGCGATCAGGGACAACCGCGGCACCGAGCTGGTGCTGGAGCAGGTGCCGCTGGACGACAGGCGCACCTACGAACTGCTGGCCCGCGGCGACACGCTCGGCGTGTTCCAGCTCGACGGCGGCCCGATGCGCTCGCTGCTGCGCTCGATGGTCCCGGACAACTTCTCCGACATCTCCGCGGTCCTCGCGCTGTACCGGCCCGGCCCGATGGGCGCGAACGCCCACAACGAGTACGCCGACCGCAAGAACGGCCGCAAGCCGGTGATCCCGATCCACCCGGAGCTGGCCGAGCCGCTCGCCGACCTCCTGGGCGACACCTACGGGCTGATCGTGTACCAGGAGCAGGTCATGGCGATCGCCCAGCAGCTCGCCGGGTACTCGCTGGGCGCCGCCGACCTGCTGCGCCGGGCGATGGGCAAGAAGAAGAAGGAGATCCTCGACTCCGAGTACGTCCCCTTCTCCGACGGCATGCGCGCCAACGGGTACTCCGACGACGCGATCCGGACGCTGTGGGACATCCTGGTCCCGTTCTCCGACTACGCGTTCAACAAGGCGCACACGGCCGGGTACGGGCTGGTCTCCTACTGGACGGCGTACCTGAAGGCCAACTACCCGGCCGAGTACATGGGCGCCCTGCTCACCAGCGTCGGGGACGACAAGGACAAGATGGCCGTCTACCTGGCCGAGTGCCGGCGGATGGGCATCAAGGTGCTGCCGCCGGACGTGAACGAGTCGCAGGGGCGGTTCGCGGCCGTCGGCACGGACATCCGGTTCGGCCTCGGCGCGGTCCGCAACGTCGGCGTCAACGTGGTCGAGGCGATCATCCGGTGCCGCAAGGAGAAGGGCCGGTACGGCGACTTCTACGACTTCCTGCACAAGGTCGATCCGGTGGTCTGCAACAAGAAGACGATCGAGTCGCTGATCAAGGCGGGCGCGTTCGACTCGATGGGGCACCACCGCAAGGGCCTGCTGGCGGTGCACGCCGACGCGATCGACGCGTACCTCGACGTCAAGCGCAACGAGGCGGTCGGCCAGTTCGACCTGTTCGCCGTCGTGTTCGGTGACGACTCGGCGGACGGGGGATCCCTGGTCGTGACGCCGCCGATCCCGGACGGCGAGTGGGACAAGCCCGACCTGCTGGCCTTCGAACGGGAGATGCTCGGCCTGTACGTCTCCGACCATCCGCTCAACGGGTACGAGTACGTGCTCAACCGCGTCAGTGAGCGGCAGATCGCGAGCCTGTCGGAGGAGGGCGCCGTTGCGGACGGCGCGGTCGTCACGCTCGCCGGCATCCTCGGCGGGGTGCAGCGGCGGATCACCAAGCAGGGCCGGGCCTGGGCCTCGGCCACCCTGGAGGACCTGACCGGCGCCGTCGAGGTGCTGTTCTTCCCCAACACGTACGAGCTGGTCGGCTCCTACCTGGCCGAGGACGCGATCGTCGTGGTCAAGGGCCGGGTGGACCGCCGGGACGACCAGCCCCGCCTGATGGCGATGGACCTGTCGCTGCCCGACCTCACGGTGCCCGACGACCTCCAGCCGGTCGTGCTCACGCTGCCGCCGGCGCGCTGCACGCAGCCGCTGGTCGAGCGGCTCAAGGAGGTACTGGGCAGCCACCCCGGCCCGGCCGAGGTGCACCTGCGGCTGGTCGACGGTACCCGTACCACGCTGCTGCGGCTGGGACCCTTGCGGGTCAGTCCCACCCCGGCGCTGATGGGGGATCTCAAGGCGCTGCTCGGCCCCGGCTCGGTGGCGAACTGACCTGCGCCGGTTCAGCGGTACCGGTGGGCGGTGCCTGCGGGGCATGGCAGGATCGCCGCTGTGACGACCGCAGCCCTCATACCGCAGCCCCTGCCCGAACCGCCCGCCCCACCGGTACGCGATCGAGGCCTGCGCCGTGAACTGCTGATCGCGCTCGCCGTCGCCGGGGCGCTCGCCGCCCTCGGGCTGCCGCTCGGCCTGTTGTGGCGGGCCGTCTCACCCAGGGTCGAGTTCGTGATGACCGAGTCGGGGCCGACCACCCTCCAGGCGGAGCCGGAGGGCTTCATCGCCGGCGACGGCTGGTACGTGCTGATCACCTTCGTGGCCGGCCTGCTCGCCGCGGTCACGGTGTGGGCGGTGGTGCGCCACCGCCGGGGGCCGCTGATCCTGCTGGGGCTGGGCCTGGGCTGCGTCGCTGGTGCGGTGCTCACCGCGTGGCTGGGCCACCAGATCGGGTACGCGCAGTACCGGCAGTTGATCGCCCACGCCCCGGTCGGCACGCACATCCTGCGCCCGCCGTCGGTACGGTCGGGCAGCGTCGGCCTGTGGTACGGGTTCCTGCCGCGGGTACAGGGCGCCGTCCTGGTACAGGCGGTCGCGGCGGTCATGACCTACCTGATGCTGGCCGCGTTCCACGTCGAGCCCGACCTGCGTCAGCCGGAGGGGGTGCCGCCGCGCCAGCCGTTCGAGCCGATGGCCCCGCCGGTCCCGCCCGCAGGGCTGGCCTCGCCGGGGGAGCAGGCCGAGCCGGGGGAGCAGGCCGAGCCGGGGGAGCAGGCCGAGCCGGGGCAGCAGGCCGAGCGGGCCGAAACCGTCAGTTCGGGGCCGACCGGTTCGACAACTCCGCCAGCGTCGCCGGTACCGCCCGAATCTGATCCAGCAGCGCCACCTCGCGGCTGAGCAGCTTGCGCTCGGCCCGCAGCCGGCTGACGGTGTCGGGCTCGGCGAGCAGGCTCTGGCGATCTTCCATGGTCAGTGAGGCGGTCGCCGCGACCAGATGCGACAGCACGTTGGGGTCGTCGGGCAACTGCTCGCCGGTCGAGGTCTCCCCGCGCAGCATCCGCAGGTACCGCTGGAAGACCTCGAGCACACCCGGGGCGAGGGCGTCGGCCAGGCCCGGCTCGCCCGCCGACTCGTCCAGCCACTCCACCCGGCCGTGGAGGTACGGGCCGGCCGTGGTGTCCACGTCGACGATCCGGAAGCGGCGCCGGCCCACGGTCACGATGTCGAACCGGCCGTCGGGGTGCTCGGTGACCTGCCGCACCTGGGCGCTGCAGCCCACCTCGTACAGGCTCAGCGAGGTGCTCGTGGTCAGCCCGTCGGACGACTCGCCGCCGGGCGTCGCGTGCTCGACCTCCCAGCCGCTGCGGATCGCGACGACGCCGAACTCGCGCGCCTCGTCGGCCGGCAGGGCCATGAGGTCGCGCATGAGCTTCCGGTAGCGTTCCTCGAAGATGTGCAGGGGCAGCACCAGACCCGGGAACAGGACGGTGCCGAGCGGGAACAGCGGTAGCGCCGCGGTCACGCCGCTGAGCGTATCCGACGCCCGATGCCGCACCGGGGGCCCGTCCGGGCGGCGGGGTGCAGTGTAGGTCTCATCCGTTGGACGCAGCAGGTCCGCTTCGTGAGAGCCGCCTAGACTTCTCTATGTGCTGACCCGGATCGACCTGCGCGGCTCCACCGCTGACCCGCGCCGCCTGCTGCCCCGTGCCTCGCTCGACGTCGCCGCCGCCATGGAACTGGTGCGTCCGACCGTCGAGGCGGTCCGCGAGCATGGCGCCCGGGCGGTCATGGACGCGAACGAGCGCTTCGACGGGGTACGACAGAACGCCCTGCGGGTACCTGCGACGGAGATCACATCGGCCGTCGAGGCCCTCGACCCGGCGCTGCGCGACGCGCTGCTCGAGTCGATCGCCCGGGCCCGCAAGGTCCACTCCGACCAGCGTCGCTCCGACCACACCACCCAGGTCGTCCCCGGCGGTACGGTCACCCAGCGCTGGCGCCCGGTGCGCCGCGTCGGCCTGTACGTGCCGGGCGGCCTGGCCGTCTACCCGTCGAGCGTGGTCATGAACGTCGTGCCGGCCCAGGTCGCCGGGGTGGCCTCGCTGGCGGTCGCGAGCCCCCCGCAGCGTGACACCGGCCTGCCGCACCCGCTCGTCCTGGCCGCCTGCGGCCTGCTCGGCGTCGACGAGGTGTACGGGGCGGGTGGCGCCCAGGCGATCGCGATGTTCGGCCACGGTACCGAGGAGTCGGAGCCGGTCGACCTGGTCACCGGGCCGGGCAACATCTGGGTCACGGCCGCCAAGCGCCTGCTGCGCGGCGTCGTCGGGATCGACGCCGAGGCCGGACCGACCGAGATCGCGATCCTGGCCGACGACACCGCCGACCCGCGCCACGTCGCCGCCGACCTGATCAGCCAGGCCGAGCACGACCCGCTGGCCGCGAGCGTGCTGGTCACGGCGTCGGAGGCGCTGCTGGAGGCCGTCGAGGTCGAGCTGGCCACGCAGGTCGCCGCGACCAAGCACACCGAGCGGGTCACCCAGGCCCTGACCGGCGAGCAGTCCGCGGTCGTCCTCGTCGACGGCATCGATCAGGGGCTGCGGGTGGTCGACGCGTACGGCGCCGAGCACCTGGAGATCCAGACCGAGGACGCCCGCGCCGTCGCCGAGCGGGTCACCAGTGCCGGAGCGATCTTCGTCGGCGCGTGGTCGCCGGTGTCGCTGGGCGACTACTGCGCCGGCTCCAACCACGTCCTGCCCACCGGCGGGTGCGCCCGGCACTCGTCGGGGCTGTCGGTGCAGACGTTCCTGCGCGGCGTCCAGCTCATCGAGTACTCGCAGGAGGCGCTGCGCGACGTCGCCGGCCACGTGGTCACCCTCGCCGAGGCCGAGGACCTGCCCGCGCACGGCCAGGCGGTGAGTGTGAGGTTCGCCCAGTGATCGAACTGAACGACCTTCCCCTCCGGGACGAGCTGAAGGGGGTGCGGCCCTACGGCGCGCCCCAGCTCGACGTGCCGGTCCGGCTCAACACCAACGAGAACTCGTACCCCGTACCCGACGAGGTCGTCGACGCCATCGCCAAGGCGGTCCAGGGCGAGCTGCGCGAGCTCAACCGGTACCCCGACCGCGATGCGGTCGCGCTCCGCGCCGACCTGGCCGGCTACCTCGGGCACGGGCTGACCGGCGCGAACGTCTGGGCGGCCAACGGCTCCAACGAGATCCTGCAGCAGCTGCTCCAGGTGTTCGGCGGGCCGGGCCGCACCGCGCTCGGCTTCACCCCGGCGTACTCGATGCACCCGCTGATCACGACCGGCACCGGTACCCGCTGGGTCGACGGACTCCGCGCCGAGGACTTCTCGCTGAGCGTGGAGCACGCCCTGGCGCAGGTCCGCAAGCACCGCCCGGACGTGGTGTTCCTGTGCTCGCCGAACAACCCCACCGGCACGGCGATGCCGATGGACGTGATCGAGGCGGTGGCGGCCGAGGCGCCCGGCATGGTCATCGTCGACGAGGCGTACGCCGAGTTCGCCCGGCCCGGCACCCCGAGTGCGTTGACGCTGCTCCCGGTGTACCCGAGATTGGTCGTCACCCGCACGATGAGCAAGGCCTTCGCCCTGGCCGGCGCCCGGCTGGGTTATCTGGCCGCGGCCCCGGCCGTGGTCGACGCGGTCCAGCTCGTCCGGCTGCCGTATCACCTGTCCGCGCTGACCCAGGCCGCCGCCCGCGCCGCGCTCGGGTGCGCCGAGACGCTGCTCGGTACGGTGGAGGCGATCAAGGCCCAGCGCGACCGGATCGTGGCCGAGCTCGGCTCGCGCGGGCTCGCCGTCGCCGCCAGCGACGCCAACTTCGTGCTCTTCGGTGGCCTGGCCGACAGCACGGCGGTGTGGCGGCGCATGCTCGACCACGGCGTACTGATCCGCGACGTCGGCCTGCCCGGCTGGCTGCGGGTCACCGCCGGTACCCCCGAAGAGACCGACGCCTTCCTGGCCGCACTTGATCGGAGCCTGTCGTGAGCCGCACCGGACGCGTGGAGCGCACCACCAAGGAGACCAAGGTCCTCGTCGAGGTCGACCTCGACGGCACCGGCTCCGTCGAGGTCAGCACCGGCGTCGGCTTCTACGACCACATGCTCAGCCAGCTCGGCAAGCACGGCGGGTTCGACCTGCGGGTGGTGACCGAGGGCGACCTGGAGATCGACGCCCACCACACCATGGAGGACACCGCGCTCGCGCTGGGTACCGCGTTCGCGCAGGCGCTCGGCGACAAGGTGGGCGTGACCCGCTTCGGCAGCGCGATCGTGCCGCTCGACGAGGTGCTCGTGCAGGCCGCCGTCGACCTGTCCGGCCGTCCGTACGTGGTGCACGACGAGCCGGCGAACATCGCCCCGTACATCGGGCAGATCTACGCGACCAGCATGACCCGCCACATCTGGGAGTCGTTCGGACACACCGCCCGGGTCACGCTGCACGTGAACGTGCTGCGCGCGGGCCGGCCGGGCGCCCAACCCGACGCCCACCACGTGGTCGAGGCGCAGTTCAAGGCGGTGGCCCGGGCGCTGCGCCAGGCGGTCGCGCTCGACGGTCGGTCGGGGATCCCCAGTACCAAGGGGGTGCTGTAGGTGGCGCCGCGCGTCGTCGTCCTCGACTACGGCTCGGGCAACCTGCGGTCGGCCCAGCGGGCCCTGGAACGGGTCGGTGCCGCTGTCGTCGTGACCGACGATCTCTCCGCCGCCCGTGACGCGGACGGGCTCGTCGTGCCCGGCGTGGGCGCCTACGCCGCCTGCATGGCCGGCATCGAGGCGCTGGGCGCCGGCCCGGTGATCGCCGAGCGGGTCCGCGACGGCCGGCCGGTGCTCGGCATCTGCGTGGGGATGCAGGTGCTCTTCACCGCCGGTGAGGAGCACGGGGTGGTCACCAAGGGCCTCGGCCTGCTGCCCGGCGCGGTCACCCGGCTGTCCGCCCCGGTGGTACCGCACATGGGCTGGAACGCCGTCGACTGGCCCGCGTCTTCGCGTCTGAGCGCCGGCCTGGCGCCGGACACCCGGTTCTACTTCGTGCACTCGTACGCCGCTCCCGCGCTTGTCGAGGGTGCGGCCGTCGCCACGGCTCAGCACGGCGCGCCGTTCGCCGCCGCGGTGGAGCAGGGTGTGTTGTCGGCCACCCAGTTCCACCCCGAAAAGTCCGGCGACGCCGGCGCCGCGCTGCTGGCCAACTGGGTCAACTCGCTATGAGTCGGGAGCGCGCCCTGCGGCGAGCGGCGCGCGAGGCCGAAGCCCACCAAGCGCGGGTACGGCGGGAGCGGGCGGCCCGCCGCCGCGCGGTGCTCACGCGCCTGCGCCCGGCACTGCCTCGCCGGCGCGGCTCCGGGCGCCTGCCGTCCCGGCTCAGTCGCGCCGAACGGGCGGGGATCACGGTCGGTGCGCTGGTGGCGGTAACGTTCGTCTGGCTGCTGGTGGACGGGCTGTCGACCCGCATCGCCTTGACCGCCCTGATCGCGCTCTGCGCGCCAATGCTGTTCGTGCTCACCCTGGACCGGAGGACCTGACGTGGCCCTGACCCTGCTGCCCGCCGTCGATGTGGCCGATGGCCAGGCCGTACGCCTGGTACAGGGCGCCGCCGGCAGCGAGACCGCCTACGGCGACCCGCTCGAGGCCGCCCTCGCGTGGCAGCGCGACGGCGCCGACTGGGTGCACCTGGTCGACCTGGACGCCGCGTTCGGGCGGGGCTCCAACGCCGACCTGCTGGCCGACGTGGTCAAGCGCCTGGACTGCGCCGTCGAGCTCTCCGGCGGCATCCGCGACGACGAGTCGCTGAAGCGGGCGCTGGCGACCGGCGCGGCCCGGGTCAACCTCGGTACCGCCGCGCTGGAGAACCCGGACTGGACCGACCACGTCTGCGCCACGTACGGGGACCGGGTCGCGGTCGGGCTGGACGTGCGCGGGCACACCCTGGCCGCCCGGGGCTGGACCAAGGAGGGCGGTGACCTGTTCGAGGTCCTCGACCGGCTGGACCGGGCCGGCTGCGCCCGGTACGTGGTGACCGACGTCCTGCGCGACGGCACCCTCACCGGCCCTAACGTCACCCTGCTGCTGCAGGTGTGCGAGCGTACGCAGAAGCCGGTCGTCGCCAGCGGCGGCGTGTCCAAGCTCGATGACCTGCGTCAACTGGCCGCCCTGGAGCCGGCGGGCGTGGAGGGCGTGATCGTGGGCAAGGCGCTCTACGCCGGCGCGTTCACCGTCGCCGAGGCGCTGACGGCGCTGTCGGAGATCCAGTGAGCGAGCGCAGCGCCGTCAACAGCGGTGGAGTGCCGGCATGAGCGTCGCGGTGAGGGTGATCCCCTGCCTGGACGTGGACGCCGGGCGGGTGGTGAAGGGCGTACGCTTCGCCGACCTGCGCGACGCGGGGGACCCGGTCGAGCTCGCCGCCGCCTACGACGCGGCGGGCGCCGACGAACTGGTCTTCCTCGACGTGACCGCGTCCGCCGACGAGCGGGCCACCATGCTCGACGTGGTGCGCCGTACCGCCGAGAGCGTGTTCATCCCGCTCACCGTCGGCGGCGGGGTGCGTTCGGTGGACAACGTCGACACCCTGCTGCGCGCGGGCGCCGACAAGGTGGGCGTCAACACGGCCGCGATCGCCCGGCCGGAGCTGATCGCCGAGATCGCCAACCGCTTCGGCCGGCAGGTCCTCACGCTGTCCCTGGACGTGCGCCGGTCACCGGCCACGCCCAGCGGGTTCGAGGTCACCACGCACGGCGGGCGTCGCGGTGCGGGGCTGGACGCGGTGGAGTGGGCGGCCCGGGCGGCGGAGCTGGGCGCGGGGGAGATCCTGCTCAACTCGATGGACCGCGACGGTACCAAGGACGGCTTCGACCTGCCGCTCATCACGCTGGTCCGGGAGGCCGTCGGCATCCCCGTGATCGCGTCCGGCGGCGCCGGCGCGGTCGAGCACTTCGCGCCGGCGGTGGGTGCCGGCGCGGACGCGGTCCTCGCCGCCAGCGTCTTCCACTTCGGACAGCTGTCGATCGGCCAGGTCAAGGACTCGTTGCGGGCCGCCGGTCACCCGGTACGCTGACTCCAGCCTTCCCGTGATCATGAGAAGCCGGAGATCCGCTCAGCCTGCCGTGTCGGTTGCCGATGAGGAGGGGAGCGCCAGCATCGCCGACAGCGGGAGGGCGGCGTCATGCGTACGAGCGTCCCCGGCTGGGCGTGGTTCCTGGGCGTCGGTCTGCTGGTCGCCGCCCCCTACCCGTGGTTGGCCCCGGGGCTGCTCCAGCAGTGCTGGTACGACGGGATAGCGGTCGTCGGTACGGCCGCGATGGCGGTGGGTACGCGGCGCAACCGCCCCGAACAGCCGGCGGCGTGGTGGCTGCTGGTCGTCGGCCAGGGGGCGAATGTCGTCGGTGACGTGCTGTACTTCATGCTCCCCGACCGCCCGTCGCCGGCCCCGTACGACCTGCCGTACCTGCTCAGCTACTTCCTGGTGGCGTTCGGGCTGCTGCTCCTGTTGCGCCGCCGCAACCGCGGCGGCGACCGCGCGAACCTCGTCGACTCCCTGCTCGTCGCGACCGCCTTCGCGCTGCTGACCTGGGTGTTCCTGATGAAGCCGGTGGTCGGCGACCGGTCGATGGCCCTGCCCGCGCAGCTCATCACGCTGTCGTACCCGACCCTGGACCTGCTGCTGCTGGCCCTGCTGGCCTGGCTGCTGACCACGGACGGCGTGCGCAACGTCTCATTCGTGCTGGTCGCGGTCAACATGGCGGCCTTCCTCGGCGGTGACTACGTCTGGGCCTTCGCCGACCACGCCCTCTACAACCCGGGTAACCTGGGCAGCCGGTTGATCGACTGCACGTATCTGGTCGCCTACCTCTGTTTCGGGGCCGGCGCGCTGCACCCGGGAATGGCCGAGATCGGGCGTCCGGTGGATCTGGACCGGGTCCGGCCGGTTTCAGTTCGGCGGCTGGTGCTGCTGGCCGGCGCCACGCTGATCGCGCCGGCGCTGCTGGCGTGGCAGGCGTACCGCGGTGGCGGGCGGGTACCCGACGCGTACCCGATCGTGCTGGGCTGTGTGACGATGTTCCTGCTCGTCGTCGCCCGCATGACGATGCTGGTGCGGCAGGTGCACGCGCAGGCCCGCGTCCTGGCCGACCAGGCCGACCGGCTGCGCGAGGTGGCCGAGCGGGACCCGCTGACCGGGCTGCCCAACCGCCGGGCCTGGAACGCCGAGCTGCCGTCGGCG
This sequence comes from Planosporangium mesophilum, assembly GCF_016863255.1. Taxonomy (GTDB): domain Bacteria; phylum Actinomycetota; class Actinomycetes; order Mycobacteriales; family Micromonosporaceae; genus Planosporangium; species Planosporangium mesophilum. Next base: position 29,673 of record NZ_BOON01000016.1, read on the forward strand.
CTGCGGCGGGCCGCGCGTGACGCTGCTCCGCTGTCCCTCGCGGTCCTGGATCTCGACCACTTCAAGGCGTTCAACGACACGTACGGGCACCAGGCGGGCGACCGCCTGCTCGAGGAGACCGCTGCGACGTGGGTGGCGAACCTGCGCGCGGTGGACCTCGTGGCCCGCTACGGCGGAGAGGAGTTCGTCGCGCTGCTGCCCGGGGCCACCGAAGCCGAGGCGGTCGCGCTGCTCGACCGGCTGCGCCCGCTCACCCCCATGGGGTGCACGTTCTCGGCCGGCGTGGCGACCTGGAACGGGTTGGAAAGTGCCGACGAGCTGGTGGCCCGCGCCGACCGTGCGATGTACCGAGCCAAGGACGCCGGCCGGAACCGGGTCGAGGCCGCACTCACATGATCACGGAAATTTCCGTGCTCCAGGACGGAAAAGTCTCCGTGATCATGGGCCGGGGCGGGCTATGCGGCCAGGGGCTCGGCGGGCGCCGGGGCCACGGCCGGTGAGCGTACCGAGAACAGCGGGATGAACACGTGGGCCAGCGGGCCGATCGACACCGCGTACAGCAGCGTCGCCCAGCCGACCTGACCGCCCAGCAGGAAGCCCGCGGTGAGCACGGTCACCTCGATGGTCGTGCGTACCAGGCGGATCGAGCGACCGCTGCGAGCCACGTACCCGGTCATCAGCCCGTCGCGCGGGCCCGGGCCGAGCCGCGCGCCGATGTACAGGCCGGTGGCGATCCCGTTCAGCACGATCCCGCCGATCAGGAAGGCCCACTGGGCGGCGACGGCGCGGGGCGTGGGCAGCAGCGCCACCGCGGGGTCGACGACCAGCCCGACCACGATCGCGTTGCTGATCGTGCCGATGCCGGGGCGCTGGCGCAGCGGGATCCACAGCAGCAGGACAGCGACGCCGACCAGGATGACGATGACGCCGAAGCGCAGCCCGGTCAGCTTGGACAGTCCCTGGTGGAACACGTCCCACGGGTCCAGGCCGAGCCCCGCCTGGATCATGAGCGCCATGCTGACCCCGTAACAGACCAATCCGACGTACAACTGGACGAGACGTCGCGCGGTCTGGTGGCGTAGTGGCATTGGTACGGGGTTGCTGGTGGCGCTCATACATGCCACTCTGAAGGCCAATCGGAGTTGTTGATATAGCCAATTGGGGGCGAGTGGCCTTGGCGGGCAGTGTTCGTGGCTCTCAGCTCACCCGACTCCTGGGCGACTGGCAGGGGCCCGGTCGGCGTCGGTCGGGTCCGGAGTACGCCCAACTGGCCGGTGCGGTCCGGAGCCTGCTCACCGACGGTCGCCTCGCGCTGGGCGTACGACTGCCGGCCGAGCGCGAACTGGCCCAGGCGCTGGGCCTGAGCCGTACCACCGTGACCGCCGCGTACCGGACCCTGCGCGAGTCGGGCCACCTCACCAGCCGGCGGGGCGCCGGCAGTTGGACCGCGCTGCCGGGCGGGCACCGGGTCGGTACCTCGGGGCTGTGGGCGCCGATCGAGGACGACGAGATCATCGATCTCGGACAGGCCGCGCTGCCTGCCCCGCCGGAGCTGACCGACGCGGTCGCGGCGGCGGCCGAGGACCTGCCCGCCTACCTCACCAGCGCCGGGTACCACCCGATGGGGCTGCCCGTGCTGCGGGAGGCCGTCGCCGCCGACTTCAGCCGGCGAGGCCTGCCCACCCTGGCCGACCAAATCATGATCACCGGCGGCGCACAGCACGCACTCGACCTGATACTGCGGCTGCTCGTCGCGCCGGGCCAGCGGACCCTGCTGGAGACGCCGACGTACCCGAACGCCCTCACCGCGGTGCTCGCCAGCCGGGCCCGGGTCGTCGGGTACGCGCTGGGCGACGCCGGCTGGGACGGCGACCTGCTGCTGAGTACCGTCCGGGACGCCCGGGCGCGGCTGGCGTACCTGATCCCGGACTACCACAACCCGACCGGTCACCTGATGGAGACCGCGCTGCGGGAGCGGCTGCCCGCGGCGGCGCACGCGGTCGGCACGGATGTCGTCGTCGACGAGACCTTCGCTGATCTGCGCCTGGACGGCCCGGAACTGCCGCCGTCGGTCGCCACGTTCGACCGCGCGGCCCGCGTCCTCACGGTCGGCGGCATGAGCAAGCCGTACTGGGGCGGCCTGCGCATCGGCTGGGTACGGGCCGCCACCTCGATCACCGCCCGGCTGGCCGCCGCCCGCGTCGCGGTCGACATGTCCTCGCCGGTGCTCGAGCAGCTCGTCGCCGCCCACCTGCTCGGCGCGCGGGAGCAGGTGCTCGCGGCGCGCCGGGCGCAGCTCACCGCCCGCCGGGACACCCTGGTCGCCGCGTTGCGGGCGCGCCTGCCCGAATGGCGGTTCGTGGTACCGCACGGCGGCCTGAGCCTGTGGGTGGAGCTGGACGCGCCGGTGTCCAGCGTGCTCGCCCGTACCGTGGAGGAGCTGGGCGTGCGGGTGGCGGCGGGGCCGCGGTTCGGCGCCGACGGCACGATGGAGCGGTTCCTGCGGCTGCCGTACACCCGGCCCGAGGCCGATCTCGTCGAGGCGGTCGAGCGGCTCGCGCAGGCCCGCGAGAGCGTGGACCGGGTGCCGGTACGTCCGCTGCGCGCCCCCGCGATCGTGGCCTGAAACGACTTTCCGGCGGTCGTGGCCTTCAGGCCACGACCGCCGGAAAAGTGCGAGGAGCTCTAGGAGATCTGGGCCAGCGAGCCGGTGTACATCTTGTCGATGTCGTCGGCGTACGCCTTCTCCACGACCCGGCGCTTGACCTTCATCGACGGCGTCAGCTCACCGTCCTCGATGGACAGATCGCGGGGCAGGATGACGAAGCGCTTGATCGTCTCCCACCGGTTCAGCCGTTCGTTGAGCTGCTTCACGTACCCGTCGACCATGTCGTGCGCCTCCTGCGAGGTCACGAGTTCGTCGTACGGGCGGCCTTCGAGCGGCCCGCCCGCGGACCAGGCCGTGATGGCGTCCGGGTCGAGCGTGATCAGCATGGTGCAGAAGTTGCGGGCCTGGCCGATCACGACCGCCTGCGAGGTGTACGGGCAGACCGACTTGAACATGCCCTCGATGTGGCTGGGCGCCACGTACTTGCCGCCCGAGGTCTTGATCAGGTCCTTCTTGCGGTCGGTGATCCGCAGGTACCCGTCGGGGTCGAGCTCGCCGATGTCCCCGGTACGGAAGAAGCCGTCCTCGGTGAACGCGGCGGCGGTCTCCTCCGGCAGGTTGTGGTAGCCGCGCATCACCGGGGTGCCGCGCAGCAGGATCTCGCCGTCGGTGTCGAGCTTGATCTCCAGGTCGCCGAGGGCCTGGCCGACGGTACCGACGCGGACGTGCTCGGGGCGGTTGACGAACGAGCCGGCGAACGTCTCGGTCAGCCCGTACCCCTCCAGGATCGGCAGGCCGGCGGCGGAGAAGAACTCTCCGATCTCCTTGGCCAGCGGCGCCGAGCCGGACACCATGGCGCGCATGTTGCCGCCCAGGCGGGCGTGGAGCTTGGAGAAGACGAGCTTGTGGGCGACGGCGTACTTGATCCGCAGCCCGGCCGGCACCGGCTTGCCCGCCTGCTGCAGCGCCGAGACCTGCCTGCCGACGTTCAGGGCCCAGGTGAAGATCTTCCACTTGGTGTCGCCACCGGCCTTGGCGGTGGTCACCACGACGTTGTAGACCTTCTCGAACACCCGGGGCGCCGCGGCCATCAGGGTCGGACGGATCGCAGCCAGGTTGTCGATGATCTTGTCGACCCGGCCGTCCACGTAGGTCGGCATGCCGACGTAGATGACGCCGCAGATCAGCGTCTTGCCGAACGAGTGCGACAGTGGCAGCCAGAGGTACTGGAGGTCGTTCGGGACCAGTACGCCGAGCTCGGACTGCGTCTTGCCCTGCCAGACCCAGCCGGCGTGCAGCAGCTCGACGCCCTTGGGCCGGCCGGTGGTGCCGGAGGTGTAGATCACGGTGGCCAGGTGCTCGGGCCCGATCTCGGCGGTGATCTCCTCGATCAGGGCCGGCCGCTTGGCGAGCGCCTCGTTGCCGCGGCGCTCCAGCTCGGCCAGGGTGAGGCCGGGCACGCCGGTCTCGCCGGGCTCGCCGTCGATCACCACGATCGCGACCAGGTCGGGCAGGTCGGCGCCCTTGAGCTTGGCGGCCTGGCCGGCGTCCTCGGCGATGACGACCTTGGAGCCGGAGTCGCGGACGATGAAGGCGGCGTCGTCGGCCTCCGTCGTCGGGTACACCGTCGTGGTCGCGCCGCCGGCACACATGATGCCGAGGTCGGCCAGGATCCACTCGACGCGGGTACTGGACAGGATCGCGACGCGGTCCTCCAGGCCGACACCGAGCTCGTGCAGGCCGGCCGCGATCGCCTTGGCCTGCGCGGCAACGTCCGTCCACGTCAGCCACACCGGCTCGCCGGCGTCCCCGGGCGCCGGGTGGGCGAACGCGCGGGCGTCCGGAGTTTCAGTCACCCGCTTCAGGAACATGTCAGGGATGGACCGGTAGGGCAGTGCGGTCAAGGAGGGCCTCCACGGGGTCTGCGCGTGATGGGGGTCACGGTCAGTGTTACCGCAGAGTAATTTCCCATCCCCGTTGTCGGCTAGTCCCGTCTCTCCCTATAGGCCAAATCGTGCTCTGCGCAGTCTGTCGACCAGTTCCTCCGGGCCGGTGAGGTCGACGCGGGCGGCGGACTGGCGGCCGTAGAAGAACAGAACGAGCTCACCGGGATCGCCTGTGATCGTTACCGTCGGTTCACCATTGCCGATGGTGACCGCGCCGTGACCGGGAGCCTCCACGCGTACGGTCTCCTCGACGCGGCGCAGATTGAGGCGGGCCAGTGTGGGGACCCGCCGCCACAGCAGCGCGGCCAGCCCCGGGTCCAGCGGCCGCGGTTGCCGGTCCGGCCCGCCGCGGCGGACGTCCTCGGTGTGGATGAAGAACTCCAGGGTATTGGCGGCCTCGTCCAACGGGGCGAGGCTGAGCGGGCTCCAGCGGGGTGGGTGGCGGACGAGTCCGACCAGGTCGGGGTAGTCCCGGCCGTCGCGGTAGCCGCGCTGTACCCGCTCGGTCCAGCCGCGCAGGGCTCTGATGAGCACGCCGGGGATCGCATCGGGACGGCGGTCCCGCAGGACGACGTGGGCGGCCAGATCGCGTGCTGTCCAACCTGTGCAGAGAGTGGGCGCGTCGGGCCCCGCGTCGAGCAGGGCGTCGGCGAGGGCTTGGCGCTCCATCAGGGCATACCGCGGCATGGGCTTCATCATATTCACCACTGTCGTGTGACGGCTGACACAGTTCATAACCCAGGTGCGGAGGCCGCCTTCTCTGGTAAGGATGGACTCCGCTGGTGATGACTTACAGGGGGAGTGGCCTTGAGTGGCGACCGGGTGCTCGGCAAGGGGCTTCGGGTACTCGGTCACAGCATCCGCGAACAGCCTCGGCTGTTCTGCGTCGGTGTCGGCGGCAGCATCCTGTTCAGCCTGCTCACGATCGCCGGGGCGTACGTCGTCGGCGGCGTGGTCGGCAAGGTGGTGGTGCCGGCGCTCGACAGCCACCACGCGCCCGCCGGGACCCTGGCGGTGGCCGCCGGGGTGATCTTCGCGGTCAGCGCGGGCAAGGTCGTCGGCCTGTTCGGCCGGCGGCTCGGCGCCGGCGCCATGCAGTTCCGGCTCCAGGCCGCGTACCGCCGCCGGGTCACCCGCCGGTACCTGGAGCTGCCGGTCGCCTGGCACCACCGGCACGCAACCGGCACCCTGCTGTCCAACGCCAACTCCGACATCGAGGCGGCGTTCTACCCGATCGCGCCGCTGCCGTTCGCGGTCGGCACGGTCGTCATGCTGGTCACCGCCGTGGTGTCGCTGTTCTTCACCGACTGGGTGCTGGCCGGCGTCGGCGTCGCGATCTTCCTCGCGCTGCTGGGCCTGAACGTCGTGTACTCCCGGCGCATGTCGCCCCGGGTGTCGGCGGCGCAGCGGCTACGGGCCGAGGTCTCCGCGGTCGCCCACGAGAGCTTCGACGGCGCGCTGGTGGTCAAGACCATGGGCCGGGAGAGCGAGGAGACGCAGCGGTTCGCCGCGAAGGCCACCGAGCTGCGCGACGCGCTCATCCAGGTGGGCCGGCTGCGTGGCCTGCTGGACCCGATCATCGACTCGCTGCCCAGCTTCGGCACGCTCGCGGTCCTGGTGGTCGGCGGCTGGCGGCTGCGCCAGGGCGCGGTCACGGTAGCGGACGTGGTCAGCGTTGCGTTCCTGTTCACCGTGCTGGCCTTCCCGGTACGGGCGATCGGCTGGGTGCTGGCCGAACTGCCGCGCAGCGCCGTCGGCTGGGAGCGGGTACAGAGCGTGCTCACCGCCACCGGCGACATGGCCTACGGCCGGGAGGAGCTGCCGGACAGCGCCAAGCCCGCCACGCTGCGCTTCGAGCACGTCGAGTTCGGGTACGGGGCGTCGTCAGACCAGCCGGTGCTGCACGACGTCACCTTCGAGGTACCGGCCGGGCGTACCGTCGCGCTCGTCGGGCCCACCGGCTCGGGCAAGTCCACCATCGCCTCGCTCGCCGCCCGGCTGGTCGACCCGGGGCGCGGCAGCGTCGAGATCGACGACGCCGTCGTGTCCACCCTGACCCACGCCTCCCTCGCCGGGACCGTCGCGCTGGTACCCCAGGTGCCGTTCGTCTTCGACGACACCGTCCGCGGCAACGTCACCCTGGAGCGGGAGGGCGTGGACGACGAGGCCGTGTGGCGGGCGCTGCGGGTGGCGCAGGCCGAGTCGTTCGTCTCCGCGCTGCCGCAGGGGCTCGACACCACGCTCGGCGAGCGCGGTACCTCCCTGTCGGGCGGCCAGCGGCAGCGGCTCACCCTGGCCCGCGCCCTGGCCGGCGAGCCCCGGCTGCTCATCCTCGACGACGCCACCAGCGCGGTCGACCCGCGGGTGGAGGCGGCGATCCTGTCCAGCCTGCGCGACGACGACGCCACGGTCTCCGTCCTCCTCGTCGCGTACCGCAGGGCCACCATCGCGCTGGCCGACGAGGTCGTCTACGTCGAGCACGGCCGGGTCGTCGCCCGCGGCACCCACGCCGACCTGCTGGCAGGCGTCCCCGGGTACGCCAACCTGGTCACCGCGTACGAGAAGGCCGACGCGGAACGGGAACGCGAGAAGGCCTACGACGAGGAGGTCTCCGCGTGACCACGGCCGTCACCCGGGCGTCGACCTGGTCCACGCTGCGGCGGGGGCTCGCGATCTCACCCGAGCTGCGCACCGGCCTCGCCGGCACCCTCGGCCTCGCCGTGCTCGCCACGGCCGGGCGGGTGGCCGTACCGGTCGCCATCCAGAAGGGCATCGACTCCGGCCTGCGCGGGCCGCACGGCGCGGATCTCGGTGTCATCACCGGCATCGTCGCCGTCACGGCCGCCGTGCTGCTGATGACCATGGTCTGCGCGTACCTGATGAACGTGCGGCTGTACACGGTCAGCGAGACGGCGCTGGCCGGGATCCGGACCCGTACCTTCCGCCACATCCACGACCTGTCGATGCTGCACCAGCAGAGCGAGCGGCGCGGCTCGCTGGTGTCGCGGGTGACCGGCGACGTCGACCAGATGAGCCAGTTCCTCCAGTACGGCGGGGTGACCCTGCTGGTCAGCTTCGGGCAGCTCACCATCACCACGGTGGTCATGGCGCTGTACTCCTGGCAGCTGACCCTGGTGGTCTACGCGGCGTTCGCGCCGGTCGTGTTCATCATCCGGTTCTTCCAGCGGCGGCTGACCGTCGCGTACGGCGCCGTGCGCGTCCAGGTCGGCACGATGCTCGCCGCGGTCTCCGAGAGCGTCGTGGGCGCGGCCGTGATCCGCGCGTACGGCGTGCGCGGGCGCACCGAGTCCCGGCTCGACGCCGCGATCGAGGACAACCGCTCCGCGCAGTTCACGGCGCTGCGTACCAGCGTCACCAGCTTCACCTTCGGTGAGTGGGCGTCGGGGCTGGCGACGGCGGGCGTGGTGGTCGTGGGCGTCCTGCTCGGCGCCGGCGGTGACCTGACCGTCGGGCAGCTCACCGCGTACCTGTTCCTGGTCACGCTGTTCGTGCAGCCGGTGCAGATCGCCACCGAGGTGCTCAACGAGGCGCAGAACGCGCTCGCCGGCTGGCATCGGGTACTCGACGTGCTCGACCAGCGGCCCGACGTGGCCGACCCGGGCGACGGCGGCCGGGACCTCCCGCCCGGCCCGGTCGACGTCCGGTTCTCGCAGGTGCACTTCGCGTATCCCGCGACGGTGCCGGGTCGCGGCCCGTCAGGCACGGGCGAGCCGGAACCGTTGTTAGGCCCGGAGGTGCTCTCCGAGATCGACCACGTGATCGCGGCCCGCACCCGGGTGGCGGTCGTGGGGGAGACCGGCAGCGGCAAGACCACCTTCGCCAAGCTGCTGACCCGGCTGATGGACCCGACCCGCGGGTCGGTCCTGCTCTCCGGCGTGCCGTTGACCGAGGTGCGCTTCTCGTCGCTGCGCCGCCGCGTCGTGATGGTGCCCCAGGACGGCTTCCTGTTCGACGCCACCGTCGCGGACAACGTGCGCTTCGCCCGGCCCGACCTGAGCGACCAGGAGCTGTACCTGGCCTTCACCGAACTGGGGCTCCGTGACTGGGTCGACGGGCTCCCGGCGGGGGTGCACACCCAGGTCGGCGAGCGCGGCGAGGCGCTGTCGGTCGGCGAGCGCCAACTCGTCGCCCTCGCGAGGGCGTACGTGGCAGACCCGGACCTGCTGGTCCTGGACGAGGCGACCAGCGCGGTCGACCCGGCCACCGAGGTACGCCTCCAGCGCACCCTCGACGCCGTCACCCGGGGCCGGACCACGATCGCCATCGCGCACCGGCTGTCCACCGCCCGGGCCGCCGACGAGGTGCTCGTCGTCGACCGGGGCCGGATCGTCCAACGCGGGCCGCACGACGAACTGGTGGGCGACCCCGAGTCGGTGTACGGCCGGCTGTACGCATCCTGGCTGGAGCAGACCCGCGCGTCGTAATGCCACCCTTGCGGCAAGCGTGCACGCTGGTTGTATGTCGTACCACTCACCGGTTGATCTCGAAGCGCCTACCGTCACCGAGCCGGCCCGCCGCTCGGCGCCGCCGTCGGTGCACGTGGTCGCGGTGCTCGCCTACCTCGCCGGGCTGGCGCTGGTCGTCGCCGGCGTCGGGGTCTGGGCGGTCTCGTTCGACGCCGGCCGGTCGGTCGATCTCAGCGGGTACCCCCGGGCCGTCGCCGACCTGGGGCAGGTGGACCTCGCCACCGCGGCGGTCACAGCCTTCGTCGGCCTGCTCGTGATGGTGCTGGCCCGCAAGCTGCAGCGCGGGCGGCAGTGGGTACGGGTCCTCGTGGTGGTGGCGTCCGCGTTCGCCATCACCACCACGCTCTACAACGGGCTGGTGGGGACCGGCGACACGAACGCCCTGTTCGGGTTCGTGTTCCCGGTGATCTTCGTGGTGCTGCTCAACCTGACCGCGGCCCGGTCGTACTTCAGCCGCCGCGCCTACCGGTCCAGCCCCTCCAGCGGGCCGGCGAGGTAGCGCTGGATCGTGGGCGCGACGTTCGCGACCAGCGTCTCGCGGGGCGCGCTCGCGATGGGTTCGATCTTGACGATGTAACGGGCCATGATCAGACCGACCAGCTGCGACGCGACCAGCGAAGCCCGCAGCGGGCCTTCCTTCGGGTCGAGGTCGAGGCCGCCGATGACCCGGCGCAGGATCTGGCTGGTGACGAACTCCCGCAGCATCCGCGCCGACCAGTCGTGGCTGACCGCGCTGCGGATCAGCGCAGCCGCCGGTACGCCGGCGGGGGAGTCCCAGACGGTCAGGAACATCCGGATCAGGCGCTCGCCGACCCCGTCGAGACCGCCGGCGAGTACCTCGCCGATCGCCTTGCCGGGATCGATCGGCGCCTCCATGACCGCCAGGAAAAGCTGCTCCTTGGCCCCGAAGTAGTGATGGACCAGCGCCGGGTCGACCCCGGCGCTGGTCGCGATGTGTCGGATGGAGGCCTTGTCGTAGCCGTGCTCGGCGAACGCCTGCCGGGCCGCCGCGAGGATCGCCTCGCGGGTGTCCTGGTTGCCGGGGCGTCGTCCGGTGCGGGCCATGCCTCTCCTGTTCGTGCGTGGTTACGCGGTGCGTCGACGTAGCGTGGCCGCGCCGAGCAGCAGGGCGACCACGATGCACCCGACCACCACCGCCACGTCCCGCCACATCGTGCGGGTCGGGTCGGCGTGCCGGCTCACCTCGATGAGCGCGTCGACCGCGTACGTCATCGGCATCACGTTACTGAGCTTCTCCAACCAGCCGGCCATCTGGTCCCTCGGCCAGATCAGGCCGCACAGCAGCATCTGCGGCAGGACGAAGGCGGGCATGAACTGTACGGCCTGGAACTCGCTGCTGGCGAAGGCGCTGACCAGCAGGCCGATCGCCATGCCGAGGACGGCGTTGCCGATGGCGAGCCCGGCGACGGCCCAGGCGCTGCCGGACGTGTTCAGGTCCAGCAGCGCGTACCCGAGCCCGGCCGCCACCGCCGCCTGTGCCGCTGCGGCGAGGGCGAACGCCAGCCCGTACCCGAAGAGCAGGTCGAGCTTGTGCATCGGCGTGGTGAGCAGGCGCTCCAGGGTGCCGGTGGTCCGCTCCCGCAGCATGGCGACGCTGGTGATCAGGAACATCGCGATGAAGGGGAAGACGCCGAGCATGATGACGCCCACCCGGTCGAAGATGGCCGGCTGGGAGTCGAACACGTACCGCATCAGCGTGAGCAGCAGCGTCGGTACGACCAGCAGCAGCCCGATGGTGCGCGGGTCGTGGCGCAGCTGGCGCAGGATGCGCGCCGTGGTGAACAGGGTGATCCGGGCCGACATCACGCCACCACCTTCTGGTGCTTCTGCTGTGCCAGTACCAGGCGCAGGAACGCCTCTTCCAGATCGTCGGTGCCGGTGGCCGCGCGTACCGCGGCGGGGGTGTCGTCGGCGACGACCCGCCCCTCCCGGATGAGGATCAGCCGCTCGCAGCGGCCCGCCTCGTCCATGACGTGGCTGGACACCAGCAGCGTGGTGCCCTCGGCGGCGAGGGCGTGGAACTGCTGCCACAGGTCGTTGCGCAGCACCGGGTCCTGGCCGACGGTCGGCTCGTCCAGGACGAGCAGGTCGGGCTTTGACAGCAGCGCGCAGGCGAGACTCGCCCGGGCGTGCTGGCCGCCCGACAGCGTGCTGACCAGTTGGTCCGCCGCCTCGCGCAGTCCGACGTCGATGATCGACTGGTCGGCCTGGCGGTGGCCGATGCCGTAGAGGGAGGCGAAGTAGCGGGCGTTCTCGCGGACGGTCAGGTCGGCGTACACGCTCGGCGCCTGGGTGAGGTAGCCCACGTTCCGGCGCAGTGCCGGGCTGCCCGCCGGCTGGCCGAGCACGGTCACCGTACCGGACTTGATCTTCTGTACCCCGACGACGCAGCGCATCAGGGTGGTCTTGCCGCTGCCGCTCGGCCCGAGGAGGCCGGTGACGCTGCCGCGCGGAACGGTGCAGTTCAGGTTGTGGAGCACGGTCCGCTTGCCGCGCACGACGACGAGGTCGTCAACGGCGATCGCGTGGTCCATGGTGGTCTCCAAAGAACTCATCGGATGTTGAAATCAACAGTAGATGAAATATTGAGGCAGGCACAAGCGGGCCGGGTGAGGCATCGATCGAGTGGGGGGCCGGGCGGCTGGCCGCGCGGGCGTCGGGGCGATTCAGAGCGCGAGGACGCGCTCCAGGAACTCGCGGTACCGGCGGACCGCCACCCGCAGCGTCTCGGTGTCGGGAGCCGCGCCGTCCCGGCGGGGATCCAGCTCGGCCTGCTGGTGCTGCAGTGTCGCGGCGAGCGCGCTGACGGCCTCGCTGACGACGGTCGCCGCCGCGGTGACCGCGAAGTCCGGGTCGTCGACGAACAGGTTGCCGGCCTGGCGGATCCGGGCCCGGAAGGCCTCCGCGTCCGCGTCCGGCCAGAGCACGATCCGGGTCTCGGGGAGATCGCCCGGGCGCAGCCCGGTGGCGGCCGGCTTCCCGGTCTCCGCCGATGCCTGCCCGGTTTCCCCGGTGTCCGCGGTGTCCGCGGTGTCCGCGGTTTCCCCGGTCTCCTCGGCTTCCGCGCTCTCCACGTCGACGGCTACCGGCGTCGGCTCGCCGTTCTCGGCGACGCCCGCCTCGTCCCGGTCAGCCTCGGCGACGCCCGCCTCGTCCCGGCCAGCCTCGGCGACGCCCGCCTTGTCCCGGTCAGCCTGGTCGGGGTCCGGCCCGACGCTCTCCGGGGGCGTCTCCAGCCCGACGCCGTCGACCCGCGTCTGCGTCTCCGGCCCGACGCCGTCGGTCGGGATCCCCGTCCCCGTCCCCGGCGCCACCGGCTCGACCGGCTCGACCGGCTCGACCGGCGGCCGAACCCGGGCGGGATCGACCCACCCCGACCGCTCGCTGGACGGCCGCGAGGACGGCTCCCACGGGCTGCGCTGCGACGGGATCCCGGATGAGCCGGCCCAGGGCGTGAACGGCGTGAGCGGTACGTCGCGGCCGAACCCGCTGCCATTGGTGTTCGGGTACATGCTGCTCCTCAGGTCCATCGCGCCGGTCACGATCTCACGGGTGGCGATTCGTGTCGCGCACAAGGTACCGCCGGCGTCGGCGGGCGCACATCCCATGAAGGCGGGGAGCCGTCGATGGGAGACAATCGGGCACTGTGCAGCTTGATCCCGAACCGCGGCTCGACCCGGACATCGCCGCGCGGCTGAAGCGCGACCCCGCCGGGCTGGTCCCCGCCATCGTCCAGGAGGCCGGCACCGGCACCGTACTGATGCTCGCGTGGATGGACGACGAGGCGCTGCGGCGTACCCTCGCGACCGGCCACGCGACGTACTGGTCCCGCTCCCGCCGGGAGTACTGGGTGAAGGGCGCCACCTCCGGGCACCATCAGTACGTCCGGTCGGTGGCGCTCGACTGCGACGGCGACACCCTGCTGGTGACCGTCGAGCAGGTCGGCGCGGCCTGCCACACCGGCGAGCACAGCTGTTTCTTCGACGTCCTCCAGGAGGCGAAGCCATGAGCGGGCGCAGCGAGCGAATCGAGTGGCTCAGCCCACCGGGGGCTCACGACGGCACCGAGCGCAGCGAGGTGGCGGCATGACCACCGGGGCTGTCGTACCCGACGAGGCGACCTTCGCCAGGCTCGCGCATACCCGCCGGGTGGTACCGGTGACCCGGCGGCTGCTCGCCGACGGCGAGACGCCGGTCGGGGTGTACCGCAAGCTCGCCGGCGGCCCGGGGACGTTCCTGTTGGAGTCCGCCGAGCAGGGGGTCGGCTCGGCCGGCGCGGTCTGGTCGCGGTACTCGTTCATCGGGGTGCGCAGCGCGGCCACGCTGATCGAGTCCGACGGCCGGGCGCGGTGGCTGGGCACCCCGCCCGACGGCGTACCCACCGTCGGCGACCCGGCCGACGTGCTGCGCGCCACCGTCGCCGCGCTGCACGCTCCCGAGCCCGACGAGATCGACCTGCCGCCGCTCTCCGGCGGCATGGTCGGCTTCGTCTCGTACGACCTGGTCCGCCGCTTCGAGCGGCTGCCCGACCTGGCCGAGGACGACCTGCGGCAGCCGGCGCTGGGCATGATGCTCGCGACCGACCTGGTGGCGCTGGACCACTTCGCCGGCGCGGCCGTGTTGATCGCCAACGCGGTCCTGCCCGAGAACCCGTCCGACGACCAGGTGAAGGCGGCCTACCACCAGGCCATCGGCCGGCTGGACGCGATGACCACGGCGCTGTCGCGCCCCACCCCGCCGATGGTCTCCACCGTCGAACCGGGTCGGGTGGCCGAGGTGACCAGCCGGACCCCTGCCGGCGAGTACCCGAAGGCGGTGGAGGTGGCGAAGGAGGCGATCCGGGCCGGCGAGTGCTTCCAGATCGTGGTCGCCCAGCGCTTCGAGCGCCCCACCGATGCCGACCCGATCGACGTGTACCGGGTGCTGCGCACCACCAACCCCAGCCCGTACATGTACCTCCTGCGCTTCGACGGCTTCGACATCGTCGGCTCGTCGCCGGAGGTGCACGTCAAGGTCACCGGCCGGCGGGCGATGCTGCACCCGATCGCGGGTACCCGCTGGCGGGGCGCCACCCCCGCCGAGGACGCGGCGCTGGCGGCGGAGCTGCTGGCCGACCCCAAGGAGCGCTCCGAGCACGTGATGCTGGTCGACCTGGCCCGCAACGACCTCGGCCGGGTCTGCAAGCCGGGCAGCGTCGAGGTGCCGGAGTTCGCCACCGTCGAGCGGTACAGCCATGTCATGCACATCGTCAGTACGGTCGTCGGTGAGCTGCGCGAGGAGTACTCGGCGTTCGACACCCTCGCCGCCACGTTCCCGGCCGGCACGCTCTCCGGCGCGCCCAAGGTCCGCGCAATGGAGATCATCGAGGAGCTGGAGCCCGTCCGGCGCGGCGTGTACGGCGGGGTCGTGGGCTACTTCGGCTTCGGTGGGGACATGGACACCGCGATCGCGATCCGTACCGCGCTGTTCCGCGACGGCGCGGCGTACGTGTCGGCCGGCGCCGGCATCGTGGCCGACTCCGACCCGGAGGCCGAGGAGACCGAGACCCGTAACAAGGCCGCGGCGGTGCTCGCCGCGATCGCGGCCGCGGAGACGCTGCGGCCGGCCCGATGAGCCCCAACCGCGTCCGTACCCTCGCCGTCGTCGCCTGCGCCGCCGGTGCCGGGCTGGCGCTGTTCGCCGCCGGCCGCACCTGGCTGGAGGTGACGGTGGTGCGCCCGGCGCCGCTGCCGCCGCTGCACCAGGCGAAGACCGGCGCGGCCCTGATGCCGTGGCTGTCCGCGCTCGCGCTGGTCGCGCTGGCCGGCGCGGGAGCGCTGCTGGCCAGCCGTGGCCCGGTCCGCGCCGCGGTGGGCGTACTCCTGACGGTTTCGGGTCTCGGCGTGGTCGCCGGGGCGCTGTCGCGGCTGGGAACCGCCACGCCGGCCTGGCCGCTGTTGACCGCGCTGGGCGGTCTGGTCGTCGCCGGCGCGGGCGCGTTGACCATCGCGCGCGGGAAGAAGTGGCCCGGCATGGCCGCCCGCTACGACCGCCCGTCCCAAAAGTCGGGATCGGCGCGCAGCGAGGCTCAGATCTGGGACGCGCTCGACCGCGGCGAGGATCCCACCCGCTGACCAGCGGGTTAGCCATTATGCCGTACCCCTGTCCGTGACGACGCCCATACCCCCGACGCCCACCCCCCGGTGGGTCCGCTTAGCATCGGGCCCATGACAGCGGAAGAGGGGAGTCCGCAGAACCCCGCGCGATTCCAGCCCGAGTCAGGCCACGTGCTGGACGAGATCCTGGCCGGCGTACGTGAAGACGTCGCCGCACGCCAGGAGCGGGTTCCGCTGGAGGAGATAAAGAAGGTGGCCGCCGCGGCGCCGCCGGCCAAGGACGCGTACACGGTGCTGCGCGCTCCCGGCGTCGGCGTGATCGCCGAGGTCAAGCGCTCGTCGCCGTCCAGAGGCCAGTTGGCCGAGATCCCGGACCCCGCCGAGTTGGCCAAGGAGTACGCGGCCGGCGGCGCCCGGTGCATCAGCGTGCTGACCGAAGGGCGCTGGTTCGGCGGCAGCCTCGAGGACTTCGCGTCGGTGCGCGCCACCGTCGACGTCCCGTTGCTGCGCAAGGACTTCGTGGTCTCCAGCTACCAGATCCACGAGGCGCGCGCCTACGGCGCGGACGTCGTCCTGCTCATCGTGGCCGCGCTGGACCAGAACACGCTGACCGGCCTGCTCGACCGCATCGAGAGCCTGGGCATGACCGCCCTGGTCGAGGTGCACACCGAGGAGGAGGCCGACCGGGCGCTCGACGCGGGAGCCCGCGTGATCGGCGTGAACGCCCGCGACCTGCGTACCCTCGAGGTGGACCGCTCGGTGTTCGAGCGGATCGCCCCGGGCCTGCCCGGGCACGTCGTGAAGATCGCAGAGTCGGGGGTGCGGGGTCCGCACGACCTGATTCGCTACGCGTCGGCCGGTGCCGACGCGGTACTGGTCGGGGAGGGCCTTGTGACCCAGAAGAGTCCGCGGGAGGCGGTGGCCGAGCTGGTAACCGCCGGCAGCCATCCGGCGACGCCGAGGCCGGGCCGATGAGCGGCACGACGTCGGACCGGCTCGGGCACTTCGGCCGGTTCGGTGGCCGGTTCGTACCCGAGGCGTTGATCGCCGCGCTCGACCAGCTCGACGCGGAGTACCAGAAGGCCATGACGGACGAGGTCTTCCAGGCCGAGTTCGGCCGGCTGCTGCGCGACTACGCCGGAACCCCCTCGATGCTCTACGACGCCACCCGGCTGTCGGCCGAGGCAGGGGCGAGGATCCTGCTCAAGCGCGAGGACCTCAACCACACCGGCGCGCACAAGGTCCGCAACGTGCTCGGCCAGGCGCTGCTGACCCGCCAGATGGGCAAGAAGCGGATCATCGCCGAGACGGGCGCGGGCCAGCACGGCGTCGCCAGCGCGACCGCCGCGGCCCTGCTCGACCTCGAGTGCGTGGTCTACATGGGCGAGGAGGACACCCGCCGGCAGGCGCTCAACGTGGCGCGGATGGAGCTGCTCGGCGCGACGGTGATCCCGGTCACGACCGGCTCCCGTACCCTCAAGGACGCCATCAACGAGGCGCTGCGCGACTGGGTCACCAACGTCGACTCGACGCACTACCTGCTGGGTACCGCGGCCGGGCCGCACCCGTTCCCGGCGATGGTGCGCGACTTCGTCCGCGGGATCGGCGTCGAGGCGCGTGAGCAGTGCCTGGAGCTGACCGGCGCGCTGCCCGACGCCGTCGCCGCCTGCATCGGCGGTGGCTCCAACGCCATCGGCATCTTCCACGCCTTCGTCCCCGACTCGGACGTCCGGCTGTACGGCTTCGAGGCCGGCGGTGACGGCGTGGAGACGGGCCGGCACGCGGCAAGCATCACCGCCGGTGGGCTCGGCGTGCTGCACGGCGCCAGGACGTACCTGCTGCAGGACGAGGACGGACAGACGATCGAGTCGCACTCGATCTCGGCCGGCCTGGACTACCCGGCGGTCGGGCCCGAGCACGCCTGGCTGCACGAGACCGGCCGGGCGGTGTACGAACCGGTGACCGACGCCGAGGCGATGGAGGCCTTCCACCTGCTGTGCCGTACCGAGGGCATCATCCCGGCGATCGAGAGCTCGCACGGCATCGCGGGTGCGCTGCGGATCGCGCCGTCGTTGAAGGCCGAGCTGGGACGCACTCCGACGATCGTGGTCAACCTGTCCGGCCGCGGCGACAAGGACGTGGAGACCGCCGGAAAGTGGTTCAAGGTCCTATGAGCGAGCGAAGCGGCAACGCCACGAACGTTTCGGTCGCCTTCGACAAGGCCCGGGCCGAGGGCCGGTCGGTCCTCGTCGGCTACCTGCCGGCCGGCTTCCCCGGCGTCGACGGCGGGATCGCCGCGATCCGGGCGATGGTCGAGGCCGGGGTCGACGTCGTCGAGGTCGGCTTCCCGTACTCCGACCCGGTCATGGACGGTCCCGCCATCCAGCGCGCGGCCGAGGCGGCCCTGGCCGCGGGTACCCGCGCCAAGGACGTCCTGCGTACCGTCGAGGCGGTGGCCGACGCCGGTGCGCAGGTGCTGGTCATGTCGTACTGGAACCCGGTCGAGCGGTACGGCGTGTCCGCGTTCGCCCGCGACCTCGCCGCCGCCGGTGGCGCCGGGCTGATCACGCCCGACCTGATCCCGGACGAGGCGGACGAGTGGCTGGCCGCCTCCGACCGGTACGGCCTGGACCGGGTGTTCCTGGTGGCACCGTCCTCGACCGACGAGCGGGTACGGGCGACCGCCGCCGCGTGCCGCGGTTTCGTGTACGCCAGCAGCGTCATGGGCGTCACCGGCGCCCGGGACAAGACCTCCAGCGCGGCGCCCGCCCTGGTCGAGCGGGTCCGCCGGCTGGCGCCCGACCCGGCCCTCCCGGTCGCCGTCGGCCTCGGCGTACGCGACGGTGCGCAGGCGGCCGAGGTCGCGTCGTTCGCCGACGGGGTGATCGTCGGTAGCGCCCTGGTCAGTTGCCTGCTCGACGCGCCTGATCTCGACGCGGGGATCGCCGGGCTGCGGACACTCACCGCCGATCTGGCCCGGGGCGTCCGGGCGTAGCGGGGCGGACGCCCGGTCGGCTCAGCCCACGGCGGCGACGTTCGCCGCCTGGGCGGCGCCGGTGAGGTCGGTCCGCTCGCGCGTCAGGTCACGGCGCACGACCCGTACGACGCCGGAGCGGCCGGCGACGGCGTCCGCCAAGGCCGCGCGCGCCGTCGCGGTCAGGTCCTCCGGTAGCGCGTCCGGGTCGTACCACGACAGGCGCAGGATCCGGCCCGCCACGTTCACGGCGACCTCGCCACCGTGCCACGCGCCGCGGAACACGTGCACCACCACGTCGGGCACGCCGTCACCGCAGCCGTCGCCGGTCAACTGGTAGAGGCCGACCAGGTCGGACAGTTCGATCTCGGCCCCGGTCTCGATGCGGACGTCCCGGATGACGGCGTGGATCGGGCTCTCGCTGTTGCGGATGCGCCCCCCGGGCAGTGCCCAGAGCGGTTGACCCTGGCCGAGTTGGCACAGCAACAGGCGCCCGGCGTCGTCGGAGACGACCGCGGCGACCACCATGGTGCAGGGGTGGTCGCCGATGTATGGGGGGCCGCCTTTGATGGCCGAAGTGAGCTGGCTCATATCGGTAGCCTAGAACCGGGCCCACGGTGTGACCACCATAACGCGGGCAACGCGCGTACGGGGTAGCGTGTGCACCCGTGAACCTCGCCGCGCTCACCCCTCTTGCCGAGATTCCCAGCCCCACGCAGAGCGTGTGGCACCTCGGCCCGGTGCCCATCCGGGCGTACGCCCTGTGCATCGTGCTCGGCATCGTCGCCGCCTGCGCCGTGACCGAGATCAGGATGCGCCGTCGTGGCGCGCCCGAATGGGCCGTGCTCGACATCGCCGTGTGGGCGGTGCCGTTCGGCATCGTCGGCGCACGGATCTACCACGTGATCACCTCACCGGACGCGTACTTCGGCGCGAACGGCGACCCGCTGGCCGCGTTCCAGATCTGGCGCGGCGGCCTCGGCATCTGGGGCGGCGTCGCCGGCGGTGCGCTGGGCGCGTGGATCGCGGGTCGCCGCATGGGCATCCCGCTGGGCTTCATCGCCGACGCGCTGGCGCCCGGTCTGCCGCTGGCGCAGGCGATCGGGCGCTGGGGCAACTGGTTCAACAACGAGCTTTTCGGCCGGCAGACCTCGCTGCCGTGGGGGCTGAAGATCTACAGCTGGGACGGGGAGAAGGGCGCGGCCCAGACCGACCTGGCCGGGCATCCGATCGCCCAGCCGGGGCTGTACCACCCGACGTTCCTGTACGAGTCGCTCTGGGACATCGGCGTGGCGATCCTGGTGTGGCAGTTGGACAAGCGCTACCGGTTCGGCCGGGGCCGGGCGTTCGCGCTCTACGTCATGGCGTACACGGTCGGCCGGTTCTGGGTCGAGGCGATGCGTGACGACGAGGCCCACCACATCCTCGGGATGCGGGTCAACAACTGGATGTCGATCATCGTCTTCGTCGGCGCGCTGATCTACTTCCTGCGGGTACGCGGTCCGCAGCAGCGCCTGGTCGTCACCGACTCCGGCGAGATCCAGGTGACCACCGCCGACGGGCTGCCCGCCGCGGCCGGCGCCTCGACGGCAGCGACCGGTTCCTCAACGGCCGAGCCCGACCCGGAGACCGCGGACGCGGCCGAGCCCCCAGGGGACGGCGATCCGGTCACGCCGGCGGAGGAGGGTGACGGCGTCACCGCCGGGAACGGTCCGGCGTCCGCCTCGGCGGGCGAAACGCACTAGATGGGCTCCGCGGTCGTTGTCGGCGCCGGCATCGGCGGGCTCGCCGTCGCCGGCGCCCTTGGCCGGGCAGGCTGGCAGGTCACGCTCCTGGAACGGGACGAGCGGCTCCGGCCCGGGCGGGCCGCCCTGCTGCTGTGGCCGAACGGGGTACGTGCCCTGCGCGCGCTCGGCCTCGACGAGGGGCTCGACGCGATCGCGACCCCGGTGCGCCCCGACGGACTGCGCCGCCCCGACGGGCACTGGCTGCGCCGGTCCGCCGCCGACCGGTCCGACGGGGCGACGCCGTACGTGGTGCACCGCGAGGATCTCCACGACGCGCTGGTGGCCGGGCTCTCCGACCGCATCGACATCCAGACCGGCGTGACCGTACGGGCCGTGCGCACCGACGGGTACCGGCCGGTCGTCACCGACGGGCAGGCCACCTGGGAGGCCGACCTGGTCGTCGCGGCCGACGGGGCGCGCAGCGCGGTACGGCAGCGCCTGGCGCCCGCGAGCCAGCCCGTCAGCGGCGGCTACGCCGCCTGGCGGGCGGTCATCCCCTGGTACCGCGCCCCGGAACTGCCCGCCGGCACCCCGGCCGCGGGGGAGACCCTCAGCGTGGGGCACCGGTTCATCCACGCCTCGCTGGGCGAGCGAGGCTCGGCCGGGGCGTCGAGTCGGGGCGGCATCTACTGGATGGCGAGCGTGCCCGGCGCGGCCCGCCCGGAGCCGCCCGCGGTGCAGCTGTCGCTGCTGCGGCGGTGGTTGGCGGGCTGGCACCCGCCGATCGGGCAGCTCCTCGAGGCGACCCGGCCGGAGGACCTGGTCCAGGAGACGGTCACCGAGCTGAGCCCGATGCCGGAGTCGTTCGTCTTCCCGACCGGCGGCGGCGGGTACGTGCTGCTCGGTGACGCGGCGCACGCCATCGCCGACCACCTCGGCCAGGCCGCGTGCCTGGCGCTCGAGGACGCGGCCACGCTGCGCACCCTGGTCCGTGCCGCGGCGCCGGGTCCGGCCCTGGTCACCGCGCTTCGGGCGTACCAGAACAGCCGGCGACCCCGCGCCGCGCGGGTGGCCCGCAGCGCCCGGCGGCTGGCGACCGTCCTGCAGGGCAGGGGCAGCCGGCTCGGTACCCGGGCCCGCGGCATGGCCCTCGCCACCATCGCGCCGCGCATGCTCGAGGCGGCGGCGTCCGGAGCGAACGACTGGGAACCGCCCCCTATTTCATGATCACCCAGAGTGTGGGGCGTCATGGCGCCCACAACTCCCGGTGATCAAGACGAGGTAGGGGTGAGGTCGCCGTGCTCCACGCAGGTGGCCCGCCACCCGGCCGGCAGCACCTGTACCTTCATCCGGCGCCGGCACTGCCCGCAGTACCGGGGCGGCTCCAGCTCCCGGGCCGCGGCGCAGGCGGAGTGCGGGCCCTCGTCGAGGGCCCGCCCGCACCGGTCACACCAGACGATCATGATCACAGCGTGGCGGACAGGGCCTTGACGGGCATCTTCAGCTCCTCGAGCAGGGCGAGATCCTCGTCGGGCTTGCGGCCGAGCGTCGTCAGGTAGTTGCCGACGATCACGGCGTTGACGCCGCCGAGCAGGCCGTCCCGGGTACCCAGGTCGCCGAGCGTGATCTCGCGTCCGCCGGCGTACCGCAGGATCGTGCGCGGCAGCGCCAGGCGGAACGCGGCGATGGCGCGCAGCGCGTCCTTCGGGTCGAGGACCGGCTGGTCGGACAGGGGCGTGCCGGGGCGCGGGTTGAGGAAGTTGAGCGGCACCTCGTGCGGGTCCAGCTCCTGGAGCTGGATGGCGAACTCGGCCCGCTGCTCCACGCTCTCGCCGAGCCCGAGGATGCCGCCGCAGCAGACCTCCATTCCGGACTCGCGCACCATGCGCAGGGTGTCCCAGCGCTCCTCCCAGGAGTGGGTGGTGACGACGTGGGGGAAGTACGAGCGCGAGGTCTCCAGGTTGTGGTTGTACCGGTGTACGCCGAGCGCGACCAGCTCGTCGACCTGCTCCTTGGTGAGCATGCCGATCGACGCGGCGATGTTGATGTCCACCGCCTCGCGGATCGCCTTCACGCCCTCGGCCAGCTGCGCCATCAACCGGGCGTCGGGGCCGCGGACGGCCGCGACGATGCAGAACTCGGTCGCCCCGGTGGCGGCGGTCTGCCTGGCCGCCTCGACCAGGGCCGGGATGTCCAGCCACACCGCGCGTACCGGCGAGGTGAACAGGCCGGACTGCGAGCAGAAGTGACAGTCCTCGGGGCAGCCGCCGGTCTTCAGCGAGACGATGCCCTCGACCTCGACCTCCGGGCCGCACCAGCGCATGCGGACCTGGTGCGCCAGCTCGAGAATGGCCGGGATCTGGTCGTCGGGCAGCCGAAGTACCTCGAGCACGCCGGCCTCGTCGAGGCCGACACCGGTTTCCAGGACGCGCTCGGCGCGCGCGAGTACGGACTCAGGCATGGCCGTACCCTACAAGGCCCTCACGCCGGCCACCGTGAGGGACGCTCCTGTGTGCGCAGTTGATCACGCTCGTTGACCTGGGTGGACTGTCGCCTTAGGGGATTCGTCCGGATCCGCGGCGATGGCCGAGCCGGCAGACTGGCCAGGTGGGGAAACCTCGGACCTGGGGCCTGGCCGCCGTCGGTGGCATCGTCGTCGCGGTGGCGCTCGTCGTCGTCGGGCAGGTCGACCCGAACGACAACCTGAACCCGTGGGCCCTCACGGTGAGCGACTTCGCCGTCTCGGATCGGGGCGGCGTCACCGATGTCGCGATGGGGGTGATGGCGGCCGTCACCGTCGCCGTGCTCGTCGGCCTGCGACGCGCCGGCATCCGCGTCGGCGCCTGGGCGACCGGGCTGCTCGCGCTGTGGGCGGGCGGTCTGCTGCTGGCGGCGGCCGTGCCGACGGACGAGCCGGGACTGCCGCTGACGGCAGGTGGTCACGTGCACCGGTACGCGTCGGTGGCCGCGTTTCTGGCACTGCCGATCGGCGCCTGGGTGCTCGCGAAGCGGTTGCCGGGCGTGGTCGCTGCGCGCCGGGTCCGGGGGCTCGCGGCGGTGAGCCTGGCCTGCGCGTCGGCGATGGTCTGGTCGGCGTTCCCCGGCGATCGGGCGCTCATCGGCCTCGCCGAGCGACTGCTGCTCCTCGCCGAGGTCGCGCTGCTCGCGGCCGTGGCCGCGCCCCTGCTGGGCCGGCACCCGCAGCGGACCTGACGCGACGGCGAGCGCACCCGTGACGCAATCGACAACCTGCTCGGTGCCATCATTGCCCAGACGGTCTGACGACGGCCGGAGCGGTGCGCGAGGTGCGTTTCCCCCGTTGGAACACCTGCTCCGGCGCAACCGGGCGTTTTCGTGGACGTCCGGCGACAGCTGGAGGTGTGCCATGAACTGGCTCGAACGCGACGCGGCGTCCGGGTGGCACCGAGGTACAGAGCGTGGCGTGGTGCCCCTCGCCACCAAGAACCCGGCCATCCCGCCGCCCGATCCCGACCAGCCCAGCGGCCCGGGCCCGACCGACCCCGAAGGGCCCACCGACCCCAAACCCACCGACCCGACCGACCCGACCGGTCCGGACGAGCCACCCGCCCTCGGGGTGGCCGCGTGACGCTCGCTCCGGAGGGCGCACCGCTCACCGTCCACGAGCCGATCGGGGAGGGCGGCTGGCTCGACAGCCTCACCGAGCAGGCCGCCCGGCGTGCGGCGGCCGGGCTGCGCCGCGACCTGCGCCCGCACGGGCCCGTTGAGGACGTGGTCGACCTCGCCGGCAACGACTACCTGGGGCTCGCCCGCCACCCCGAGGTCGTCGAGGCGGCGGTGGCCGGCTTGCGCGCGTACGGGCTCGGCGCCACCGGCTCCCGGCTGGTACGCGGCTCGACCGACGCCCACGACGCCCTGGAGACGGGGCTGGCGGAGCTGCTGGGCACCGGGACGGCGCTGGTGTACTCCTCCGGCTACCTGGCCAACCTCGGCGCGGTCAGGGCGCTCGCCGGCCCCGGTACCCTCGTGGTCTCCGACGCGTACAACCACGCCTCCCTGGTCGACGGCTGCCGGATGGCCAAGGGCGGCCGCGACGGAGTCGAGGTCGTGATCAGCCCGCACGCCGACGCGGGCGCGGTACGCAACATCCTGGCCGCGTACCCCGGCCGGCCGGCGCTGGTCGTCACCGAGTCGGTGTTCTCCGTCGACGGTGACCTCGCGCCGCTGCGGGCGCTGCACGCCGCCTGCCGCGAGTACGGCGCGCTGCTGCTCGTCGACGACGCGCACGGGGTGGGCGTACTCGGCCCGCACGGCGCGGGCGGGGTGGCGGCGGCGGGGCTGGCCGGCGAGCCGGACGTGGTCGTGACCGCCACCCTGTCCAAGGCGTTCGGCGCGGCCGGTGGCGTGGTCGCCGGCCCGGCCGAGCTGCGCCGGCACCTGGTCGACACCGGCCGTACCTTCATCTACGACACGGCGCTGCCGCCGGCGGTCGCCGCCGGTGCCCGCGCAGCCCTGGGCGTCCTGCGCGCCGGGGACGGGCTGCGCGCCGAGCTGGCCGACCGGGCCCGGTACGCGACCGCCCGGCTGCGCGCCGCCGGCCTGGAGGTACCTGCGCCGTCCGGCGGCGTCCTCGCGGTCACCGCCCCGGACGCGGAGCGGGCCCTCGGGTGGGCGCAGGCCTGCCGCGACCGAGGCGTCGCGGTCGGCTGCTTCCGCCCGCCGTCGACGCCGGACGGCCGTTCGCGTCTGCGGCTTACGATCAATGTCGGAGTGGGACGTACCGATTTCGAACGCGCCGTCGACGTCATCATTCAGGTGCGTCCATGACGCACAGCATCCTTGAGGAGCGACCATGACGCCGTTGCGTGGACCGGTCATCGTGACGGGTACCGACACCGGGGTCGGTAAGACGATCGCGACCGCTGCGCTGGCCGCCGCGGCCACCGAGGCGGGGCTGCGGGTCGCCGTCGTCAAGCCGGGCCAGACGGGCGTCGCGACCGGCGAGGAGAGCGACGCCGACGCCGTGACCCGACTGGCCGCTCCGGCCACGGTACGCACGCTCGCCTCGTACCCGGATCCCCTCGCCCCGCTGACCGCGGCTCGGGTCGCCGGCCTCGCGCCGCTGGTCCTGGCCGACGTGCTCGCGGGCGTGGAGGAGCTCGCGGCAGCGCACGAGCTGGTCCTCGTCGAGGGGGCCGGCGGCGTACTCGTGTCCATGGGCGACGGCGGGTGGACCATCGCCGACCTGGCGATCGCGCTCGGCGCCCCGGCGGTCGTGGTCGCCCGCGCCGGGCTCGGCACGCTCAACCACACCGCGCTGACCCTCGAGGCGCTCGACCGGCGGGCGGTGCCGGCGCGCGTGGTGATCGGCGCCTGGCCGCAGGTGCCGGACCTGGTGCACCGGACGAACCTGTCCGACCTGACCGGCGAGCTGGGTGGGGTGGTACCCGACGGCGCGGGCGGCTGGCAGCCGGCGGAGTTCCGACGGCGGGCCGCCGACTGGCTGGCCCCGGAACTGCACGGCACGTTCGACGCCGAGAAGTTCCGGAGCCAGCAGGCGTCCCGTTAGCGGGGCGTCGGCTCCCAGCCCGGCATCGGGTACCCGGCCAGCAGCTCCCGTACCTGGGCGGCGATCGTGTCCAGGGTGGACTCGTCGGCCTTGGCGGCCGCGTCGACCGCCGCCGAGATCCAGGCCGCGATCTGCGGCATCTGCTCCTCGGTCAGCCCCCGGGTGGTCAGCGCCGGGGTACCGAGCCGCAGCCCGGACGGGTCGAACGGCTTGCGGGTGTCGTACGGCACCGTGTTGTAGTTGGTCTCGATCCCGGCGCGGTCCAGCGCCTTGGCCACCGGCTTGCCGCCGATACCCTTGCTGGTCAGGTCGACCAGGATCAGGTGGTTGTCGGTACCGCCGGTGACCAGGTCGAAGCCCTGCTCGGTCAGCGCGGCCGCGAGGGCTTTGGCGTTGGCGACGATCTGGTGGGCGTACCGGCGGAACGAGTCCTGGGACGCCTCCCGCAGCGCCACCGCGATCCCGGCGGTGGTGTGGTTGTGCGGGCCGCCCTGCAGGCCGGGGAAGACCGCCTTGTCGATCGCCTTCGCGTACTCGGCGGTGGTCATGATCATGGCGCCACGCGGGCCGCGCAGGGTCTTGTGCGTGGTGGTCGTGATCACGTCGGCGTACCCGACCGGCGACGGGTGCGCGCCGCCGGCGATCAGGCCGGCGATGTGCGCGATGTCGGCGACCAGGACCGCGCCGATCTCGCGCGCGATCTCCGCGAACGCGGGGAAGTCGATCGTGCGGGGGATCGCGGTACCACCGGCGAAGATGATCTTCGGGCGCTCCCGGCGGGCCAGGTCGCGAACCTGGTCCAGGTCGACCCGGCCGTCGGAGCGACGCACCTCGTAGCGCACCGGGCGGAACCAGGTACCGGTGGCTGAGACGCTCCAGCCGTGGGTGAGGTGGCCGCCCATCGGCAGCGCCATGCCCATGACCGGGTCGCCGGGCTGGGCGAACGCCAGGTAGACGGCGAGGTTCGCCGGCGAGCCGGAGTACGGCTGGACGTTGGCGTGGTCGACGCCGAACAGGGCCTTCGCGCGGTCGATCGCCAACTGCTCGATCTGGTCGATGAACTGCTGGCCCTCGTAGTAGCGCCGGCCCGGATATCCCTCGGAGTACTTGTTGGTCAGGACCGAGCCGGTCGCCTCCAGGACGGCGGGGGAGACGTAGTTCTCCGAGGCGATCATCCGCAGCACGTCGTGCTGACGCTGGGCCTCGCTCTCGACCAGAGCGGCCAGCTCCGGGTCGGCGGTGGTCAGGTGCGGGATCGGCGGTACGTGCATGAGCGTCCTCCGGGTACGGTCGGCCGGCGACCGGACACCCAGGCGCGCGGTGCCGCGATCATGGTCGCTCCCCGGTGGTTGTTTCCACCTCTGTCATGCGCCAGTCACGAGTACCCGTCCGAGTGTAGTGCCGAGGAGCGATCAGGGCGCGACGCACGTACGCTGACGCGGTGAGAACCCGGGCGTTGATCGCGCTGGTCACCGTGCTGGTGGCCGTCGCCGGCTGTTCATCCGGCGCGCCGGTGGCGATTTGGGCCGAGCCGGCCGTCGGTGGGGCGGCCGGGTCCGCGTCGGGTTCGGCGCCCCCGGCCGATATCACACTGGCCTTCGCCGGTGACGTGCACTTCGAGGGCCGTACCGCCGACCTGCTCAGCCGCCCGGCGGACGCCTTCGGCCCGATAGCGTCGGTCTTGCAGAGCGCGGACGTGGCCATGGTCAACCTGGAGACCGCCGTCACCGAGCGGGGCACGCCCGAACCGAAGCAGTTCCACTTCCGGGCGCCGGCTTCCGCTTTCGACGCCGTCAAGGCAGCCGGGGTGGACGTGGTCACGATCGCCAACAACCACTCGCTCGACTACGGGCAGGTGGGGCTCACCGACACCCTGGACAATGCGCGCAAGGCCGCTGTGCCGGCCATCGGGGCGGGCCGCAACGCCGCCGAGGCGTACGCACCATGGGTGACGACCGTGCGGGGCACTCGCGTCGGCTTCGTGGCGGTCAGCCAGGTTCACGAGCTGGAGTCCACCTGGGCGGCTCGGGACAATCGAGCCGGTGTGGCGATGGCCGCCGACGGCGCTCGTGCCGCCGCCGCCGTACGCGCGGCGCGGTCGATGGCCGACGTGGTCGTGGTGTACGCGCACTGGGGGCAGGAGGGCAACGACTGCCCGAGCGCCGAGATGAAGACGTTCGCTTCCCGGATGGCGGCTGCGGGCGCGGACGTGGTGCTCGGCACCCATGCGCACCTGCTGCTCGGCGACGGCTGGATCGACAAGACCTATGTCGCGTACGGCCTCGGAAACTTCCTGTGGTGGCGCGACGACGCGTTCAGCAACGACACCGGCGTACTGCGCGTGACCCTTCGCGATCGCAAGGTCGCACGCTCGGAGCTGGTACCCGCGCTGATCTCCCGCGGCACCGGGCAGCCGCTGCCGGCCTCCGGCGACGAGGCCGACAGGATCGCGAAAGAGTTCGCCGGTCTCCGCTCGTGTACGGGGCTGGAGGACGCGCCCCGCGGCTAGCCTGTCGCCGTGGTCCCATGCCGCGTGATCGGAATGGCCTGGGTGGTACTCGCCTGGCAGGGTGCGGCGGGCAGCCGATCTCCCACTCTCCGCCGGCCTGCCGGCCGTGGGGCGAGCCGCGCCGCCGAGGCGTACGCCCGCGCTGTACGTGTCGGTGAAGGGCGTCAAAATCGCGATCCTGGCGTTCGGTCAGGTGCACGAGCTGGAGTACGCCTGGGCGGCTCGTGACGATCGCCCCGGTGTCGCGACGGCCCTGGGCCTGACGCGGTCAGTATCCGCGGTCCGTGCGGCCGCCGACCTTGTGGTCGTGTTCAACCACCGGGGCCGGGAGGGCAACTCGTGCCCCATCAGCGAGCAGAAGACCTTCGCGGCCAAGCTCGCGGCCGCCGGCGGCGACGTGATCCTCGGCTCGCACGCCCACACGCTGCAGGGCGACGGCTGGATGGGCGGGACGTACGTGGCCTACGGGCTGGCCAACTTCCTCTGGTACGGCGACTCCTTCAGTACCGACACCGGGGTCCTGAAAATGACCATGCGGGCCGCACGGTGGTCAAAAATGAGCTCGTACCCGCCGTGGTCTCTGTCACAGGACAGCCGATCCCACTGACCGGCGAGGCCGCTTCCAAGGTCAACAAGCGCTTCGCCGGACTGCGCCAGTGCGCCGGCCTGTCCGCCCGACCGTCGTGAATTCCCTGCTTGATCGGGGTGTGGAGGCGCGGAGCGGTAAGCATCGACGCGCCGACGGGGGCCCGGTTTGGCAGTGGGGGCAACCCTGGGCTAAAGTTCTCATCCGTCAGCGGGAAACAGCCGGTGACGTGCGGACGTAGCGCAGTTGGTAGCGCATCACCTTGCCAAGGTGAGGGTCGCGGGTTCGAGTCCCGTCGTCCGCTCGGAGGCCGCCAGATAATCTCGAGGCGACACCTCGGTGGAGTGGCCGAGAGGCGAGGCAACGGCCTGCAAAGCCGTGTACACGGGTTCAAATCCCGTCTCCACCTCGAGAGAAGTGCACGGGGGCACCACGGAAAAACCCGGGGCGATTGGCGCAGTGGGAGCGCGCTTCCTTGACACGGAAGAGGTCACTGGTTCAAACCCAGTATCGCCCACCAGAGAAACAGCAGGTCAAAGGCTCGTTACCGAAGATCCGGTAACGAGCCTTTCGGTTTATGCCCATTACATTGGGAGCAAAATGGGAGCACATGATCGTCTACCTCTCTGAGGTGCCGATGGGCGCGCGTCGGGCGCGTGGGACGGGCCCGGCACGGGCCAGCGGTTAGCGGTCGGTCGGGTGAACGGCGGCGGGGCGGCACCGCGACGGTGGCGCCCCGCAGGCCGGTGCCAGGGGTTACGCGGCGTGCAGGTGCCGCACCGGGGCTGCCGGTGCGGGCTGGGTCGATAGCCAACGGTCCTGGAGCGCCTCGGTGATGCGCTGGCGCATGGCGGGCGTCACATGGCTGTAGATGCCGCGGACGCCGGGCAGCCGGTGGCCCAGCCGCTTGGCTTGGGCGACTTCGGGGATGCCGTCTTCGATCAGCCAGGTTTTGTGCGTGTGTCGGAGGTCGTGGAGGTGCATGCCTTCGATGACAGGGCCGGTGTGGGCGCGCGCATTGCCGTTGACGACGGGTCCCCAGACGCGGCGGGACATGCTGGAGCGGCGTAGGAAGGCGCCGCGGGCGCCGCAGAAGACGATGTCGTGGTCGTGGCTGTCGAGTACCTCCCGCAGTAAGGCGGTCAGGAACGGTGGGAGGTGGATGTCGCGGACGGAGTTCGCGGTTTTGGGTGGGCCGAGGTAGAGGTGGCCTTGGACCTCGTGCAGGGCGCCGACCTCGGGGTGCACCTGGATGAGCCCGTCGCCGAGGTGGGTGTTGGCGCGGGCCAGGCCGGTGAGTTCGCCCCAGCGCATGCCGGTGTAGGCGGCGGTGAAGTGGTGCTGCAGATGTCTGCATTCGAGTCGTTATGGGGTGGGCTGTCCAGAGGGATGCCTCAGGGGACTGTGGTACCGCCGCGACTAGCGTCTCTAATCCATCCCACTAGGGACCAGAAGGTTAGGGGTTCGAATCCCTTGGGGCGCGCAGCATGACCAAGGCTGTGAACAGCAGTAGCGTTGGTCGCGGCCTTGATTCGTTCCCGCATAGTGATGCGATCTTCCACCGTGTGGGAGCGTGGTGCTCCGTTGTCGATGTGCTGGCCCGTGCCGACCCGTGCTGACCAGTGCGTTTCCCGCGCCGCCCAGTCTGGGTCATGGTCGCGGCGGTGATCCGGCGGCCTTCCGGACGTCCACTTCAGACGCTGTGGCGGATCTAAGGCCACCGACCTCGACGTTCGTCGCACGGACCGCCCAAGTGTCGGAGCTGGCAGCGGGATCGGTCGGTCGGTCGATCTCGCATCTGATTCCGTCGCCCGTTGCCCGGCTGCTGTGCATCGCGGCCGGCGGGCGGCAGAACGGACGCAACGGCAGCACGCCCCGACCCCGGCGACGCGGGCCGACGAGAAGGTCCACTATGACGTAGCGAGCATCTTCTTGGAGTGGCTAAGCCCAAGCATGGCTACGTGCCGCTCGTTATCGCGCGTGCCGGAACGTCCATGACTGGGTGCCGGGTCGGCTACTCCGCCGAGTACAGTTCGGGCATTGTCCGGATGCTTCCCTCGCGGGCCTGCCGCTTGAGCGCGGACTGGTAACGGACGCGGACGTCGTGAGGCATCCGGTGTTCCAACTCGTGCAGCCAGTCGGGCAGAGGTCGGATCCGGTCGACGCATGCGGTGATCGCGATGCTGGCCATGCTTGCGTCCCAGGCGAGGAGCCCGACGACGAGTCGGTGAGAAGCAGGGCTGGGTGCGCGGGTCACTGCGGTATTGATGGCTGTGCTCCACTCGCGGGCGCCGCGTCGACGCCAGGTGGTCGCGGCGGGCTGCAGATGGCGGAGTCGCTGCCCGACGTCGATGAGCAACTCGATGGCGGCGACAGGGTCGCTGCCGGAGAGGTGGTCGCCGAGTTCGGCGAGTTGCGCGTTGAGGGTTGTGAGGACACTGCGGCCGTACTCGTTGTCGGCGGTGTAGCCGGCGTCCCAGACCAGACTCATGGCCTGGTCAGCCAGGTGGCGGCGCTGCGCTGGTAGGTCGGCGGCCTGCAGGTGTCGGTCGCAGATGGCGACCAGGATTCGCCGGGCAAGCGCCTCACGTGTCACCGCCGCCTGGTCTCGCTTGCTGTCGGCCTGTCCAGCCGGCTTGTCCGCTCGCCTGGATCTGATCTCCTGTCCGGTGGAGGAGTAGCGTTCGCATATTGTGGTCAGCCTCGTCAGGTCGGCCGTGCGCCAGTACGGTGAGCCGAGCATCGCGACGGCGAGGTCGAGAACGGCTCGGCTGTCGGCTCCGTCGGCTCGTGCCGTCAGTCGTGTCGCCAACGCAGCCGGGGTGGGCGCCTCGTCGAGGTTGTGGCGCAGCAACTGCTTCCAAAGCAGGTAACCGGACCAGCTGTCAGCGACACGGTTGGAGTTGACCAGCGTGCGTCGCAGCCGACGCAGCCGACGCAGCCGGTCGTGGCCGCTGTGGAGCACCGTTACCGCGTGGTCTGGCATGTTCTGCAAGGCGTTGCACAGGTCGGACGCTTCGCCGGTGGCCTCGGTGAGCGTGATCAGGGCGTCCAACGCAATCGGCGAGCCGTCCACGGCGGCGTACTGCACCTGATCAACGGTCGCGGTCCTGGACGCAGTGTCTAGCGTCGTGCCGTCCGTCCCGGCACACCATGCCTCGAGCGCGGCCGAGGCCTCGGGATGGCCAGCGACGGCAGCGGGGACCATCAGCGGGCGCAGACCGTCAGGTTGGAACCACGCCTCGTGCCAAATCTTGTCGGGTAGCGCCGCGAGGAGTTGCGGCCCGCGTACCTTCGCCCCGTGCAGGGCGCGTACCAGCAGGGTGGCACTGTACCCGCTGGTGCGGTCGCCGGCTCCCAGTTCGTGACGGGCGATTGCGCGGAGGGCAACCGTCAACGGGGCGTTGTCGGCTTGCCAGAACGCGTCGCCCAGAACGACGCACAGGTCCTCGACCCTGTCCGGTTGGCTCTCCTGGCTCAGGGCGGTGAGAAGGAACTGCACCGAGTCCGCGTCCAGTCGGGCCGCCATCCGTGTCAGCGCGCGCAGTTCGGCGCGGCGACCCATCTTGGACCAGTCGCCGCGCCCGAGGGTTGATTTGATCTGCCCGATGAGTTCGCCCACGTCGACGTAGGCGACGGCTTCTGCCCGCAACCGGACGAACTCTTGTTCCAGGACGGCTGCGTTACGGGTGGGGTGGGTGGCGTGCACATGGGCGGTGACCTCGTCGACGACACGGTGATCGAGGGCTGTCTCGCGGGCGATGGCGTTGAGTAGGCCGAGAACCTCGGCCATGCCGCCGACGTCGGAATGGTTCACGAAGCGTCGCCAGAAATGCATTGCCTGCTCGACACACCAGCGCGGATCGGCATATCGCAGGGCGGACAGTAGTCGTAGGTAGAGGCTGTCGTGTTGACGCCACTCGGCCGGATCACGCTTGAGGAGCCAGCAGATGCAGTCGTGGTCGACGACGAAGTGGTGGGCCGCATCACGGTGGGTGCTGCTGAGCCGGGTCAACGTGTCGAGCACCCGCAGGGCCAAATCCCGGGTGGCTCTGGCCGGTTCCGCACGTGAGGAGGTGCCGCTTGCGCGGTCCCACAGGACCGCCAGGCTGGGTTCGACCGCGGCGAACGTGTCGTGGTACGCAGATGGCACTAGGTGCAGGTATCCCTTCGCGGCGTCCATGTCGACGCTGACCAGCCGGCTGGACGCGAGCGATCTGAGGTCCGGGCTCGGGGAGCGGGTGCGGGCGTATGTACGCAGCGCGAACATCTGCACCATGGGTCGATCGTCGCGCAGCCACCCGGACAGCAGTTCCTCGGCCAGCGGCACCGGAACGGCCGGATGACGCCCCGCCAGCAGCAGCACCTGCGCGGCCACTTCGCTGTAGAAGAAGTCCGCCGGATCTTCGAGCACCCGATTGGCGAGCAGGCGCATCGCTGACTCCCCACGGCGGGCAGTCGCGCGGGCGGCGGTGTGCTCCATGAACGTCTGGTGGAAGAACCGTAGGCGGCCCGCGTGGCCGGGCGAACTGAGCACATGCCGTGCACGCAGCGCGTCGGCTGCGGTAGCAGCGGCGCGCCGGCTCGCGCCGGTGAGGCGTTGGATCATCTCCTGAACATGCAGCCGGTCGGCCTCGATGATTCCCCCGACGAGCAGTCCGAACCCCACCGCCTCCGCCTCCGCGGTCAAGTCGACGCCGGACCGCCGGTGGCCGGGCGACTCGTCTGTCTCGATCCGGCGCGCCCAGAACTCCTCGTACAACCCGATGCTGTCGATGTCGAGCCGCGGCATCTGACCGGCTGGGGCGTACAACTCGAACAGCAGCCGCAGCGCCAGCGGACTGCGGGAGATTTCGACGATCGGCAGGCCGCGCACGTTCGCCTCGGTGATGATCCGGGCGGCCTCGGCCGCTTGGTGCGGCGGATAGAAGGCACGCGCGTACGCGGCGATCGCGCTGGCCCGTTCCTCGTTTTCGTAGCCGCGCAGATGGATGCCGTGGACAGTGCGGCTGTCGGTCGCTCCCGCAGCCGTCTCGTAGTCGATCTTCAGGGAGGCGATCTCCAAGGGCCGAGACGTCACGAGCAACGCGATCCGCTGCTCGAACGCGACGGCAAGCAGGTCATTGACGAGACGGAGAAAGTTCACGTCGGTGTGCAGCAGGTCGAGGGTGTCGACCAGCAACGCCAGGCGGACGTCCCGGCGGGCGGCCTCGTGTGCCGCCCGTCCGATCATTTCCGGTGTGACGACCGCCGCGCCGGCCGCTGCTGCGGGATGTCCCGGTGGCGCCAGCAGCGCGGAAGCCGGCACCAGGATGGGCGTCATTCCACGTTCAATCAACCGGTTGTGTAGCTGCCACATCAGCGCGGTCTTGCCATGCCCCGCCTCGCCGACAACCGCCTGTACCGAGGGCACCGTCAGCCGCTTCAGGATGAGGTCTTCCACCGTCCGGGTGATGTAAAGGCCTCCGCTGTATGTGAGCGGCCTGGCGCCGATCCCGACGGTGACCAGGTCGGATTCGGCCACGGCGGCACGGCTGACGCGCTGCAGTTGCGTCAGGATCGATCCCGCTGCCGGACCTGGGCGAGTGCTGCCGCGTGGGGCAGCCTGCGGCAGCGCCGCGTCGATTGCCTCGTCGACGAACTCGGGGCAGCGGCAGCCCACGATCTGCCGCAGCGCCTTGACATGGTCCCTGTTGGAGGGTGGTCGACCGCCGGTCATCCATGCGCTCAGCGACTGTGAGCTTCCGCCCCCCGTCGCCTGTCGAAGCTTCCCGGCGAGAACCTTCAGGCTCCAAGTGCTGGCATGATCGCGGTAGTGGCGCACGATCTCGGCGATCCGGCCGGCGTTGCGCCCCCTGCCTGTCATGGGCCCTCCCGTCCCGCCGCGTCCCGGGCGGTAGCCCGGGATACACACCGTCTGAGCTGTGGAAACCGCCCCATCCCGGCGGCCGCACTGGACAGCCGGGGGCGGGATCGCTTCAAGGCTGGGATGGTCATCGCCAGAACCGGAGGGTGCACTTCGACACCCACGATTTGAGCACAGGTAGCGCGCCGCGGTCACCGCCGAGTCACCTGTCCGGTCGTCTCGGGCCCCGCAATGTGCGCGGTCCGGCGCCCTTCCGGTTCGGACGTGCCCGAACCAAGTGGGGAGCGAAGCGATGACCGCGTACGCCGCCCGGGCCGCGACAACCCGGCAGGCCGTCCACAGGACCGGCAGCGCGATGGCTCACGGCGTCGTCACCGAACAGCTGATCGCCGACGTGCTTCCCCACGCCCACTGCTGCGCCGACTGGAGCGTTGTCCGGGCTCTCTACCACCAGCAAATCCAGATCCTGGACAGCGGCGCTGGGTACGTCCCGGATGTCCTCCACGGGGCGCTCGCCGACGCGGTCTTGCGGGCCTCATGGAGCTACGCCGGGCTGGAGGAGCAACTGTGCCAACACGCGCTCGCCGTTCTTGTCGACGTCGCCGAGCAAGAGGTCATCGACCACGATCAGGTCCGCGCACTCGTCCACGACGACCGCGCGGTCGCGGCCCGGGCAGACCACCCAGCGGCCCGGCGGCGACCATCGCTCGGCGAAGCGATCATCGAGACCTGCCGGCGACTACGCGATGTCCGACACTTGCGAGATGCCCTCGACCTCAGCGCCAGCACGGGCCTGCTTATCGGTTCCACCAGCTACGGCCGCTTCTACAACGTCCGCGGCAACCGACACGGCACACTCGCCTCCGACCTGGATTTGATCATCGTGACCGAGACTCCGAAGGTCCTCGACGCGATCGCCGACAAGCTTGCGAGCATCCCGTTCGTCTCGGCGGCTGACGTGGATCAATTCGTCCGCCGTGGCGACATCTTCACCGATCGCTTGGACGACGGAAGGACGGTGTTCAGTCACAAAGTCGGGCTATGGTCCGGCGGCACGCCGGACCCGATGCTGCCGGCAGAGGTGGCGCCGGCCGACTACCTGCTCAGCCTTCACCTCATGACCCGGCCCGTACTGGACCGCATCCTTGTGACCTCCACCCCTCGTATACGCAGAGAAACCGCAGGATCCCGAAGGACCGTCAAGGACTACCGCGAGGCACCGCGAGGTCAACGCGATCACGTACGTACGTTCGCCGGGCGAAGCTACCACCTCGACCTGGCCACCACCTCGGTCGACGGCGGCTGCCTGCGAGAACCCCGGGTGTACTACATCGACCAGTTCGACGCCTACTGCCCCGGCTTCTACCAGATGATGCTCGTCCCGCCGCCGGACCTGCCCTGGGACCACCTCGATCTCCGACCGGCGTTGAACGAGTTCCGGGCCAAGCTCGACGAACGAGTCCAGTACGAGGCGGTAACCCGGCGGCATGCGTTGTTGCGACCGAGCCTTGCACACGTGCGTCGGGAGGCGTTCGCGCCGCACGTCATCAGGCTGCTGGACGAGGGCTACTGAGGTCCGGACACCCACGCCGCCAGCGGCGAAACAGCATGATCACTGTCAGCGCAGTTCTCGCCGGTGGATGGGCGATCCCCGATCTCGAAATCGCTGGCGAGGCCCAACTCCTCCCGGGCGGCCAGCACGAACTCGCGCTCGGCGGACCACAGCCGCTGGAACCGCTCCGGGGGGATGCGGTCGACCTCGCTCATCGCGCGGTCGGCTGCAACCGACCGGGCATGACGGATCATCGCGTTGGACGCCTGCACCACGCGGTGGCGCCCCGAGACCAGGCGCAGCGTGGTCTTCGTAGCCTCTAACCGCTCCTTGTGCATGCTGCCCTTCTCGTCGAAGAACGGCATCAGATCATACGGTGGTCGGGACCGCGGCACCACAACGACCTTGGCGGTCGGTTGCAGCACGTAGGCTACGTACGCGCGGAACGCGGTCAGGAAATCGGTGTACGTGGCCAACCGAATGTCCCGCCACTGCCGTTGATGATCACGTCTCCAGAGCCGATCCTGAGCCCGGACGGTCAGCCAGCCGCCCAGCACGACCGCTACCAAGGTTGTTGCTGCCGTAACGCTGACCTGGGCCACGTTCACCGGCACCTCACCTCGATCAGCCGGAACACGGAGCGTCTCGACAGTATTACATTTGGTTACCTGTATTAGGAAGAGTCCCGAATCGATCTCCTCCCTTCATCCAGCCGTCAGCGTCAGACTGGCGCAGGTCGTGTCTACGATCGGGATCGGCAGTTTAGTGCTGAGTGACGCCGATCCACTGCGGGAGGTCCACGTGGCGCCCACCCGGTCGGTCGCCGACATCATCAGCCACTACCTCAGCGACCACCGCCGGGATCGCAGCCAGGACCAGATCGCGCGCATGCTGGGCTGTAGCGACACGTCGCTCAGCGCCTGGAAGCACGGACACCGTGTACCCAAGCTCAAGCGGGTGGTGGAGCTCCGGCAGATCGTCGGCTGTCAGTGTCTCGAATTCGGTGATGAGGCGATCCGTTACGTGTACGGCAAAGCGGCGACGACCCCGGTAGCAGCCTCCCAGGGCCGACCCAGGTCGAATCAGCCGTCCGTCGTCGGGATCCCGATCCGAACCCCGCCCGCCATGCCGGCCGTCCGTCCGCCATCCCGGCAGTTGATCGTCGGTCGAGCCGGCGAGGTTCGCGCCTTCGCCGAGCTGCAGGCCGGTCGGACAACACACCAGGTGACCAACATCTTCGGCCCTGGAGGCATCGGCAAGACCGAGGTGTTCCACAAATTCGTGGCCTTCGCACAGCGAAATCGTCAGGTAGTCGGCTACGCTGACGTGGCTCAGATCAGGTACGGCGGACAACCGCAGCCGTACACCGCCGCAGAGATCCTGCGAGCCCTCGCCGCTACGATTGACCGACCCGAGTTTGAGGCGTTCCGTCGCGACCTGTGGGACTTCGACCTAGCCAGGAACGCGGTGCGGGTGTGCGGCGGTGTCGACCGCCTATTCGCCCCGAACGGGCGGCCGCTCGATGAGGCCCGCCTACCGCAGACAGCCGAGGGCGCTTCCCGGGCACTTCGGGAGGCGATGCGCAGCCGGTTCGCGTTCGACCGCTACCTCCGCCAGGTACACACCGCCTTGACCAGGACGTTCTGCGAAGGACTTCACGCTCTGCCCGACGGCGAGGGAGCAGCCACACTGCTGCTGGACACGTACGAGGAGATCGGTGGCTTGGACGACTGGATCTGTCGGCAAGTGGTACCGATGCTGCCTGACCAGACCCGGCTGGTGATCCTCAGTCGAGGCCAGCTCACCAAGGTCAACATCGATTGGCTTGACCATCAGGACAGCCTCGATTTTCATCCGCTGCCGGAACTGTCCGACGACGAAGCCAAATCCTATCTTCGCTACTATGGACTCACCGACGCCCGCGCACAACAGGCGGTGTATGCGGTGACCGGCGGCTATCCACTGCTGCTCGTCCTCGCTCGTGCCCTGGCGATGGAGTCGGGCGGCTGGGAAGCGATCGGTGAGCTGGAGCACGATCGCGACCGCGA
This sequence comes from Planosporangium mesophilum, assembly GCF_016863255.1. GTDB lineage: Bacteria > Actinomycetota > Actinomycetes > Mycobacteriales > Micromonosporaceae > Planosporangium > Planosporangium mesophilum. Next base: position 67,639 of record NZ_BOON01000016.1, read on the forward strand.
CGCGATTGCCCGCGGGCTGCTGGACCGGATCCTGCGCGAGGAACGAGTCAAGAGCGTCCGCGATGTTCTGGAGACATGCTCCATCGCGCCGTGGATCGACCCCGGCATCATCGCAGCGCTGCTCGAAATGCCCGCCGGCGACGCGCACGCCCTGTACACCGAACTCGCCAGACATTCCTTCGTAACCCGGCACCCTCGCGGCGTCGCTCTACACGACAAGCTTCGAGAGTTACTGCAGGTACGCGTCAAGTTCGCCAGTGAGGCCCGGTACGAGGAACTCCGGACGAAGCTGGCCACCTACCTTGCAAGCAAGGGTGGTGGCCCCAATGCCTGAAACCGAGGCGGGGGTGCAGCTGGAGCACTTCATTGCCCATGTGCGGCTCCTGCTCGAAGGCAAGACGATGGAGGGGCTGGACGCGTGGGCCAAACGGTTCAGTGAACTCGGCCAGATCAGCCAGTTCGAAGTGTGCCAATACCTGGCGAACGCGATCAGGACCGCAGACCTGCCAAAGCACGGTCTCGGTGTGGTGCGCTACGCCGAAGGCTGGCTCTACGACCGTATGGGCAGATGGCAGGACGCACTTAAGGCGTACACAGCCAGCCTCGCCGCGTTCCAGCAGGCCGGGATCCCGCTCGACGCGGTACTGGTGATACAGATCGGCTCCATCTACCAAGATCAAGGCGACTGGCCGTCCGCCGCCGACGCCTTCCAGCAGGCGCTCGCCGTGGCCGCGAGCGACCGCCACACGCGAGCGCTCGTACTGAACAACCTCGGCGGTTTGGCGTTACTCCGCGACGACCCAGACGCCGCACAGCACTACTACGCCGAGGCTCGCGAGTTGCTGCGCGACAACGACCAGCGCAACTTCGCAGCCGCGACAGCAGGCCTTGCGGCCACGCTTCTCGACCGAGGACAGCCACAACAATCACAAGATCTGCAGCTCGAATGCCTGGCAATCTTCCAGTCCCTCGGCGACACGCACGGCGTCGGATCGGCTATCGGCGGCATCGCCACCGCGCAGCTTTACGCAGGGCACCCCCGCGAGGCGATCCACAACTACGAGCTGGCACTGCAGATCTTCCTGCAGACTGCCGACCACGTCCGCACCACCAAAACGCTAGGCAACCTCGCGCTCGCTCACCAGGAGCTCGACGAGTGCGACATGGCACTGGAGTACCTCGCGCAGGCGGTTGAGGGCTACCGGGAGATCGGCGACCGCCATGGCGAGGCCGTCTCCCTGGTCAATCTCGCACGCCTCCACCACAGAAACAACGACTTCGCCGCGGCGAAGGCCGCGAGCAGTACCGCCGAATCCGTGTGCGAGCAGTACGGATTCCTACAGGAGCTGCGGCGTCTACCTCCAGACATGGACTGATGTCGCTTATCCGTTCGCATGAGGGGCGCTCAGCCAGCCAACATGCGCGGGGGAACCAAACGGTCCACCCCGTCAGCGGGCCCGGTCCGGTGAGTGCCCCGACGCCTATGGTTCGTGGTGGCCGTCGACCAGGTGGATGTGACGTAGTCCGGGGCTGAAGGTGGCGAGTGTTCGGCGGTGCCGTGGTGCGGTTTCGATGGCGTGAATCGGCCCTCCGCAACGGCGGTGTCGTAGGCGCCGCCGTGCAGATATTCGGGACTGCATCGAGTTCGGTTGACTCGCGGGTTGAGCGGATCAGGCCA
>NZ_BOON01000017.1 GCF_016863255.1 Planosporangium mesophilum
CGGTGAGGTCCTTCCAGGTGCCGGCGACGCCGGGCACCTCGGCCTGGCCGCCCAGCTTGCCCTCGGTACCCACCTCGCGGGCCACCGTGATGACCTGCTGAGCGAAGATCCGCAGGGTGTCGGTGAGCGAGTTGATCGTGTCGGCCAGCTCGGCCACCTCGCCCTTGGCCGACACCGTGATCTTCTGCGACAGGTCGCCGTGCGCGATCGCCGTGGTCACTTCCGAGATCGACCGCACCTGGCTGGTCAGGTTCGAGGCCATGGTGTTGACCGAGTCGGTGAGGTCCCGCCAGGTACCCGCGACGCCGCGGACGTCCGCCTGGCCGCCCAGCTTGCCCTCGGTGCCCACCTCACGGGCGACCCGCGTCACCTCGTCGGCGAACGACGACAACTGGTCGACCATGGTGTTCACGGTGCGGCCGATGCGCAGGAATTCACCCTTTAGGGGCTGTCCCTCCATCTCCAGGGCCATCTTCTGCGACAGGTCGCCCTCGGCCACCGCCACGATCACGCGGGCGATCTCGGTGGTCGGTCGACCCAGGTCGTCGATGAGCGCGTTGACCGCCCGTACCCCGTCGGCCCACTCGCCGTCGAACTGCTCCTCGTCGATCCGCTCGGTCAGCCGGCCCTCCCGGCCGACCACGCGCCGGATGCGCAGCAGCTCCCGGTTGCGGTGCTCCTGGATGTCGATGACCTGGTTAAGTCGGTCACACACCTCGCCCGCCAGGCCGTTTCTGCGCCGCAGGCGAGGCTTGAAGTCACCGGCGCTGACCCGGCCCAGCACCGCTGCCAGCTCCTCCAACAGGGCCGGATCTTCGGGCCGGTCCACAGCGGCAACCCGTGTCTCGTCCACGGTCGTCATAGCGGTCCTCCTGGGGGGTCGATGGAGCCGGCCGCTCTCCAATAGTCGTACGTTCGACGAAGTTGAGCGACCGCCCCGGTTGGATTGTTACCACCGTTCCATGGAGACTGCGAGGTGTGACTGCTCAGGTGGTACGGCGCCTCCGACTTCCCGCCGACCATAGCTCCCCCGGTGCCGCCCGTTCGGCCGTTCGGGCCGTCGTGATCGACGTCGGCCTCACCGGCATCCTGGACGAGGCGCTTCTGTTGACCACCGAGCTCGCCACCAACGCCGTCGTGCACGCCGGTACGCCGCTCGATCTGGAGATCGTCGCCGACCCGGACAGCATCACGGTCACAGTCACCGACTTCCGTAGCGGGCCGATCACGCACAACCGCAAGCAGAAGGCGCCGAACGGCTCCACCCGGCCGATCGAGCAGCTCGAGGAGCGCGGTCGCGGCCTGCTACTGGTCGACCAGCTGGCGACTTTCTGGGGCACTCTCCACTATCCGGATGGAAAGGGCATCTGGTTCCGGCTGAACCGCCCGTCGGCACCCGGCGCCGGGACACCAGCCGTCGCCGAGGCGGGCATGGTCGCGCGGGAACCCGAGCCCTCCGAATTCACGGCTGATCTCGTCGCCGCCGCGACCGCGACGCTGCTCGCGGAGCGGCCGCCCGCACCGGCGACCGGCGACGCGACCATGGTCAGCGCGCAGGCGCTCGAGTCGCTCATCGCCGACGTCCGGTCGGCCCGCGGGCTCACCATCGCCGACCTCGGCGCGCAGCTGCTCGGTCGGCTCTGCGCCGCCATCGGGGCCGAGGGCGGGGTCATCCTCGTGGACCAGGGCGACGGCCAGGGCGCGGTCGTGCTCGCGGGCCACGGCTCCGCGGTACCCAGCCTCGGCGGGGTACGGGTACCGCTGCGGCTGGCCCGGCCGTGGCAGGGCGAGCTGGTGCTGATCGAACCGACCACCGAGTACGTCTCCGCGCTGGTCGAACTGGTCGCGGACCGGCTCTCGCTCACGCTGGAGAACGAGCGGCTGCGCCGTACCGACGCCCAGCGGCGGACGTGGCTGACGTACCTGGCCGAGGTGAGCGAGCTGCTCGCCCAGTCCCTCGACGCCGAGCTGACGCTCGCGCTGATCCCCCGCCTCGTCGTACCGCGGCTGGGCCGGTGGTGCGCCGTCCACGTCGCGGAGAGTGCGGACGGCCTACGGCTGGCGGCGGCGACCCACGTCGACGAGACAGCCAGCCCCGAGCTGCACCAGATGCTCGCCGACGCCGTGCCGCTCCTGCGCGAGGTGCAGTCGGTCGGGGCCGCCGTACCACTGCCGGCCCCGTTCGACGGGTACGCGGTGTCGATGTCCGCCCGCGGCCAGCAGCTGGGGATCCTGTCGGTCGGCCACGATGGTGAGCACCGGTTGGGCTCGGAGGAGCTGGCGGTGATCGAGGACGTGGCCCGCCGGGCCGCGCTGGCCATCGAGAACGCCCGCATCCACGCCGAACGCCGGCGGGTCGCCGAGACGCTGCAGCGCTCGCTGCTCCCACCGAGGCTGCCCGTGGTCGAGGGGATCGACTTCGGGGCGGAGTACGTGCCGACCGGCGAGGGCGTCGACGTCGGCGGCGACTTCTACGACGTCGTCGGACTCGACGACGGCCGCTGGCTGGTCGTGGTCGGCGACGTCTCCGGCAAGGGCGTGCACGCGGCGACCGTCACCGGTCTGGTCCGCGAGGTCACCCGTACCCTGGTCTGCGACGGCAGGCCGATGGAGGAGACGCTCCGGCGGCTCAACGAGACCCTGGTCGAACGGGGCGGCGGCCGCTTCTGCACGCTCGCCCTGGCCGCCGTCACCCCGCGTACCAACGGCCAGCTCGACGTGTCGCTGTACCTGGCCGGGCACGACCGGCCGGTGCTGCTGCACACCGACGGCCGGACCTCGCTGGTCGGCGACTGCGGTACGGCGCTGGGCCTGCTCGACAAGGTGTCCTCACCGCAGACCCAGCTGTCGCTGTCCCCCGGCGAGACGCTCGTCTTCTACACCGACGGGGTGACCGAGCGGCGGCGCGGCAGCGAGCTGTACGGCGTGGAGCGGCTGCGGCTGGAGGCCTCCTCGCTCGCCGGCTTCCCGGCCGACGTGGTGGCCGCGAGGCTGCGCGCCGCCACGCTCAGCTTCTCGCAGGAGCCGCCGCGCGACGACATCGCGATCTTCGCCATCCGCAACGACCCGGCGGACTAGCGTCACGCCACGCGGCTGGCGCGGGACCGCAGCGCCTCCAGCAGCTCGGCTACCTCGGCCGGTGCGGCGCTCAGCTCGTAGGAGCTGAAGAGGTGCAGCGAGTCGCCGGTGTCGATCTCGAGTAGCTGGCTGCGCATGCCCAGGCGGCGCCGCTCGTCCACCCGGATCCGCTCGACGCTCTCCCACGGCAGGTGCCGCCGCCCGGCGAAGCCGCTGGCCACGGTCACCCCGGTCGGGTCGGCGGCCAGCCGTACCGGTACGAGCAGGTCACGCAGCGCGAACCCGCCGAGCGCGGCCGCCGCCACGAGCGCGATCACGAAGCCGGCCGGATCGGACCGGAACACCAGCGCCGCGATCAGGAAGAACGCCGCTGTGGCGGCTTTCAGCACGCCGAGCCCGGGGTTGACCCGCCAACTCAGCTCGTCCGCCGGCTCGGGATGCTCCGCGCCGCCCTCGTCGTCGGGCATCCACGGCGTACGTACGTCCACCGGCCAAGGATGTCACGGGTATGGGCCCGGCCACCGCCCCCGGAGCTATCATCGAAGAACGCTACCGAGGAGTAACAATGCGGGATGCGGTGATCGTCGGGGCGGTTCGCACCCCGGTAGGCCGGCGCAAGGGCGGCCTCTCACACATCCACCCGGTCGACCTCTCCGGGCACGTCCTGTCCGCGCTCGCGGAGCGCACCGGCTTCGATCCGGCTGACGTCGACGACGTGGTCTGGGGCTGCGTGTCCCAGGTCGGCGATCAGTCCTGGAACGTGGGCCGTAGCGCCGTACTCGCGGCCGGCTGGCCGGAGACGGTGCCGGGCACCACGGTCGACCGCCAGTGCGGTTCGAGCCAGCAAGCGGTGCACTTCGCCGCCGGCGCGGTGATCTCCGGTCAGGCCGACCTGGTGGTCGCCGGCGGGGTCGAGTCGATGACGCGGGTACCGATGGGCTCCTCGGTCGTGGGCGGTGTGCCGTTCGGCGAGCGGGTGCGCGCCCGCTACGCCGGGCAGGAGGGGTACGCCGACGGCGAGATCGCCCCGTTCAACCAGGGCGTCGGTGCCGAGATGATCGCCGCCCGCTGGGGCCTGTCACGCCAGCAGCTAGACGAGTTCGCGCTGTCCAGCCACGCCCGCGCGGCCAAGGCCTCCGACGCCGGCGACTTCGCCAAGGAGATCGCCCCGGTCGCCGGCGTCACCGCCGACGAGGGCATCCGCCGCGACACCACGCTTTCGGCGCTCGGCGCGCTGAAGACCCCGTTCAAGGCCGACGGCGTGGTCACCGCCGGCTCGGCGTCGCAGATCTCCGACGGCGCCGCCGCGCTCGCCGTCACCACCAGCGAGTGGGCGGCGGCAGCCGGCCTGGCCCCGCTCGCGCGCATCCACACCGCCGTCGTCGCCGGCGACGACCCGGTCATCATGCTCACCGGACCGATCCCGGCCACCGCGAAGGTCCTCGAGCGCGCCGGGCTCACCATCAACGACATCGGCGCGTACGAGGTGAACGAGGCGTTCGCGCCGGTACCACTGGCGTGGCTGGCCGAGACCGGTGCCGACCCGGCCCGGCTCAACCCGCGAGGCGGCGCGATCGCGCTCGGGCACCCGCTCGGCGGCTCCGGCGCCCGGCTCATGACGACGCTGGTGCACCACATGCGCGACAACGGCATCCGGTACGGCCTGCAGACCATGTGCGAGGGCGGCGGCATGGCCAACGCGACCATCCTCGAGCTTTGGTAAGCGCTCCATGATCACGGAGAGTTCGCGGCGTCCTGGCGCCGCCGCACACTCTCGGTGATCATGGGAGGAGGCGAGCGGGCGGCAGGTACACGTGATACTTGCCGACCGTCCGGGTCGGCGCGTCGGGTACGCCCCGGCGGCGGAGATGGGCCCGCAGTCGCCCGTCCGCGGGCGAATCCGCGACGAACACGAAGGCCGGCCGGTCGGCGGCCGCCACGACCGCCCGGTACGGCCGGTACCGGTCGAACCCCGGCCGGAGGTTGTCCCCGAGGACCGCGCAGGTGATCGTCTCCCCACTGTCGAAATTGATCCGGTTGCAGGTCCAGTAGCCGGCGTACAGGTGGCGGACGCCGGTCTCCCGCAGCGTGTCGACCAGTTGCCGCTGCTCACGGGCGTCGGCGCGAGCGTCCGGGACGGCCGACGCCACCACCATGACCGTCGCCACGACCATGGTCGCCAGCAGCGCGCCGAGGACCCCGGCACCGATCTTCCTCGGCACGCCGCCGCGGCGGACGAGTCTCCACAGTGGCCACAGCATCGCGGGTACCGACACCGGCAGGACGCACAGGTACCGGCCGCTCTCCATCGGCGTCATCCCGGCGGCCGGGCTGCGGGTGTACGCGACGATGCTGAGCAGCGCGCCGAGCGCCAGCGCCAGCCGTACGAGGTGCCGGGCGCGCGCCTCCTCGGTCGTACGCAGCGCGCGTACCGCCAGCACGGCGCTCACCACGAGCAGCGCCAGCAACGCCAGTGCCCAGACCCGTTGCCAGGGGCGGCACACGCCCGGATCGCACACGCCGCTGCTCAGCGGCACTCCCATCAGGACGCCGCCGACCAGGCGCTCGACCAGCGGTACCGGTGGGCCGTCGTTCTGGCTCAGGAAGATGGAGAGCGAGTCCTGCCCGGGCTGGGCGCGGAGGTTGTACGCGAGCAGCGGCGCGGCGCCGACGGCGAGACCGGCGAGCAGGTAGGCGCCCATCCGACCGGCGAGTTCCCGCCCCCGGCAAGCCACCAGGACACCGGCGGCCACCAGCACGTACGGCGCGATGACGAGGTGGTCCCAGAGGCTCAGGCCGGCGACGAGGCCCCAGACTGCGAACCCCACGGCACGGTACCGGCGCCACCCCACCGCCAGCGCGTACGCCAGCAGGATCAGCAGCGCCGCGGCCGGCTTGACCTCCGCGGTCCCGCCGTGCGCGATCAACTGGTCCTTGAGGACGCGGTCCGAGCCCAGCGCAAGTACCCCGATGACCAGCACCGCGAACCAGGCACTGTAGACACTGCTGACCAGCCGGTACATCGCGACCAGGAACCCGACATAGAGCAGGACCAGCGGTAACCGCAGCAGTAGGGTCGACGGGCCGCCGAGGGCCAGCAGCGGCGCCGCCAGGTACGCCTGGATCGTGCCCATGTAGTGCTGGCCGTAGAAGAAGATCGGGAAGTTCTCGCCCGCCGCCACGTGCAGCGCGGCCAGCCCGATGGTGGCCTCGTCGCTGTCCGCGCGCGGATAGTCGGCCGCGATCAGCACCAGGCGGAACAGCGTCCCGAACACGCCGAGCGCGGCGGCGACCAAGGCCGGGCGCAGCGCCCAGCGGTAGCCCCCGGGCCGTGGCGGTACGACGTCGGCGCTCTCGAGCGCGACAGACGCCGGCGCGTTCTGCAACAGCCCGCTACTCCTTTCGGATCCTTCCTTTCGGCCCTTCCTATCGGGCCTGACGGCGCCTGGTAGCAGGGTGGAGCCGACCGAGGCGAAGCATAGTGGCACCGGTGGGGCGCCGTACGCCCTCGGCCGCTCGCCGAAGCTTCCCGAGGCCCGGGCGATATCACCGCATCACGGTGGTCGGAAATGGTTTGTCCGCCCGCATCGCCGCCGTTGACGGTTCGTTTCCCGTGGTATGGAGCCGCACCTGTCAGTCCTCGAACGCTGTGTCGGTCCCGGGGACGCCACCGTGCTGGTCGCGCGGTGCTCCCTCGCCGGCGCGAGCGGCCGGTACATGATCATGTTGACCCGGCGGCGGCTGGCGGTGACGGCGAGGAACTGGCTGACCCGCCGGCTCCGCCTGCACCTCAACCTGGAACTGCGCCATCTCTCCGACGTCAGCTGGGCGCACGAGCCCCGCCTCGGTGGGGTCAGGCTGTCCGTCACGGCGATTGACGGCGTACGCGAGCACTTCCTGATCGACACCACCGACGCCGTCGGTGTCGAACACCTGCTCGCCTCGCTTTTCGCAGACCCTCTTGATCGTCACAACGTCGGGGAAGTTGTGACGATCAAGGCGTCAGGGGCGTAACTCGGCGACGCAGCACTTCACGCTGCCGCCGCCCTTCTTCAGCTCCGACAGTTCCACCGGCACCGGCGTGTACCCGGCCACCCGCAGCTTCGCCGCCAGCGCGCTCGCCTCGCTGTTCAACACGACGTTGCGCCCGTCGCTGACCAGGTTGAGCCCGAACGCGAGCGCGTCCGCCTCGTCGGCGATCACCGCCGAGGGGAAGAGTTGGCGCAGGACCCGCTGCGAGGCGTCGGAGAACGCGCCGGGGTAGTACACGATGTTGTTGTCGTCGAGGGCGGCCAGCGCCACGTCGAGGTGGTAGAAGCGCGGGTCCACCAGGCGCAGCGAGATCGCCGGGCGGCCGAGCACCTCCTGCGCCTCGGCGTGCGCGGCGGGATCGGTGCGGAAGCCGTACCCGGCCAGGATCAGTCCGCCGTAGGCACCGGGCACGTACGCGAAGTCACCCTCGCCCTCGTTGATCTCGACCGGCTCGACGAACCGCCAATCCCCGGTGAGGTAGAACGTCCGGTGCGCCGCGGCCTCCGCGATCCGCTCCGGGTACCGGAACCGGGCGCCGTACACCGTGCCGTCCACCGAGAAGGCGCCGTTGGCCGCGTAGACCATGTCCGGCAGGCCGACCTCCGCCGGCAGGACGTGAACGGCATGGCCCAGCCGCACCAGCGTCTCCCGCAGCAACTGCCACTGCTTGAGGGCGAGTTCCACGTCGACCGGGGCGGACGTGTCCATCCACGGGTTGATGGCGTACTCCACCGCGAAGTGTTCCGGCGGGCACATCAGATACGCCCGGCCGCGCGCCGTCCGCTCCTCAGGGTTCACGATCCCCAAGGGTAGGTACGCTGAAGCGGCGTTAATAGCCGTACTCATTGCGTACCGGGAGCTGTTCGTTGCAGATGGACGCCACCGACCAGCAGATCATTGCGTCATTGACCAACGATGCCCGCGCCTCGTACGCCGACATCGGCGCCAAGGTGTCGCTGTCCGCCCCGGCGGTGAAACGACGCGTCGATCGGCTCCGGGCGGCCGGCGTGATCAGGGGATTCACCGCGGTCATCGACCCGGCGGCGGTGGGCTGGACGACCGAGGCGTTCGTCGAGCTGTTCTGTACCGGCCGCACCACACCTGCCCAGCTCGCCGCCATGGCGCGCAAGGACCCCGCGGTGGTGGGCGCGTACACGGTCTCGGGCGAGGCCGACGCGCTGGTCCACCTGCGCGCCGCCGACATCGCCCACCTGGAACAGGCGCTCGAGCGGCTACGCGCCGAACCGTTCGTGACCTCGACCCGCAGCATGATCGTGCTGTCCCGGCTGATCGACGCGGTCTCGACGTCGTCCCCGCCGGCCGACTGATCGACCGGAGCTCCGGCTACAGGTACATGCCCGTACCGTGGTCCTCCCGACCCTTGATCGCCGGCTTGTCTCCCTCGCCGAAGAAGCGCTTGCCGCCGAACTCGCCGTGCAACCGGTCGTCCAGTTCGTCGGCGAGGCCGGTCATGACCTGTACGGCGAGCATCAGGTGGGTGGGCTGGAAGTCGCGGCCGAAGACCGGTACCGAAGCCCACACGGTGTCGTTGGTGCAGTACAGCCGGCCGATCGGCATCCGGTTGGTCAGCTCGGACAGCTTCACGTAGAGCTGCTCGGTCGGCTCGACCTCGGTGAGGACCGGGGAGAACACGTCGATCAACGGCGGGTTGTCGCGGATCCGCACGAACACCATCGCCGAGCCCGCGCGGATGCCGATGTCACCGTCCGGGTCCACCGACAGCGCGTCCGGCGTGGTCTTGAGCAGCGTCGCCACCACAGCGGCGACCTGGTCGGCGAGCGGCAGCGCGGCCACGTCGTCGGCGAGATGGGCCAGGGCCCGGTCGGCGGCTTCCTCGTCGGTGTCCGCGTCGGCAGCGCCCGCCGCCAGCAGCCGGGCCGCACCCAGCGCCGGGACCTGCACGGATTCGCCCGCGGCGTCGTTGGCCTCGTACGTGAGGAAGGCCGGGTGCGGCGCGCCGTACACGTCGCGCAGCGTCCGGGAAACGATGATCGCCAGGCGGTTGGCGTCGGAGGCGGGCAACCGCAGGCCGAAGAGGTCACCGGAGCCGTCGAGTACGCCCGGCGGTGACCAGCCCAGCGCCACCAGGGCGCCGATCGCGTTGCGGTCGAGCCGGTACCCGTCGGGCAACAGGGCGTTGCTCACCGCGGTCGCGGTCAGCTCGCCGGATTCGCCGACCGTGATCCGGACCTCGTACACCGCGTCGCCCGTGCCCGACGCGGTCGGGTCGAGGGTCACGTCGAGGACGGTGCCGGGAGCCAGCGTCGGGAGGACCGAGGCGACGGTACGCGCGAACTCCTGCCACGCCTCGCGGACCTTGCCCTTCAGGTCGGCTCCGGCCGCGGCGTCGTCCTCGTCGAGCAGGAGCGTTTCCCCGAGCGGCGCCGCCCCGTCCACGGGCTCAGCGGTCATGATCGTCTCCCTCCCACACGCCCACCCTATCGAGTGCGATGAGGGACACTGCCGCTCACTCGTCACCGGCCGGCGACCCACCCGTCGCTCACCCGTCACCGCCTGGCTGCTCGGCCGCACCACCTGACTGCTCGGCCTCCCAGCGGGCGGCGAGTTCGCTGATCGTGGCCGCGGCCGCGACGGGATCGGCGCCCTGCCCCACCGCGAGCCCGAGCAGGTACGCCGAGACCGGCGCCGCCGGCCGGAGCACGCCGTGGGCCACGTCGCGGGCGAGGTCGAGGACGAGCTTGTGCTCCTCGGGGTGGGCCGGCGTCAGCTCCAGCGCGTCGCGTACCCGCGCCGTCCACTCGTCCATCACGCTCATGCCGGCACTCCGCTCCGCTCCGTACCGCCATGGGACTCATCCGCGCTGAGCCCCTCGATTCGCTCGCTCATGCCCGTTCCTCCGCCCATCGGTAGTCGTCCTCGGTGTCGCAGTCGTACCACGGCGGCGGCCGGCCGACCTCGCGACGGTCGACGCCTGCCGGGCGCAGGGCGGACACCAGGGCGCGCATTCGCTGTCCGGCCGGCGGATGCAGCTCGGCCAGCCGGTCCCGAAGGGCACGGGTACGCCACACCCCGCACAGCCACTGCCGGCAGCCCTCGGCGTCGACGAGGACGGCCCCGTCGTGGTCGTCGGTTGTCGCGGCCTGCCGCAGGGCGTCGATGTCGGCGGGCGTGAGGAACGGCAGGTCGGCCGCGAGTACGGCGACAAGCTCGACGTCGCCGGGCAGTGCGGACAGGCCGGCGGCGAGCGCCGCGACCGGGCCGCCACCGGGCGGGGACTCCCGTACCCGCACGACGTCCGTGTCCAGCCCCGGCCTGGCCGGCCCGACGACGATTCGCGGCGACGCGTCGGCCACGGCGTCCAGGACGCGACGCACCATCGGCGCGCCACCGACCGGCAGCGCCGGCTTGTCGCGCCCGCCCATGCGGCGGCCGCCACCGCCAGCCAGCACGATCGCCGCGTAGTCCGCCGTCATCGGTCCAGTCTGCCGGTCCGGCCACGGCGGGTGCGCCCCGGTGTGCGCAGAATGGACGGATGGCACGTCGAAACGTCAGGCACACGGTCACCCGGATCGACACCGCCGGTACCACCCCGACGGTCCGCCGCTCCCCCGACCACGTCGCCGCGGAGGAACCGCTGGAGATCCGGGTCGGACCGGCCGGGCCGGCCAAGCGCAGCCCGCTCGCCGTCACGATGCGCACCCCCGGTGACGACCTCGATCTGGCGATCGGGTTCCTGCTGACCGAGGGGATCATCGGGAGCGCCGAGGATGTGCACACCGCCCAGTTGTGCGCCGGCGACGACACGCCGAACACGTACAACGTCGTCGATGTCGTCCTTGCGCCCGGCGTCGAACCGCCGGAGACGGACCCGACACGGAACTTCTACACCACCTCCTCGTGCGGAATCTGCGGCAAGGCCAGCATCGACGCCGTCCGGACCCGGTCCCGGTTCGACGTCGCGGCCGACCCGACCGTGGTGCCCGCCGCCACCCTCGTCGCACTGCCGGACCGGCTCGCCGCGCGCCAGGTCGGCTTCCAACGCACCGGCGGGCTGCACGCGGCCGGGCTGTTCACCGCCGACGGCGAACTGGTGTGCCTACGCGAGGACGTCGGCCGGCACAACGCGGTGGACAAGGTGATCGGGTGGGCGGTCCGCGAGAAACGGCTGCCGCTGGCCGGGCATGTCCTGCTCGTCAGCGGCCGGGCCAGCTTCGAGCTGACCCAGAAGGCCGCCATGGCCGGCATACCCGTACTGGCCGCCGTCTCCGCGCCGAGCAGCCTGGCCGTCGAGCTCGCCACGGAGGCCGGCCTCGGACTGGTCGGCTTCCTGCGCGGAACCAGCATGAACGTGTACGCAGGGGGCCAGCGGATCGGCACGGACTGACGCTCACCCGGTACGCGTGGACCGTCCCCCGGTACGCCGCCGGCGGCGCTGGCGTGCCGGCCGCTCGTCGAACAGCGACGGCGGAAGCGCCCGGTCCAGCGCCTCCCCGAGCAGCCGCGCCAGCGCGTACCCCTGGTTGCACTCCAGGGCGCGCTGCACCGCTATCCAGGCCAGCGCCCCGTTCCCGGATCGCCACGCCGCGTACCCCAGTAGCGTCGCCGGGGCCGCGACCAGGTCCGCCCGCGCCCGCCGGGTCACGTCGCGCCACAGTTCGAGGTGCGCCGCGAGCCGGTCGCCCGCGACGGTGACCCGGGACCAGCACAGGTCGCGCACGTCGGTGCGCGCCACCAGCAGGCTCAGCGAGGCGACCTCGTCGTCGGTGAGGCGTCCGCCCTCGACGTAGCGACGCACCGCCAGGGTGAGGGCCCGAAGCCCGGCACGTTGGCGGTCGCGGGCCGGGTCGCCCGTCCGGTCCGCGGCCCCGTCGGCCGGCTCGGCCGCCGCGTCCGCGGCGAGCGTCTGCGCGGCCCGCTCCGTCGCCCGGTCCATCGCTTGACGTTCGGCGCCCTCGACCGGCGCGAGGCGCTGCTCCAGAGCGGCCCGGTCGGGCAGGGCGACCCGCCCGGCGTACGTGGCCACGGCGGCCACCTCGGTGCCGGTCACGTCGTACGGCGTGCCGTCGGCGGGGCAGCACCGCACCGAGTCACACAGGTACGACCAGTAGCGCCCCTCCTGCGCGCGCAGGATCTCACCCACCGACACGCCGTACCCCCGCAAGCCGTCGCGCAGCGGGAGCACGGCGCGGGTGACGGCGGCGGCCACGCCGTACCCGATGATCAACGCCACGTCGACACGCTGGCCGGCGAGCACCTCACCGAGCTGATCGGCCAGTGCCAGGACGGCGTCCGGCGGGGCGTCCGGCGGGGGCAGATCGGCGCGGGCGGTGAAGACGACGCGGGCGCCGGTCAGGCCGACGACCACCACGCTGTCCGCGGGGTGGAAGCCGAGGAGGTACGGGACGGCGGCCAACAGGTCCGTCGGCGTGTGCAGGGTGACGCGGGAGGTCGGGAAGCTCATGGTCGCTGAGCCTGCTCCCGCCACAACCGGAGTGACAGCACAAGTTCTCGCCTGTGGACAGACCAGTCCTGCCTGTGGATAACCGTCCGCTGGCGGGCTCAGTACCGGAACTGCACGCCGTGCAGGTCGAGCCCGTCGCGCCACTGGCCGTTGCGCCCGGTGAGGTCGAGGGCGAGCGTGACGGTGGCCGCCGCGTCGAACCCGGCGTGGTACAGGCACCGGATCGCTTCGAGGTTGCGCAGCGCCGGCGAGATCGTCAGCTCCCGCATGCCGCGGCGGCGCGCCTGCTCGGCCACGTACCCCAGTAGCGCCCGGCCGACGCCCTGGCCGCGTCGCTGCGCGGTGACCACGACCGGGTCGACGGAGCCGGCCCGACCCTGCAGGATCAGCCCGACGAAGCCGACGACGCCGTCGTCACCGTGCTGAGCCACCCACATGCCGGACAGGTCCAGGCGGGTGAGGTACTCCTCGAAGCCGGCGCCGCTCGCGGCGTCGGCCGGGCTGGTGGCGGTCCCGAACTCCCCGACTGCCGCCGGTGTCGCCGCGGGTACCGGCGGCGCATCCGGATAGAGCCGGCGGTGTTCGGACGTCAACTCGGCCCACAAGCGCCGGCAGGCACTGTGGTCGGTCGGCCGGTAGCCCCGGATCACCACCGCGGCCGTTCCTCGCGTGGACGGAAGAGTCTGCGTCATTCGCTCATAGTGACCCCATGACCGCGTCGGCGACACCGTTTCCGGGAATGAGATACCCGCTTCTGCCAGCCGGAACGGGCGACAGGTGGCGGAGAGCAGGCCCGCGCCCGGCCGATATCAAGGCCGGGTGCGGGCCACCGCGACGCGGTCAGCGCTCCCCGGGGTGCCCGGCGGGGTACCCGAGCAGCCGGCCCACGCCGCCCAACAGCTCTCCGACGACGGTGAGAACCTTGTCGTCACCACCGGGCCCCGGCGCAGGCGCGGGGCGCGACGGCGCGGACCTGGGCGGAGCCTCCGGCGACCGGCCCGACGGAGCGCCGCCTGACCGATCACCGTCGGAGTCCGACGGGGACCGGCGCCCCGGTACCGGGGCGCACTCCTCCCGGCCGTCGCCGGGAGCGGGAGCCGGCCCCGCGCCCGGGGGCTCCGCCGGCGGAGGCGTGGCGCCCGAACCGGAACCGGAACCCGACTCGGAGCCCGAGCCGGAACGAGAACCGGAGCCGGACCCGCCGAACCGGGCCGACTCCTCACGGGGCGACCGCGGCGTGATCGTGATCGTGTCCTCGGCCGGGGGCAGCGGAGCCGGCGGCGACGCCGCCGTCGGCGGAGACGGGACGGGCGACGCCGCCGGGGGTCGGGGCGACGCCGAGCCGGCGTCGCCCCGGCCCGGTATGACGACCGGGTCGTGCGGTGGCTCCGCGGCGACCGTCGAACGAGAGTCGGCGGTGGTGGTCAGCGACGCCGACCCGGCCAGCACCACGGCGAGCATCGGGACGGAGGCGAGAGTGACCAGAACGGCGACGACCATCGGGTACGGGCGGCCGACACCGGGGAAGCGGTGTCGAGTGATGCGGTGCCGGACTATCGGGCGTGGCTCGGGGGCCGACACGCGGTACTCCTTCGGGAGGGGGTGCACGCCCCGACACACGGGCATGGGGATTTGCCCGAGTAGCCGGGACCGGGCGCCGCGGGGGACGGCGCCATCCTGTCCAACGGTTGTCGCGCGCCGTCGATTCGGTATTCAGTGTGCCGAATTTCCGACCGTGCGGAACCGCACTCTTTGTCCGACTAGCGATCTTGGGCCGGCAAACATCATCCGACCGGACTGTGGTGATGGTCACGACTTCTGCCATGCTGAATGCGACGACACCGGTTCACGCGCGCATACCCTGCGAGCGACGCTCCGGGGTTGTCGCTCCCGGGCGCGGGAAACAGAGATCCCGCTACGCCCGTAGCTGCGCACCGCCCCGACCGGGCCGGCCGCGCCAGCTCGCAACCCGCTGGTCGGCAGGGCCACCCCGCTGCCGACGCGAGACACGACAGGGAGACACGGATGGCTAAGGGCGATACAGCCCCGGCCCGGACCCGGACGACACGCAGGGCGAAGCCCGCGCCCGCGCCCGAGTTCGTGCAGCTACTCACCCCCGAGGGCGAGCGGGTCGACCACCCCTCGTACACGGTCGACTTCACCGACGAGGACTACCGCGGCCTGTACCGGGACCTCGTCACCGTCCGGCGGCTGGACGCCGAGGCGACCGCCCTGCAACGCCAGGGCGAGCTCGGAATCTGGGCCAGCCTGCTGGGCCAGGAAGCGGCTCAGGTCGGCTCCGGCCGGGCACTGCAGCCCCAGGACATGGTGTTCCCGACCTACCGCGAACACGGCGTGCTCTACTGCCGGGGCATCGACCCGATCATGCCGCTGAGCCTGTTCCGCGGCGTCGACCAGGGCGCCTGGGACCCCAACGAGTTCAAGTTCAACATGTACACGATCGTCATCGGCGCCCAGACGCTGCACGCGACCGGGTACGCCATGGGCGTGGCCAAGGACGGCAAGGTCGGTGGCCCGGACGGCGAGGCTGTCGTCGCCTACTTCGGCGACGGCGCGACCAGCCAGGGCGACGTGAACGAGGCGTTCGTCTGGTCCAGCGTGTTCAACGCGCCGATCGTCTTCTTCTGCCAGAACAACCAGTACGCGATCTCCGAGCCGCTGGAGCGCCAGACCCGGGTACCGCTGTTCCAGCGGGCCGCCGGCTTCGGCTTCCCCGGCATCCGGGTGGACGGCAACGACGTGCTCGCGGTGTACGCGGTGACCCGCGACGCGCTCGACAACGCCCGGCAGGGCCAGGGCCCGACGCTGATCGAGGCGTACACGTACCGCATGGGCGCGCACACCACCTCCGACGACCCGACCCGCTACCGCATCGCGAGCGAGGTCGAGGCCTGGCAGGCGAAGGACCCGGTCAAGCGGGTACGTGCCTTCCTGGAGAAGCAGAAGCTGGCCGACGACGCGTTCTTCGACGAGGTGGACGAGGCGGCCCGGGTACAGGCGGTGCACCTGCGCGAGCGGGTGCTCGACATGCCCAACCCGGACCCGCGGACCCTGTTCGACCACGTCTACTCCGAAGGCTCGCCGCTGCTCGACGAAGAGCGCGAGCAGTTCTCGGCTTACCTCGCGTCGTTCGAGGGGAGTGCACACTGATGACCGAGACCCTCACGCTCGGCAAGGCCCTCAACGTCGGCCTGCGGCGCTCCCTCGAAGCCGACGACAAGGTGCTCATCATGGGCGAGGATGTCGGCAAGCTCGGCGGCGTCTTCCGCATCACCGACGGCCTGCAGAAGGACTTCGGCGAGGACCGCGTCATCGACACCCCGCTGGCCGAGTCCGGCATCATCGGTACCGCCGTCGGCCTGGCGATCCGGGGCTACCGGCCGGTCTGCGAGATCCAGTTCGACGGCTTCGTCTACCCGGCGTACGACCAGATCGTGTCCCAGGTGGCGAAGATGACCTACCGGTCGCGCGGCAAGGTCAAGATGCCGATCGTCATCCGGATCCCGTTCGGCGGCGGCATCGGCGCGGTGGAGCACCACTCCGAGTCCCCCGAGGCGTACTTCGCGCACACCGCGGGCCTCAAGGTCGTCTCGTGCTCCAACCCCAACGACGCGTACTGGATGATCCAGCAGGCCGTCGCCTCGGACGACCCGATCGTGTTCCTGGAGCCCAAGCGGCGGTACTGGGAGAAGGGCGAGGTCGACACCGACGCCACCGCACCGTCATTCCCGCTGCACTCCGCGCGGGTGGTGCGCCCCGGTACGGACTGCACCGTCGTCGCGTACGGGCCGATGGTCCGCACCGCGCTGGACGCCGCCACCGCGGTCGACGGCGAGCGCTCCCTCGAGGTGATCGACCTGCGCTCGCTCTCCCCGCTCGACCTCGGACCCGTCTACGAGTCGGTCCGCAGGACCGGCCGGCTGATCGTCGTCCACGAGGCCCCGTCCAACCTGGGTATGGGCGCCGAGGTGGCCGCCCGCGTGACCGAGCACTGCTTCTACTCGCTGGAGGCGCCGGTGCTGCGCGTCACCGGCTTCAACACGCCGTACCCGGCGGCCCGGGTCGAGGAGGAGTACCTGCCCGACCTGGACCGCGTCCTCGACGGCGTCGACCGGACGTTCGGGTGGTGACGCGGGTGTCGCGGATCAAGGAGTTCCCGCTGCCCGACCTGGGTGAGGGCCTCACCGAGGGCGAGATCCTCAAGTGGCTGGTGGCGGTGGGCGACACGATCGAGCTGAACCAGCCGATCGTGGAGGTCGAGACGGCGAAGGCGGCCGTCGAGATCCCGGCGAAGTGGGCGGGCCAGGTCAGCGCCATCTTCCACGCGGAGGGTGAGACTGTCGAGGTCGGCACCGCGATCATCGCGATCGACACCGACCCGGGCGCCGGCCCGGTCAACGGGTCGAACGGCTCGGCCGGGTCCGCGACCGCCACCCCGTCGGCGGCGTCCCTCGCCGCCGTGGAGATCGCACCGGCGGAGGGTGCCGTCGAGCCCGGCCTGATCGGCGGTCCCGCCCCCGGCGGCCGGACCGCGGTACTCGTCGGGTACGGGCCGAAGAACACGGTGGCCCAGCGGCGACCGCGTGCCACCCCGAAGCCGCCCGCGCCGGCACCCGCCGTACCGGTGCAGAAGCCGGTGCAGAAGCCGGTCGAGCAGCCGGTAGTGCCGACCCAGCGGCCGCTGGCCAAGCCGCCGGTACGCAAGCTCGCCAAGGATCTCGGCGTCGACCTGTACGCCCTCACCGGCACCGGGCCGAACGGCTCGATCACCCGGGAGGACGTCCAGCAGGCGACCCAGCGGCCTGAGCCCGCCGTCACCGCGGCGGCCCCGAGCTTCGGTGCGGACCGGGAGCAGCGCATCCCGGTCAAGGGGGTACGCAAGCTGACCGCCGCGAACATGGTGGCGAGCGCGTTCACCGCGCCGCACGTCACCGAGTTCCTGACGGTCGACGTCACCCGCTCGATGAAGGCGCTCGACCGGCTGCGCGAGCTGCCCGACTGGCGGGGCGTACGGGTCTCCCCGCTGCTCCTGGTCGCGAAGGCCGTCCTGGTCGCCATCAAGCGGTACCCGATGGTGAACTCGACCTGGGCCGGCGACGAGATCGTCGTCAAGGAGTACGTCAACCTCGGCATCGCGGCGGCGACCGAGCGTGGCCTGATCGTGCCCAACATCTCCGACGCCGGCCGACTGAGCCTGCGGGAGCTGGCGGACGCCATGGCGGCGCTGGTCACGACCGCCAAGGAGGGGCGTACGTCGCCCGGCGACATGGCGGGCGGCACGTTCACGATCACCAACGTCGGCGTGTTCGGGGTGGACACCGGTACCCCGATCCTGCCGCCCGGTGAGTCGGCGATCCTCGCCTTCGGCGCCGTCCGCGAGATGCCGTGGGTACACAAGGGCAAGGTCAAGGTGCGCCAGGTGACCACGCTCGGCCTGTCGTTCGACCACCGCATCATCGACGGCGAACTCGGCTCGAAATTCCTCCGCGACGTCGGCCTGTTCCTGTCCGACCCCGAGGCGGCGCTGCTCGCCTGGGGCTGAGACACCGCGAAGACGGCCCCCGTACCCGCCGGGTACGGGGGCCGTTTCGTACCCGGCATCCCTTTAGCACCCAAGGTGCAACGCCTCTGTTGCCTAAGAATCGTCGGCTGGTAAGCCAGATCACCTAATAATCTATGGCAGAGGCTGATCATCTGCCGCTTTAATAGAGGTACACAACACGGCACTACCTGGAGCGAATGCCATGAGCACCTTGATGGTCCGGTACCGCGCCCGGCGCGACGCCGCCTGGCGCCGTCAGGCGATCACACGCGCCCTCTCCGAGATTCCGTCGCGCGCGGTCCGCGCCGAGCTGATGGATCTTGCCAACCGCTGACCTTTCCTCCCTCCATCACCGCTGGCCCGGTGGGCATTGCCCACCGGGCCAGCGGCATTTCCGGATGCGGTGGCGGTGCCCTTCCCCCGGCGATGGCGGCTGCCAGGTAGGTTGGGTCTGCCACTCCGGGAATGGCTCGGCGGTCATCGAGCCACCGCCTCCCGCAGGGTGACGAGGTACGCGATGGAGGAGGCACGCATGTCGCACGACGCCAGCCCGCCCGGCCACGAGCCGGCGGAGGGCTATGCGGGTGCGGGCTCACCTTGGGCGTCCGCGCCCGAATCGGGCGAGCCCGGAGCCAACGACGGGGCCGGCGCCGCGCGTGCCCGAGCCTCGGTGCCCCAGGCCAGGGGAAGCGCGTCGGTACAGCCGCCCGCCGGGGCCGGTGAGCCCGAGGGGTGGCAGCCGCAGCAGGACGAGCAGGGCGGCCGCCCGGGCCCGTTCCCGCCCGCTGGACCGTCCCCGCAGGGTTATATGACGCCCCCCGCCGCGGGTGGCGCATCGATACCCCCCAGGACCGCCGGGTCGGCCCAGGTTCCCGGCGCCACGCCGCCCGGACCGACCCAGGTCTCACCGCCTGCCGGGTACGGCCAGGCCCCGCCCCAGCCCGACGGCTTCCCCGGCTACCCCCAGTCGCAGGAGTACGGCGCCCCGCCCCAGGACTACGGCCAACCTCCGCAGGCGTACAACCCGCAGGCCCAGGAGTACGGCCAGCCGCCGCAGGACTACGGGCAGCCGGCCCAGGCCTACAACCCGCAGGCTCACGAGTACGGCCAGCCCTCCGCGCAGGAGTACGGGCAGCCGGCCCAGGCCTACAACCCGCAGGCCCAGGAGTACGGCCAGCCAGCCCAGGCCTACAACCCGCAGGCCCAGGAGTACGGCCAGCCAGCCCAGGCGTACAACCCCGCGGCCGCTCACGAGTACGGGCAGCCCTCCGCGCAGGAGTACGGGCAGCCGGCCCAGGAGTACGGCCAGCCCACCCAGGCGTTCGATCCGACCAGCCACGAGTACGGCCAGCCGGCCCAGGGCTACGGCCAGCCGGCGCAGGCCTACAACCCGCAGGCCCAGGAGTACGGGCAGCCGGCCCAGGAGTACGGCCAGGCCACCCAGGCCTTCAACCCGTCCAGCCCGGCCTACGGTGAGCCGGGCGCCGGCTACCCGGGCCAGGGGCAGCAGTCCGGTTACCCGGCACCTCCGTACGAGTCGCCGACGACGATCTACGGCACCCCCAGCGGCCCGCCGGCCAACGCCTACGGCACCCCCAGCGGCCCGCCGGCCAACGCCTACGGCTCCTCCGGTAGCCCGGGCGCGGGCGGCGGCTACGACCCGCACGGCTACGACCCGCAGGGTGGCTACCCGGGCTCGGACCAGGGGTACGGCGAGCCGCCCTCGTACGGCAACGGCCCGCAGGAGTCGTTCGGCCCGCCCCCCGAGGGCGAGGGCAAGAGCAAGAAGCGCATGCTGCTGATCCTCGCGCTGGTCGCGGTGATCGCCGTCCTGGCGGCCGTCGGAACCGCGATCGTGCTGATGACCCGCGGCTCCACCGCCGACTTCGCGGTGAACGACTGCGTACGGCAGGACGGCAGCAAGGCGGTCAAGGCCTCCTGCACCGACAACGGCGCCTACAAGGTCGTCAACAAGGTCAAGCAGCAGAGCGAGTGCTCCGACCCCAACCAGCCGTACGTGGTGATGTCGAAGAACGGCACGGACGAGGTGCTCTGCCTGCGACCGGCCGACCAGAAGTAGCCATACGACAAGTAGCCATACGACGACAGAGCCCTCCGAGGTCGACCTCGGAGGGCTCTGTCGTTGAGTGAGGCAGAGTGAGCGTGATGCTGGAGTCCTCTCCCGCGTTCCGCGTACGCGCCCAAGTGCTACGCGTCCGGGCTGGTTGACACCGGCGGGAGGACGCTGACCCTCGCCGAGCGCCGGGACAAGACGGTTCTGCTCGACGTCCTAGACGTTCCTCGAACATGCCCTGGACGTTCTCGAACATGTTGCTAGCCCACTCTCCAACGGGCCGTCTAGCGGTGTATCGGCACAAGAACGGCGGCTGACTGAACCGGTTACTTTGAGGGTCCTTTGGGGGTAGTCTTTCTCTGTCACCATCCCCAAAGGAGCCTGCAAAGTGCAGCCGCTGGAACAAGAGCTTCGAGCAATCTTCACCGGCACGGCCGCCCGCAAGCGTGAGTCAAGCACTCTGGACTTCAAGGAGGCCAAGTCCAACCTCAAAGAGGCATGGGCTGATCTGGCGGAGGCAGCCGTCTGCTTCGTCAACGCCGCCGGAGGCACGATCGTCGTTGGGATAGCAGACAACCCTGGCGGCCCTGGCGCTTTTGTCGGCTGTGACCTCGACGCGGACGTTTTACGTCAACGCATCTACCACCTGACGAGCCCGGGACTGCTCGTCGATGTAGCCGAGCAGTCGTACGCGGATACCCGGCTGTTGGTGATCAAAGTTCCCGAAGGCGTTGAAGTTCATTCCACAGTCCGTGGCTACACTTACCAGCGGGTTAACGACGAGTGCCTCCCGATGCGGCCCGCAGAGGTAAGTCGGCTGACCGAAGAACGTCGCGGTATTGACTGGTCAGCTACGTCAAGCCTTCGACCGGTCGATGATGTTGACCCCCTCGCCATTCGGCATTGCCGGCGTCTTCTTCAGACCTCCGGAGACTCAACACGGCAATCCTATGCCCGAATGTCAGACCTGGATCTGCTACGCGCCTTACGAGCTGTCGCCGAAGATGGCAACTTGACTCGTTCCGGCGAGTTGCTGTTATGCCGAAACGCAGCGTCGGCTCCACCGGACGCCGTGGTCTACCAGCATCGTAAGACTCAAGCTGGTGAACCTGACGCGATCCTTCGGCTGGAAACACCACTGGTCCTCGCTTTTGAGGACTTGATCCAGGCTGTTCGTGCGCGACAAGGAATTACCCCGCTCACCCTTCCGGACGGACAGCAACTGCAGATCGAGGACTATCCGATGACGGCGGTCCGAGAAGCGGTAGCCAATGCTCTTATTCATGGCGACTGGCGGGCCCGCACCCCCGTCTCGATCGAACACTCACCGGAGTACCTGAAGGTCACTTCGCCAGGTCCGCTGGTTTCCGGGATTACTATCCACAACATCCTGACTAAGGGATCACGAGCCCGATACCCCGCGCTGACCTCGGCGTTCCGGATCCTGGGACTTGCCGAGGAGGTCGGCCAAGGGGTCGACCGAATGTATCGCGAAATGATCCGTTCAGGTCGCGATACACCAGTGATCGCTGAAGACAAAGACCAAGTAAGCGTATTGTTCCGGGGGCAACCGCCAAACACGCGGATTGCCAAATTTCTTGCCGCCTTGCCGCCCGAGGAACAAAACGACACCGATACGCTACTTATCGTGCTCCTACTATGTCGCAAGAGGACGGTTAACGCGGGAGAGCTGGCTCCGGTAATTCAACGTTCGGAGTCAGAGGCTCAAGCAGTACTCCGGCGACTATCCGGAGAACCTGTGTCAATTCTCGAACCAACGCGAGGTACACAAAGCCGGAGTCGCCCTTCCTATCGCCTCAAAGGTGACGCCATTACCCGCTTGGGCAACGCCGTGGCCTACCACGGCAGAGCCAGCGAAGAAATTGATCGCAAGGTTGTTGACCACGTCCGGGACTACGGCGAGATCAACAACAGAACCGTGCAACGACTATTCGACGTTGATGTGTACGCCGCAAGGGACATGTTGCAGGAGCTGGTTGCGAGGAAAATGATCACGCGGATCTCGGAACAGACGCGTGGGGTCGCGGTTCGTTACGGCCCGGGCACGAAATTTCCCGAAACGAGGAAAACAGCGCCAAAGAAACGGACTCAGCCGCCACAGGAATCGGAAGAGAACCCTCTGTTCTGAAGCTCACTTGCAGACCGGCACACAAGACGGGACGACTTCGACATGACTTCGCTTTCCACACCGACTCCCCGCGTCCGTGCGCCAGAGCTTCGCGGCCGTGCCTGGCTGAACACAGGCGGACAAACTCTGACCCTGGCCGACCTCCGCGGCAAGATCGTCGTCCTCGACTTCTGGCCGTTCATGACGGTCTAACGAACTCGCTACACTCTCGCTCATGACTCTCACTCATGAGCCGCTAGACCCGTCCCGCTGCTGCGCCCTGTACCGGCGTCGCTCGCACAAGAACGCCGAGGGCGACGCCCGCAACGGCCGCTCGCTCGCTGAGCAGGAGACCGAGCTTCGCGACCTCGCCGCCCGCCTCGGCCTCGTCGTCGTCGCCGACTACGTCGAGCGCGAGGGCACCGGCGCCTCGCGGTACTCACTGAAGGCCCGCCCGGAATGGCAGAGGACACTCGCCGACCTCCGCGCAGGCGACCGCTTCCGTACGGTCCTCGTCTGGGCACTCGACCGAGCCGACCGCCGAGGCGCGGTCGAGATCGGAAAGCTGCTCGACGAGCACGCCGACGGGTCGCGCCGGATCGTCGGCTGCGACGGCACCGACACGGGCGACCCCCGGCGTCGACTCGAACTGATCATCCGCGCAGAGCTTGCCCGCGAGGAGGTCGACAACCTCTCGAAGCGTGTCAGCCGCGCGAAGAGGTACCGCCGGGCCGAGGGCGCATGGCTGGGCGGCCCGGCGCCGTTCGGTACGCGAGTCGTCGACGGAAAGCTCGCCCGTGATCCCGAGACGTACCCGATCGCGCGCCGTATCGCCGACGAACTGCTAGGCGGCCGGACGATCTGGGCGACCGTGAAGGGCCTCAACAATGACGGCGTCCCCTCGCCGCGAGGTAAGTCGTGGGGCGTCGGAACGGTCGCGGCCCTCGTCCGCTCGCCCGGCTGGGCGGGTCTTCAAAGCGTCCGGGAGAAGTTGCCCTCGGGTCGCTGGGAGTCGGTTGCCGAGCCGTACCGCGACGAGCGCGGGCAGACGGTGAGTGTCGGCGAGGGGGTGATCACGCCGGGCGAGCGTGCGCGCATCCTGGCAGCGATCGGCGACCGTTCGGCGACCATGGCCGACGGCGGCCGATTCGTCGGGCGGGGCGACCGCCGCTCGTCGACTCTCCTCGGCGACCTGCTGCGCTGCGACTACTGCGACGGCCGGACCGCCCAGAGCGGCGCCGCCGGTCAGAAGGTCTACCGCTGCGGGATCTACGCGAATGGCAAGACTTGCGGAGGCTTCACGGCGCCGCTCGCCGACACCGACGAGGCCGTGTCCCTCGCGTTCCTTCGCCGCCTCGCCGAGCTTCGGCCTGGCGATCCGTTGCTAGAGGCCGTCGCCGACGCCTGGGTCGCCCGGGTCGCTCCCGAAGACCTGGCGGCCCGCGACGCCGCCCAGGATGCCCTAGACGCGGCCCGCGCCGACCTAGCCCGCGTGCGTCGCCTCGTCGCCTCAGGGACGTTCACAGAGGACGACGCGGCCGAGGTCATGCCCGAGCTACGGGCGAAGGTCAAGGCCGCCGAGGACGCCTTGGCGCGTATCCCCGTCCCCGAGGCCGATATCTCGCCCCTGCTCGACCTCGCCCAGTCCGTACCCGCATGGTTTGACCTCCCCGAGGCCGAGCGCCGCGGCCTGCTCTCACTGGCAGTCGCCGAGGTACGGGCGACCCGCGCGCGTGGGCGCGGTCACCGCTTCCAACCCGATGAACGCCTCTTGATCGTCTGGGCAGACGGAACGACCTCTCGGCCCGCGCCGGCCGTGGACGAGACGGTCGCGAAGGTCGCGGCCTACCTCGACGAGAACCCGACGGCCTCGGCGGCCGAGGTCGCTGAGCTAATCGGCAAGTCGAAGCGCACCGCGTACGAGTACCTACGCGCGGCCCACGAGGGCCGCCTCTCGCTCAATCGGTAACGCCGACCACATAGATCGGCCCCGGCGTCATGACTCTCACTCATTCGCCGGGGCCTCGATCAGAGAAGGAGCCTCTGACCGTGCCAACGAATGTACCCGCTCCTGGCCGCCACCTCGGCGTGTCCGACCGGACGGCCCGGCGGTACCTGGCCGCCGCACGTTCGGCCATGGCAGCGAGCGTGTAAACGCCTGCGACGCGGTCGGCCGGTACCGCGCCGACCGGCCCTCGCGCAGAGTCTGGCGCCGCTCTGGGCACCCCGGACGGGCCATGTTTGCCCCTCCGGACGATCGAGACTGTCGCACGTGGCGGATACCGTTCGTAACGGCCAATCGATCAGGACCACAGGACGGGAACGCAGGTCAGATGCGCCGACGCGAGAGCAACCTGATTGACGAGATCGAGCGCGGCGCGCTGGACAGTAACGTGTCACTCGCCGACACGCTTCGGAAATGCATGATCCTCGGGGGACAGGCCAAGTCCGCCGAACTGCGAGCGTGGGCAAGCCGAGAGCTAAGCGGATACGGCCCTGACGATGAATTGCCGGAATGGCGAACGGTTGCTGCCCCGCTGCAGATGGACGGGATGAACCTCCGCTACCGCTGGAAGGGTCAGCAGATCAGCAGATGGGAACTGCCAGACTTCGCACGTGACGCCATCAAGGATGAAGTCCAGTTGCGCGTCGGGGTGGGGCAGCTTGAGGCGATGCTCCGCGGGGCCGACAACGGCGTGGTGCGACTCGGGCTCCCTGGGGGCGCGGAACTCGTGTCGTACATAAACCACGCCAACGGCGACGCGTACCAGACGATCGAGCGTATCTACTGGGGCGTCAGCACGACCGCCATCGATGGTGTGCTCGATCGCATACGTACGGCGCTGACTGAGCTGGTCGCGGAGCTTCGACACGGCATGGCTGACGACGCCTCGGTACCGTCCGAGGAACTGGCTACGCAGGCGTTCCACGTTGCCGTTAGCGGGAAGGGCCACCGGGTGACCGTCACCAATGCTCAGGCCAGCGGCGAGGCGAGGAGCAGTGTCGGCCAGGAAAGCGAGCTGGATTCCCCAGCCTTGAAGCGTTGGGCGAGGATCGGCGGAGCGATCGTTGGGCTTGCCACGATCCTCGCGACCGTCTTCGCAGTGCTTCAGTATCTGGCGACGTAGACACAGCCCATGAAGCGTTCATGGCGCGGCCTCCAGTGCACCGCGCCATGTCAGCGTGATCAGCGACTGCGCCGCATCTGGAACAGTTCCGCCAGCGCCCGAAGGACGGCCGGCAGCTTGTCTGGGGGCACCCTGAACAGTGCGACCAAGGCGACGATGAGCCGGGGTACGGCATAGATCAGTGCGACGACGATTAGCGCCCAGGGTCCGGCGGCAACGAACGGCTCTAACGCAGGCACAGCGAACCAACCCCCTTTGGGGTCAATCTCGCGGCGGCCAAGGCGCGCGAGTCAGGTTCGCCGATCCCGGTCAGGCATGAAGTTCTGTGGTCATGCTAGCGCGGCGTCCCGCGGCTACTCGGTTACGCGCGCCCAGGTTGGCGCGCCGAGTTGCACTTGGTGAACGACGCCAACGTCGGGCAATAGCAGGCGACCCCTCCGGCACCGGGGGCAGGATGCGACGACGGAATGGGCAACGTCCCCCGGGACGCGCGGCAATGGCACAGCGCGCGGGAGGAAGTGTTGCGGGGTGATCGGCCCGTCGTCGCTCTGCTCAGGGTGGTTGGTTGCTCCACGCCCGCCAGCCGCCCACAACCACATCTGCCCGCCATCGCCCGCATACACGACCGCGAGAGTGCTGTAGGGCTGTGAGCAGTCGCAGGTAATCCGTTCCAACTCCCGGTAGTCGCCGGGGTTGGCCTTGATTTCGGCAGCCTGCTGCTCGAAGGAGTCCACCAGCGTGCGCCCTTCATCACAGCGGCGTCTTCCATCGGAAGAGCCGCAACCGGCATGGCGCCAGTCTGACACGCAGGTATGACCACGGGCGGCGTGTCAGCCGCCGGACGAGGGCGGCTGGCGGCCGCCGCAGGGGGGCCACGCCGGGAGCGGCACCGAGGACGGGTCGAGGGCGAGTCCAGATCGGGGGGCACTTTGGTCTGATGATGCGCTCACCTGTCTCCCTATAGGTGCTCTAGTCCGTTCTCGGTCTCTAAAACAGCAATGTATGAGCGGGTGAACGCATCATCCCGCCAAAGTGCCCCCCTTTGATCTTGAAGGCCGCCGAGCGTCGCCTAGCGCCGTCACCGGCCCTCGCCCGGCGCCTGTCGGCCGCGATCTCGGAAGTGAGACGCGGATCAACCGCGCCGCGTGAACACCTCGGCGCCCGCTGGCGCATAGGCCCTTGTGACCACCTCTCGTGCCTCACCATCGGCGCCCGCCGCCGGACCCATCCCCTGAGCAGAAAGGACCGTGCCGTGTCAACTGACGACGGCTCATCATCACGCGCCGCCCGTCTGGCGGCCCTGGCCCGAAACTTCTACGAGACGGGCCCGTTTGTCGACGAGGGTTACTCCCGCCTGCTCGACCGGGAGACGTGCCAGCTCGACGCGGGCCGCGTGGCGGACGTGATCACACCGCTGTTTGAGCAGCGTTACCGGATCGACTACGACGGCGAAGGACGATCAATCGTCATTCGTCAGTGCGAAAACGAGCCTCACCGGGCCGAGCAGGTGCCCCGGCACGAGTTCGTCGCGCTCGTCTGCGAACTGCTGATCGCCCTCCCCGACCCGTCATACCACGCCCGTCCCCGGCTGCACCGCGCGGTGCAAGACACCCGAGCGCTTGCCCGGTACGCAATGCCCCGGCCACCCCGCGAAGGCAACGGCCGCCCGCGCATGCGGCGAGTCAAGTTCGTGACCGACGTCGTCGACAACCTGATCTGCGCCCTTGAAGACCTGCCGGACCTGCCGATGCGTCTGGGTCCGCGCCCGCGTCGGAACCCTGCGCCTAAGCCCGTGCAGGCGCCGAAGCCGGATTCCGCCGCCCTGGAGGCGACCGCCTGCGAATTCCTGACCGCGCTCGCGCCCGTTCGGCACCCGGTACCCGACGTGTGGACGGCGTACAAGGCCGCGATCCCGGAGGCCGAGCGTATTGGCAAGCACCGGTTGCTGGCGCTCGCCCGCGACACCCTCGGAGAACCGCGCAAGGTGCGCGGCGTCCGCTTCTGGCAAGTGCCCGAGCCGGTCGTGCTCGCCGAGGTTGCCGACCGCGTCGCGCGCCTGGCGTGGGAAGAGCAGCGCGCGATCCTGCTTCGCCTCATCGCACAGCCGACCCGTGAAAGGACCGCCGCAGCGTGACAAACACCGAGGGCGACGACTTCGCGCGGGCCATCTTGGACCGCGTCGCCGAGCTGGCCTACGAGGAGCTACGCCCGCACCTCGACCGGTGGGCGCGCGAGCAGCAGGCCGACCGAGGCCGGACACACCTCACTACACCCGCGACCGGCAACGTCGCGTCGCTCCACGCGAGGCGCCGCCGCGCCACGTAGCTCGCCACCTACTCGCAGAGGCCCCGGTACCGCCGCCCACCACGGCACCGGGGCCTCTCGTATACCCGCGCCGCCTGGGAGGTCACGGCGCGGTCGCGCGCCCGGGGGCGGCCTTCCCGGGTCGCGCTCCCCGGCCGTTCCGCCTGTGTCGCTGTCTCCGTCGGCACAGGCGGGGCGGCCCGGGTCGACTCGCCCCTGTTCACGGAAACACGCAGCCCACGGAGAGAACCGATGTCCAACCAGCCCCGCCCGATTCGCCAGACGATCGCCGACGCTGCCCGCGTGTGCATCGTCGACCCCGAGCAGCGTCGCGACACCGAGCGCCTGGCTTGCCTGATCGCTGATCGTGTCCTCGCCTTCCGTGGGGAATGGTCGGCTACGACGCCCGGAATTCTCGACCTGGCTGCCGCCCGCCTGCCGGGCCACCCGGCCGGTACGGGCCTAAGTGCCGCCAAGCGTTCAGTACGCGCGGCTGAGGCCCTTCTTGCGGACTACGGGATCACGGTCCGCGTCAGCCGCCCGAACGGCCAGCCGCGCCGCTGGATCTTCGCCCTGACCAGCATGCCCACTCTCGACACCCCCGCCGCCTGAGCGGCGCCCTATCCAACGGAGACACCGTGACCGACCCAACCGCGCCCGACTTCGATCCCGACGCCGTCGCCAAGCTCGCCCGCGCCGCTGCGAGCGAAAGACGTACGCGAGCGGAGGAGTTCGCTCAGCGCGCCGCCGCTGAGGAAGCCTTCGAGGCCGAGATGGAGAGGCGCGCCGCCGAGGCCCACGCAAAGCGCGAGGCCCGCGTCAAGGCTGCCGCCGACCACCGCGAAGCCGAGGCGCGACGACTCGCCGCGATGTCGGGCGAGGAGATCACCGCGCGCATCCGTCGCCGCTAACCACCGCCACAGACAGGAGATTCACACATGAGCACGCCCGAACTTGACCGCCTCGCCGCTGAATACCGCACCTGGGCGACTCACTGGAGTCGGCCCCAAGTGCAGCGCGCAGACCTGACGATTCCGCCGATGGTTCCGCTCACCCCGGCGCTCGCCGCGCTGCTCGACAAGGTCGCCGCCGCCGAGGCCGCCTACCTGGAAGCCCAGGACGCGCCGGAAGACATCCTCGCCGACGCACGCCGAGCGGACACCGCGTACCGCACCGCCGTGCGCGAGATCGGCGTCGCCGTCGCCGACGGTAAGCCGACGCCGAAGACGCTGCCTAAGCCGGTCGACATGGCCGACGTTGAGACCCGTATGCGTATTGCGATGGCGACCGCCGACACCACCGCCCGACGCCTCAACGCCGTGCAGCGTGAGCTTGCCGCCGCGATTGAAGCCGACAGGCCACGCTGGCGGGAACCAATCCTCACGTGGATGGAGGACACGGCGCATGAACGCGAGCAGGCCCGCCAGCGCGCGCAGGAGCTGAGCGAGCTGGAGGCGATGGCGAACGATGGTCTTCGGCGCGCGAACGACGCGCTCGGCGTCGAGCAGCCGAAGGGGCCGAATCAGTTCGTGATCGGCGCGAGCTACCCAGGCAGCCTCGTCGGCTAAGTACCCGCTCCGGGGGCGATTGACCGGGGTGCCTTCCGCGCGAGGCCGCCCCGGTCGCTCCTCCCCGCCCCTGCTCGCCGGCCGCCGGCCAGCAGACTCCGACCTGATGCTTGACTATTTCGTCCCGGCTGATGCTTCACGGGTGGCTCAGGCCAAAGCCAGCTCACCCGGCCGGGACGGCACACTACCCACATGGCAATAGACCTTGCTTTGTGTCGCCGAGAACGTCCCGGAACCGGTCCACGTCGGGAGACCACGCACGTCATAGCCTCGGTGCATGGCAGCTCCGAGTTCGACAGCTTGTTGGAACTGGTCTGGGTGCAGGGCCGATTGTCGCTGCTAAACCGAGTTGATCCCGTCCGCTCCATCGTGTTGACCTCGACGGACATGCCTCAGCTCGTGGACGAGCTAGAAGCGGCATACGACCTGGCCACCACTGACGCGCAGCGGCAGTACCTCGCCGCGATACGTGCGCTGGCACGGGTGTGTGCCGACGACCGAGGGCTGGAACTGCACTTCGACGGCGACTGAGCGCGAGAGCAGCACCGATAGTCCGCCGCGACGGCCCGGCGGCGGCCGAGGGGGTGGGGAGGGACCCCGCCCCCTGCCGGAGCTTCCCCGAAGCGGCATAGCGTCGCTGTCTCAGTACGGGCATAGAGGTCATACCGGTGAGCGTCAATGCTTCTCGCCGTAGCTCAACAGCAGGACTAGCCTCGGCTCCTGCTAGACCCACGTTTCCGTGTGCCGCTTCGCCTTGCTGGCTTGTTGCGAGAGCCCTCATTCTTTTGCCGGTCTTTGTGCGCCTCAGGCGAGGGCGGCGTGATCCCGGGTCCTTCGACCGCCTCCGGTATGCGTTTTGGGTGGACCTGAATGTACGACTCGCGGCTAGGTCGGTCCGGGAGCCAAGGCCAGGACTCGTCAGTGACCGGGAAGCTCCTTACGCCCGAAGCTGGAAGGCCAAGCTCTGCCCGCATCGTGTTCCGTAGAACTTCGAACATGTCCCGAGCTTGGAACCATCCGGGGTAATAGTCCGTGAAGCTATCCCGCATTTCGATGACCGGAGTAATTTCCATGAGGGCGCCGGACATCCGGTCGGCCAGGTCCGAGACTCCCGGTGTAGCCATAAGCTGCACCTCCAGCAACGCAGGCTGTAGCTCGTCATCCCAGCGACGGTAATACTCGGTCAGTCCATCCCTAATGATCGACTCATCCTCTTCGCTAATTTCCTCCGCGCCGTCGTACGACAGGAATACCGCAATACTGTCGATCTCTCGCAGCATGGCCTGAGCGAGCGTCAGATAGGCCGCGTAGGCATGACGCCGGTCGACCAGCCAACGACGGGAATCCTCGGCGGCCAGGCGTCGCGTTTCGTTGCGTCGGGTGATCCAGCCTGTCAGCAGGACGCCGCCAAGCCCACCGCCAAGCGCGAAGGCCCCGGTCAGAAGAGACGGCAAAAGGTCGGATGCCACGGCCCCACGATACGTAGCCGCATCAATGGCTACGAAGGCCCGAAAACGCCGGATCTGTTCGAAGGGTAAAGATTGGCATGTTGACCACCCGCCCCGCCTACGGAGCCTCCGCGCGCCAGCGCTGCCGTACGCCGCGCGGCCTGGCGCTGCGTACGGTCCCGTTGCGGGTGAAGCTCGACGAGCGCAACCTTCGCCGGGCGTACGCCGAGAGCGGACCGTACGGCCTGGCGCTTCACGTCCGCTGGACGCTGCTCGATCTCGCCAGTCACCGTGCCGTGAACGACGACGTGCCGCGCGTGCTGGTCGCCTGGTACCGGACGGCGGTCGCCGAGGCGACCGCCGACGCCCGCGCCGAGGCCGAAGGTTGGCCGTGCGGCTCGCTCCTGCACCCAGCGACCGCCTGAGACTCCCGCAGAGATGCCGAGCATGTCGGCCCCTGTAGGTCCCACGCGTAGCGCGAAGATCGCTCGCCGGCACTCTCCGGCGGGCATGACGCGCACGATCCGAAGGCCCTCGGCCACTGGCTCATCGCGGGCAGTACGGGGGCCTTTCCGTGTTTAGACGCCTCGTCGGCTGCGACACTCCACCCTTGCCGGTAAGGATCGGATAGGCATCCGTCGCTCTACCATGACCGTGTGACTCTCACTCACCCCACGCTCGCCCGCCCCCGCGCGACTCTCCCAGCTCTCGCCGACCGTAGCGGCCCACTCCCGCGTGTCGGTATGCCCGCGACGATCCACATCGGCGACGACACCTACCCGGCCGTTGTGGTCCGCGCCTCGGCGACGTCGGTAACCGTCCGCCGTGTCGAGGCAATCGACGTCCGTCGCAATCGCGAACACACGGCGATCGTCGGCGTCGGCGACCTGGGGGCGCCAGTCGGCCCACCCGAGGTCTACCGACTCCGAGACGGCCGCTACCGGACGCGCTCAGCCTTCCTGGCCCTCGGCGAGGCCGTCGCTCGTACGCCGCTCCCGGCGCCCCCTCGGGCTGGCTGGGCGCCCCTCGTGAGGCACGATGGCCCTATGTCTCCTCGCGTGCGGGCGCCCGAGCTACGGGGCCGGGCCTGGCTGAACACTGGCGGAAAGGTCCTCACCCTAGCTGACCTAAAAGGTCGTATTACGATCCTGGACTTCTGGACCTTCTGCTGCATCAACTGCCTGCACGTCCTCGACGAGCTGCGCCCGCTCGAGGACAAGTACGCGGACGTGCTCGTCACCATCGGCGTGCACTCACCGAAGTTCGAGCACGAGAAAGACCCCGAGGCCCTCGCGGCGGCCGTCGAGCGGTACGGCGTGAGCCACCCGGTGCTCGACGACCCGACCCTGCGGATGTGGCAGGAGTACGCGGCGAAGGCGTGGCCCACCCTCGTGGTGATCGACCCCGAGGGGTACGTGGTTGCATCGATGGCCGGCGAGGGGCACGCCGAGGGCCTGTCGAGGCTGTTCGACGAGCTGATCGCCGTCCATGAGGCGAAGGGCACGCTGCGCCGGGGTGAGGCTCCGGCGGTACTCGGGAATGAACCAGCCACGGCGCTGCGCTTCCCCGGCAAGGCCACGGTGCTCGACGGTGGAACGTTCCTGGTGGCCGACTCGGCGCAGCACTCCCTCGTCGAGCTGGCGGCCGACGGGCAGACCGAGCTGCGCCGGATCGGCGCGGGTATCCGCGGCCGGGTCGACGGCAAGCCGGCCGGCGCCCAGTTCTCCGAGCCCGGTGGCGTCTGCGTACTCCCGCCCCGGGTGGCCGAGCTGGCCGGTTACGACGTCGTCGTCGCGGACACCGTCAACCACCTGCTGCGCGGCGTCAACGTGGCGACCGGCGAGGTGTCGACGGTGGCCGGTAGCGGTAGGCAGTGGCGCGGCACGGTCGACTTCGACACCCACGACGCGCTCGCCGTCGACCTCTCCTCGCCGTGGGACGTGGCGTACTTCGACGGCAAGGTCGTCGTCGCGATGGCCGGCATCCACCAGCTGTGGTGGTTCGACCCGGTGACCCGTACCGCGGGCATGTACGCCGGCACCACGGTCGAGGCGCTGCGCGACGGGCCGCTGCACGAGGTGTGGATGGCCCAGCCGTCAGGGCTGTCGACATCGCCGGACGGTACAAAGTTGTGGATCGTCGACAGCGAGTCGAGCGCGCTGCGCTGGATCGAGGACGGCGAGCTGCACACCGCCGTCGGGCAGGGCTTGTTCGACTTCGGCCACGTCGACGGGCCGGCCGACGAGGCGCTGATGCAGCACCCGCTCGGCGTGCTCGCGCTCGCCGACGGCAGCGTCCTGGTCGCCGACACCTACAACGGCGCGGTCCGCCGCTACGACCCGGCGACGGGTGACGTGACCACGGTGGCGATCGGCCTGAGCGAACCGAGCGACCTGGTCGCGACGGCAGGCGGGGACGTGTTCGTGGTCGAGTCGGCGGCCCATCGCCTGGTCCGCGTGGACCCGACCGCGGTCGTGGTCCAGGGTGAACGGCACCGGACCGAGCGACCGGTCACCGACCTCGCCCCCGGCGAGCTGATCCTCGATGTGGTGTTCACGCCGGCGCCCCGGCAGAAGCTGGACGACTCGTTCGGGCCGCCCACCCGCCTGGTGGTCTCCGCCTCCCCACCCGACCTGCTGGTGGAGGGGGCCGGCGAGGGCAGCGACCTGCGCCGCCGGCTGGTCCTCTCGGACGCGGTACCCGGCGGCGTGCTCCAGGTGGTCGCGCAGGCCGCCACCTGCGACGCCGACGCCGAGCACGCCGCGTGCCACCTCACCCGCCAGGACTGGGGCGTACCGGTACGCGTCGTCGCGGGCGGCGCGGCCCGGCTGCCGCTGGTACTGCGCGGCCTGGACAACGCCTAGGTCGGTCGGCTGAGCCACCGGTTCCGGCTCAGGAGAGCCGGAACCGGACCCGGTCCCCCGGCCTGGCCTGCGCCAAGAGTGGCAGGTCGGCCTCGTCGACGACCCCGATCACCGGGTACCCGCCGGTGGTCGGGTGGTCGGCGAGGAACACCAGCGGCTGGCCGTTCGCGGGCACCTGTACCGCGCCGAGCACGATGCCCTCGCTCGGCAGCTCATCGGTCACCGCGCGGGTCAGCGGCCGCCCGGTGAGCCGGGCTCCCACCCGGTTGCTGTTCACGTCGACCGTGTACGCCTCCGTGAGCAGCTCGGTCGGGTCGGTGAACCAGTCGTCGCGCGGGCCGAGGCGTACCCGCAGCACGAGGTCGCCGCGCGGCACGGACGTGGGTACGAAGTCCACTCCGGAGGGCTCGCCGGTCGGCTCGCCGAGCGGTAGCTCGTCGCCGTCGCACAGCCGCTTCGGCCCGAGCCCGGAGAGGGTGTCGGTGCTGCGGCTGCCGAGGACCGCCGGCACGTCGACCCCGCCGGCGATCGCGAGGTACGAGCGCACGCCGTGGCGCGCCGGCCCGACCTCGACGGTCGCGCCGTTCGGTACCGCGACCGGGGCACCGAACGGCGCGGGGCGCCCTGCGACGGTCAGCCCGGCGTCGGCCCCGGTCAGCGCGACTGTTGCTGCCCGGGCGACGCTCATCGCGTACCGGCCGGCGGTGATCTCCAGTCCGGCCGTACCGTCGGGGTTGCCGACCAGCCGGTTGGCCAGCCGCAACGCCGGGGCGTCCAGTGCCCCGGAGACCGGTACGCCGAGGTGTGCCCAGCCGGGTCGGCCCAGGTCCTGAACGGTCGTCAGCGGACCGGCCCGCACGACTGTGATCACGAGGTGAACTTAACCCGGGTGCCCGGGGTGAGCAGGGCCGGCGGTCGGGCCGTCACGTCGAACAGGCGCACGTCGGTACGCCCGACCAGCAGCCACCCGCCGGGCGAGGCGGTCGGGTAGATCCCGGCGTAGTTGCCGGCCAGACCGACGGAGCCGGCCGGCACCCTGGTCCGGGGCGTCTCCAGTCGCGGTACGGCCAGTTCGGGCGGCAGGCCGGCGAGGTACGCGAAGCCCGGGGCGAAGCCGCTGAACGCGACCCGGAACTCGGTGGCGCACATCCGCTCGGCGACACCTCTGTCGTCGCATGCCCACCGGTCCGCGACCATGGCCAGGTCCGGCCCGTCGAACGTCACCGGGATCTCGACGAGCGGGCCCGACTCCGGCGCGGCGGTCGTGTCCGGCCGCCACTTGCGCAGCCGGGACATGAGCGCCCCGGGATCGGGTACGCCGTCGACGAGCACGGTACGCGCGCCGGGCACGATGTCGCGGGCGGTCAGCTCACCGGACTCGCGACGCCGCCACAGTTCGGCGTGCCAGGCCAGCGGTTCGTCCACTTCGATCAACAGAGCCCGGGCACCGACCAACCGGATGTTCGCCACGGTGAAATCCTCCGTGGTTCAGCTCACGACGACCAAATAACCTACGGTACCGTAACCTTTGGGAATGACCACGAACACCGCTCCCCGACTCCGGCCGGTCGACATCGGCAAGCCGCGGATGCGCGGTTGGCTGCACGCGTACGCCGCCGGCGTCGCGGTCGTCTGCGGCCTCGTGCTCTGCTCGCTGGCCGCCGTCCGTCCCGGCTGGGCGCCGCTGCTGAGCTGCGTCGTCTACAGCCTCACCGTCGTCGCGCTGTTCACCACCAGCGCCCTGTACCACCGGCGGGTGTGGTCCGAGCGCGGCTACAAGATCATGAGACGCCTCGACCACTCCATGATCTTCGTCTTCATCGCCGGCACGTACACGCCGTTCTGCGTCCTGCTGCTACCGGTGAAGCTGGCGACGATCATCCTCGTGACCGTGTGGGGCGGCGCGGTGGCCGGCGTGACGCTGAAGATGGTGTACCCGCACGCCCGCCGCTGGTTGTCCGCACCGCTGTACCTCGCGCTCGGCTGGGTCGCGCTCGCGGTACTCCCGGACATCCTGCGCCACGGCGGGGTGACCACGCTCGTCCTGCTTGTGGTGGGCGGCGCCGCGTACAGCATCGGCGCGGTCTTCTATGCACTGCGGCGGCCCAACCCGTGGCCGACCGTCTTCGGCCACCACGAGTTCTTCCATGCCTGCACGCTGGTGGCCGCGATCAGCCACCACATCGCGGTCTACTTCGCCCTCTACGCCTGAGTAACGACGTCCCGGAGGTCGTGGCCTCGCGGCTACGACCTCCGGGACGTCGTGATGATCAGAAGCGATCAGTAGCGGGGGCGTTCGGGCCGGCTCTGTGCCCAGCCCTCCTCGTCCACCACCTCGCGCGGCGGCGCCTCGACGATCCGCTCCCGCTCGATGCGCTGACCGGGCGACACCGCGACGACACGACGGCGGCGCGTGTTCCAAATCCACATCGTGGTCAGCAGGCCGGCGAGACCGGCGAGCATGAGCACCCAGCCGATGACGTTCAGATCGAAAGGGCCGACGTTCTGGTCGCGGATCCCGAACGCGACGATCGCGCCCACGGCGATGAGGAAGATGCTCCCACCGATACCCATTGGTAGCCTCCTTTGTCACCGTTTGACCGGCTGTCGTTCGGTGACTCCCACTGGGGACTTACCCAGTGCCGACAACCCTCAATCAGGCAGGCTGTGACGATGACCGATCGAACCTTGGTGCTGTTGAGGCATGCCAAGGCGGCCAATCCCGGTGACGTCGCCGACGCGCAGCGCGCGCTCACCACGCGCGGGCAGGCCGACGCCGCTGCCGCCGGCACGTGGCTGGCCGACAACCAACTGCTGCCCGACCTCGTACTCTCCTCGCCCGCCCGGCGGGCCCGGGAGACCTGGCACGGCGTGGCGCCCGCCCTCGGTGACCAGGCAACCCACACCACGGTCGTCTACGAGCCGACGATCTACAACGCGGCCACCGGGCAGGAGCTGCTGGACCTGGTCGGCACGACCGATCCCGACGTCACGACGCTACTGGTGATCGGGCACAACCCGCCGCTGTCCGCGCTGTCGTCGCTGCTGGACCCGGGCGCGGACGAAGACCTCCGCACGTCCGGAGTGGCCGTCCACCGGGTACCGGACGTATGGGGCGCCCTGGCTGCTGGCGGCGCACCGCGTATGGCGTCGCACACTGCACGCGCCTGAGTACTCCCCCGGAAGGCCCGAAGCCCACGGCTCGGAAACGAACCGACCGGAAACACGAACCGGCCGGTGACGAGCGAACTCGTCACCGGCCGGTCCTCGGGGGGAACTGCGTCAGAAGGCTTCTTCCGCCAGGTCCATGAGGTCGAGCGTGGTGGACTCGACGATCTTGCGGTCGCTGCCCAGGCGCGGCAGCACCTCGCGGGCGAAGAACCGGGCCGCGGCGATCTTGCCCTCGTAGAAGGACTTGTCGCTGACCGAGACGGCCTCGCGGGTGAGCGCGGCCAGGGCCACGGCGGCCTGGCGCTGCAGCAGCCAGCCGACCACGACGTCGCCGAGGGCCAGCAGGACGCGGCGGCTGCTCAGGCCGACCCTGTACAGCTCCCGGGCGTCACCGGCCTGAGCGGCACCCAGCCAGTTCATGTAGACGCCGAGCATGCCCTGCACGTCGTCGAGCGCGGTGGCCAGAGCGGCCCGCTCCTCCTTGAGCTGCCCGTTGCCGCTGTCGGACTGGACGAACTCCTGGATCTCGGACGCGACGGTCATCAGCGCCTTGCCCTGGTCCTTCACGATCTTGCGGAAGACCAGGTCGAGGCTCTGGATCGCGGTCGTGCCCTCGTACAGAGTGTCGATCTTCGCGTCACGCACGTACTGCTCGAGCGGGTAGTCCTGCAGGAAGCCGGAGCCGCCGAACGTCTGCAGCGACTCGTGGCCGAGCAGCTCGTACGCCCGCTCCGAGCCGCAGCCCTTCACCAGCGGCAGGAGCAGGTCGTTGACCCGCTCCGCGTGCCGTACGCCCTTCTCGTCGCCGGCGGCCTCGGCCAGCCGGGACTTGTCCTGCCACGAGGCGGTGTACAGGACCAGGGCGCGCAGGCCCTCCGAGTACGCCTTCTGCAGCGCGAGCGAGCGGCGCACGTCCGGGTGGTGGGTGATCGTCACGCGCGGGGCGGTCTTCGAGTTGTTGAGCAGGTCGGCGCCCTGCACACGGTTCTTGGCGTAGTCGAGCGCGTTCAGGTAACCCGTCGACAGCGTCGCGATCGCCTTGGTGCCGACCATCATCCGGGCGTACTCGATGATCAGGAACATCTGCCGGATGCCGTCGTGCACGTCGCCGAGCAGCCAGCCCTTGGCCGGGACGCCGTGCTCGCCGAAGGTCACCTCGCAGGTGTTGGAGACCTTGATGCCCATCTTGTGCTCGACGTTCGTGACGAAGGCGCCGTTGCGCTCGCCGAGCTCGCCGGTCTCTTCGTCGAAGTGGAACTTCGGCACGACGAACAGCGACAGACCCTTGGTGCCGGGGCCACCCACACCCTCCACGCCGACCGGGCGGGCCAGCACGTAGTGGATGATGTTGTCGCTCAGGTCGTGCTCACCGCTGGTGATGAAGCGCTTGACACCCTCGATGTGGTAGCTGCCGTCCGGCTGCGGGATCGCGCGGGTCCGGCCGGCGCCGACGTCCGAGCCGGCGTCCGGCTCGGTCAGCACCATCGTCGAGCCCCACTGCTTCTCGATGAAGAGCTTGGCCCACTTCTTCTGCTGCTCGGTGCCCTCGCGGTACAGCACGTTCGCGAACGAGGGGCCCGACGCGTACATCCAGATCGGAGCGTTGGCGCCGAGCACCATCTCGGCCAGCGACCACCAGAAGACGCGCGGCGCGTTGGTGCCGCCGAGCTCGGCCGGCAGGTCCAGGCGCCAGAACTCGGAGTCCATGAACGCCTTGTACGACTTCTTGAACGACTCCGGCAGCGGTGCGGTGTGCGTCGTCGGGTCGAAGACGGGCGGGTTGCGGTCGGCGTCGGTGTAGCTGGCGCCGATGTCCTCGCGCGCGAGCCGGTCGACCTCCGCGAGGATGCTGCGTGCGGTGTCGACGTCGAGCTCGGCGTACGGGCCGGTGCCCAGCACCTTGTCGGCGCCGAAGACCTCGAACAGGTTGAACTCGAGGTCCCGCAGGTTGCTCTTGTAGTGACTCATCTCGCTGGCCTCTCCCGTTGCACGCGCGGTGGCGGTCTCGGTCGTGACGATGGTTGCTGGCGCAGGTTACCAGCCAGTAACAGTAACTGTATTACCGGCAAGTAACTAGCGACAAGGCGAGACCGACGGTGACCGCGATCACAGGAATGATCGCGGCCTACCTGGGGAAATACGGCTAAGCCAGTGTGGGGATGAGTCTTTCATCCGAAATGGAATGGCTTTCGCCAAGATCGCAAGTCGACACGCCGGACCACCGTGACCCGCCTCACAGCTATCTCGTTTGCACGTTGACACCGCGGGCGTACCCGTCCGCACCTAGGAGGCTCGTCATGTTCGCCAAGTGGATCGACAGATTCTCCGAGCCCAAGCCACGCCAGTACACCGGCCGCCACCGGGTGGTACGGCACCGGCGGCGCACCTACCGCGCGGCGTCGCCCGCCGCGCCGGCCAGCTGAACGCCGTCAGGTGAGCGCCGGCGAGCTGGCGCCGCCGATCTCCCAACGGGGCACCGCGTCGGTCGCGCCCTGGGTCCCCGCGTACTCCATCAGCACGAGCGCGATGTCGTCGTCGAGCTGACCGCGTACCCACTCGATCAGCGCGCTCTCCAGCGACGCGAGCCCGTCGGCGACCGTGCCGTGTCCGAGTAGCCGCCAGGCCCGCCCGGCGGTGGGGAAGAACTCGCCGTCGCGGCGGGCCTCGGCCAAACCGTCGGTGTAGAACAGCAGCCGGTCACCCGGCTCCAGCCGCTCCACCCTGGGCCGGACCACCGGCATGAAGCCGAGCGGCGGTGCGGACGCGGGCGGGGTCAGCTCGATCACCTCGCCCCGACGCAGCAGCAGCGGCGGCG
Source organism: Planosporangium mesophilum (assembly GCF_016863255.1). Taxonomy (GTDB): domain Bacteria; phylum Actinomycetota; class Actinomycetes; order Mycobacteriales; family Micromonosporaceae; genus Planosporangium; species Planosporangium mesophilum. The sequence continues at coordinate 39,617 of NZ_BOON01000017.1, forward strand.
GGTGACCACAGTTGACGATGGTCAGCGTCCCGCCGCGCTCCTCGACCAGCGCCGCGGTGACGAAGTCCTCGTCACCGACGCTGCGGGCGACAGCCCGGTCGAGGTCGGCGACGACCGCCCGCAGGTCGGCCCGCTCGTACGCGACATGCCGGTACGACCCGAGCACGATGCTGGCCAGGCGTACCGCGTCGAGCCCCTTCCCCCGTACATCGCCGATGATCATGCGTACCCCGTACGGCGTGTCCAGCGCCTCGTACAGGTCTCCGCCGATATCCGCGGCGGCGCTCGCCGAGATGTAGCGCGCGGCGATCGAGAGCTGGCCGAGCTGCGGGCCGAGCGGGCGCAGCACGGCGCCCTGCGCGGCGGTGGCGAGCTTGGACAGCTCCACGAACCGCTCGGCCTGGCGCTGCCGGTAGTTGCCCAGGACCGCGCCGATCCCGGTGGCGAGGGCGATGAGGGCGATGTTGACGAAGCTGGGGAGCAACTGCCCGTGCTTGAGGGCGGTCAGGAACGCGAAGACCGCGCCGATCGCCATCGAGACCGCGCCGACGGCGACGACCTGTCGCCACGGAGCCAGCGCGGCCGTCAGGACCGGCGCGGCGGCGAGTACGCCGATGTGGCGCCCCTGCACACCGCAGGTCAGCTCGACGACGACGACCAACGTGATCAGCGCGAAGGCCGCGCCGAGTCCGGCGCGGCTCTCAGAGATCATCTCGCGGCTCGGCGGGCGTCGACCCGGCTCACGCGGCATTGTCGCCACGGGCATCAGCATGCCATCCGTCGGCGGTGTGACCTGTCAAACATTCGGCTGAAGTAACTGTTGTCGCCGGGGAGAGTAACGGCTTCAGCCCTGCAGAACCTCGTACTTGACCGTCGCGACCCCGGCGCCCGTACTCGAAATGGTGTTGAACGCCGCGGGCGTCAGGTCCAGGCAGCGGCCGGCGATGAACGGACCGCGGTCGTTGATCCGGACCACGACCGACTTGCCGTTCTTGACGTTGGTGACCCGTACCTTCGTGTTGAAGGGCAGCGTCTTGTGGGCGGCGGTGAAGTCGGCCGTGTGGAACGTCTCGCCGTTGGCGGTGCGGTTGCCCTCATCCGTGTAGAACGAGGCCTGGCAGGAGCCGCTGCCGACCACGGCGCCGCCGCCCGCCGGGGGCTTGGGCGCCTTGCTGGCCGTCTTGGACGGCTGGGCGGACGGGGCCGCGGTCGCGGACGGCACCGCGGACGGCGTAGCCGACGGGGTGGCCTCGACCGCCGGGTCCACCCGCTGCTGCCCACGGTCGGCGCGCTGCTGCGTCCGGTCGGACGCGGCGGCCATGAACGCGGCGTCGGCCGGGCGCGGGGACGAGCCCAGTCCGAGCGTCGCGACGGTGGTACCAGCGATCACCGCGGCCACGGCGGTGCCGGCGAGGAGGGGAAGGGGCCTTCCGGACGGTCGCGGAATCCGCCAATTGGCGTGCTTGCCGGGCAAGGTCCTGCCTTCCGGTAGACGACTAGGCCCAGCGACCGTATCGGGGTTCGGCCTCGGACTGTCAAGCTCAAGCAGGTGTTATGGGTTATTTGTTCTACGGTGTCCACCCAAAAAGGGGAGGCTGGACGGCGCGACCAAAGGCAGAATTAAGTATTACCATTCGTGATTTCCTTGTCACACAAAGTTTCAATGCCGTCTGCTGTGGACGGTCTACAGTAGATTTGGCTGCTCCGGGCCGCGTTGATCCAGACGCTCACGGATGTGCGCGAGGGACTTTTGGAAGTACCGGCTATCAGAAGGCCTGGCCAGAAGGTCAGCAAGGGCGAACAGGTCCAGCCCCGCGCTGATCTGGCGCCAGCCCGGGGGCAACTCTCCGCCGCCACGCTCGAACCCGCTGACGAACCCGGCTGCGAACCTCGGCGGGTATCCGGACTCGAAGCGCAGCATGTTCCCCACGTCGAACAGCGGCGTACTGCTGAACGCGAACTCCCAGTCCAGGACGGCGACGACTGCCGTACCGCGGACCATGATGTTCTTCGGGTTGTAGTCGGAGTGCACCAGTTGACGGGCGCCCGCCACGCCCGCCAGCAACGGTTCGTACGCTCCCGCGATGTCCAGCAGGCGGTCCCGCTCGGCGGCGGAGAGCAGGTCACGCGCGTTGCCGTTGGCCAGATTGTCGTCCACAAAGGCCGCCAGCCCGGCGGTCGGCTCCAGGTGGGTGGGGCTCAGGCTCTCGTCGAAGAATCCCGGGTACGCGAACCCGACGCGCCCGATCGCGGCCAGCGCCTCGCCGGCGGCGCGGCCAAGGTCGGCCGCCTCGTGGGCCGGCCGGGTCGTGAGCGCTCGGCTGAGCGGCTCACCCGGTACGAACCGGGACAGCAGGACCGGCTCCCCGGCCTGGCCGCCGTCGGGGTCGGCGTAGACGACCTCAGCGACCGGCACGATCCCGTCCAGCCGGCGCGCCAGCGCCGCCTCGACGGCGCAGCTGTTACGACGCAGGTACCGGCGCAGCACGTACCGCTCGCCGCCGTCGGTGACGAGCAGGACGTTGTCGTTGCTGTACCCGCCGGTGAGCGTCTCGGTACGGGCGATGCGCCGGCCGGGCAGGGCGTGGCGACTCAGCCAGTCGCGGATCGGCCCGTCCAGTTCCAACCGTCCCCCTTCGTGCCTGGCTCCCCCTGCAGGAGTACCAGTACCGGAAGCGGCTGACCAACTCACGGAACTCCGCCGAGATGGCGGCCAGGTTGGCTGCGGCCTACCGGCCTTGGGCCTTCGCAGTAGGCGAGAGATCGGTGCGGTACGTAACGTGACTTGCTGTTCATCACGAAGCGCTCGGGCATGCGGCCGGGACCAATATCAGTGGCGCGCGTGAGCGACAGACGGAATCGTCGGCACCATGACAGATGCCGATATCGGTCCGATGCACGCCGACCTCGACTTCAACAGTCCGCTGTCCGATGCCCGGGTTGAACAGATCCTTACTTCGCTGGAGCCACTGTCCGGTGCTCTGGTCGTTGACCTCGGATGCGGTTGGGCTGGCGGACCGCTCCCCTATGATCGACCAGGTCGCGCTCGTCCACGAGACCTCCTGCGAAAGTGAGCACCTGGTGAAGGCCGACCACTATGACAATTTCGCCGAGAGCTACTCAGCGGAGAACGAGTCCAGCCTCTTCAACGCCTACTACGAGCGGCCCGCGATGATCGATCTTGCCGGGGACGTCAACGGTCGCCGGGTCCTCGATGCCGGGTGTGGCTCCGGGCCGCTGTCGGCTGCGCTGCTCGCGAAAGGGGCGGTCGTCACCGGCTTCGACTCCAGCCCGGCGATGGTCAAGCTGGCGCGGCAGCGGCTGGGTGAGGACGCAGACCTGCGCGTGGCTGACCTTAGCCAGCCACTTCCCTTCGCCGACGGTGCGTTCGATGACGTGGTCGTATCCCTGGTCCTGCATTACCTGCGCGACTGGACGGCACCGCTGGCTGAGTTGCGGCGTGTTCTAAAGCCTGGCGGCCGCCTCATACTGTCGGTGAACCACCCCTCCATGTACAAGTTGAACTACACGAGCGCCGACTACTTCGCCATCACGGAGTATTCCGAGGAGTACACCCTCAGTGATGGCGAGAGCATGGTGCTGACGTTCTGGCATCGGCCGTTGCACGCCATGACGGACGCGTTCAGCAAGGCTGGCTTCCGCCTCTCGGTCATCAGTGAACCCCCCGCATCCCCCGACACGCCGCGCGAACTCTTCCCGCCCCACCTGGGCGACCGGACAACGTTCCTGTGCTTCATCTTTTTCGTTCTCGAAGCAATCTGAGTTCGCGCCCCAATCACCGCCGTCCTGCACCTACGGGCACACGAGGCGCTTGCACATCGCCATGACAGTGCGTGACTTCGGCGGAAGTGCCGCCCAGATGGCCCGCATGGGTCATAGCTCCACCCGAGCCGCGTTGATCTACCAGCACACCGCCCGAGAGCAGGACAGAGAGATCGCGGACGCGCTCAGCAACCGGATCACCCGAGAGCGCGATCGGGCACGCAACGGGCACGCGAAGCGCATGCAGTGACAGACATGCATGAAGGCCCAGGTTCGACGCTGGGTCTGGCCTGGGCCTTCATGTACCGAGCGGGTGACGAGAATCGAACTCGCACTGTCAGCTTGGGAATCTCACATGATCGCGTTTCCCGTGGCCGCCGGACCCGGCCACGACTGCACCGAACGGCCTGGAGTGGCCGTCCATTGCCCGTCGTAATGGCACGCTAATGGCACGCCGAGATCAGGCTGCTGGTCGCTCCCGCTCCCAGGGGTACGGCATCGCGCGTAGCCGCTCGACATGGGCCTGGTGGCGGCGCTGTCGCTCGACGTCGCCAGCCGCACCAGCTTCATCAGCCCACGCCTGCACCTCGGCGATGCGGGCCTCATGCTCGGCCCTCAGCGCCTCCCGGAGCACCTGGATGTGCGGGTCAACGCTCATGGTCAGCCTCCTAGCCGTTCATCGAGCCTACCGAGTTCGTACCGGCTGTCCTCAATCCTCGCCCGATAGAAGACCTGATGATCCTCGTACTGCGCAATGATCGCCCTGTCCCGTTCGATCTGGGCGACCAGGCGCATCCGTTCGAACTCGTCGCGTTCCTTTGCGCTTGTCATCAGTCCTTCCCTGGTTGACTGGCGAACTCGGCCATGACCGCCGATACGAGCGGGCTCATGCTAGTGCTGGCGCTCCCCGTACGGTGGCCCGCGAGATTTGCTGGCGAACGAGGCTGACTAGTGGCAACTGGATCGGCCCGTTGCCGATGAGATGGTCACGATCAAAGCCATTGCGCGGTCGCGGATGATGTTGAGGATGACGAAAACGCGCGCAGAACGCCTGCGGTACACCTGCCGATGTGCTGACTTGCACGCCTTCGGCCGCGGCACGTGGTACCGGATGAGCCTGAACGACCTCGTGGACGTGTCCGCCGGCCACCGCCGATAGCCGCCGGACCGACGCAAGCCGGGGCTTTCGAGTCACCAGGAAACACGAACGCCCGGCCAGACACACATCCTGAGCAGGCGTTTCGTTATGGAGCGGGTGACGAGAATCGAACTCGCACTGTCAGCTTGGGAAGCTGATGTTCTGCCATTGAACTACACCCGCAAGCAGAGCGGCCCCTACTCTAGCCGACCATGCCCGTTCAGTGCACGTCGAACTCGAGCGTCGGCCGCGGATCATGCCAGATCTGGCGGTACGGGGCGCTGAGCTGGCCGGCCGGGCCGGTTGCCTGGGAGTGCCGCACGATCATGGCCACGTCGATGGTGAACTCGAACAGGCGCCAGTCGGCCAGCGGCTCGGCCCGCATCTCGACGGCGTACCGCTCGACCTGAGCGGCGTCGTCGACCGGTCGGGCGAGGCCCGAGAGGTACGCCTCGTCGTCGGTGTCCTCCGGCGGGAACGAGTGGAGCGCGTACCGCCCGTCGCGCTCCAGGTCACGGCGTTTGGGTGAGTCGACGACGAAGCAGAACAGGCCCTCCGGGCTGATGAACGGCGACACCGGATGGACGCGCGGGCCGCCGTCGGGCCGGACGGTCGCGAGATAGCCCAGGCCCGGCCCGTACTGATGGACCAGCGCGTGGACCGACGCGGCGAGCCGCGGCTCGACGGCGGCGAACTCCGACCAGGAAGCCATGCGAACAGTTTATCGAACATATGTTCGAGATCGGTAGCGACGACTCCAACGAGTGAAGATCATCAGCTGTCACACCATGTGGTCTCCGGCCCCTGGTGAGGCAACGAGTTCCTGGACGTTGTGACAATCATGGGAAAGGCCGGACGGTCGCGAAAAGGAATCGGGGTGACGGAACGCCCGCCACCCCGATGTCGAAAGATCCCTGGGTCAGCCGGGCCGGCCCAGACCGGAGACCGGCATCACATCCATGCGGACCATCCGGACCACGTCCCCGGACTGCGGGGCGTGCACGACCCAGCCGTCGCCGACGTACATGCCCATGTGGTGCATGTCGGAGAAGAAGAAGACCAGGTCGCCCGGGCGTAGCTGGTCGCGGGTGACCCGCTTGGTGTTCTGGAACTGGGTGACCGTGTAGTGGTAGAGATTGACCTTGCCCCCGGTCGCCTGAGCCCAGGCCCACTTGGTGATGCCGGAGCAGTCGAAGACGCTGGGGCCCTCGGCTCCGAAGACGTACGGGCGGCCGATCTTGCCGCAGGCGATCTGGGCGGCCTTCGAACCGATGCTGCCGTCGTAGGTCGCCGGGCACGGCGCGGGACGGGTGTTGCCGAGCGGGGCGCTGGTGCCGTAGGCGTCCTGGCGCAGCTTGTTGAACTGCGTGATCTGGTCCTGCAGCCGCTTCTCGTCGGCGGCGAGCTGCGCCTCCTGCGCCGCCAGCTTGGCGACGAGCTCGTCGAGCGGCTTCTTCTGCGCGTCGTACTCGGCCTTGGCCCTGGTCACGTCCGCGATCTGCGCCTGCTCGTTGCGCGCCATGGCGTCGAGGAGGGCGAGCTGGTCCGCCAGGTTGGTCGGCTCGTTGGAGGTGAGGATGGCGTTCAGCGGCGACGCGTTGCCGTTCTTGTACGCCCTGGTGGAGATCGAGCTGATCCGGCTCATTGCGACATCGACCTGGAGCTGGAGCGGCCTGATCTGCTCAGCGAGCTTGTCGGCCTTGGCCTTGTTGTCGGCGAGCTGCACCTTGACGCCGTTGTGCTGTTCGAGGACGGGCTCGAGCTGGTTCCAGGCCGCGTCGATCTGCGCCTCGATGGCCGCGGGGTCCGCCGGGACGGCGTGGGCTGCGGTCGAGAACCCCAGTGCGACGACCAGGCCGGCGCAGACCGCGCCGACGGTACCGAAGAAAGCGCGCGCGGATCTGAGACGCGACCTGGAGGAGGGCCGCATCGTATGCAATTCCACCGGAGTCCGGCTCCTTCTTCCCTGACCGCCTACCGGGTTAGCTGACGGATTCGGGCGGGAAGTGTCGCCCTACCGCTGCGAGCAGCGGATTCACCCCAATGTTGCGTTTGGATCCCCGGCTCATCGACAAAGATAATTAGGCGGTGTCGCGTGGCGTACCCGCTTTGGGCACGGACTCCCACCGACGAGAACTCACGCTATGGGCCACGGAGGATTGTGGCAAGTCCAGATTTCGGCTGTGGACAGGGATGCTCATGTATCCCCTTTAGGGCCGGCTTGACCTGCTGTTTCTTCGCCCCCGACGACCGGCGGCCAATACGGAACGGATCTTCACTATCTACGGATAGTGTTGTGGAGATCCCCACACCGGGCAACCATTGCGCATCGATCTGGCGTGTGTTGTAGCGGGACCCAAATGCGGCGGGCGATTCGGTATTACGCAATTAGGACATCAAATAGGGCCTAATGCGTAACGGACTAACTGCCATCAGTAGTCCCACCGAAACGGAAGAGCGCCGGTAGCGGCTCGCTACCGGCGCCTCCTTGGTGATCTTGAGCACGGGCGGCGTCAGCCCCCGGGTCGGCCGTACCCGGACGCGTTCCTGGCGTAGTAGCCGGTGAGCTGGACCATCCGGACGTAGTCGCCGCTGTGTGGCGCGTGGACCATCCAGCCGCCACCGACATAGATGCCGATGTGGTGCGTGTCGGAGCCGAAGTAGACCAGGTCGCCGGTGCGCAACTGATCCCGGCTGACCGACTTCGACTGCCTCCGCTGGCTGGCCGCCAGATGGTCCATCCGGACACCGGCCGCCTGCCAGGCGACCATCGTGAGGCCGGAGCAGTCATAGGCGTTCGGGCCGGCCGCCGCCCAGACGTACGGCTTGCCGATCAGGCTGCACGCCTTCTGCGCCGCCACACCACCCGGGCCGCCGGTGTACTCCACCGGGCAGGCGACCGGCTTCAGGACACCGGTGGCGCCGCTACTCCCGTACGCCTGCTGCCGCAGCCGTTGCAGTTGGGCGATCTGGTCCTCGATCACCTTCTTCTTCGCCGCGAGGTCGGCGTCCTGCCTGGCCTGCTGGGCGATCAGGTTGTCGAGGGCCCTCTTGTCGCCGGCGAACTTGTCGCGCGCCGCGGTCACGTCGCGGATCTGGTCCTGCTGCGTGCGAGCGATCATGTTCAGCAGCGTCAACTGCTCCACGAGTGACGTCGGCGTACCGCTGGTCAGGACCGCGTTGAGCGCGGATCCACGGCCGCCTTTGTAGACGCCGGAGGCGATGTCCCCGACCCGGGCCATCGCGACGTCCACCTGAAGCTGGAGGGGCATCAGCTGAGTCTGGAGCTTGTCCGCCTTGGCCTTGTTCGCAGCCAGCTGGCCGTGAACCTCGTTGTACTTCTCGATGATGGGCTCGACGGCGCTCCACTTGTCGAGGATCTGGGCCTCGATGTCAGCCGGGGCCGGCGTGGGATCGGCATACGCCGGAGCCACGGTGGCCATGAGTGCCGTAATACCGGCAATGGCCGCGAAGGCGACGGTGTGTAGCGCTGTGAGCACACGTCTGGGTGCCACGGAGTCCGACTCCTTCTTCCCTGACCGCCTACCGGGTTAGCTGTCGGGTTCGGGCGGGAAGCACGCCCTACCGCGGTGGGGGGACCGCGGATTCACCCCGGGAACACGGTTCCCCGGTTCACTTACGCGACTCGACGGTGCCCGGCCGCGGTCGATGGGGGGAAGTCGACCTCGGTACGGCGCGGACGGTACCTGAGAGTAATGAAGGTCATGTAGCGCGGGCAAGGCATTGCCGAGACATATTCATACCGCTAATACCCCGATACCTACAGTGGCTGAATCGCCTACCGCACAAGGCTTTTCGCGGCGTACTCGGGTAACCGGAACCGATGCATTGGGTAACCGTAATCGCTATTTCAGGTAGCCGGGCCGGGCAGCCCCGTCATCGGGGCGTGGACGACAAGTAACCCGATTTCACCCGCCGGGCGCCGGTACGGGCTCGCCCACCACCGCGTTGAGTACGTCGTCGAGGGTCACGATGCCCAGCGGCCGCCGGCCGTCGCTGACGAGCACGATGTGGCGTCGCTCCCGGCGCATCGCCAGCAGAAGCTCGGCGAGGGTCCGGTTCGAGGGCACCACCGCGAGCGGCCGGATCAGCTCCGCCGGTATGGGCGCCCGGCGCTGCGGCCCCACGATGCCGAGCACGTCCTTGACGTGCACGAAGCCCAGGACCCGCCGGGTGGCCCGCTCCACGACCGGGAAGCGGGACCTGCGGGTACGGGTCGCCAGCACCTCGAGCGCGGCCGGGGACACGTCCTCGGCGACCGTCGTGACCCGCGACCACGGCCGCAGCGCGTCGGAGGCGGCGCGTTCGTTCAGCGCGAGCGCGCCGGTGATGCGGGCGTGCTCCTCGGGGTCGAGCAGCCCCTCCGTGCGCGCCTGGCCGACCAGTCCGGCCAGCTCCTCGGCGGTGAACACGGTCTTGACCGCGTCGGTGGCCTCGATGTGCCACAGCCGCAGGATCACCCGGGACGCCCACCGCATCGCCACCAGTAGCGGCTTCGTGGCGACGCAGAACGCGTACATGAGGGGCCCGAGCCACAGCACGGCGCGCTCCGGCCCGGCGAGGGTCAGGTTCTTGGGCACCATCTCGCCGATCACGGTGTGGGCGTACACCACGATGCCGAGGGCGACGACGAACGCCACCGGGTGGGCCAGGTCGTGCAGGCCCACCGCGTCCAGCGGGCCGACGAACAGATGCGCCAGCGCCGGTTCGGCGATGGCGCCCAGCGCCAGTGAGCAGATCGTGATGCCGAGCTGGGAGCCGGCGATCATCAACGGGATCTCGTTCATCGCCCGCAGCGCCAGCCGGGCGGCCCGCGAGGTGGCCGCGAGCGGCTCGATCACCGTCCGCCTGGCCGCGATCAGCGAGAACTCGGCGCCCACGAAGAACGCGTTGCCCAGCAGCAGCAGGACGGTGACAAGGAGCTTAGCCATCGGAGGCCTCCGCCCGTACCACGCGGACCTGCTCGACCCGGCGCCGCTCGACCTCCACGACGGTGAACTCCCACCCGTCCTCGTTGATGCTCTCGCCGACGACGGGGATGTGCCCCAGCCGGGCCATCAGGAAGCCGGCGAGCGTCTCGTACGGGCCTTCGGGGAGCCGGAAACCGGTGCGCTCGACCAGCTCGTCCTCCCGCAGCACCCCGTCGACCAGCCACTCGTGGACGCCGTTGTTGGCGTCGGGCAGGACCAGGTCGTACGTCGTCGCCTCCTCGGGCGGGGCGATGTCGTGCTCGTCGGCGATCTCCCCGACCAGCTCCTCGACCAGGTCCTCCACGGTCACCACGCCGTCGGTGCCGCCGTACTCGTCGACCACGATCGCCATGTCGGTCGCGCTGTTGCGCAGGGCGTGCAGGACGCCGTCGAGATCGAGACTCTCGGGTACGTAGACCGGCTCGCGGGCCACCGCGGCCACCGTCGTGGTCGCCCTCCGCTCCGGGGGTACGCCCAGCGCGTCCTTGACCGTGGCGACCCCGGTGACGGTGTCGAGGGTCTGCTCGTACACCGGGAACCTGCTGTGCCCGGTCTCGCGCGCGGCCGCGAGGAGGTCCGCGATGGTGGCGTCCGCGCGCAGCGCCTCGACGTCGACGCGGGGCGTCATCGCCTCCGCGGCGCGCTTGTCGCCGAAGCGGATCGTGCGGCGCAGCAGGACCGCGGTCTCCGGCGGCAGCGCACCGGCCCGCGCCGAGATGACCGCCAGCAGGCCCAGCTCCTCCGGGGAACGGGCACTGGCCAGCTCCTCCTGTGGCTCGACGCCGAGACGGCGCACGATCCAGTTGGCCGAGCCGTTCAACGCGTGGATCATCCCGGAGAACACCCGGGAGAAGATCCGCAGTGGGCCGGCCGTCTTCCGGGCGATCGGCATCGGCCGGGCCAGCGCGGCGTTCTTGGGCACCAGCTCACCGAAGAGCATGGAGATGAGGGTGGCGACCACGAGGGCGAGCACGTGCGTGATCCCGGTGGTGGCGGTACCGGCCACCGGGTGCACCAGCGGCTCGAACAGGTGGGCCAGGGCCGGCTCCGCCAGGTAACCGGTGAGCAGCGCGGCGATGGTGATCCCGAGCTGCGCGCCGGAGAGCTGGAACGACAGCTCCCGTAGCGCGTCGCGGACGGTACGCGCGGCCCGGTCGCCGGCCGAGGCCGCCCGATCGATCTCCGCCCGGTCGGCAGTGATCAGTGAGAACTCGGCCGCGACGAAACCCGCGTTCGCCGCGGTTAGCAGTATGAACGCCAGTAGTGGCAGCAGTGTTGTCAGCAGGATGCCGTTGATGATCCCCTCACCTCGGCGCCAATTGTTCCATGCGTCCGTACTTGAGGAGGCCGCCCCTCTCGGACGGGCTCCCTGGAAACGACGAAGGGCGCCCCATCGCCGGGGCGCCCTTCGTGTGCTTCCGCTCTACTCCGGCTTCAGCGACCGCAGCAGGACCGTCGCGACGTCGACGACCTCCACGTCGGTGCTCGCCTCACCGGTGGACTTCTTGGCGGTCACGCCGTCGCCGATCATGGTCAGGCAGAACGGGCAGCCGACCGCCACCGTCTGCGCACCCGTCGCGAGCGCCTCCTCCGTGCGCTCGATGTTGATGCGCTTGCCGATGCGCTCCTCCATCCACATCCGGGCGCCGCCGGCGCCGCAGCAGAACGAACGCTCGGCGAACCGCTCCATCTCGGTGACGCCCTTCGACCCGTTGCCGCTCGCGCCGTCGGCCTTGGCGCCGACCGCCGCCTCGAGCACCTCGCGCGGGGGCTCGAACACCCGGTTGTGGCGGCCGAGGTAGCAGGGGTCGTGGTAGGTGACGCCGCCGTCCACCGGCTGCACCGGGGTGAGCTTGCCCGACTCGACCAGGTGGGCCAGCAGTTGGGTGTGGTGTACGACCTCGAAGTCGCCGCCGAGCTGGCCGTACTCGTTGGCCAGGGTGTTGAAGCAGTGCGGGCAGGTGGCGACGATCTTCTTGACGCCGGCCTCGTTCATCGTCTCGACGTTCTGCTGGGCGAGCATCTGGAAGACGAACTCGTTGCCGATACGGCGGGCCGGGTCACCCGTACAGGTCTCGCCGTCGCCGAGGATCGCGAAGCTGACGCCCGCCTCGTTCAGCAGGGTGGCCACCGCGCGGGTGGTCTTCTTCGCGCGGTCCTCGAACGCACCTGCGCAGCCGACCCAGAACAGGTACTCGAAGTCGCCGCCGTCGGCCACCTTCGGCACCTCGAAGCCGAGACCCTTGGTCCAGTCCTCGCGGGTGTTCGGCGCGGCGCCCCACGGGTTGCCCTTGTTCTCCAGGTTGCGCAGCATCACGCCGGCCTCGCTGGGGAAGTTCGACTCGATCAGCACCTGGTACCGGCGCATGTCGACGATGTGGTCGACGTGCTCGATGTCGACCGGGCACTGCTCGACGCAGGCGCCGCAGGTGGTGCACGACCACAGGACGTCCGGGTCGATGATGCCGTTCTCCTCGGCGGTACCGATCAGGGGCCGCCCGGCCTCGGCCAGCGCGAGCACGTCGACGTTGGCGAGCTGCTCCTGAGTGGCCTTCTCCTCGCCGGTCAGGTCCTTGCCGCCGCCGGCCAGCAGGTACGGAGCCTTGGCGTACGCGTGGTCGCGCAGGCTCAGTACGAGCAGCTTCGGCGAGAGCGGCTTACCGGTGTTCCACGCGGGGCACTGCGACTGGCACCGGCCACACTCGGTACAGGTGGTGAAGTCGAGCAGGCCCTTCCAGGTGAACTGCTCCACCTGGGCGACGCCGAACTGGTCCTTCTCCGGGTCGGCCTCTTCGAAGTCGAGCGGCTTGCCCTCGCTCATCATCGGCCGCAGAGCGCCCAGGGCCGGCTGCTCGCTGGCGGTGCGCTTGAAGAAGATGTTGAAGAACGCGGAGAAGCGGTGCCAGGCCACGCCCATCGTGATGTTGAGACCGATGGTGATGGCCCAGGCCATACTGATAAGGATCTTGACCAGCGCGGTGAGGGTGACGGCGGTGTGCGCGCCGTTCACCGACAGCCCGCCGAACAGGTCACCGAGGGCGTGCGAGACCGGCGCGGCCCAGACCGGGTAGGGCAGGTCGCCGGCTGCGGCCTTGAAGCCCCGGATCAGGAAACCGCAGACCAGGACGCCCACAATCGTGTACTCGACGTAGTAGGCCTGCCACATCGTCGAGCCGGTGAAGCGGGAGCGACCCCCGGTGCGCGTCGGCAGGTTGCGCAGCCGGATCCCGATCAGCACCAGGATGCCGATGAAGCCGAGCACGCCGATCCACTCGGTGACGATGCCGTACGGCGTCCAGTGCCCGATGATCGGCAACTCCAGTTCGGGGTTGACGACCTCGAAGTAGGCGCCCATCACCAGGGTCGACAGGATCACGAAGCTGACCATGACGAACCAGTGCGCCGCGCCGACCGCGGTCCACTTGAGCATCCGCGTGTGGCCCAGCGTCTCTTTGAGCATGGTCGCCGTGCGCTCGCCCTTGCGGTCGAACCGCTCCGGGTCGGGCTGGCCGAGCTTGATGACGCGGACCATCTGGCCGACCGTACGAGCCACGAGAACGACGGCAGCGATCGTCACCAAGGCCGCGATGATCGTAGAGACGATCTGTACCGGTCCCATTCGGGAGTCCTCCTGAAATACGTGGTCTCTGAAGCGGAGCCTAGTCGTTCAGTTACCCACTAGTAACATGAGAGGCACCACAGCAGCCATACGAAGTAGACCACCCAGTATGCCCCGAAGAGGCATATGGGTGGTCTGTCCTATTTTTATGCACAGTGTGGACGAGGTTGTGGAGAACTACACGCGTGTAATACGGCTAGCGGCGGTCGGCCGCCATCAGCGCCACTTCGACAGCAGGATCAGCGCACCGATCATCGCACCGAATCCGATGGCGAAGTTCCAGTAACCGATGTTGGCGAGGAACAGCAGCGCCGGGGTGTCGACGAACCCCTGGGTCAGGTAGAACACGACCATCCAGGCGATGCCGAGCACGAGCAGCGCCACCGCGGTGGCCGGCAGCCACACCGGGCTCGGCCGCTTGGACGCAGCCGTGGACTGCGGCTGCAGCTCGGCCGGCGGCGTGTAGACCTTCTTCTTGCGTACGTGGGACTTCGGCACGGCGTTCTCCTGGTAAGGATCGTCTCGGGAACGGTACGTCAGGCGACCATGGCGAGGCGAGCCTCACGACCCTGAATAATGTTCCCCGGTTAGCGTAGTCACGTTGGCACGCCAGCGGGGGAAAGGGGGGACGTGGGCGCTTCGGATGACAACTCGTCCTGGGGACGGGTGCTGCGCCGCGCCGCCGCCGCGCTGCTGCCGCGCCGCGCCGCCGACCGGCGCCGCGGCTGGTCCCTGCTGGTACCCGTCGTCCTGCTCTTCGCCGGGATGCTGTTCACAACCACGGCGACCACGGCCAACGGCACCGACCTGCGCAACGACCGCCGGCCCGAGCTGGCCAACCTGATCAGCGAGCGCAAGCGCGACGTGGCGGCCGCCGAGGCTCAGGCCGGGGACCTGCGACGCCACATCGAGTCGCAGACCGCGGCGCAGGCCGGCTCCGACGCACCCGTGGCCGAACAGCGCTCCCGCGGCCAGGCCCAGTCGGGCCCCGCCGGCCTGGTGGCCGTGCACGGCCCCGGGCTCACCGTGCGGCTCAACGACGCGCCCCGACGACCGGACGGGAGCCGACCTGCCGGTTCGCCGGATGACCTGGTGGTTCATCAACAGGATGTGCAAGCTGTAGTCAATGCCTTGTGGTCCGGCGGCGGCGAGGCTATGTCGATCATGGGGGTACGGGTGATCTCTACCAGCGCGGTACGCTGTGTCGGCAACACCCTGCTTCTGGACGGTCGGGTCTACTCGCCTCCGTTCGTTGTCACGGCCATCGGGGACCCGGTCCTGCTTCAACGCGCGCTGGACGCCTCGCCCGGCGTGCGCGCCTTCCGTAGCGCGGCTACCGACTTCGGCCTCGGATACGAGGTAAAGGTGGAGGGAGACGTCACCGTGCCTGCCTACGAGGGATCGGTCGCGCTGCGATCTGCGCAGCCACCGTCGTGAGGCCACGATGACCAACCATCCGTACTCGCCACATCCTCACCGGCCGCGGCACAGCGCGCCCGACGAGGACGCCGCATCCACGGCCATCCTGCCGCAGCTCGCGGACCACGGCCCGGCGGCGCAGCCAGGCCGCGGGCAGGGCGTACCACGCCAGGCCGTACCGCCCACCGCCGAGCCACCCCGGCAGCCACGCGGCGCCGCCCGCGTGGTCCCGCCGGAAGCCGTCGTGCCCGCCCAGCCCGTACCGCCGGACCGGCTCGCACCGTTGCCGGAGCGCGGCGGGTCACGACCGGCGCGGCGCGCCAGGGCGGCCGACGAGTGGGACCACCGGGAGCTCGACCACCACCGGGAGCCGGAGTCGGGCGGCCAGCGACACAGTCAGATATCCGACCGTCAGCAGCACGGACAGGCACCGGACCGGTGGCACGAACCGCCCGCGCCGGTCGACCCGTGGCAGGAGCGGGCCCCGTATCCCCAACCGGCACCGTACCCCGAGCCGGTGGGGTACCCCCAACCGGCGGCGTACCCCGAGCCGCGGCCCGAGGTGGGTCCGGAAATGCGGCCCGCGAGGCGCTCTGACGGCGGTGACCCCCGCTACGCCGAGCCGGTCGGTCCAGGGATCATCTGGACGGTCGACGCGATGGAGGACGAGCCGACCGTCGTCGGCATCGGGCCCGCAACACCGCGCCGCCGGCCCGACGGTCCGGCTCAGCACGGGGAGGCCGGGCCGAACGGCACCCGGCTGACCGGCGTCCACCAGGGCAACGGGATCGTCAACGGCGTCCGATCGGCCAACGGCACCCCGCCCCCTGGCGCCACGCTGAACGGCGCCCGAGCAGGGGCTGCGCTCAACGGCGCCCGATCGGGCGCCGCGCTCAACGGCGCCCCGGCGTTCACCGGTGCCGTGTCCGGCGTCGGAGCCCTGAGCGAGCCCACGGCGGTCATTCCGAAACTGCACGTTTCCCCCACGGGGGACGGAACTATCCCGGTTATTCCCCCGAAACGCCCATCCTCGGACGACAATGGGGCAGCCGACAGCGCCGGCGAACCCCCCCGCGGGGTGACGGTGGTGCCGTTACGGCCTGTCCGCACCCAGGAGGGCTACCGCAGCGTGTACTCGCACCTCACCCGTCGCAGCGCCGGTTCAGTGATCCGCGACATCGTGCGCAGCGTTGGCGAACTGTGCATCACGCTCGGCATGATCATGCTGCTCTTCGCGGCGTACGAGGTGTGGGGCAAGACGGCCGCCGTCAACGCGCACCAGGACGACCTCAACAGCCAGCTGGCCCAGGACTGGGGCAGCCCGACGCCGGCCGGCCCGAGTCCGAGCGCCAGCGCGGCGGCGAACGTCCTGCCTCCGCCGGACGGGAAGGCCATCGCGCGGATGTACATCCCGCGTATCGGCAAGCAGTGGATCGTGGTGCAGGGCGTGTCGCCGGGGGACATCCGGTTCGCGCCCGGGCACTACCCGAGCAGCGCGATGCCGGGCCAGGTCGGCAACTTCTCGGTGGCCGGCCACCGTACGCCGGCGATCTTCTGGGATCTCGACCAGCTCAAGACCAATGACGAGATCATCCTCGAGACGCGGGACACCTGGTACGTGTACCGCACGAGCGAGTTCCGGATCGTCTCCCCGAACGCGGTGGAGGTCGTCGCGCCGGTGCCGAACCAGCCCGGCAAGAAGCCGACCGACGCGGTACTGACCCTCACCACGTGCAACCCGAAGTTCAACAACTACCAGCGTCTGATCGTCCACGCCGTCCTCGACCCGAGCCAGACGCGCGCCCACGACAAGGGCCGACCGGCCGCGTTGGGAGGCTGACCCCCGTGTACTCGTGGATCTGGCGCCATCTGCCGTTCGGCCTGCCCGGCCGGATCATCGGCTCGCTCGTGCTCGTCGGCGCCGTCGCCGCGCTGCTGTGGTACCAGGTGTTCCCCAACATCGAGCAGTACATGCCGTTCACCGACGGGCAGATAGCCGGTACCGAGGGCGGCGGACCGGGCGCGAACCTGGTCACTCCCGCGCCCCGCCCGAGCGAGAGCCTGCCGCCGTCGGACGTCATCCCGTACTCGACCGTCTCCAACCACCCCGCACCGACCCCGACCAGGTAACCCTCATGCGTGTACTCGTCATCGACAACTACGACTCGTTCGTCTTCAACCTCGTGCAGTACCTCGGACAGCTCGGCGTGGAGTGCGTGGTTCGGCGCAACGACGAGATCTCCCTCGAGGAGGTCGGCACCGTCGGGGCCGGCGGCGTTCTGCTCTCACCCGGCCCCGGCACTCCCGAGCGCGCGGGCATCTGCCTGCGGGTCATCGACGAGTACGCGGGGAAGCTGCCGATCTTCGGCGTGTGCCTGGGGCATCAGGCGTTCGGTGCGGCGTTCGGTGCGACGGTCGAGCGCGCGCCCGAGCTGCTGCACGGCAAGACCTCGGTCGTCCACCACGCCGGCGGCGGCGTCCTGGCCGGCCTGCCGGAGCCGTTCACCGCGACGCGGTACCACTCGCTGACCGTGCTGGAGTCGACCCTGCCGCCGGAGATCGAGGTGACCGGTCGTACCGACTCCGGCATCGTCATGGCCATGCGCCACCGGGAGTTGCCGATCGAGGGCGTGCAGTTCCACCCCGAGTCGGTGCTCACCCAGGGCGGCCACCTGATGCTGGCCAACTGGCTCGCCGCGTGCGGGTACCCGGAAGCCCTGGACCGGGCGCCGGAGCTCGCCGCCGAGGTCGAGGCGCGGCGGGTCGCCGCCTTCGCCTGACCGGCCCAGCCAGGGATCTTGGACGCTCAGGCCATCTGAAGCCCAAGTGTCCAAGATCCCGAAACCTACGGCAGCAGCGGCGGCCTGGACGGTGGCTGCGTCGGGGTCGGCGGGTTGCTCGCCGGTGGTGGCGCGGCGGCCCTGCCGACGAAGATCGTGACCGCCGTCTTCGTGGGGTCGGCGGCCTGATCGCCGTCCGGGTCCTGGTTGATCACCTTGCCGACCTGGCTCGGATCGTTGGTCTCCTGGGGGACCACGTTCGCCCGGAAGCCGGCGGCGCTGATCGCCGCCCTCGCCTCGGCCTCGGACTTGCCCACCACGTTCGGGACCTTCTTCTGGTCGCCCTTGGAGACGGTCACCTTGATGGCGCTGCCCGCGTCGACCGCGGTGCCCTCCGCCGGGTCGGACGCGATGACCTGGTCGGCCGGTTTGTCGCTGGACGCGGTGACGAAGGTCGGCTTCAGGTGCGCCTCGTCGAGCTGCTTCTGCGCCTGTGCCCTGCTCAGGCCGACCAACTGCGGCACCCGCACCTGCCCGGGGCCGACACATACCTTGTACTCCACCACGGTGCCCGGCTGGACCTGGGAGTTCGCGGCCGGGCTCTGGTCGACGACCGTGTTCTTGGCACAGTTGAGGTCGTTGACGTCGGTCTGCTTCGGCGTCAGGTTCTGCCTGGTCAGCAGGGTGCTGGCCTCGTCGGGGCTGTGGGTCTCCAGGTTCGGCACGGCGACCAGCTGCTTGTGGTTGGCCACCCAGAGGCCGACGGCGAGCGCGCCGACGGCCAGGACGCCTAACAGCGTCAGCGCGACGGCGACCCAGGTGTTGTTGCGGTGCGGCGGCTGGCCGACCCGGGCGACCGGCCGGGTCGGCGGGCCGGAGCGCGTCGAGGCCGGCGAGCTGATCATGGCTGTGCGCTCGTCGTCGCGCATCACCGGAGTTGCCATCACCGGCCGGCCGGCTGCCGCGCGGAGCAGGTCGGCGCGCATCTCGCCGGCGCTCTGGTACCGGTTGGCGGGGTTCTTCGCCAGCGCCTTGAGGACGATGGCGTCAATGGCCGGCGTGACGTCCCGGTTGCTCTCGCTCGGCGGCCTCGGGTCCTCCCGTACGTGCTGGTAGGCCACGCTCACCGGGTTGTCGCCGACGAACGGCGGGTGCCCGCACAGCAGTTCGTAGATCACGCAGCCGGTCGCGTAGACGTCGCTGCGCGCGTCCACCGCCTCACCGCGGGCCTGCTCGGGCGACAGGTACTGGGCGGTGCCGATCACGGCGGACGTCTGGGTCATCGTGCTCGCGCCACTGGCCAGCGCCCGGGCGATACCGAAGTCCATCACCTTGACCTGGCCGGTCTGCGTGAGCATCACGTTGCCCGGCTTGATGTCGCGGTGGATGATGCCGTGCCGGTGGCTGAACTCCAGGGCCGAGCAGATGTCGGCGACGATCTCCAGTGCGCGGCGGGGCATCAGCCGCCCCTCGGCCCCAAGCACCTCCTTGAGGGTCCGGCCGTTGACGAACTCCATGACGATGTACGGCAGTTCCTCGCCGCTCGGGCCGTGCTCCTCGCCCGTGTCGTAGACGGCGACGATCGCAGGGTGGTTGAGGGCGGCGGCGTTCTGCGCCTCCCGCCGGAACCGCAGCTGGAAGATCGCATCGCGGGCGAGGTCGGAGCGCAGCGTCTTGATCGCGACATCGCGCCCGAGCCGGAGGTCCCGGCCGCGGTGCACCTCGGCCATGCCCCCATAGCCGAGGAGCTCGCCGACCTGGTACCTCCCCCCGAGGGTGCGGGCCTGCGCGGTCATCTCGTCTGTCGTCCTTCGTCTGGTTGGTTCATCATCAGCGATCCTCACGACTGTGGCGGACAGCTGGCGAGGCCGGTCGGGTCACGCGGGTCGCACCCGCTCCCCGGACCGGGCGTCTTCGCATCCTTGCCGGTGAACACGTGCAGCGTCACCTCGGTCTCCTCGGGCTGCTGCCCACAGGGAGAGACCGAGGCGACCGTGCCCTTGCGTCCGCCGGGCCGGTCGTTGTCGATCTTCACCGTGTAGTTGCTGTCTTCCAGGGACGACTTCACGTCGTCGGCGTCCTTGCCGACCAGTTTGGCGCACTCGATGACGGGCGTCTTCTTCGTCGCCGTCGCCGCTACCGGGGTGGACTGCTTCGGCTTCGGCTTCGCCGTCGGACTGGGCGCCTTGCTGCTGGCCACCGGGCTCGGCGGAGCGGCGGTCGGATCGTTGGCGGACTTGTTCTGCAACAGTAACCACCCGCCGCCGACGCAGAACAGCAGCACGATGACGACGGCCAGCACCGCCCACGGGGCGACGCTCTTCTTGCCGGCGGACGTACGGTCGCCGGCGGGCGCCGTGGACGGCGACGACCCGCCGTACGTGTCGGCGTACGTGTAGTCCGCCGCCGCCGGGGCCGGGCCGGGCACGGCGGCGGCGCCCCGGACGTACTGCCCCTGGCGCTGGGCCGGCGCGCTCATCGCACCGGTCGCCGGGTAGGCGGCACCGGGCATCACCCGGGTGCCGGCCGGTGTGGCCGGGCCACTGCCCATCCGCGCGGGCGGGCCGCCGAACGGCGGGGACACCGGAGATCCGGAGACCGGGCGGGTCGGGTCGGCGGGGCCGCCCGACGTGGGGGCCAGTGCGGCGACGGACCCGTTCGCCAGTGACTGCGCCGTGTGCCGGGCCACCTGCGCCATGGCGGCCGCCGAGGCGTACCGGGCGGAGGGGTCCTTGGCCATCGCGCGGTCGACGATCTGACGAACGGCCGGGGGGATGTCACCGGGCAGCGGCGGCGGCGCGTCCCGTACGTGCCGCATCGCGATCTCGATCGGGTTGTCGCCCTCGAACGGGCGCCTACCGGCCAGGCACTGGTAGGCGACCACGCCGAGCGCGTACACGTCGGACATCGGGGACGCGGTCTTGCCTGCCGCCTGCTCGGGCGAGATGTAGGAGGCCGTACCGAGCACCGACCCGGCCTGCGTGAGCTGGGCACCGCCGGCTGCGCGGGCGATGCCGAAGTCGGTGAGCACGAGCGTGCCGTTCGGGCGTACCAGCAGGTTGCCCGGCTTGACGTCGCGGTGCACGACGCCTTTCTCGTGCGCGGCGTGCAGCGCGTCGGCCGCCTGCGCGATGAGCGCCATCGTGCGGGCCGGAGTCAGCCGGTGGACCCGCGCGAGCGTACGGGACAGCGCGTCGCCCTCCACGTACTCCATGACCAGGAACGCGGTGTTGTCCTCGCTGCCGTAGTCGTAGACGTCGACGACACCGGGGTGGTTGATGGTGGCCATGGTGCGGGCCTCGCCGCGGAAGCGCTCGGCGAAGCCGGGCTCCTCCATCAGCGACGGCAGCAGGATCTTGACAGCGATGGTCCGCCCGAGCACCTCGTCGGTGCCGCGCCATACCTCGCCCATGCCTCCACCGGCGATCCGCTCGTCCAAGCGGTACCGGCCGCCCAGGGTGTCTCCGGGGCTCACCATTGTGAATTCCTCACTTCAGCCCCGCTCCTGGATGATCGCGCGCATCACGTTCCCGGCGATCTGCGCCGCGTCGTGGCTGCCGCCCGAGCCGGCCTGCTCGAGGAAGACCGCCACCGCTGCCACCGGCTTGCCATCCTTGATCGCGAAGCCGATGAACCATCCGTGGTCGGGATTGTTTCCGTTCTGGGCCGTACCGGTCTTGCCGCCGACCTGCACACCCGGGATGCGGGCGGAGGTGCCGGTGCCGTCGTTGCTCGCGACGACGTTGATCATCATGTCGCGCAGGGTGCCGGCGTTCTGCTCGTTGAGCGGCCGGCGCTGCTCGTGCGGGCTGGCCACGTACGTCGGCGTACGGTCCGCCGCGAGCTCCTTGTCGATCAGGTACGGGCGCATCTGGCGGCCGCCGTTGGCGACGGTCGCGGCGATCAGCGCGCCCTGGAGGGGAGTCATCTGCACGTTGCTCTGGCCGATCGCGGACTGCGCGACGGTCGGCCGGTCGACCTGCCCGTTCGGGTCCTGCATCGTCCCGGTGTGGCTGGTAGCGACCCCCATGACGTTCTTGGGGTCCTGGTCGAAGCGGACGGGCTCCTCGAAGCCGAAGGCCTGCGCCATTTTCTTGATCGGATCGGCGCCGAGCTGCTCGGCTGCCAGCCGGGAGAAGGCGGTGTTGCAGGAGACCGTCAGCGCCTGCTTGAGCGTGATCTGCTCGGGGCAGAAGACCCCGGGCGCGTTCTGGATCACGTGCGTCGTACCCGGCGCGGTGTAGCTCGTGCCGCCCTGGAGCACGGTCTCGGGCTGCACGCCGTTGGCGAGGGCCGCGGCCGAGTCGATGACCTTGAACGTCGAGCCGGGCGGGTACAGCTCGGAGAACGCCCGGTTGAACAGTGGCTTGTCCGGGTTCTGCTCGAGCTGGTTGAAGGCCGAGGTGGCGGCCTTGGAGTTGTGGCTGACCAGCGGGTTGGGGTCGAACGAGGGCGCCGAGACAGCGGCCAGCAGCGCACCCGTGCTCGGATCGAGCGCGACGACGGCGCCCTTGCGCACCTTGCCCTTGTTCTGCAGCGCCTCGTACCCGGTCCGCTGCGCCCCCGGTGACAGCGTGAGCAGGACGTTGCCGCCCGAGGTCCGCTTGCCGGTGAGCATGGCCAGCCATCGGTCGGCCACCTGGGAGTCCGCGTTGCCCTGCAGGTACGCGTTCTCCAGCTTCTCGATGTCGGTGCTGGCGTTGCTGACCGGCTTGACCCCGACGATGTGCGCGTACTGGTCGCCCATCGGGTACATCCGCTGGTACTTCAGGTCGTCGTCGGTCTGCCGGCTCTGGGCGAGCACCACCCCGCCGGCGGCCTCGATCGAGCCGCGCTGGCGCTGGTACTCCGAGATCTGGACCCGGTGCGTGTTGTAGTCGCTGTTGCGGTAGTCGTCGGCCTTGTACGCCTGCACCCAGTTGAGGTTGACGAACAGGAGGCCGAACAGGACCAGGACGACGACGCCTACCCGACGTAACGGGGCATTCATGCCTTATCTCCATTGTGTCGGGTCGTCGTGCCCGCCTTGAGCATCTCCGTCGGCAACTCCTGCAGCTTGACCGGGCCGCCTGCGCTGGGTCCACCCCCGCGGCCGGAAGCGGAGCCGTCGGCCGGACGCCGCGCCGCGTCGGACACCCGCAGCAGCAGGGCGACGAGCGCCCAGTTGGCGACCAGCGAGGAGCCACCGGCGGACAGGAACGGCGTGGTCTGCCCGGTCAGCGGGATCAGCTTGCTCACCCCGCCCACGATGACGAAGACCTGCAACCCGAGCGTGAACGCGAGGCCGCCGGCGAAGAGCTTGCCGAAGGAGTCCCGTACGCCGATCGCGGCCCGCAGCCCCCGTTGGGCGATGAGCAGGTAGACCACGAGCAGGGCGCTCAGCCCGAACAGGCCGATCTCCTCGCCCATGCCCGCGAAGATGAAGTCGCTCTCCACCAGCGGCACGATCTCCGGGTGGCCCACGCCGGGGCCGGCGCCGAACAGGCCGCCGGTGCCCAGGCCCAGCAGCGACTGCACCAGCTGGTACCCGTTGCCGTCCGGCTCGGCGAACGGGTCGAGCCAGATGCCGACCCGCTGGTGGAAGTTGGCGAACGGACCGCCGATGATGCCACCCAGGACGTACGCGCTGAACGCCCCGCCGCTGAACAGGAGCAGACCGATGATCAGCCAGCTCACCCGCTCGGTCGCGATGTAGAGCGTCACGACGAACATGCCGAAGTACATGAGCGAGGTGCCGAGGTCCTTCTCGAACACCAGGACCAGCAGGCTGAGCAGCCAGACGGTGAGGACCGGCCCGAGGTCGCGGCCGCGTGGGAAGTCGATGCCGAGGAACCGCTTGCTCGCCAGCGACAGCACCTCGCGCTTGCGCACGAGGTAGTACGCGAAGAACACGAGCAGCAGGACCTTGGCGAACTCACCCGGCTGGATCGCGAAGAAGCCGAAGTTGATCCACAGCTTGGCCGGCGCGCCGTTGACGCTCGCGAGCCGGGCGGGCAGGACCGCGGGGATCATCACCAGGACGATGCCGGTGAGCCCGAGCGTGTACGCGTACCGCGACAGCGAGCGGTGATCGCGCACGATCGCAAGGACCAGCATCGCGCATGCGATGGCCAGCAGGCTCCACATGAGCTGGCGGCCGCCCTGGCCGCCGAAGACCGGGATGCTGGTACCGCCGTGCTCCTTGACGTCCGCGATGTCCAGCCGGCGCAGGAACATCACGCCGAATCCGTTGATCAGCGCCACGGCGGGCAGCATCACGGGGTCGGAGTGCGGCGCCAACCAGCGGATCATGAGATGCGCGACGAAGAACATCGCGCCCAGGGCGGCCACCGGGCCGAGGAACCAGAGGGTGACCCGGCCCATCAGAGCTGCCTCGGCGGCCGCCGCGTACAGCCCGACCACCGCCATCGCGAACACCAGCAACCCGAGTTCGGCGTTGCGGCGGCCGCCCGATCGCGAAGGCCGGGTGGGCGTTGCCCCGTCGCCCTGGTTGGTGGGCGGCGGGGCCGGAATGGCGGGGGCGGTCACGACGGTGGCTAGTCCTTGACAGGTCGGGTCAGCGCTTGCGGCAGCTGATCGTCGGCACGGGGGTCTGGATGGTGTCGGGGCTCGAGCTGGTCTCGACGGTCGGGGTGGCCGATGCGGGAGCGATCGGCGCCGGACTTGGACCCTGCGAAGCGCCGGACGGTTCCGTCGACGGGTGCGGCTGGCACGGCGGCAGCTTGTTGCTGTTGTTCGGGTCGTCGCTGGTCAGTTGGCTCAACTTGCGCCGCGCCTCGTCGGCGCTGGTCGCCGGGATGCCCTGCTTGACCGCGTCCTGCGCGCTCTTCGTCAGCTCCTCGAGCGTGGTGGTGCTGCGCTCCTGCTCCGACGACAGGCGCAAACCCGCCACCTGTCCCGGTACGCCGCGGAACACCGCCACCACCCCGTCGTCGGTCGCGCCGACGTAGTACTGCGACTGGGTGTACCGCCAGCCGAACCAGACACCGCCGCTGAGCAGGCCGAGCAGGGCTATCAGCAGCAGCGTGGTGAGCACCGGGTGGCGACGCGGCCGATCCTCCTCGTCCTCGTCGGCGGCGGTCTCCGGTGCGGCCGGGCGCGGACTGGTCAGCGCGGACGCCCGAGCGGCCGGGGTCGAGCTGTCCGCCGACGTCGTGTTGCCACGGTCCCGGGCGGCGGCACCCCCGACGATCGGCGCCTCCTCGACGATGTCCTCGTCGGTCACGTCCGCGACGATCACCGTGATGTTGTCCGGACCGCCACCGCGCAGCGCGAGCTGGACCAGGCGCTCGGCGCACTGGTCCGGGTTGGTGTACTCGCGCAGTGTCGACTCGATCGTCTCGGCGCTGACGACGCTGGACAGGCCGTCGCTGCACAGCAGGTATCGATCGCCGGGGATGGCCTGGCGGATCGAGTACTCCGGCTCGGCGTCCCGGCCGTCGAGGGCCCGGAACAGCAGGTGCCGCTGCGGGTGGGTGTCGGCCTCCTCCAGGCTGATGCGGCCCTCGTCGACCAGCATCTGGACGTACGTGTCGTCCTTGGTCACCTGGCCGAACTCGCCCTCGCGTACCAGGTACGCCCGGGAGTCACCGATGTGGACCATGCCGAACTTGCTGCCGCCGAACAGCATCGCGGTGAGGGTCGTGCCCATGCCTTCCATGGCCGGGTTGGCCTCGACGGTCTCCCGGATCTGCTGGTTGGCGTTGTCGACGGCACCGCGTAACGCGTCGATCATCGCGTTGCCCGGCACGTCCTCGTCAAGGGGCGCCATGGCGGCGATGACAATGTTGCTGGCGACGTCACCGGCGGCCATGCCGCCCATTCCGTCGGCGACCGCGAGCAGGCGCGGTCCAGCGTAGACGGAGTCTTGGTTTCCGCCTCGGATGAGACCGCGGTCGCTGCGGGCCGCGTAGCGCAGGGTGAGGGTCATGGCCGTAACTCGAATGATGTGCGGCCGATCCGGATCGGCACGCCGAGGGGTACGGGGGTCGGTGCGCTGACCTTAGCGCGGTCGAGGTAGGTCCCGTTGGTCGAGCCCATGTCCTCGACGTACCACTGCCCGTCCCGCGGCACGAGTTTGGCGTGCCGCGAGGAGGAGTAGTCGTCGGTGATGACCAGGGTGCAGTCCTCGGCACGCCCGATGGTGATCGGCGTTTCCCCGAGGGTGATCCGGGTACCGGCAAGCGCACCGGCGGTCACCACGAGCTGGCGGGCTGCTCGGCCCTTCTTCACCTTGGCCGGCCGGGCGCCACCCGTCACCGGCCCGATGCCGCGCGGTGCGGCGACGAGACGGCTGGAGCGCGCCCCGGCGAAGAGGTCTCGGCGGATCACGCCGACCACTGTGAACACGAAGATCCACAGCAGCACGAGAAACCCGTACCGAGCGACGGTAAGGACGATTTCAGGCATGCAGTTCTCTACCCGAGCCTGGTGTACTGATGGTCACCTCGCGCACGGCTCCTAACCGTCGGCTCGGAAGGTCAGCGTGGTCGTACCGAGCTGGATCATGTCGCCCGGGTTGAGCGCGACCGCGGAGACGCGCTGCCCGTTGACCATAGTCCCGTTGGTCGAACCCAGATCGGTCAGCACCACCTGCGCGCCGTCGAAGTCCAGCCGGGCGTGGCGCCGGGAGATGCCGACGTCGGGCAGGCGCAGGTTGGCCTGGTCGCCGCGGCCGATCACGGTCGAGCCGATCGACAGCGGGTAGCTGCGACCGTCGGCCGAAACCAGGCGCGCGCTCCGCGCTGGACCGCCGCCGCCGTGCGCCGGGGGCGCGCTGTGCGGGGCGTACGGGTTCTGGTCGTAGGGCGGGTAGCCCGGGGGTGCCTCGTACGAGGGGACCGGCGCCACGTCGCCGCCGGTGTAGACCTCGGCCGTCACCCGGAACATCCCGGTGTCGAGGCCGTCACCCCGCTCGATCTCGACGATGACGTCGCCGTAGACCGTCCAGCCCTGCTCACCGATGAACTCGGCCTGCGACTGCGCGAGCTCCTGGGCCAGCGCCGCGGCGTACGGCGCCAGTCGGCTGTGGTCGTACGGCGAAAGATCGATCACGTAGCGGTTCGGAACGAGAGTCCGGCCGCCGGCCAATATCGCCTTGTGCGCCTCCGCCTCCCGTTGCATGGCGTTGAGGATCTCCACAGGGTGGACCACACCCTTGAAGACCTTGGCAAATGCCCCTTCGACAAGGCCCTCCAAGCGCTTCTCGAAGCGCTGCAGCACACTCACCGGCTCCTCCTCGGGTCCCGAGGTCATGATGGTATCTGGCACGCGCTCTCTTGCGCCCGCACCAACCGGCCCAGCTCGTGCTACTCTTCCGGGGCGCCTACGGCAGCCTAGCCTCTACACGTGCGTTGTGCGCGGTTGGATTAGGCTAACGGATGGAGGAGCCAGATCTTCACCGGTCTGTCTCCCAGCGCGGTCGCCCGAAGCGACGTTGCCAGGGACTGTGGTAGGGTTCCGCACGCCTCGCTTTGAGCGATGCCACTCGGGGAAGTGGCGGAATGGCAGACGCGCACGGTTCAGGTCCGTGTGCCCGAAAGGGCGTGAGGGTTCAACTCCCTCCTTCCCCACCACGCGACAGGCGGCCTCCGGGCCGCCTGTCTTCGTTTGTGGCCACTATTACTTTCAGCCTTTCGGGCGACCTCGGCCGGATCGTCCCGGCTGCCCGTCGGCGGCGGCGCCCACTCTGTCCCGGCGCGGGCCGGCGCTAGACTCACTGGCCGTACTACGCCCCCGAAATCCTGGAGTTGCTCGTGAGCGTCGCCCTGGTGACCGGATCGGCCGGCCTGATCGGATCCGAGGCGGTGCGACACTTCGCCTCCCTCGGGCTCGACGTCGTCGGCATCGACAACGACATGCGTCAGCAGTTCTTCGGCTCCGAGGCCTCGACCGCCTGGAACGTGCTGCGGCTGACCAGTGAGCTGGGCGAGCGGTACACCCACCACAACGTCGACATCCGCGACCGCGACGCGATGGCGAAGATCTTCCAGCGGTACGGCCGGGACATCGCCGTCGTCATCCACACGGCCGCCCAGCCCAGCCACGACTGGGCGGTGCGCGACCCGTACACGGACTTCGACGTCAACGCCGGCGGCACGCTCAACGTGCTGCAGAACGTGCGCGAGCACTGCATCGAGGCGCCGGTCATCCACTGCTCCACCAACAAGGTCTACGGCGACCGTCCGAACTCGCTGCCGTACACCGAACTGGAGACGCGCTGGGAGCTCGACCCGGGCCACCCGTACTACGGCGGCATCACCGAGGACATGTCGATCGACCAGTGCCTGCACTCGGTCTTCGGCGCGTCCAAGGTCGCCGCGGACGTGATGGTGCAGGAGTACGGGCGGTACTTCGACATGAAGACCGCCTGCTTCCGGGGCGGCACCCTGACCGGCCCGGCCCACTCCGCCACCGAGCTGCACGGCTTCCTCGCGTACGTGATGCGCTGCAACATGGAGCGCCGCACGTACCGGATGTTCGGCTACAAGGGCAAGCAGGTGCGCGACGCCATCCACAGCCACGACGTCGTGTCGGCGTTCGAGGCGTTCTTCCGCAACCCGCGCAGCGCGGCCGTCTACAACCTGGGCGGCGGGCGCCACTCGCACACCTCGATGCTGGAGGCCTTCGCGCTCGCCGAGAAGATCACCGGCAACGAGATGATCACCGAGTACGTCGACCAGAACCGGGTCGGCGACCACATCTGGTGGGTCGGCTCCAACGCCGCGTTCCAGGCCGACTACCCGGACTGGAAGCAGGTGTACGACGTACCGATGATCCTCCAGGAGATCTACGAGGCCAACGTCGACAAGTGGGTACGGACCTCATGATCGACGGGGGCAAGCGGAGCGTCCTCGGCGTCCTCGTCAACGTCATCGACTACGAGGCGGCGGCCGCCAAGGTGCTGGCCGCCGCGCGGGAGCAGCGGCCCTTCGCGCTGACCGCGCTCGCGGTGCACGGCGTGATGACCGGCGTGCAGGACCCGGCGCACAACGCCCGGCTCAACGCGTTCGACGTCGTCACCCCCGACGGGCAGCCGGTGCGCTGGGCGCTGAACGCGCTGCACGGCGCCGGGCTGACCGACCGGGTCTACGGGCCGAACCTGACCCTGGAGGTGCTGGGCGGCTGCGCCGACGAGGGGCTTCCGGTGTACCTGTACGGCTCCACGGACGCCACCCTCGCCCGGCTGGTGCCGGCGCTGACCAAGCTCTTCCCCGCGCTGAAGATCGCGGGTACCGAGGCGTCGAAGTTCCGGGCGCTGAACCCCGGCGAGGACGCCGAGATCGCCGAGCGGATCAGGGCCTCCGGCGCTCGCGTGGTGCTCGTCGGGCTGGGCTGCCCGCGGCAGGAGATCTTCGCGTACGCGATGCGCCCGCTGATCGACGCGCCGCTGCTGGCCGTCGGGGCGGCGTTCGACTACCACGCCGGGGGGCTGCGCAAGCCGCCCGCGTGGATGCAGCGGTACGGCCTGGAGTGGCTGTGGCGGCTCGGCCTGGAGCCGGGCCGGCTGTGGAAGCGGTACCTGCTGCTCAACCCGGCGTACACGGCGCGGCTGGCGGCGCAGAAGTTGAAGCTGTGGCGGGCGACCCCGCCGGCGCCGGCGACCGAGCGACCGCCGACGTTCGCCGTCTGACCTAGCGATCTTGGACACTTGGCGGTGCCACGGCACGCCCAAGTGTCCAAGATCGCTACGTTTCTACTTCTCTTCGCCCTTGAGGGTTCTCAGGTGGGCGCGGCGCTGGCGCAGCTCCAGGCGCATCCGGATCGCCCGGTCGGCCGGCAGCAGCATGAGCGCGAACGGCGCGGCGATCCACCAGCGGCCGTAGAGAACCATGCCGACCACGGTGAGCAGCACGCCGAACGCGTACAGGCTGATCAGCCAGTCGACCCGCTTCAGCTGCGGGTGCCGCTTGTGCCACGCGTCGAGGACGCCGAACGCGCCGATGCTAAACATCAGCATCCCGATACCGCTCAATACCGCAAAACCGGTCTGTTGATCCATTGAGCCGCCTTTTTCGCCCATACAAAACGAAGCAGAGACTAGCCACGCAAATGGCTGAGTGACCACCAACTTATGTTGAAGCCCTACCAACCGGTCAGCCGATGGACAGGGCGCCCACCTGACGCAGGTGGCTGCGGGTCTGTTCGTCGCAGAGCGCGCCGGCCACCCCGGCCGCGTACGCGTCCGCGGGCGACACTCCGAGCTGCGCCGCCACCTGGTACTCACGGCCGAGGTCCGTACCGAACATCGCCGGGTCGTCGGTGTTGATGGTGCAGCGCACCCCGGCCTCCCGCAACAGCGGCAGCGGGTGCTCGGCCAGGCTGGGCACGACCCTGGTACGGAGATTCGACGTCGGACAGACGTCCAGTACGAGACCCCGGTCCGCGATCTCCTTGACCAGGGCGGGGTCCTCGACGGCGCGGATGCCGTGACGGATGCGGGCCGCGCCCAGGTCCATGACCTCCCGTACGGACTCCGGCCCGGCGCCCTCGCCGGCGTGCGGTACCAGCGCCAGGCCGCCGTCGCGGGCGATGTCGAAGGCGGTCCGGTACGCGGACGCCGGCGTGGCGGTCTCCATGCCGCCCAGGCCGAGCCCGACGACGCCCCGGTCGCGGTAGCGCACCGCGGTCCGCGCGCACTCCTCAGCCAGGTCCAGGTCCAGGCCACGGTACAGGTCCGGGGTGAACCGGATCTCCACGCCGTACCGCTCGCGCGCCTCCACCGCGCCCTCGACGTACCCGGTGAAGATCTCGTCCCAGCCGACCACGCCGCGCATGACCCGCTCCGCCGGCGAGAAGATCGCTTCCAGGTACACCGCGCCGAAGGAGGCCGCCTCGGCGGCGTAGCCGACCACGACCTCCCGGAAATCCTCCGCGGTGCGCAGGCAGTTGGTGGTGAGGACCCAGACCTCGAGGAAGTGCCGGAAGTCGGTGAACTGGTAGAGCTCGGCGAGCCCTTCGACCGTGTCGGCGGGCAGCGACACGTTGTTGCGCCGCGCGATGTCGAGCAGGGTCGCCGGACGGATCGCGCCCTCGAGGTGTACGTGTAGTTCGATCTTCGGCGCCGTCACGGGATCGGGGAGAGTTCGAGTCGTCGTCACGACTGAACTCTCCCCGATCACGCAGGGCGTTAACGACCGATCAGACGGTTAGCGTCCACGTGTCGAGGTACCCGGTGTCGGCCAGGTACCGGTCCTGCACCTGCAGCTTCCAAACGCCGTTCGCGGCCTCTCCCGAGACGTTGACCGTGTACGTGGTGTCGACGTTGGGTGCGGCGTCGTAGCTCTCCGTCTTCAGCCGGTACGTGCTGCCGTCCGGCGCCACCAGGTCGATGCGCAGGTCGCCGCGGTAGCTGTGCTTGATGTGCACCTCCACCTTCGTCGACGCCGAGGCGTTGCGCGCGCAGCCCGAGATCGTGATCGAGCTGGTCACCGCGGCGCCGCCGTCCGGGATCTGCACGTCGGTGCCGTTGGTGCCCGAGCAGCCCGCGGGCGGGGGCGGCGGGGGCGGCGGAGTGCTGCCGTTGCCCACGTAGAGCAGCCGGTTCGGCGAGCCGGATCCCGGGCTGCCGACGACGTTCGGCGTGGCGTTGTTCACCATCGCGTCGCGTACCTGCTGGGGCGTGTAGCCGGGGTTGGCCGAGGCGATCAGCGCGGCGGCGCCGACGACGTGGGGCGTCGCCATTGACGTACCGCTGATCGTGTTCGTGGCCGTGTCGTTGGTGTTCCACGACGAGGTGATGTTCACACCGGGCGCGAAGATGTCCAGGCAACTGCCGTAGTTGGAGAACGACGCCTTCTTGTCGGTGTTGTCGGTCGCGCCGACGGTGATCGCCTCGGATACCCGCGCCGGCGAGGTGTTGCAGGCGTTCTGGGCGATGCCGAGGGCGTTGCCGTTGCCGGCCGCGATGCCGTAGGTCACGCCGGAGGCGATCGAGCGCTGGACCGCGGCGTCCAGGGTCGAGTCGACGCCGCCGCCGAGGCTCATGTTGGCCACGGCCGGCTTGATCGCGTGGGCGGTCACCCAGTCGATACCGGCGACGACGCCCGAGGTGCTGCCGCTGCCGTTGCAGTCGAGCACCCGTACGGCGACCAGCTGCACGCCCTTGGCCACACCGTAGTTGGCGCCGCCGATGGTGCCGGCGACGTGCGTACCGTGGCCGTTGCAGTCGTTGGCGTTGCCACCACTGGTGACGGCGTCGAAACCGGGGGTCGCCCGGCCGCCGAACTCGCTGTGGCTGGTCCGGATGCCGGTGTCGATGACGTACGCGTGCACGTTCGACGCCGTTGTCGAGTACGTGTAGTTGCCGTCGAGCGGCAGGTTGCGCTGGTCGATCCGGTCCAGGCCCCAGGTCGCGCCGGCCTGGGTGTCGAAGGCCTTGACGACGCCGTCCTTCTGCACGTACGCGACGGACTGGTCGGCGGCGAGCCGGCGGGCCTGCGCCTCGCTGAGATTCCGCACCGCGTAGCCGCGCAGCGTGCTGCGGTACTTGTGCTTGACCTGTCCGCCGTAGCCGCTGGACAGGGTGCTCACCAGCGCGTCGACGCCGTGCGTGCGGGCCACCGAGTCCTTGAGGACGACGATGTAGCTGTTCGGTACGACGACGGCGCTTCCCGCGTCGCGGATGACGCCCTCGAGCGGCGTCGCCGCCGAGGCGGCACCCCCCGTCGACAGCGCCGCGGCCGTCGCCGCGACCGTGGCGAGACCGAGCAGCGCTGCTCGGCGCCCCGGGCCGGCCGCACCCGACCCGGGCCTCGCGTTCCCTGGGAGTCTCATCTCCCGCTCCTCCCTCTGGTGGACCGGTCCGCGCCGAACGCTTCTCACCTGCGGAGAACAGCGTGGACGATCCGGTTGGAGAGAGGGTATGGGGCAAGCTCTTACATGCCTAGATATAGCGATTGAATAATTTGATCACGATAGTGAGACGGGTTTCCAGGCGCCGATGCGCTGAGTTACCGATCGGTAAGCGCAGCCGCAGGTCCGGCGCGCGGGCCGCCACGGTGCGTCATCTCGTGACGGGCAGCGCCGGACGAGCGGCGCTGGGTAGTCACGGTCAGGCAACCAATCAGCAAGGGTGCCGTCGAGGGTCCTACGGCGTGTAGGACGGCTCTCAGCGCCGACCGGCGTGCTGGGCGTAGAGCAGTTCCAGGATCGAGCGGGCGGCCTCGAACCAGCGGTCCAGCCACTCCTGGGGAGGCATGCTGCCCTTGGGCGGCAGTTCCAGCAGCAGCCCCCGGAGCAGCGGATGGTCGGCGAGGGACTCGCTGGTGACGTCGTCGTACCACCTGTCGGAGTCGTCGAGCTCCGGCTCCGCGAGCTGCGGGGCCCGCATCGACGACGCGATCGGGTTGCCCATGTCCAACGAGCCGTTGACCCGGTGGATGGTGGGTACCGACCCGTTACGCCGGCCCGGGCCGTCGCCGTCGCGGTCGTTGATCGGCAGCACGGCGCCGCTGTCCCGGCTCGCCGGACGGTACCCGCTCAGCTGCGCGGCGAACCTGTCGTCGGAGTTCGCCCCGCCGTTGCCGTAGTTTTCCGGGACTGTCGTCATCGCGTCTCGCCTTACTGTCTTGGATCTGCGTCGTCGCCGGTGGACGCACCGGTCCCGGCGGCGGTACGGCCATGGCCGCACCGCCCGGTACAACGACGCACGAGGGCCGCACGACGCGGGACGCGTCTGCCGGAACCCTGGTCAGAGGTCGAACTCCCCATCCCTGGCGCCCCCGACGAAGGCGTCCCACTCGCTCCGGGTGAACAGCAGCACCGGACCGGCCGGGTTTCTGGAGTCGCGGACCGCGATGGCGTCGCCCACGAACGCCACCTCGACGCAGCCGTCCGAGTACGGGCCGCTTCGGTCGCTGCGCCGCCACCGTGCGCCGTCGAGATTGACCCGCAGCCCCTTGGCCTCGATCTCCACCACAGCTCCTCTGCCAGTCCGGACCACCGGAACCGTCACCGTTGAAGCTCATTCCCACGGAAGAGACCCTTACCGCGGCCGAGACGACGACCACCCTCCCGGCTAGTGGCGTCGGTCAACCCGACTCTATTACTCCAGGTGGGCCGGCCCGGCACCTAACGGACGAACGTGCGTACCGGGCGTGGAATGCGCGACCTGCAACTTGCATTGATCATGTTTGTCGTGCAACCTGTGGGTGCGGCACGGGTTACTCACCGTTCATCATCGGTCGATCTCTCGGCCAGCGGTCCGGAAAGACCGCCGGTTCGGATGACGCGGTGGCGCCGGCCGGACGACGCAGAGAACAGGAGTCGGTGTGCTACCCAGGGCGGGTGACGTACTGCGCGTGACCAGGGCCGCGAGCGTGCAGTTCATCGAACCGATGCTCTTCCGGGTGATCCGCGTACACGACTGGCCGACCTACGACGGCTGGGCATGGCTGGACGGATACCAGCTGAACGCCGCCGGTGACGCGGTCGAGCGCCGGTCCATCTTCGTTCAGCTCAAAGGTCTTCAGCCCGCGAACGTGACCCCGCTGGGTCTGCGGTCGCGGGCGAACGTCGCCTAGGCGCCCCCGCCAGCCGGCCGCGAGGCCGGCGGCGTCGGCTGCGTGGTGGGCGGTCGCGTCGGAGTCTGCGTCCGCGTACCGGTCGTCGCGGCCGGGGTTGGAGCCGACGCCACGACCAGGGTCACCCGGCTACCCGCGCTGACCATCGTCCCGGCCGCCGGTTCGGTGGCCGCGACCGTACCGGGACTCACGCCGGCCACCGGCCGCCTGGTCACCGTGTACGTCAGCCCGACCGCGGTCAACTGCTCCCTGGCCGCCGCCTCGCTCTGGCCCACCACATCCGGTACCGCCACCCGCCCGGTCGCCGTCGCGGACGGCGCCGGCGACTCCGCCTGCGACTCCGGCTGCGACGCGGTCTCCGTCGGCGCCGGAGCCGCCGACGGCGTCGCGCTCGTCGCGGGCGTCGACACCGACGGCCTGCCGAGGCCACTGAAGATCAGCCATAACCCGGTGCCCAGCATCGCCAGCAGGATGACAACGATCAGGGCGATCACCGCCGGGCGCGCCCAGAAGCCGGGCGGCTCCGCCTCGGCGGACTCCTCGCGCCACCCCACCGGTGCCGGAGCCGGTACCGCGTCGGGCACGGGTACCGGCGCACGGGCGGCCCAGATCTGCGGCGTCACCCGACGGGTCGCGTCGGCGTCGGCCGGTGTCATGGGCCGCGTCTCGTCGGCCAGCGTCATGGGCCGCGTCTCGTCGGCCGGCCCGTTCGACGCCACCGGCCGGGTGGCATCGGCGTCGAGCGGCACCGTACGCGACTCGTCCGCGTCGGAATCGTCGTCGGAATCGTCGTCGAACGGGTTGAACGTCGATGTCGGCTCGTCCACCGGCATCCGTCGGGTCGCATCGTCCCCCGGGGTCACCTGGGGCGACGGCTGCGTCCCGTCTCCGCGGGGGCCCTCGTCGGCTGGATCGTGCTCATCGGCCATGGCTCTATCTCATCAGAAGGCGTCGAACGACAGGCGGCTGGCGGTCGCCGCGGACCGGCCGGGCGTGATCGACGGGGCTCGCACCCTCCGGCCACTCGGCTGTACTCTGCGCGGCATGGCGGCGCGCGGATGGGCTAAGGCTACGGTGACCGCGATCGGTGTGGCGGCCGGCGCCGGCGCGGCACAGTGGGGCCTGGCGTACGGGCTCAGCGTCGTCGCCTGGCAGCCGGTACGCGCCGGGATCGGTGAAGGCCTCTGGTCGTCCGGGCTGGCCTGGGTGCTGTGGATCGGTGCCACCTCGACGGTGCTCGGTGCCGTCTGCGCGGCTCGCCTCGGCACCCGCGCCGCGGCGGCCGGCCAGGTGGCCCACGGTCCAGGCTTCGTCCTGCGGACGGTGATGGCGCTGGCGGCGGCGATCGGCGCGCTGGTGACCGTACCGCTGGTGATGCTCCCGGCTCGCGCGGCGCAGCGGGCCGACACCTTCCAGCCGGAGGTGACCGCCGGGGCGTACGCGGTCATCGGGGTCGTCGTCGGCCTGGTCGTCGCCGTCGTGGCGGTCAATGTCCGGGTCATCGCGGCCAACATCATGGCGACGACCGCGTGGGTGTGGGTGCTGGTGGCCGTCTCGGTGGTCGACGCGGTGCGCGCCGGCAGGACGGTCGGCACCGCGCAACTGGCCGCGTGGCAGTTCACCGACCGGGGGTGGTTCCGCGACACGGTGTACCTTCCCGGCGCGCTGCTGATGCTCGGTGGGGCCCTCCTGATCGGGGTGGTCAGCGCACTGCCCGCCGACCGGCGTACCGACAACCGGGTGGGCATCGCCATCTCGGGTACCTTCGGCCCGCTGCTGGCGGCCGCGGCGTACTTCCTCACCGCACCGCGCCCGGCCGCCTGGGCGGAGCAGTTGTCCGCGTACCTGTTCGCCCCCTACGCGGTGATCGGGGGCCTTGCCGGGTCCGTACTCGTCGCGGTGCTGGGGCCGTTGCGGCCGCGCAGGCGCCCCGCCGTCGATTCGCCCGCGCCCGCCCCGGTGGACGCCACCGCCGACGAGCCGGAGCTGACGGAGTGGACCGCCACGCTCTCCGGCCGTTCGGAGCCGACCCCGGCGTCGTCGTCCCAGGAGCCCCAGGCTCTCCAGAGGCCGGCAGCGGCACCGGCAGCGGATGAGACGACGGTCGAGATCACCCCGGCTGCGACCGGCCGGGCCACGGCCACCCGGCCGACGGCGACCGAGCCGACTGCCACCGAGCCGGAGGTGCCCAAGCCGCGGAAGCGGCGCGGATCCGGCGCCCGCTAACCGATCGGCCAGGTGTGCACGGGCTCGTTGTCCGCCAGGTTCTCGCTGTAGCGGCGCAGCATCTCGCGCAGTGCCGTGGGGCGGTCCAGGTTGCGGTCCCGCTCCAGTCTGCGGACCGTCTCGGTCTGCCAGACCGCACCGTTGCGCCGGCTCACGCAGCGCCCCTCGATGACGCCGAGCAGGCGGTCGCGGGTCGCCGGGTCGACCCCGAAGCGGTCGAGGCCGTCGTACGCCTTGGGTAACAGCTTTTCGAGTACCAGATCGGTCACGCGGGTCTCACCCAGGCGCGGCCACCAGACGCTCGAGGTGATGCCGCCACGGGCCGCCGTGTGGAAGTTCTGCTCGGCCGCCGAGAAGGTGAGCTGTGTCCAGACCGGACGGTCAGCCTCGGCCAGCTCGCGTACGAGTCCGAAGTAGAACGCCGCGTTGGCGAGCATGTCAACCACGGTCGGCCCCGACGGCAGTACCCGGTTCTCCACCCTCAGGTGCGGGCGGCCGTTCATGATGTCGTACACCGGGCGGTTCCACCGGTAGACGGTGCCGTTGTGCAGCCGCAGCTCACCCAGGCGCGGTACGCCGCCGTCGTTCAGGACCTCGACCGGGTCCTCCTCCTCGGTGATCGGCAGCAGCGGCGGAAAGTACCGGACGTTCTCCTCGAACAGGTCGAAGATCGAGGTGATCCAGCGCTCGCCGAACCACACCCGCGGGCGTACCCCCTGGGCCTTCAACTCGTCCGGCCGGGTGTCGGTGGCCTGCTCGAACAGGGCGATCCGGGTCTCCGACCACAGGTCACGGCCGAACAGGTACGGCGAGTTGGCGCCGATCGCGACCTGCACGCCGGCGATCGCCTGCGAGGCGTTCCAGTGGCAGGCGAAGTTCTCCGGCGCGACCTGGAGGTGGAACTGCACGCTGGTACAGGCCGCTTCGGGAAGGATCGAGTCGGTGGAGGACTGCAGTCGCTCGACGCCCCGGATGTCGAGGGCCATGTCCTCACCGCGAGCGGCGGTGATCTGCTCGTTGAGCACCCGGTACCGGGGGTTGGCCGAGATGTTGTCGAGCACCGTGTGGGCCTGGGTGAGGGTCGGCAGGATGCCGATGAGGACCAGTTGGGCGTCGTGCTTGCGGGCACGCTCGTCGGCGTGCGCGAGGCTCGCCGAGACGTCCCGCTCGTACTCGTCGAAGCCGTGCCCCGCGATCAGCCGTGGCCGGACGTTGACCTCCAGATTGAACTGCCCGAGTTCGGTCTGGAACGAGGAGTCGGCCAGGTCGGCGAGGATCTCGGCGTTGCGCATCGCCGGCTGTGCGTCCCCGTCGATCAGGTTGAGCTCGATCTCCAGACCCGTCGTCGGGCGGTCGGCGTCGAACCGGAAGTCGCTGAGCATCAACGCGAAGACGTCCAGGCAGCGGCGGACCTTCCGCCGATAGCGCGCTCGATCTTCGCGGCTGAAGGAAGCCTGCGAAACGTCCTTGCCCATCGACGAATCCACCCCTGCCGTGTCCTCGGACCTCAACCGTATGAGCGCGTCCACCGGTCCCGCTAGGGGCAAACGGTCCTCGGTTCAGCGCAGGGTGAGCAGTGAGGTGCGGACAGTCGGTGGAATCGGAGGTCACGAACGAGACTATTTGATTACGCAGTTATAACTTTGACAACAATCCCTCCGTCAAGTACCCGCTGGTAAGGTGGTCTTGTGAACGAACTGTTCGATGACCCGCGGATCACCGCCATGGGCCTGCTGACCGAGGCCTTCACCGGACTGACCGCCCGGTTCTCGGAGCAGTTGGCCAGCCACGGCATGTCGATCGTCGAGTTCGAGGTGCTGATCCGGCTGTCCCGGTCGCCCGAGAGCCAGTTGCGGATGACCGACCTCGCCGCACAGACGCAGTTGACCACGAGTGGGATCACCCGCGTGGTCGATCGGCTGGAACGGGGCGGCCTGGTTCGCCGCGAGGCCTGCGCGGCCGACCGGCGCAGTTCGTTCGCGGTCATGACCGACGCCGGCCGGGCCCGGATGGAAGAAGTGCTCCCCGGGCACATCGAGGTCATCAAACACTGGTTCACGAGCCGGCTCACCCCCGAGCAACTGGAGCAGTTGCTCGATTCGCTGCGGACGGTGCGCGACGCGGTACGGCCGGGGGCCGTCTCGGGCGCGATCCGGAGCACCGGCCCGGCTGACACCGACGATGCCGACAAGACCGGTAACGGTTCGGTCGCGCCGTCGGCATGACCGGCAGAAGTACCGGCAGAACTTGATCTAAAAATCGGCCAAACACCTCTATAACGGGCCTGGTTTGTCGACCCGGATCGGTAGTCTTCGCTCTCGGGAGGCACCACAAAGGGATCGGCACGGACGAAGAGGTGGGGCATTTTGGGGGGCCTTCGTCCGTGCCGGACCCGCCCACGCTGGACTGGCTCCCGTCGATGAGTGGTTGGCCCGCGCCCTACCCGCGGACCACCACTTTTCGGCGAATTTCCGAGCAGGACGCGTCAGCGCCGCAGCAGGGCCCGGTCGCGCGGCAGCAGGACCAGGCCACCGCGCTGGCACACCTCGTCGAGCTGGGCCAGCAGCGGCTCCCGGCCGGCCGGATCGTCCGTGCTCGCCGCCACCCCGACCAGCGCCTCAACCACGTCGCGGGCGTCGTGGTGGCCGAGCAGGGCGCCGGCCGCCGACTCGAACAGCTTCGCCGCGTGTGCGCGTTCCCCGCGCGCCAGCGCGAGATATCCACCGATCATCGCGCGGGTACCGTCGGCGGCCTGCCCGGCGTCCGCCAGCGCCGCCCGGATCGCCTCCGCCTCGGCCGCCCCGCCCGACTCGGCCAGCGCCAGCCCGACCGTGCCCTGTACCCGTACCCGCTGTCCCGGGTCGCCCACCTCTGCCAGTAGCTCCAGTGCCCGCCGTCCGATGTCGACGGCGGCCGCGTACCGGCCGTCGAGCCGCGCGACCTCCGCCAGTTTGGCCAGTGCCACCGCCCGCAGCCGGGCGTCGTCGGCCTCGCCCGCCAGCCGCTCCACCGTCTCCAGGCGCTGACGGGCCGTGTCCAGGTCACCGACCCGGATGTCGTGCCACGTCAGGTCGTTGTGCGCGGTCAGGACCTGGCGCCGCCGACCGGTACGGGTCGCCAGGAACAGGCCCGCGTCGGCGTGGCGGCGCGCGTCGTCGTACCCGCCGACCGCCTGCCACAGCCGGCTCAGGCAGGTGTGGGCGGCGATCTGGCCGCCCACGTCGTTCAGCCGGGTGAACGTCTCCAGCGACTGGCGGGCCCCGGCCAGCTCGGCGAGGCCTTCGCCGTGCTCGATGGCGAGCGTCGCGGCGCCGAGTTGCGCCCAGGCCCGTACCGCGGGGTCCGCGCCGGCGTTGCGCGGATCGTCGAGTAGGCGGCGCAGCCACCCCCGGCCCTCCCGGTCCCGACCCCGGAACCGCCACCACCGGGTCAACGAGCCGGCCAGCAGCAGCCCCGTCGACGGGTCGGCGCCCGCCGCGTGGTGCAGTGCCGCGTTCAGGTCACTGAGCAGGTGGTCGAGCATCAGGACGGCCACCGGCATGGCGGGGCCGGCCAGGTCGTCGGCGGTCCTGGCGGCGAGCCGGGCGAAGAGCCGGGCGTGCCGGGTACGCACCTCCTCCAGGTGGCCGCCCTTCGCGCAGCGCTCGAGGACGAAGTCGTGTACGACGTCGAGCAGCCGGAACCGCAGCGGCCCGGTGGCCCGCACGCCGACCAGGCCGAGCCCGACCAGGCGGTCCACGACCGCCTCGACGTCGTGGACCGCGCCGCTGAGCAGCTCTTCGGCCAGGTCTAGTGACCACCGGCCGGCGAAGGCCGCCAGCCGTTCCAGCGCCAGTTGGTCGGTGTGGCCGAGCAGCCGGTAGCTCGCGGCGACCGCGTCCCGCAACGTCTGGCCCTCCGGCCGTCGCTCGCCGAGGTCGAGCACCCGGTGCCCGTACCGGTCGAGGATCTCGGTGAGCTCCAGCACCCGCCCGCGCGCGGCGGCCAGCTCGATGGCGAGCGGAAGCCCGCCCAGCCGGCGCACCAGCTCACCGAGGACCGGCACCTCGGCCGGCTCGACCGGGTGGCGGCGGACCTGCCGCAGCCGCTCCAGAAAGAGCGACACCGCGGGGTACGCGGAGAGCTCCCCGAGGCTGGACGCCGCCCCGGGCGGGGGTACGTCGAGCGGCGCGACCGGCCAGGCGACGACGCACGGCAGGTCGACCGGTTGGCGGCTGGTCACCAGTAACCGAAGTCGCGGGGCGTTGGCGCGCAGCCAGGTGAGCGCGGCGGTGGTGGCCCCGGGCGCCCGGTCGGCGCCGTCGACCATCAGCAGGCAGGGCTCCCCCGCGCACCGTTCGCCCAGCTCAGCGGCGCGGGCGACGCCGAACACGGACGCGGTGCCGGCGAGGATGTCGTCGGCCGCCGAGATGTCGGAGATCGAGATGCCCGCCACCCCGCCGGGGAACAGCCCCGCGACGTGGTGCGCCACGGCCAGGGCGAGGCAGCTCTTGCCCACTCCGGCGAGGCCGATCAGCAGGACGACGTCGTACGCGGCGAGCAGGCCGGCCACGTCGCGCAGGTCCTCGTCGCGCCCGACGAGCGGCAACGGCGGCGGCAGGGCGATCGTACGGTGGAAACGCTCCGCCACCTCGGCGCGGCCGGCCTCGGCACCGGGGTCGTGCAGCCGGCCGCGGGCGGTCTCGATGAACCGGGTACGCGCCGTCGCGGTCAGCCCGAGCGCCTCGGCCAGCAGGTCGACGGTGCCACGCTGCGGCCGTACCGCCCGGCCGCGCTCCAGCTCGCGAACGGTCCGGACGCCCACCCCCGCCCGGGCGGCGAGCTCCTGCTGGGTCAGCCCGGCGGCACGACGGTGAGCACGCAGCACGGCGGCGAATCCGACACCCGCGGCGGGACGGTCATGATCCGGGCTCACGGTCGGAACGCTACGCAGCCGACCAATCGATGCGAACCACTTCGTCCCTGTTACGACGGCAGGATCGACAAAACACGACAGTTTATGAACCCCGCCGCTACATGCCCAGCTCGCGCGCGATGATCATCCGCTGTACCTCGGACGTGCCCTCGCCGATCTCCAGGATTTTCGAGTCGCGCCAGAAGCGGCCGACCGGGAACTCGTTCATGAACCCGTACCCGCCGTGGATCTGGGTCGCCTCCCGGGCGTTGGCGACCGCCGCCTCGCTGGCGTACAGCTTGGTGATGGCGGCCGCCCGCTTGACGTTCTCCCCCGCCACCAGGCGTGACGCGGCGTCGTAGTAGGCCAGCCGGGCCGTGTGCGCCCGCATCTCCATGTCAGCGATCTTGAACTGGATCGCTTGGAAGTCGCCGATCGGGTGGCCGAAGGCGTGCCGCTGCTTCGCGTACTTCACCGACTCGTCGACGCAGCCCTGGGCCAGCCCGACCGAGAGCGCGGCGATGGCGACCCGGCCCTCGTCCAGGGTGCGCAGGAACTGCGCGAAGCCGCGACCGCGCTGGCCGAGCAGGTTGCCGGCGGGTACGCGTACGTCGTCGAAGGTGAGTTCGTGGGTGTCCGAGGCGCACCAGCCGACCTTCGAGTACCCGGGCGCGACGGTGAAGCCCGGCGTGCCCGACGGGACGATGATGGCCGAGATCTCCTTGCGCCCGTCCGGCGTCTCGCCGGTCACCGCGGTGACCGTGACCAGCGCCGTGATGTCGGTACCCGAGTTGGTGATGAACGCCTTCGAGCCGTTGATGACCCACTCGTTCGTCGACTCGTCCAGGTACGCCCGCGTCGCGGTGCCGCCGGCGTCGGAGCCGAAGCCCGGCTCGGTCAGCCCGAACGCGGCGAGGTTCTCGCCGCTGGTGAGCTTCGGCAGCCACTCGCGCTTCTGCTCTTCGGTGCCGAACCGGTAGATCGGCATCGCGCCCAGCGAGATCGCCGCTTCGAGGGTGATCGCCACGCTGGAGTCGACCCGGGCCAGCTCCTCCAGGGTCAGGCAGAGGGCGAGGTAGTCGCCGCCCATCCCGCCGTACTCCTCTGCGAAGGGCAGGCCGAACAGGCCCATCTTGCCCATCTGCCGGACGATCTCGTACGGGAAGGCGTGCCGCTCGTAGTAGTCACCGATCACCGGTGCGACCACGTCGACGGCGAACTCGCGCACGGTCTGCCGCAGCGCCTCGTGCTCGTCGTTGAGCCGGAAGTCGGGCATGGCGTCCACCTGTCTCTCGTCGATCTAGGAGTAGTGGTTGTTCTGCCTTCCCTTTTGTCCCGCCATTTCTCCTGGATCGGCGGGAGGTCGGCGGCGGACCTACGGGGGGTGGCGGGACGGCGGGGTCAGACCGGGGTGACGCCGTGGCGGCGCCGGGAGAAGTGCCGGTCCTTGCCGGCTGCCGCCGCGAACCGGCGGACCAGTTCGCCGCGCAGGTCGTGCGGCTCGACGATCGTGTCGACGACGAGTTCGCTGGCCAGCCGGACGATGTCGATGTCGCGCTCGTACTCCTCGCGCTTCGCCGCGACGAACGCCGCCCGCTGCGCCTCGTCGGAGATCGCGGCGATCTTGTTGGCGTATACCGCGTTCACGGCGGCCTCGGCCCCCATCACGGCGATCTTCGCGGTGGGCAGCGCGATCGTGGCGTCCGGTTCGAAGCCGGGGCCGGCCATCGCGTACAGCCCGGCCCCGTAGGCCTTGCGCACCACGACACAGATCTTCGGTACCGTAGCCTCGCTGATCGCGGTGATCATCTTCGCGCCGTGCCGGATGATCCCCTGCTTCTCCACGACCGTACCGACCATGAAGCCGGGTACGTCGGACAGGAACAGCAGCGGCACGTTGAACGCGTCGCAGAGCTGCACGAAGCGGGTCGCCTTGTCGGCCGAGTCGACGAAGAGCACGCCGCCCTTGAACATCGAGTTGTTGCCGACGACGCCGACCACCTCGCCATTGAGGCGGCCGAAGCCGACTGTGAGTTCCTTGGCCCACAAGGGTTGGATCTCGAAGAAGCTGTCGGAGTCGAGCAGGCCCTTGATGTACCGGCGCATGTCGAACGCACGCCGTTCGCTGGCCGGCACCAGGGCAGCCAGGTCCACGTTGGACGGAGCGTCCGCCGCTTCGGTCTTCGGGGGCTGCTGCGTCCAGTTCGAGGGCAGGTACGACAGGTACCGCTTGATCGTGTCGATCGCGTCGACCTCGGTCTTGCACAGGAAGTGCCCGACGCCCGACTCGGTGCAGTGCACCTTCGCGCCACCCATCGCCTCCAGGGTGGTCTTCTCGCCGGTGACCATCTCGACCATGCGGTCGGAGCCCAGGTACATGCTGGCGTTGCCCTCGACCATCGCGACGACGTCGCAGAACGCCGGGATGTACGCCCCGCCGGCCGCGCTCGGGCCGAAGAGCGCGCAGGCCTGCGGAATGCTGCCGGACGCGCGCACCTGGTTGTAGAAGATCTTTCCGGCCCCACGCCGGCCGGGGAACAGCTCGACCTGGTCGGTGATGCGGGCACCGGCGGAGTCGACCAGGTAGACCATGGGCACGCCGGTGGTGTACGCGCGCTCGATGATCCGGATGATCTTCTCGACGGTACGCGCGCCCCACGAGCCGGCCTTGACCGTCGAGTCGTTGGCCATCAGGCAGATCGGCCGTCCGTCGACCGTGGCGGTGCCGGTGACCACACCGTCCGCGGGCAGCCCGTCGGCGAGGACGTTGGCGTACATCCCGTCCTCGACGAACGAGCCCTCGTCGACCAGCAGCGCGACCCGCTCACGCGCGAACAGCTTGCCCTTGGCCGCGTTGGCGGCGTGGTACCGCTCGGCGCCGCCGGCACGTACCCGCTTGCGCAGCTGCTCCAGCGCTTCACCGTCGAGCGTCACGGACACCTCCCGAGACCGTTACCTGAACGATCGTTAGGGTAACGCATCCGCGGGTGGTTGGCGAGGCGGCGGGCCGCTGTCCGGATACGGCAGGGGGCCGGCGTCCCGATGGACGTCGGCCCCCTGGCGAGGGTGCGGGTCAGTGCCCTACGGACACCGGCCCCGCGGTACGGGTCAGGCGCTCGTGGCCGAGCCCAGGATGCTGACCGCGTTGCCGCTCACGTTGATCGGCGCCTGCACCGACGTCACGATCTGGTTGCCGGTGAGGGCACCGCCGTTGCCACCGGTGGTCATCGCACCCCCGGCGCCGTTGGCCGACGCGCCGCCGGCCGAAGCACCGGTCGACGAGGCGCCGCCCGCCGAGGCGATCCCCAGGATGCTGACCGCGTTGCCGGTCGCGTTGATCGGCGCCTGCACCGACGTCGCAACCTGGTTGCCGGTACCGAGGCCGTTGTTGCCACCGGTGGTCATGTCGCCCCCGGCAGAACCGTTGGCCGAGGCACCGCCGCGGGCGCTGCTGGCGTGCAGCCCGGCCGCCTCGTTGGTCTTCTTGGCGAAGG
Source organism: Planosporangium mesophilum (assembly GCF_016863255.1). Classification (GTDB taxonomy): domain Bacteria; phylum Actinomycetota; class Actinomycetes; order Mycobacteriales; family Micromonosporaceae; genus Planosporangium; species Planosporangium mesophilum. The sequence goes on from NZ_BOON01000017.1 coordinate 84,484, forward strand.
CGGCCTTCTTGACGTTGTGCGTCTTGGCGAGGTGAGCGGACTGCGTCACGTGCTGCACCGCGTTCATGGTGTTGACCGTGCCGGCGCCGGCGCCGTAGGCCGAGCCGCCGGCGCCGCCACCGGTGTAGCCGCCACCCGCGCTGCCACCCGCGCCACCACCGGTGTAGCCGCCACCCGCGCCGCCGCCGGTGTAGCCACCGCTACCGCCACCGTTGTAGCCGCCACCGCCGCCACCGTTGCCACCGCCGTCACCGGCGCCGGCGCCACCGGCGCAACTGGCCGAGGCGTCGCCGAGGACCGCGATCGCGTTGCCGCACAGGTTGATCGGCGCCTGGATCAGGTTGCCGATCTGGTTCCCCGTGACCGCGCCGCTGTTGGTGCCGGTCGTCATGCCACCGTTGCCGGCCGCCGAACCGCCGGCCGCCGCGCCACCGGCGCAGGAGGCGTCGGAGACGCCGAGCACGGCGATCGAGTTACCGCAGGCGTTGACCGGGACCTGCACCAGCGAGGACGCCTGGTTCCCGGTGAGCAGGCCGCCGTTGTTGCCGGTGGCCATCTCGCCGCCGTTGGCCTTCGCCCGGGCGCCGTTGGCCTTCGCGGAAGCCGCGTTGGTGCCGGCCTTGGCGGCCGAACCACCGGCGGAGGCGGCCGACGAGGACCCGAGCACGCTGACGGCGTTGCCGCTGACGTTGACCGGCGCCTGGATGTTCGTCGCCACCTGGTTGCCGTTGCCCAGGCCGCTGTTGTTGGCGGTGGTCATGGCCTCGGTGGCGGCACCGGTCGCGGTCGCGCCGGCCGAACCGCCGCCGCCCTTGGCCTCACTGAGACCGAGGAAGCCGACGCTGTTGCCGTCCACGGTGACCGGCGCCTGGCCGTTGGTCCCGAGCTGGTTGCCGTCGCCGGCCCCGGTGTTGTTACCGGTGACCGTGTCGGCCTGCGCCGCACCGCTGGCGACGAGCAGGAAGCCGGCGGAGAGCACACCGACGTTGAGCGACTTACGAACCCACGTCTTCATGTTAAGAATGGCCTTTCGGTGATTGTCGTGTCTGTTCGATCCGGATCCACGGAGTGACACCGGCAAACTCCGTACGGGCGCGGAGCATCGCCCGACGACACGCCGGTTGTGGACGTGCGCCCCGATGTTGTTCGAGTTGTGTCAGCGAGGCTGATCCGGACGACCCGACCAGCGGGCCTCCCGGTATCCCGTGATCCCGCCGGCACCGTTCCCGCCGAGGCCGCTGACGTGGTTCGTCACGGCGTCGGTCGAGTCGGACCCGGCGAGCCGGCGACAGGTACGGGCATGCGGCGACGCCGTCTGACGCTCGTCGCGCCCGACAATCGACCCAGTCATTTCCGCCCCCCGTCCGGTCACGTGCGATATGTGGCCGATGCGGGATCCGTCCCGCGTCCAGCAACTATCACCGTATTTACGAACGAACTATCATCCATTCGGACACGCCGGACAATACGAATTGTCCCCAGGACGGGTGGATCAGCGTGCTGGCGGTCGATGGGATCAGCGCGCGAGCGGCAACCTGGGTCCGGCCCGCAGCACGCCGGAGGGCAGCTCCCGGCCCACGATCTCCTGGGCCATGCGGGCGACGTCCAGCAGCGCGCTCAGGTCGATACCGGTGTCGATGCCCATGTCGTGCAGCATGTGCACGACCTCCTCGGTCGCGACGTTGCCGCTGGCCCCGGGGGCGTACGGGCAGCCGCCGAGCCCGCCCACGCTCGCGTCGAACTCGGTCACGCCGAGTTGGAGCGCCGTGTAGACGTTGGCCAGCGCGGTGCCGCGCGTGTTGTGGAAATGCAGCAGCATCGGCAGGTCGGGGTGCTTCTCGCGGACCCGGGAGACGACAGCGGCCACCCGCGGCGGCGTCGCCATGCCGGTGGTGTCGCCGAAGGCGATCCGGTCGGCGCCGTCGGCTACGACCCGGTCGACGATCGCTGCCACCCGGGCCGGCTCCACGTCACCCTCGTACGGGCAGCCGAAGCTGGTGGCGATGATGACCTCGACGCGCGCGCCCGCCGCGTGCAGCGAATCGATCAGCACCGCGATGTCGTCCAGGGAGTCCGCGGTGGACCGGTTGAGGTTGCGCCGGTTGTGGGTGTCGGAGGCGGAGACCACGACCTCGATCTCGGTGAAGCCGGCGTCGAGGGCGCGCTGCGCACCGCGGCTGTTGGGGATGAGCGCGGAGTAGCGCACGCCGTCTTCCTTGGTGGCCGACTTCCACACCTCGTCGGCGTCGGCCATCTGCGGGATCGCCTTGGGGTGCACGAAGCTGACCGCCTCGATGCGCCCGACGCCCGTCCGGGACAGCGCGTCCAGCAGCCGTACCTTGGCCTCGGTCGGCACGGGCGCCTCGTTCTGCAGCCCGTCCCGCGGCCCGACCTCACGGATCGACACGGCGCTCGGCATGGCGGACATCTGGCTCCTCCTCATCTCCAGTCGATGCTGCCGCCTGCCGGCGGGGCAAGCCTCCGGGGGCCGGCAGACGCCTACGAACGCATCCGGGCGATGATGCCGGTGTCGTAGTCGCCGCCGGTGAACTCCGGGTTGTCCAGCAGTTCGGCGAAGAAGGGCAGGTTGCACTTCGGGCCGGCGATCTCGAACCCGGCGACGGCGGCGCGAGCGCGGGCGAGCGCCGACGGACGGTCCGGCCCCCACACGACCAGCTTCGCCATCAGCGAGTCGTAGAACGGCGTGACGGTCGTGCCGGCCGCGTACCCGCTGTCGACACGTACCCCCTCGCCGGTCGGCTCGTTCCACACGGTGATCGCCCCCGGACCGGGCAGGAACCGCTTCGGGTCCTCCGCGTTGATCCGCAGTTCGATCGCGTGCCCGTTGGGGGCCAGGTCGCCGAATGTCGGGGGCAGGCCGGACGCGACCCGCAACTGCTCCTCCACCAGGTCGACGCCGTAGACGAGCTCGGTAATCGGGTGCTCGACCTGCAGCCGCGTGTTCATCTCCAGGAAGAAGAACTCACCGGTCGACGGGTCCAGCAGGCACTCGACGGTACCGGCGTTGCGGTAGCCGACCGCCTCACCTGCGCGTACCGCCGCGGCGAGCAGGCGGTCCCGCAGCGAGGGCGACACCGCCGGCGACGGGGTCTCCTCCGCCACCTTCTGGTTGCGGCGCTGCACCGAGCACTCCCGCTCGCCGAGCGCGACGACCCGGCCGTCGGCCAGGCCCAGGATCTGCACCTCGACGTGGCGTACCCGGGGGAAGTACCGCTCCAGCAGCACCGACCCGTCGCCGAACATCCGCTCGGCGAAGGCGCGCACCTTCTCGTACTCGGTGCGCAGCGCCGCCTCGTCGTTCGCCACCCCCATGCCCATGCCGCCACCACCGGCGGCGGCCTTGACCATGATCGGGTATCCGATCCGAGCGGCGGCCGCGGCCGCCTCCTCGACGCTGGCCGCGGGGTCGGTGGTCCCCGGCGCGACCGGCACCCCCGCCGCCGCCATCAGATTCCGGGCATTGATCTTGTCGCCCATCGCCGTGATCGCGTCGGCGCCGGGTCCGACCCACACCAGTCCGTTGGATTCGACGGTACGGGCGAAGTCGGCGTTCTCGGACAGGAAGCCGTAGCCGGGGTGGATCGCCTCGGCCCCGGTCGCCTTGGCAGCGGCGAGGACGGCCTCGACACTGCGGTAGGACTGCAACGGGTTGGCCGGGCCGAGCAGCACCGCCTCGTCGGCCTCGGCGACGAACGGCAGGTCCGCGTCGGCCTCGGAGTACACCGCGATCGTGCGGACGCCCAACCGCTTCGCCGTACGGATGACGCGGCGGGCTATCTCACCCCGGTTGGCGACGAGAAGCGACCCGATCACTTGTGGCCTCCTGTGTACTCAACTCACCCACAGCCGCCTGTGGACAAACCTGTGGATCAACGCCGCCCGCCTGTGGACAGCGCTGGTCGGTCGTTCACCGGTAAGCCTTGCCCACCTCGGCCGACCTGTCACCCTGGAGCGCGGCCAACGTCGCGGCCCGCAACAGGTCCGCCCGGCGCTGCCGGTCGACCTCGCCGCCGAGGAACGGCGTGGAGTTCATCAGGCCGAAGGCGGCGTGGGCGAGGACCCGCGCCTCGTTCGGCGACAACTCGGGGCGCAGCCCCGTCAGGGTGCTCACCCACTCCTCGACGTAGAGGCGCTGCAGCCGCCGGATCTGGCGGCGCGACTCGTCCGGCAGCCGGTCCAGTTCGTGCAACTGGAGCGCGATGACGGCCGGGTTGGCCAGGGCGAAGTCGACGTGGAACTCGACCAGGGCGGCGAGGGCGTCCCCCGGACTGGCCCCGTGCGCACCGGTACGCTCGCGCCCGCCGGCCAGCAGTTTCTCGCTCACCGGGATCAGTGCCGCGACCAGCATCGCTTCCTTGCCGGCGAAGTGGTGGTAGAGCGCCGGGCCGGTGACACCGGCGGCCGCGCCGATGTCGTCCATGGAGACGCCGTGGTAGCCGCGGGTGGCGAAGAGCCCGACGGCAATCTCCAGGATCTCGTCCCGGCGTGAGCGGCGCCGCGCCGGCGTCGCGGGAGCTACCTGCTGATCGGCGGTCATGCGTGAAGCCTAACGGTTGTCGCAACCTAACTGAACGATCGTTAGGCCTCGTCCAGGCCGTACTCCTCGCGCAGCGCCGCCGCCTCGGCACCGCGGTCGAGCGCCTCGAGTACCCCGGCCAGCAGCCACGCGGCGTTCTGCCGCACCGGCCAGTCCCGGGGCGCGGTGCCGAGGACCGCGCGCAGCACAGGCTCCGCCTCGGCCGGCCGGTCACAGCGGAATAGCAGCTCGGCGTGGAGAACGTCGGCCTGCAGCGCCTCACCGAACGCCCCGATCGACCGGAACCCCGTACCGGAGGCGGCCGCCCGGTCCAGCGCCGCGTCGAACCGCTCGGCGGCGATGAGTACGCGCGCGCCGTCGAAGGCGAGCATCGCCCGCTCCCAGGTGGCGGCCGGCTCGTCGGTCGGCAACCCCTCCGCCCTGGTTTCGGCGGACTCCAGCGCCGCCACCGCCTCGTCCAACCGGTCGGCCCAGCGCAGCGCGAGCGCCGCCCAGCGGCGGGCCCGTACCTCGTCCAGGGTCAGGCCGGCGTCCCGGTACCCGTCGGCGGCCGTGCCGAAGCGGACGGCCGCGGCGGCATCCCGGTCCCGGTGGTACAGGATGTGCCCGGCCTCCTCGTGCATCTGCGACCGGCCGGCCAGGTTGTCGTACCCGTCGAGGTTCGTCACGAGCTGATCGAGCTGCGCCAAGGCCTCGTCGGGCTGGTCGAGGTCGCGGTAGACGGCCGCCAACAGGTACCGGCACCTGTCGGCGGCGTCCCGGGCGCCGAGCCGCTCCAGTACGGGCAGCGCCTCCTCGGCGGCCTCCGCCGCGTCCAGCGCCTGGCCACAGCCCTGGTACGCGGCCGCGAGGTCGTACCGGGCGAACGCCGCGGTGGCCTCGTCACCGGCCGCCGCGAACCCGGCCACCGTCTCGACCAGCGGCTCGACCGCGCGGCGGGGATCGCCGGCGGCCAGCAGTGCCCGCCCCCGACCGTGCTGGCCGGCCAGGATCACCTCGTCGTCGGTCGAGCGCCCCACCACCGTGCCGAACGTCTCCGCCGCCGCGGCGTACTCGCCGAGTTCGGCCTGCGCGTGCGCGCGCAGCAGCCAGGCGATCGCGGCGACCGGCGGATCACCGGCCGCGCCGAAGCACTCCAGCGCGGTGGTGGCCGACTCGGCCGCCTCCGGTACCCGCCCGAGGGTGAGCAGGAACTGGGCCCGGCGCATCGCCACCTCGGCGGCGAGCAGTGCGTCACCGGCGATCGTGGGCGCCTGCCCGGCGGCCCGCTCCACCGCCGCCAGCCCCTCGGCCGGCCGGTCGCCCAGGCCGAGCACGTACGCCAGGCGCAGCTCGGCGCCGACCCGGCGCTCGACATCACCCAGCTCCATCAGCCGGCGGTTGGCCTCCTCGACCATGGCGAGGCCCTCGTCGTACCGGTCGGAGCCGCAGAGCAGCGCGCCCAGGCGGCTCATCGTCACCTGCCGGCGGACCTCGTCGCCGACCTGCGCGTACCCGTCCGCCGCCTCCCACCAGGCGCGCTCGGCCTCGGCGTGCCGGTCGGCGGACGCGGCCAGCATCCCCCGCCCGTCGGCCCGCCGCGCGGCGACCAGCGGCGACAGCGCGTCGGCCGGGTACCGCTGGTCGAAGTGGCGCCAGACCGCCCCCGCCGCCGCGGTGCGGTGCTCGCGGAAGAACCGCTCGGCGAGGTCGAGCAGGCCGGCCGGGTCGTCGGGGTAGTCGGCCGGGTCCACCGCCGGAGCGTCCGGCTGGGGCGCCGGTACCGGCGTCATCCGCCGGCGGCGGCCGTCGACGTCCGACAGCGGCAGGTACTCCACCAGCGGCTCGGCGGCCAGCATCTCCGCCACCCGCTGACCCTGCCAGCCGGTGCCATTGCGGGCGTCGAAGCGGGCGGCGAGCTCACGGGCCTGGTCCGCCAGCTCGCCGGCGAGCCTGAGTACGGGCACGTCGGCGGCCTCGCGGCCGGCGGTGGCGGGGCGGTGCACGGTCAGGCCGCCGCGGCCGGATGCCGCGAGCCCGTCGAGGACGCGGGCCGCCGCGGCACTGAACCGCATCGTGGCCCAGGGCGACGGCGAGCGGTCCAGCCAGCCCAGGTGCCGCTGGACGATCTCCAGCCCGCGCGCGACGTTGCCGGTCCACGCGCAGAACATGAGGTGCTCGGCGATATATCCCAGGTCCGCCAGGTTGCCCCGCATCAGGCGGTATCCCCGGCGGTGCGCGTCGGCCGCCTCGGCCAGCCGGCCGGTGCGCAGGTAGGGCAGCAACAGGTCGGTCAGGATGCTCTGCGGCTGCTCGTGGCAGGACAGCTGCCCGGTCAGGAGCGGCGCGGCCAGCGCGACGGCCTCCTCGTCGGTGCCGTACTGGATCAGGTGCAGGGCCTTCGCGCCCGGGTCGCAACCGGGGCAGTCGGAGTTCTCGTCCCGGGGCGCGGCGTTCCAGCGCTCGTACCACTCGCGGGCGCCGTCCGCGTCGCCGACGTGGTACGCGAGCCCCCAGCGCTGCCGGTACACCGCGTGCAGGCTGTGCCCGCCGGCCTGGTAGCGCCGCTGCATGTCGTCGACGACCGCGTACGTCCGCTCCAGCGGCACCTCGGGGAACTTCGTCAGCGCGTTGATCACGTACTTGAAGTGCCACAGCAGCAGGCGCTCGTCCTCGCGGCTGCGGCTGGCCGGGTCCCGGTCGTACTCGGCCAGGCACCAGGAGAACGTCACGAACGCCTTCGCCGGCTCCCCGCCGTAGGTGTAGGCGTTCGTGGCCATCATGCGCGCGGCGAATCGCAGCCGGTCGGAGCCGGCGGCGTCGGCGTGCTGGACGACCTGCTCGACCAGGGCGATCTGGCCCGCGCCGTACGGCACGCCACGGGCCTCGACCAGCAGGTGCCACAGGTCGTCCTCGGTGTAACCCATCAGCGGTCCTTGTCCGGAACGGCCTGGTTGAGCAGGCCGAGGAGCGAACTGTTCAGCAGCGCCGCGTCGACGGGCCGGATCGGGTGGTACCCGAGCAGCAGCGCCTGCCCGTACAGCGCCTCGACCGCGAGCCTGATCAGCGCGGGGTCGTCGAGGGCGGTCACCCGGCGCACGATCGGGTTGCGGTAGTTGAGGACGAGCTGCGGCCGGTCGTCGGTGGTCGTGCGCGCCAGCGCGTCGAGCACCCCGGCCCACACCTCGTCGACCTGTTCCCGGGTGCTGCGAAGCTGCTCGTTGAAGGCGGCGGCCCGGTTGACCAGGTAGAGGGCGGGCAGGGCGATCGGCTCGTACGCCCGCAGCACGACCTCGCACCCCAGCCGGTCGACCGCCCGCTGCGCCTCGGTGAGCACCGGCCGCAGTGCCAGCTCGACGTCCCCGTCGAGGACGTCGAAGCGGGTGGTCAGGTCGCTGGGTTCGAGGCGCTCGATCAGCGCCGAGCGTTCGATGCCCGGCAGCCGTTCGATGATCTCGGTCTCGTACACGTACCCGCCGTTGACCAGGGGCAGGTCCTGCGCCGCGGCCACCGACGCGAGCTGCCGGAACTCCTCGACCTTGACGGTGTACCGGACCAGGCCGTACCGCTCGCGGAACTCCGCGAGCGTCATCCGGCCGACGTTGGTCTCCATCGGCCACCACGCGTCGACCAGGCGAAGCATCTCGTCGTCGTGCAGGGCGAGGGCCTTGACCCCGACGTGGTGGATGGCGAGGAACTCGGCGAGCCGGCCCGGGTGGGTGGCGGCCAGTCCGACCAGCCATCCGCGCAACCGCTCCCCCAGCGCCTCGCGGGTCGCCTCCAGCAGGCTGTCGGAGTACAGGGCCTCCCGGCTCGCGGTCGGCTTGAGCTCGCTCGTGTCGACCACGCACCGGGCGAAGAACGCCCAGTCGGGCAGCAGCCCCTCCGCCCCCTCGGAGAGCAGCATCCGCTTGAGGTAGACCCGGTGGCCGGCCCGTGCGGTCGGGTTGGCCGGCTGGGGCAGCACGAACGCGACGCCGGTCAGACCGGCCTCGGGCACGCTCAGGTCGATCACGTCGAACGGTGTGAAACCGAAGACGCTCCGCGCGTACTCGAAAAGGGCTTCCCGGCGCTCGGGGCCGGAGGAAGCCCAGGGCAGCCGGTCCTCGGCGGTCCGGACCGGCCCGCTCGGGGTGGCCACGGTGACGTCGATCGGCAGCAGCGAACCGTACAGGCGGGCCAACTCGACGACGGTCGGGGCGGCGAGCAACGGCTCGGCACCGCGGCGGGGCAGCAGCGTGACCGTGGTGCCGGTCTCCGCCCGGTCCGCCGGCTCGACCGAGTACCGCCCGTCGGCGTACCCGGTCCAGCGCACCGCGGACGCGCCGGCGGCGCGGGTCTCCACCCGGATCTCGTCGGCGACGAGGAAGCAGGAGAGCAGGCCGATGCCGAACTGGCCGAGGAACTCGTGGCGGGCGAAGCCGAGATCGTCGCGCTTGGAGCTGCGACCGATCGTGGCGAGCAGCTCGTGGACCTGCGCCTCGGTCAGCCCGATCCCGGTGTCACTGACCCGCAGCGTCCCGTCGCCGGTGACCTCGGGTGGCTCGATGAGGACGCGGCCGGGCTCACGTGAGTGCCGGGCCGTGATCGCGTCCGCCGCGTTCTGCAGCAGTTCCCGTACGTACACCCGCGGGCTGCCGTACAGGTGATGGCTGAGCAGGTCGACCACGCCCCGAAGGTCGACCTGGAAGGTCCGGTCCACGTCTGGCTGCTCCCGATCACACTTGTCGAGCGCTCACCGTACCGGTGCCGGCCCACCGTCGAGGTCCCTTGGATCGTGACAACTTCGCCGAAGTCGTGGCCTCAGTACCGTGCCGAGGCCACGACTTCGGTGTCAGTTGTGTCGATCAGGAACGCGATCAGGAACCGAGCTTGCCCGGCTCGGCGCCCCTGGCGATCGGCGCCCGGACCAGGTTGCCCCACTCCGTCCACGAGCCGTCGTAGTTGCGCACCCGCGGGTACCCGAGCAGGTGCGTCAGCACGAACCAGGTGTGCGAGGAGCGCTCACCGATCCTGCAGTACGCGACGATGTCGTCGTCGCTGTTCAGGCCCAGCTCGTCGGCGTAGATGCGCTGCAGCGCGTCGGCCGGCTTGAACGACCCGTCGTCGTTGGCCGCCTGCTTCCACGGCTTGCTCACCGCGCCCGGGATGTGGCCGCCGCGCAGCGCACCCTCCTGCGGGTAGTCCGGCATGTGCAGCAGCTCGCCGGTGTACTCGCCGGGTGAGCGCACGTCGACCAGCGGACGACCGGCCGTGACGTGGGTCAGCACCTCGTCGCGGAACGCCCGGATCGGGGTGTCGTCGCGCTGCACCACCGGGTAGTCGGTGGGGGTGCGCCGCGGCACGTCCCGGACCAGCTGCCGCCCCTCGGCGACCCACTTCTGCCGGCCGCCGTCGAGGATCCGCACGTCGGCGTGGCCGAACAGGGTGAACACCCACAGCGCGTACGTGGCCCACCAGTTGAAGTTGTCGCCGTAGAACACGATCGTGTCGTCGCGGCTGATGCCCTTGGCCCGGCACAGCTCCGCGAACCCCTCGGCGTCGAGGTAGTCGCGGGTGACCTGGTCATTGAGTTCGGTGTGCCAGTCGACCTTGACAGCGCCCGGGATGTGCCCGGTGTCGTAGAGCAGGACGTCCTCGTCGCTCTCCACCACCACCAGACCCTCGTCATCGAGGTGGTGCGCCAGCCAGGACGTGGTAACCAGTCGCTCCGGATGCGCGTACGCCTGCAGCTCTGGTGCGGAATCGTTAGGTACGGCCATGGCACTTAGTCTCTCATCGGCCCGTCCGGCACCGAGCGGGCTACCGCTCGACGACGAACGTTCCGCGCGCATGGATCGTGACGACCAGTCCGCGATTGCGCAGCTCCGCCACCGCGGCGCGGGCCGTGCCGCGAGCCACGCCGTACTCCCCACGGATCTGGGACTCACTCGGGATCGGCTTGCCGGCCCGAAGCTCTCCGCTCTCGATCCGCGCAGCCAGCAGATCAGCGACCTGCATGTACAGCGGTGTGGGCGAGAGCGGATCAACCATGAGCTGGACGGTAAGCACGTGCTGGACGTTGTCGTCGTGCGGTACGTCCTAGACGTTCTACACGTTCAAGCGTACGGTCGGTCATAGGACGCCAGCGGCCAGTGATCTACCAGCTACCCAAGGGGTGGGGCCCGCCAGCGCTGCGCACGTTGACCGGCATCTTGATCGGAGGGAGCCCCGACCCATGAGCCAACCTATGCGGGCACGCCATTTCACTCCCATAGCGCCACTGCACGACGCACCTTTGGGGCCGTCCGTCAACCGGTCCGATATCGAGGACGCGATCTCCGACGCGCTACGCGGCGTCGTGCTCGGTGGATACGACGAGATCGTGTGCGGGCGACTTGTGCGCCAGCTCGACGTGACCTCGCTCCGGACGCTGGTAAGCATGACCGAGCGCGTACGCACGGCCGGCATGGTCGAGGCGCTCGACCTCGAGAACGCCATCCACGCGCGCACCGACCGCGCCCGGCAGGAGATCCGCGAACTCGAGCATCCCGGCCACTGACCTCACTCGCCCAGAGAGACGGACACCAAGCGAACGGTCCGGCGCGTGTCGCTGACGATCAGGCGTTCCGCTGTCCGTCCTCGGTCGGTGAACCGAGCGGCAGGACCGGCGCCAGTTCCGGGCGCTTGGCCACCACGAGGTCGCCCGACGAGCGCCCCTGCAGCCGGCGCTTGATCCAGGGCGCCAGGTACCGCGCGGCCCAGCGGGCGTCGGCCGCGCGCGCCATCGGCCAGGGCCGGCGCGCCGGCGCCGGCACGTTGTCCAGCCAGGTCGGGTCCGGTACCAGCCCGAGCGCGGTGAGGACGTGGCCGGCGACCCGGCGGTGCCCGACCGTCGACAGGTGCAGGCGGTCCTCGCTCCACATCGCGGTGTTCGCCGCCAGCTCCTCGTCTGCCCACATATCCACGAGGTAGGCGCCCTGCCGCGTGGCGACCTCGATGACCGCGTCGTTGAGGAACGACGTGCGGGGCAGGATGATCCGCTTGCCGGGCAGCCGGCGGGACATGTCCGCGAAGCGGAACAGGATCACGTCGGCCCCGTTGCCGCGCAGCGACGCGACGATCTCCTCGAAGCGGGTGATCAGCGTCGGGCCGTCGAAGTTGCGGCGCAGCGCGTCGTTACCGCCGGCCGCGAAGCTCACCAGGTCGGGCTTCATCGCGAGGGTCGGCGGCAACTGCTCCGAGACCACGCCGTGGAACAGCCGGCCGCGGATGGCCAGGTTGGCGTAGTGGAACTCCTCGCCGCGCGCCACCGCCTCGGCCGCCAGGTGGGCCGCGACCAGGTCGGCCCAGCCCCGGTACCCGTCCCCATTCGGATCCGGGTCGTCCATGCCCTCGGTGAAGCTGTCACCGAGGGCCACGTAACTGCGCCAGGCCATTTCGCATCCCTCCAGTGAGGAATCTTGACAAAAGCTAAGCATCGACGGGAGTGGCCCGGCCGCGGGTGCGATCTACGACACGGCGCGAGGCGACCCGTGACACGGCGCGGGGGCTGGCCGATGCGGCCAGCCCCCGCGCCACGATCACCCGTCACCTGGTCAGCAGCGTCAGGTTCTTCAGTCCGGCTGGCTCGTCGCGCCGGTCCAGCTCGGTGCCGTCCGCGGCGACCAGTAGCAGCTGGTTGTGCTGGTCGCCCTTGACCCGCAGCAGCATGCCTCCGTCGGGCCGGAAGACCACCTGGAGCAGCCCGGTCGTGACCGGCAGCTTCACCTTCTGACCGGTCCGGGTGTCGATCACCGCGTTGCTGTACAGATTCCGGGCCGCGTCACCGGCCGGCATCGAGCCGTCGTTCCATCGCAGAGCGATCCGGCGGCCCTGCCCGGAGACGCTCTCGAGATCGAAGCCGTACGGCGGCTTCCCGTCACCGAGCCCCGGTACCGCGCGCCGGCCGGAGCCGTCCGCGTTCGCCACGAAGATTTTGCCGGCTCCGTCGGCGTACGCGATCGCGGTGTCGTCCGACGACCACGCGAAATGGCAACCGGTGACCTGCTCGGGGAACGGCGTGAACGTGTCGGTGTACACGTCCAGGACGCCCGGGCGGCTGCTCGGCCCGTTGGCGGGCCGGTTCGACGTGTCGCCGATGATCAGGCGGCGATTGTCGGGAGCCCAGACCGGCTCGTTGCACAACCCGTCGACATTGCCCCGGATCATTCTGTCCCGCCCGGTACGCAGGTCGACCAGGTGCAGCCCGCCGTCCTGCGTCACGTAGCTCAGTTGACGCCCGTCGGGCGAGACGTTGGCGTTGAGGTAGGCGGTCTCGGCCGGGAGCGTGGCGAACGCGCTTTCCGGCAGGGCCACGCCGACCAGCCACGACGTCACCGGGGAGGGGTTCGTAGAGTCCGGGCGGTCCACGTAGTACAGCCGGCCGAACGACGTCGCCTGCGATGTCGACGCCCCCGTCGGCGCGGACGAGGTGTCCGGCGTAGGCGTCACCGACGGGGTCGTCGACGGTTCCGGCGACGGGGTGGCGGAGGAACTGGTCGCCGGCTGCTGTGGCAGGCCGGTGTGCTTGGGCAACACCTGGCTGACGCCGGCGGCACTGACCCCGATCAGCGCCACGACCGCCGCTGCCACGGTCACCGCCCGCCGGATCGCGAGCCGCCGCGAGGCGCGCAGGGCACGGTCACGCAGGTCGACGGGGCGTACCGTCTCGGCGAGATCTGCGAGGGCGTCGTGCAACGGCTCTGGAGCGAAGTCGTTCATCGGACGCTCCCCTTCCGGAAGTAGAGGTCGGCGAGGTCCGGGGCGACGGTGCGCAGCCGGGCCAGCGCCTTGGCGGTCTGGGACTTCACGGTGCCGACGGTGACGCCGAGCAGTTCGGCGGCCTCCGCTTCGGTGCGGTCCTCGAAGTAGCGCAGGACCAGTACCGCGCGTTGCTTGTTCGACAGCTTCAACAGCGCCGCGCGCAACGTCAGCCGCAGGTCACTGCGGTCGTGCGGGTCCCGGTCACCGGTCCGCGGCTCCGGTACGTCGCCCGGGAACGCCTCCGCCACGCGCCCGCGCCGCCACCACGAAACCTGCAGGTGGTACATGACCTTCCGGGTGTACGCCTCGGCGTTCCCGGTGGCGTGCAGCCGGCTCCAGGCCCGGTGGGTGCGGGCGAGCGCCGACTGCACAAGATCTTCGGCGAGGTGCTGGTCGCCGGTGAGCAGGTACGCCGAGCGCAGCAGTGCCGCGCTTCGCCCGCGTACGAAGGCGTCGAAATCATCGACGAGGACGTCCATGCTTGCCAGCCTCTGTGGGTGGTCGACGGGGTCGGGTGGCGCCTGCGGACCCTCGGCGATGAGCCGTGGTGTCGTCATAGTTGTCTCCGGGGTGCTTCAGGGGATCCGGGCGCCGGCGAGCCGAGGATCGGTCGGGTTATGTCATCCGAGACGCGCTCCTGCCCCCGCATGGTTGTCGATGGATCTGTCAACCGTCCGACAAACCCGCGCGTGCGGCCCGGACGGGAGGACGTACGCTGCGCGAATGCTGATGCGCATGTCGAGCCTGTTCGTCCGTACCCTCCGCGAGGACCCGGCCGAGGCCGAGGTCCCGAGCCACAAGCTGCTGGTACGCGCCGGCTATGTCCGCCGGTTCGCGCCGGGCGGGTACGCCTGGCTGCCGCTCGGCCAGCGGGTACTCGACCGCGTCGCCGCGGTGGTACGCGAGGAGATGGCCGCGATCGGCGCGCAGGAGGTGTCGTTCCCGTCGCTACTGCCGCAGGAGAACTACGAGACGAGCGGTCGCCTGAGCGCCTTCGGCGACGACGTGTTCCGGCTGCGCGACCGGCGCGGCGCCGGGTACGTGCTCGGCCCGACCCACGAGGAGCTGTTCACGCTGCTCGTACGCGACCTCTACGGCTCGTACCGCGACTACCCGGTGACGCTCTACCAGATCGGCACCAAGTTCCGGGACGAGGCGCGGCCCCGGGGCGGGCTGCTGCGCGGCCGGGAGTTCCTGATGAAGGACGCGTACTCGTTCGACCTCGACGACGAGGGGCTGCGCCGCTCGTACCAGGCGCAGCGGGACGCGTACATCCGGATCTTCAACCGGCTCGGTCTGGACTACACGATCGTGGCGGCGATGTCCGGCTCGATGGGCGGCTCGGTCTCCGAGGAGTTCCTGGCACCGGCCCCCGTCGGTGAGGACACCTTCGTGGGCTGCACCGCCTGCGACTACGCCGCCAACACCGAGGCGGTGACGACGCCGGCGCCGGCGGTCAACGGCGAGCTCACCCACCCGGCGGCGGAGGTCATCGACACGCCGGGTACCCCCACCATCGCGTCGCTTGTGGAGTACGCGAACTCGGTCGGGGCGGGTGGCCGTACCGACTGGACCGCCGCGGACACCCTGAAGAACGTCGTGCTCCGGGTCGGCGACTCGATCCTGGTCGTCGGCGTACCGGGCGACCGCGAGGTGGACCTCAAGCGGGTGTCGGCGGCGCTGCACCCCGCGACGGTGGAGATGTTCGACGACTTCGCCGCGCAGCCCGACCTGGTGCGCGGGTACATCGGCCCGCAGGTGCTGGCCAAGCTCGGCATCCGGTACCTGGTCGACCCGCGGGTGGTACCCGGTACCGCCTGGCTGACCGGCGCGAACGAGGCCGACCGGCACGCGGTGAACGTCGTCTGCGGCCGCGACTTCGTCCCCGACGGCACGATCGAGGCGGCCGACGTACGGGAGGGCGACGCGTGCCCGGCGTGCGGCGACGGCTCACTCACCCTGCGACGCGGTATCGAGATCGGCCACATCTTCCAGCTCGGACGCCGGTTCGCCGACGCGTTCGGCCTGGACGCGTTGGGCCCGGACGGCCAGCCGGTACGGATCACCATGGGCTCGTACGGGGTAGGCGTGTCGCGCGTGGTCGCCGCCATCGCCGAGCAGCACCACGACGAGCGTGGCCTGGCCTGGCCGGAATCGGTCGCGCCGGCCTTCGCGCACGTCGTCGCGACCGGCAAGGGCGAGCAGGGCGAGACGGCGGAGCGGTTGGCGTCGGAGTTGACGGCACGCGGCATCGACGTGCTGCTGGACGACCGGCCTGGGCTGTCCGCGGGCGTACGGTTCGCCGACGCCGAACTGCTCGGCATGCCGGTCGTCGTCGTGGTCGGTCGACGCCTGGCCGACGGTTACGTCGAGGTCCGCTCGCGCATCGACGGTTCCCGCACCGACGTACCCGTCGACGACGTGGTCGAACTGATTGATCGACGACGGCGTGGGTAAATCTCCTCCGAAGACGCCGATCCCCTTCCGGAGGCCTCCATGCCGATGCAGACCGTCGCGGACGTGATGACCGCACGCGTGGTCACCCTGCCCCGCGACACGACCCTGGCCGAAGCCGCCCGCACCATGCGCGAGGAGGACATCGGCGACATCGTGGTGGCCGGCGGTGACGGTACCGCCGGCCTGGTGACCGATCGCGACATCGTGGTACGGGCGGTCGCGGAGGGACGCGACCCGGCCAGCACCACGATCGGCGAGATCCTCACGCAGGATCTCGTGACCGTACGACCGGAAGACACCGTGCAGTCGGCGGCGCTACTGATGCGTGACTACGCGGTCCGGCGGGTGCTGGTATGTGACGAGGAGCAGAACCTGGTGGGCATCGTCTCCATCGGCGACCTGGCCGAGGAGATCGATCCCGAGTCGGTACTCGGCGGCATCAGCCGGGCCGAGCCCAACAACTGAGCCGTGCCAGCCGCCCCGGAGTATTCCTCCGGGGCGGCTGCGTTGACCGCCTGCGGGGTGGTCGTGATCGGAACCCGGCGCTCAGCGCGGATAAGCTTGACGTAATGAACATGCCTACCCGACTCACCGAGATCATCGACGAGTTCGCCTCCGCACCGCGCGACGTGGTGCTGGAGATGCTGCTCGAGTACGTCGACGCCCTGCCCCCACTGCCGCCGGACATGGTCGGCCACGACGGCATGGAGCAGGTGCCCGAGTGTCAGACCGCGTTCTTCCTGCGCGCCGAGGTGAAGTCCGACCGCCGCGTCGAGATGTGGTTCGACTGCCCGCCCGAGGCGCCGACGACCCGCGCCTTCGCCGGCATCCTGGCCGAGGGCCTGGCCGGCGCCAGCGCCGACGAGGTACTGGCGGTCCCCGGCGATCTCTACCAGCGGATGGGCCTGGCCGCCGCGATCAGCCCGCTGCGGGTACGTGGTGGCAGCGCGATCCTGGGCCGGCTCCAGCGACAGGTGCGCGAGCAGTCCTGACGCGTGGTTTCACGTGCAACGGTATTGATCTACCTCACCGCGCGAGATCCTCGATCACCTCGGCCCCGGGTAGCCTGACCAGCGCCGTACCGGGCAGAGCGATCTTGCTGTGCCGCACCCCGCTCCCGATGATCACGTAAGGGGTGGCCGCGACGCGGGCGTCGATCAGGATCGGCCAGTCCGCCGGCAGCCCGATCGGCGTGATCCCGCCGTACTCCATACCCGTCTCCGCCACCGCCACGTCCATCGGCGCGAAGCTCGCCTTACGCACGTCGAGGCGCCGGCGCGCGACGCCGTTCACGTCGGCGCGAGTGGTCGCAAGCACCAGGCACGCGGCGTAGCGCGTCTCGCCCTCCCGCTTGCCCGCCACCACGACACAGTTGGCCGACTCGGCCAGGCCCACCCCGTACGCCTCGCAGAACTCGGCGGTGTCGGCGAGCGCCGGGTCGATCGGCGCGACGAGCACCTCCGGCTCGGTCCAGGTCTCCAGGGCGGCCAGCACCGGGGGCGCCAACAGGTCGGGGCGTTCCCGGGCAGGCTCGGTCTTCAGCGTTCCCATCACCAGCCCATCCTGTCCGCGCCGGTGGCGATGGTCAAAAGCGTGTGCCACGAAAGCGCACGGGGTACGACGTCGCCATGACCGAACCGACAGACGAACGCGTCGAGAGCCGGGCCGCCGATCTGCTCCCCGAGGAGCTGGCGGCCGGTAGTGACGACCCGCGGGCCCAGGCGGCCGCGATCCTCCAGGACTCCGACCGTCGCGAGAACGATCTCGAGGCCGCGCCCGACTCGTTCCTGGAGCACCGCACGTCCGAACAGACCGTCACACCGCCGCTGCCCTGATCGATCGATCGCCCCCAACGCCCCTCCCGATTTCGGTACCGTGACAGGCCGGAGAATTCGTACTGGGGGGGTTGATAGCGGTTATGGCAATGCCATTCAGTACCGCGGGGGACGATGCGGACGCCTGGGTGGACTCCTGGGCGGCGGGCATCTCGGCCCACGCCCGCGCTGCCCAGGAGCTTTCCGAGCGGGTGTCGATGCTGTCGGTGTCGGCGTCCGGCCGGGACGGCGCCGTACGGGTGACGGTCGCCGGCTCCGGGGTGATGACCGACCTGACGCTCGACGACCGGGTGCTGCGCTGGTCGGCCGACGAGATCGCGGCCCAGGTCATGTCGGTGATGCGACGCGCGCAGGGATCGCTGGCGGCGCGGGTGGCGGAGGTCGCCGATGAGACCGTCGGCGCCGACTCCGAGACCGGTCGGGCCGTCGTGGACGGCTTCGCTCGGCGGTTCCCGGCGCTCCAGGAGGGCGAGGACGGCTGACGGGTGCCTGAGCGTCACCGGAGGTGGCGCTCAGGCACCGAGTACGAGGATCCCCACCTTGGAGGGGTACCGGCCGGCGAGGGTCCGGGCGACCTCCACATTGGTCGGCGCCGCCGAGCTGCTGCCCGGCTCCGCCGCGAAGAACCGGGCGTCCGGATCCCGTACCACGAACCGCACGGGTACCGGACTGTCGCGCACCCTCGCCTCCAGGTCGGCCAGGGTCGGCCGGTGCGGCGCGCTCGGCGACAGGAAGACGTACCACGCCTCGCCCACCCGGTAGTTGCGCTGCATCACCGCGGTGAACAGGGTGGCGTAGAAGTTGGCGTACGGCGTCGCGGTCAGCACGACGTCGACCGTGCCGTTCGCGTCCGGGTAATCCCGGACCAGGTTGACGGCCTGGCGGCCACCGGCCGGGGACCCCTTCTCCAACCCGAGCCCGTACCGCAGGCCGGCGCCGGCCAGCGGCTTGGCGTGCCAGGGGCCGCCGAACGCCGCGAGCGCGAACGCGACGACGAGTACGCCGGCCAGCGCGGTGGCGTACCGCCCCGCGCTCGGACGCGCCACGCGCGACCACGGCAGCAGGCGCGCGGTCGTGCCGAGCGCGACCAGGCCCACCACCAGCAGCATGTGCAGCAACTTCTCGAAGTAGTAGACCGAGTGCCCGACCATCGCGTACTGGTACGCCCACAGCGCCACGACCATCCCGGCTGCGACGGCGAGCTCGACGGCGAGGACGCGGCGAGCCGGCGAACGCCACCCGTACCGGGCCGAGATCCCGGCCAGGGCCGCGATCAGGACCAAACACAGGACCGGCCGGTCGACCGGCAGCGCGGTACCCGGGATCAGCAGCTGGTTGCCGGAGCCGGACGGCCGGTTCGCCAGTGGGGTGATCACCACCAGGGGGGCCAGCACGACGGCGACGGCCAGCGTGAAGCGCCAGGGCAGCGCGCGGCGGCGGCGCCAGGCCCACACGGCAGCGACCACCAGCGCGTACGGGAGGTACAGGTGGTACGTGAACGAGACGCCGATCAGCAGCGACGCCACGGTGACCACCTGGTCGCGTACACCGGCCAGCGGGCGCGCCACCACCGCGGTCAGCATCGCGACCAGCGCCAGGCCGAGCAGCTCGTTCGGGAAGCCCCGCAGGAACACGGTGATCAGGTCGCCGAAGTAGAGCACGCCGGCGACGCCGCCCAGCACCGCGAGCAGGGCGGCCGGGGCGGGAGCCGGACCGGCCACCCGGCGCACCGCCCACAGCAGGGCCAGCGCGAGGAAGACGTAGCTGCCGAGGTGGCACCACAGCGCCACGTCCATGGCCGTCACCGCGTCGGCGTTGCGGTCCGACGACCGGACGAACCGGTCCAGCACGGCGTAGAGCAGGTGGGTGCCCTGCGGGTACCCGAAGCCGTAGTCGTCGGGGGCGAAGACCCCGGCGGCGGGGCGGTGCAGGAACGCGTACCCGCCGACCTTGCCGATCATGTCGTAGAGCATGAAGTGCCGGGCGAAGTCCTCGCCGGGCGCGACGATGCCCATCCGGCCGCCGAGGTCGCGCAGGGCGAAGGGCCCGAACGCCAGTACGGCCACCGCGAGCCCGGCCAGCCAGGTGACCACGTCCGCGGCCGGCGGCCGGCGCGGGAGCCGGGGACGGCGGCCGGTCACCAGGGCCAGGACGACCAGCCCGGTGAACGCACAGCCGGCGATCGGCACGGGGTGCAGGTGCCAGGGCCAGACCGAGATCACCAGCCCGGCCGCGCAGAGCGCCCCGAAGAGCTGGGCCGCCGCGAGGACGAACCGGTCGAGGAGGGTACGTCCGGGACGCTGGAGCGACATCAGCCCGACGAGCAGGATCGGCGGCAGCAGCCAGTCGGCGCCGAGCAGATGTGTACCGGCCGGGAGCAGCCAGGAAGCCGCGAACGCGGCGGCCCATCGCCACAGCGGGGTCGACGTCGACGGCCCGACGGGAGGCGGCGTCGTGACCGGACTCTGACTGGTTGTGGTAGACAAGCGCGACCTCGAAACGGTCTCGGCGGGTTTTGCCCTGTGCATGATACGGCCGCCGGGCGCGGGGTCCGAACGGCTGCGTGGCCGGCCACCGACGACAGCCGGACGCGGTACGACGCGGGAGACCAGCGCGCTACGGCGTGGCCGGCAGCGCCACGGCGACGTTCCCGTGGTGGTGGAGCTGCCACCCCGGCGGTACGTGGGCGGCGCAGTCCGGCGGTGGCGGCGCGAAGCAGACGATCGCGTTCACGCTGGTCGACGGCGGGGCTGGCTGGCCGGGTACGGTCGAGGAGAGGTTGACCAGGCGCAGTCCGCGCAGCAGCACCCACATCGGGTACTCGAACCTGGTCCCCGTGGCGGTGTCGTTGTTCACCAGGCCGACCCGCTCCGCGCCGGCGGCCCGTACCGTGCCGGCGGCCCACCGGTAGTCAGCGAGGTACTCCGGCATGCGCGAGAACCGGCTCTGCCACGCTCCGGCATACAGCACCGAGTGTGTTCCGTAGAGCGGGCGGGGCGAGCCGAAGAGGATGGCGTGGACCCCGGTGTACCCGGCGACGACCACGACGAACGCCAGCCCGGCAGCAGCGATGGCTCGTACCCGCCGGGCCAGAGCGTCCGCGGCCAGCCCGGCCAGCGGCGCGGCGACGACCAGCCCGGGCAGCAGCAGCCGGGTCACGTACCACTGCCATCTGATGGTGGCGGCGAACGCGATCGCGACCACGAGGCAGGTGAGCGCATACGGCAACGCCCGGCGACGCACCAGGCAGAAGAGGAGCCCGGCGCCGACGGCGACGGCCTGTACGGGTAGGCCGGAGATGTCCTCGTCGTCGCCCACGTAGGGCGCCGGGTACCCCGCCGCCCGGGTCGTCAGCGGGTCGGTCACGTCCTCGCCCAGGCTGCTGGCGAAACGCCGCACCGCCTGGGCAGCGACGCCGTTCAGGTCCTTGTCTGGGACCATCGTCGCGGTCTGCAGCAGCCGGGCCGCGTTGACCGCGACGGCGGGCGGGTCCTGTCGCCCCATCGCGTGCGCCGCCACCTCGGGCGGCCCGAGCGGGTTCGCGTACGTGACCGCCATCCGGGCCAGGAACGGTCCGGTGATCGCCAGCGCGGCCACGGTGACGGCCAGCCCCGACCCCGCCAGCCTCGCCGCCGCCCGGGACGACCGCACCCGGGCGGCGCGGACCGCGAACCACAGCGCCACCATCAGGCCCGCGACCACCATCCCGGTGGACTTCGTCAGCGTCGCCAGGCCCAGGGCCGCACCGAGCAGCAGCGTGTCCGACGCGCCGGACCGGCTCCAGGCGACGCCGACCGCGAGCGTCGCCGCGCAGGCGCACCAGGCGGCCGCGAGCAGGTCGGTCTGGGTACTCGTGGCCTCCAGCACGACGGCGGGTGCGGTCGCGACAACGAAGGCGGCGGCCAGTTGCCCGAGGCGCCCGGCGCCCAACTGCGCGGCCACCCGCGAAGCGGCCAGGGCGCACAGCAGCCCACCGCCCCACTGGACCAGGTTGTACAGGAGGTCCCCGCCGGTGAGCAGCCGAAGGTGCAGCAGCAGGTACTCGGCGCCCGGCGCGAGCGCCGACTGGAGGAAGAAGTTCGTCGGGTACATGCCGACCGAGCCGTTCGCGGCCCACTGCTCCACCTTGGGCAGGTGGTACGCCTGGGAGTCCCAGTTGTTCGGCTCGGCGGCGAGCGCCACCACCAGGGTTCCGGCGGCGATCAGCGCCAGGCCGGCGACGACGAGCCACTCGACCGTCCCGAGCCGCGCCCACCTGCGCCGCTCCGAGCGGGGCGGGTCGGTCCGGTGCCGGAAAGCGGCCCCGGCGCCCGCGACGGCGAGCCCGGCCAGCCACGCGACGCAGAGCCCGGTACGGGCCAGCGCGCCGACGGCCGACAGCAGTTCGACGGTCATCACGGCGTACGCCCCGACGACCACCCCGGCCCTGACCGCGGCCAGCCGCCAGGCTCCGACGGCCGGCCCTGCCGGGCGGAGCGCGTACCACGCGGCGGCGAGGGTGGCGGCGGGGAGCGCGGCGAGCAGCAGGGCGAGGTGCCGCATGCGATTTCCACTTCCGTCGACAACACCTGACCGGAAGGGATGGGTTGGCGCGCGTGGGATCCTCGACAGGTTGACGCCCCGGCGGACCGGCGCCCTCGCTAGGACCTGGCCCACCCGTTCCGGACAGGGCCCCTTTCCAGCGATGGCCGTCTTCACGCGCCCGGACCAGTTTTTTGCCCGAGAAGCCAATCGTTGCGAATCGGCTACGGCGTGCGCGGTCCGGCACCGACACGAGAGGGGGCCGGGCTCATCGAGCCCGGCCCCCTCTCAGTGCGACCGTGGTCGCTAGGCCTTCGTGCCGGCCGGCAACAGCGCGGGATCCTCGGCGCTCGACTCGGTCGAGTCGGCCTTCTCGGCCGACCGGCCGGCCGGCCCACCCCGGCGCAGCCGCGGCGTCCAGCCCTTGAGCGACAGGGCGTGGCGCTCGACCAGGTGCCAGGACAGGTACGCGGCCACGAACGCGGCGATAACCGAGATCGTCGCGAACGGGATGTAACCCCAGCGGTTCCAGCCGAGACTGGCGAAGACCTGCTGCCCGACGAAGCCGTAGATGTAGATCCCGTACGAGTAGTCGTTCTTGCGGCCGACCCAGTGCAGTTTGCGCGGCATCCGTACCGACAGCCAGACCAGCAGGTACGCGAAGGCCGGCAGGCCGAGTACGAAGAAGCCGCCGGTGACCAGCGTGCCGACGAAGGCGATCGCCGAGGCGATCCCGAGGCCGTCGTGGACCGGGATCCGCTCCCGGTACAGGTCCATGACCCCACCGAGCAGGAACAGGAATCCGAGGTAGACGATCCACTGGAAGGACAGCCCGCCGAGCAGGGGCGCCACCGAGGTGCTGTAGCTCCCGGTCACCGGCCCGGTCCAGCTCGAGGACTCCCAGTAGTCCATGACGATGATGGCGTAGGTCCCGACGGTGAGGACCACGACGAACCGTCGCGCGTTCTGCAGGACGCATGTCACGGCGAGCATGCCGATGACGATGTAGCAGAGCATCTCGTACGCCAGCGACCACAGTGCGCCGTCGAAGACGCTCGTGTTCGTGTGGCGGCCCCAGGGCGTCGTCGAGGCCAGCAGGTCGTGGATGCCGAACTGGCGCAGCCCCGTCCACATGTTGGCCCAGATGTAGTTGAACGGACCGCTGGGGCCGTGCCAGAAGCCGTTCAGGTTGCCGTGCTCACGCAGGGCGACCAGCGGTGCGACGACCAGCGCCGTGACCGCCAGGCAGACCCAGAGGGCGGGCAGGATCCGCAGCGCCCGGTGCCAGGCGTACCGGCCGATCGAGGTCCGGCGCGCGCTCCGCGTGATCAGCATTCCGGACAGGACGAAGAACCCGTACACCGATAGGGTGCCGACGTTCGTCTGCCGGTTGAACAGGTAGTAGCCCAGATCGTGCGCGCCGAAACCGAGCGGCTTGGAGTGCGAGAGCACGACACCGATGGCGAGCAGCAGGCGGACCAGGCCGATGCCGTTGTCCCGCCCCGAGTACAGCTCCGCGAGGGTGCCGCGTGACTTCGTCAACGTGAGGCCGCCCATCAGCTGCGGGCGTTCTCGGCGTGGTGCTCCCACAGCTCCTTCATCCCATCACTGAGGTCGCCTACGGGCGACCATCCGAGCAGTTGGCGGGCCCTGTCGATGCGCATCTGCTGCCACGTCGACTCGGTCGGGGCCGTCGGCGGCGCCTCGACCAGTTCGGTCGGTACGCCGCTGACCTCGATCAGCAGCCGTACCATGTCACGCGCGCTGGTCGCCCTACCCGTTCCGATGTTGAACACCCGGGCCGGCAGCTCGGGAAGGGCCGCCACCGTCGTGATCGCACGGACGACGTCGGAGAGGTTGACGAAGTCGCGCAGAGACCCGAGCGGCCCCATCTTCAGTACTGCCGGCCGGCCCTCCTGGTGGGCCTGCCAGAGCTGCTCCAGCACCACTCCGAGCAGGCTCACCCGGGGCTGGCCCGCGCCGGTGACGTTTCCGATGCGCAGCGAGACGCCGTCGACGATGCCGCGCCCGGCCGCCTCGATCACCGCCTCGGTGCAGCGCAGCTTCAGCTCGGCGTACGTGTTGACCGGCTGGGCCGGCGTGTCCTCGTCCATCGAGACGCCGACGGGGACCAGGCCGTACTCGTGGACACTGCCGAGCTGCACCAGCCGCGGCGGCTCCGGCAGGGCGGCCGCGGCCTCGATGACCCGCTCCACGAGGGTGAGGTTCGCGGCGACCATCTGCTCGTCGGTCAGGCCCCACATGCCGCCGGCGGCGTTCACCACGACCCGGACGTTCTCCTCGCGGAAGACCCGCGCCACGTCGTCGACCTCGGCGTACGCCAGGTCGAGCGGCCGGACCCGGTACCGGTCGTCCGGCCTGGGCGCGCGTCGCGCGATGACGACGACCTCGTAACCGAGGTTGTCCAGCGCCCGGCACACCGGACGGCCGACGAACCCCGTGCCGCCTAGTACGGCGACCCGCCGCCCGTTACCGACCTTGAGTACGGAATCCACCGAGTCCATGCGGTCTTTCCCCGTCTCAGTTCGACCGGCTGCTGGGGCCGAACGCGTGCCGGGTGAGCTTGCGGACGCCGTCCATGTGCCCGGCGCGGACGGCCGCCGGCAACAGGGTGGCAGCGTGCAAGCGCGACGCCACGTACCAGTGCGCGGCGCGGGCCGCGCGCGGCCAGCCCTGCGCCGTCATCTGCTCGTTGGCGTCGAGGAAGTAGTTGCGCGCCTCGGTGAACCGGCTACCCGACAACGCGGCGGCGGCGGAGACGCTCACCGTGTGCCGCCGGTACTGGAAGCAGACGGTCGAGTCGACGACCATCTGCTCGCCCTCCTTGATGAGATCGATGACCAGGGCCAGGTCCTGGATGATCTTCAGGTCCTCCCGGAGCTCGACCTTCCGGAGGGCGTCGGTACGCCAGCAGATGGACGGCCAGTAGAACCAGCAACCGCGCAGCAGGCTGGTGGCGAGCTCCTCGCCGCCCATCAGCCGCCGGGTCTGCACCTTGGGCGCGTACAGCCGCCGCTTCACCTGGTCGGCGAGGGTATTGATCACGTGGCCGTCACCGTCGATGATCTCGACCCCGGGCTGGATCATGCCGACGCCCGGGTACTCCGCCAGCGCGGAGCGCACCACGGACAGATAGTTCGGAAGCATGATGTCGTCGGTGCCCATCATGACCAGGTACTCGTGCTCGGCGAGCCCGATGCACTTCTGGTAGTTCCTGGTGACACCGAGGTTGTGCTCGTTGCGCTGGTACCGCACCCGGTCGTCGCCCAACGTGGCGAACCACTCGGGCACCCCGGGCTCCTGCCCGTCGTCGACGACGGTGAGCCGCCAGTCCGGGTCCGACTGCGCCAGCACACTACGGACCGCCGCCTGCATCAGGGCGACGTCGCCGTAGTACGGCAGCATGATGTCGAACGTCATGACGACTGGCCAGACCTATCCGCTTGGAGAGCCGCTACGGGCAGACGATAACCCGGCGACCCTAGCAAGGTCCCGAGATGCGTTGCAACGCCGACGTATACCGGTATGACCTTGCTGTCCGGACTTGCACGACCCCGTTCGAGGCTGCGCGGCGGTGATGACGATCCGGTCCCCGGCGAGTTGACACAACGGCTCAGGGAACACCTAGCTTCCGCTGCCGCACTATCCTAGGCTTCCCGCAGCCTAACCCGATAGATCGGACCGCATTGTCAGACGACGCCGTCACAGTCGTCTCGGACCCTCCCGGCTCCGAGTCGGACCGTGAGCCGCCCCCGCCGCGCGAGCAGCCACTGGTGATCCGGACGCTCCGCGGTGTCTGGCTGTGGCCGTCGCTGTTCATGGCGGGGATCGCGCTGTGGCGCATCCGGTACGCGGAGATGTGGCAGGACGAACTCGTCACCATCAGCGTCATCTCCCGGTCGACCCGGCAGATCCTCTCGCTGCTGGCGCACGTCGACGCCGTGCACGGCACGTACTACCTGTTCATGCACTACTGGGTGCAGGTCTTCGGCGACGGGCCGCTCGCCGTCCGGTTGCCGTCGGTGCTGGCCATGGTCGGCGCCGTGGCGTGCGTCGCCCTGATCGGGCAGCGACTGTTCGGCCCGATCGCCGGCATGGCCGGCGGGTTCGTGCTCGCGATCGTCCCCTCCGTCACCAGGTTCGCGCAGGAGGCCAGGTCGTACGCCCTCGTGGTGCTGCTGGTCTCGCTGGCGACGTTGCTTCTCCTCCGGGCGCTGGGACGGACGACCGTCACGGGCTGGGTGGGGTACGGGGTGTGCCTGGCCCTGATCGGCTGCCTCAACCCGGTCGCGCTGTCGGTGGTGGCCGGCCACCTGATCGGCATCCTGGCGACGACAGGCCGGGGCGCCCGCCTGCGGACCGTCGGGAAGTTCAGCCTGGCCGCGGTGCTGGGAGTCCTGGTCGCCGGCCCCGTCATCTACCAGGGGACGCAGCAGGCCACCCGGCAGATCAACTGGATCAACCTCGAAGCGCGCGAGGTCTGGGTGGTGTGGCCGCGGACCTTCGCCTCCGCCTGGGTGGCGTGGGCGGTCACGGTGCTGCTGGTCGTCGCCCTGATCGCCTACCGGCGGCGGGCGGCCTTCGCGGCCGCGGCGGCCCTGGTGCCGCTGCTGGTGATCTGGCTCGTCTCGCTCGGCGACCTCAACTACTTCTTCTCCAAGTACCTGCTCTTCGTCGTCCCGCTGTGGGCGGTGCTGGCGGGCGCGGGACTGGCCGCGGTGCCCTGGAATTCTCCGGCGCTGCGTGCCGCCGTACCCGCCGTCGGTCTGCTCGTCCTGACGGCGATGGCGATCCCCGGCCAGAAGGCCATGCGCGGCGCCCTGTCGCACTCGTACTACACGTATCCCGACCCTCGCGTGTCGGAGCCCTACGCATACCGGGAAGCGGCGTCAATCATCGCCAAGAAGTACCAGCCGGGTGACGCCATCGGCTTCCCTCTACTGCCGAAGGTCTGGTGGTTCATGCATGACAAGGGCGTCTTCTACTACCTGCCGCAGAATGTCTTGCCGCACGCCATCTTCCTGGAGAAGTCGGCGGCCCAGAACGACGAGCTGTACGCGACCGAGTGCCCCGTACCGGAGGAGTGCTTCGGGAACGAGCAACGGATCTGGGTGGTCATCCCGTACCACACGGGCAACGCCGTCGGACAGTTCCCCGACGAGCAGCGGAAACTTCTCGTGCCCGGCTACACCCAGGTGTACGCGGAGTTCCCGCCCGGTCTGACTGTCGCGCTGCTGCAACGCCAATGACCGCTCCGCGGGCAGCCTCGGACAGCCGTCACACCCGCTCCGGATCGTGGTGCGGGGCCACGAAACCGCGGCGGCGCCGGAGCGGTCGATCGCGGCGAAACCCGCGCGGTGCGTGACCGTCGTGGTGGTCCCGGTGAGGTCATGCCGCCAAGCGTCTGACGCGCGCCGGGATGACCGCCCAGCGTAGTATCTGCCGGGATCGCCTAGCGCTGGCAGGACCGTCAGTGCGTATCGACAGGGGCTGGTAGCACTGTGAGTAAGGGATTGCAGACTTCCCGGTTGAAACCAGCCGGGGGTCGCAAGCAGTGGATCCTCGTGTTCCTCGGCTTCTTCCTGGTCTTTAGCGCATGGTCGGTGGCCGCACCGTACGACGCTCCCCCGGACGAGGTGCAGCACGGAATCCGCGCCGTCGGTGTCCTGTCCGGTGAGATCGTGCCGAAGCCCGCGCAGATCATCTGGGGCGTCAACAACGCCGGCGCCGGCGCCTACCAGCGCGTTCCCGAGGGCCTGTTCCACCCCGCGAGATGCTGGGGCTTCTACCCGGACCAGCCCGCCTCGTGCCAGGAGCCGCTCAGCGGCGGAAAGCTCATCGACGCGCCCACCAGCGCGGGCCGCTACAACCCCCTGTACTACGCCGCGGTCGGACTGCCGCTGAAGCTGTGGCCGAGCTGGGGCGGCCTCGTGCTGTCCCGCCTGATCAGCTCCGCGCTCTCGGCCGCGCTGCTGGCCTGGGCGTTCATCTCGCTGCTCCGCTGGTCGCGGTACGGCCTCATGCTCGCCGGCCTGCTGGCGTCGGCGACGCCGATGCTGGCGCACCTGGCAGGCGCGGTCAATCCCAACGGCCTGGAGATCACGGCCGGCATCGCGCTCTTCTGCGGCGGCATCCCGCTGCTGCTGGGCGCGCCCGGCAGCCGATCGAAGTCTTCCCTGGTATGGCTGGCCGGGACGGGCGCCGTGTTGTTGGCACCGCTGCGCTCACTGGGCCCGCTGTGGCTCGGGTGCGCGCTGGTCGCCCTGCTCATCCCGCAGAGCCGCACCCACCTGCAGCACCTGTGGAGCCAGCGGCTGGTACGGCGGTGGACGTACGGGATCGCCGCGTCGCTCGCCTTCGCGGTCGCGTGGGTCTTCATCTCCAAGGCCGGTGAGCTCGTGCCGCCCGCCGACGGCCGGTTCCACTACGGCCTCGCGCAGGCAGCCCTGATCTACTTCGCCAGCTGGGAGATCTTCCTCCAGGGCATGGTCGGCGTCGCGGGCTGGTTCGACATCTTCATGCCGTTGCCGTTCTACTGGATGTGGGTCTGTCCGGTCGCCGCGCTGGTCATCTTCGCGCTGACGGTCGGCACCTGGAAGGACCGTTGGCGGTTCTTCGTGCTCTTCCTCGGCGGCTTCGTCGCCCCCGGCATCCTGCAGGTCTCGCAGGCGAACGTCACCGGCTTCATCATCGGCGGCCGGTACATGCTGCCGTTGCTCGTCGGCATGCCGCTGCTGGGCGCGTACATCGTGGAGCGGCGGATCCTGAACGCCAAGCAGTCGCACTCCATGACGAAGCTGTTCTGCCTGCTGCTCGTCCCGTCCCACCTGGTCCTGCTGATCTACGCCATGGTGCGGTGGCAGCGCGGGGCCTACCGGGGGGCGCACCCGCAGCCGGGCCTGGGCCGGCTGAACCCGTTCGTCGGCAGCTGGCACCCCCCGACCGGATCCGTCCTGCCGCTGGTGGCGATGGTGATCGGGCTGGCGGTGCTGACGGTCATGTTCTGGCGGGGGCCCGCGCTCGCGGCCGCCCTGGGCGACCCCGAGGTCGAGGCCGGTCAGGAGGGCGCTCCCGCGCCCGAGGCGACGGCCGAGCGCCGCGCCGACTCCACGGACGGCGTCTCGTCCGAGGACCCGCGGGTACCGCTTCCGGACCGCGTCTCCTGAGGTCTGACGGCAAAGAGTAAGCCGCCCGGAGGTTCGCCTCCGGGCGGCTTATGTTTATGCCACGTCTTACTTATTGCTGCTCGGTCACCCGCAGCGAGGCGTAGAAGTCGACGCAGTCGCGGTAGTTCGGCAACAGCCCGCTGTCGATCGCCTCGGCCAGGCTCGGCGCCGCCGCGTCCCGCGCCGACAGTTGCGGCACGTCGGCCGGCCACTCGATGCCCAGGTCGGGGTCGAGCGGGTGTACCGCGTGCTCGCGGGTCGGCGAGTACGTCTCCGAGCACAGGTACGCCAGGGTGGCGTCGTCGGTCAGCGCGCAGAACCCGTGGCCGAGGCCCTCGGCGATGTACACGGCGTGCCGGTCGACGTCGTCGAGGCGCACCCCCTCCCAGCGCCCGAAGGTGGGCGAGCCGACGCGCAGGTCCACGATGACGTCGAGGACCGCACCGCGTACGCACTGGACGTACTTGGCCTGGCTCGGCGGTACGTCGGCGAAGTGGATGCCGCGCACCACGCCACGGGCCGACACCGACAGGTTGCCCTGTGCCAGCCGCAGCGGGTGCCCGACCGCCTCGGTCAGCTTGTCGTGCCGGTAGAACTCGCCGAACAGGCCGCGCGGATCACCGTGCAGCACCGGGATCACCTGGTAGGCGCCGTCGATCGACAGGGGAAGAATCTTCATGCCCGGATCTCTTCGCTAGTACGGCTTGTCGAGAAGGTCGAGGAGGTACGTACCGTAGCCGCTCTTGACCAGCGGCCCGGCCAACTCGCGCAGGTGGGCGGAGTCGATGAGACCGGTCCGCCAGGCGACCTCTTCGATGCAGCCGACCTTCAGGTTCTGCCGTTCCTCGATGACCCGGACGAACTCGGCGGCCTGTACCAGCGAGCCGAACGTGCCCGTGTCCAACCACGCGGTACCGCGGTCGAGAACCGTCACCCGAAGTTCGTTCGCGCGTAGATAAGCGTCGTTCACCGCGGTGATCTCGAGTTCGCCCCGGGCGCTCGGTCGCAGCCCACGCGCGATGTCGACGACCCGGTTGTCGTAGAAGTAGAGCCCCGGCACCGCGTACGGCGACTTGGGCTTCTCCGGCTTCTCCTCGATGGAGATGACCTTGCCGGCCTCGTCGAACTCGACGACCCCGTACTCCTGCGGGTTGGAGACGGCGTACGCGAAGACCCGGCCTCCGCTGATCGCGGTGTTCTCACTGAGCTGACGGCCGAGGCCGACGCCGTGGAAGATGTTGTCACCGAGGATCAGCGCCACGGCCTCGTCCCCGATGAAGTCCGCCGCGATCACGAACGCCTGCGCGATGCCCTCCGGACGCTCCTGGGCCGCGTACGTCAGCGTCAGCCCGACCTGCGAACCGTCGCCCAGCAACCGCTGGAACTGCGGCTGGTCCTCAGGAGTCGTAATGATCAGAATCTCGGAGATACCGGCCATCATCAGGGTAGACAGCGGGTAATAGATCATTGGTTTATCGAAAACCGGCATGAGCTGCTTGGACACGGCCTTGGTGATGGGCCATAGTCGGGAGCCGGTACCGCCCGCGAGCACTATTCCACGCACCGCGCCAGCTTAGACGGCGCCCGACACACCGGGAAAACGGCGGGTTCGCACGCGTCGGACGCACAGCGCACGGGTCGAAGTGGGGCGCTATAGTCCGGTACTCATGAGAATCCTCGTCACCGGTGGCGCCGGCTTCATCGGGTCTCACTTCGTGCGGACCGTCCTGGCTGGAGAGCGCGCCGGAATCACCGACGCCACGGTGACCGTTCTCGACAAGCTGACCTACTCCGGCAACCGGGCCAACCTGGACCCGGTCGCGGACCACCCCGGCCTTACCTTCGTCGAGGGTGACATCTGTGACGAGGGTCTCGTCGACGACCTGGTCGCCGGTCACGACGCCATCGTCCACTTCGCCGCGGAGTCGCACGTCGACCGCTCGATCCACGGCGCCAAGCCGTTCGTGGTGACCAACGTGCTCGGTACCCAGACGCTGCTGGACGCGGCCGTCCGCCACGGCACCGGCCGGTTCCTGCACGTGTCGACCGACGAGGTGTACGGCTCCATCGAGACCGGTTCCTGGCCCGAGGACTGGCCACTGGCGCCCAACTCGCCGTACTCGGCGTCCAAGGCCTCGTCCGACCTGCTCGCGCTGGCCTACAGCCGCACCCACAAGCTGGACGTCGTCGTCACCCGCTGCTCGAACAACTACGGGCCGTACCAGTTCCCCGAGAAGGTCATCCCGCTGTTCGTCACCAACCTGATCGACGGCCGCAACGTCCCGCTGTACGGCGACGGCGGCAACGTCCGGGACTGGCTGCACGTGGACGACCACTGCCACGGCATCGCCCTGGCGCTGACCGGCGGTCGCGCCGGCGAGGTGTACAACATCGGGGGCGGTACCGAGCTCACCAACAAGGAGCTGACCGGCCTGCTGCTGGAGGCCTGCGGCGTCGGTTGGGACCGGGTCGACTACGTGGCGGACCGCAAGGCCCACGACCGGCGGTACTCCGTGGACATCACCAAGAGCGCCAACGAGCTGGGGTACCAGCCGCGGGTTCCCTTCGACACCGGCCTGGCCGACACGGTCCGCTGGTACACCGAGAACCGGAACTGGTGGGAACCGTTGCGGGCGAAGGCCGGGTTGTGAACGGCCCGGTTCTGGTCAACCCGTCCGCCACGGTCGGTACGGACCTGACGGGAGACGGGCCGCGGGCCATGGCACCATGTGACGAGACGCTCATCGATGCTCCGGCACCGCCGGGATCCCTCAGCTCGCGGAAGGCATCCGCATGAAGCTCAACGTCCTGACCGCGATAGTCGGTCTCGCGCTGCTGCTTGTGATCTTCGAACTGCTGCGCCGCCGCCAACTGCGCGAGAAGTACGCCGTGCTGTGGATCGTCGTCGGTCTCGGCGTGGTCCCGCTCGCGGTGTTCCCCCGGGGTCTTGACACCTTTGCCAAACTGATCGGGGTCGCGTCCGGAGCCAGCCTCGTGCTGTTCCTCGGCGTGCTTCTCCTCCTGGTCATCTGCACCCACCTGAGCTGGGAGACGAGCCGGCTCGAAGAGGAGACCCGCACCCTCGCCGAGGAAGTGGCACTCATCCGCACCCAGCTCGCCGAGCTGGACTCCAGGGAGCTCAGCAATGACGAGCGATAAGCGCGTCCTGATCGTCATTCCGGCGTACAACGAGGGCGAGTCGATCGCCAAGGTCATCGCCGAGGTCCACGCCGAACTCCCGGGCTACGACGTGCTGGTGGTCGACGACGGCTCCACCGACGACACTGCCGCTGTCGCCCGTGCGGCGGGCGCGAAGGTGACGGTCCTCCCGTACAACCTCGGGGTCGGCGGGGCGAGGCGCCTCGGCTACCTGTACGCCCTGCGCAACAACTACGACGTCGCGGTCCAACTGGACGCGGACGGCCAGCACGACCCGCGCAACGTTCCGCTGCTGATCGACGCGCTGGAGACCTCCGACCTCGTCATCGGCGCCCGGTTCGCCGGCGAGGGCGAGTACCACGCCCGCGGCCCCCGCTGGTGGGCGATGAGGCTGCTGTCGTTCGTACTCAGCAAGATGGCGGGCACGAGGCTGACCGACACCACCTCGGGCTTCCGGGTGTGCAGCCGGCCGCTGATCGAGGGGTACGCCCGCTGGCTGCCGGTGGAGTACCTGGGCGACACCGTCGACACCGCCGTGTGGGCCATCCGCCACGGCTACACGGTGAGGCAGGTACCGGTGGCGATGCGGGCCCGGATGGCCGGTACCCCGAGCGCAAACCCGCTCAAGTCGACGGTGTACCTGCTTCGCTCGATGATCACCCTCTTGCTGGCCCTCGTCCGCAAGTGAAGCGTCTGCTGCGGGCGGTACCCGCCGGCACGATTCTGGTCGGCGGTGGACTGGCCGTCCTCGGGCTGGCGTCGTACGTCCACCTCGCAGTGGCCGGTCACGCCCTGAAGGACGCTCCGGCCGCCTACTCGTCGGTGTCGGTGCTGTGGGCGCTGGTCTTCTCGGTCGGCATCGGTCTGTTCCTGCCGGTCGAGCAGGAGGTCTCGCGGCTGGTCGCGGCCCGCGCGGTCGCCGGCGAGGGCGTCGCGCCGGTACTGCGTACCGCCTGCCTGTTCGCCGGCGGCATGTTCGCGCTGCTCGTGGTCGTGCTCGGACTGGCCGCGGGCCCGCTGTCCCGGCTGCTCTTCGAGGGCGACCGGCTGATGGTGGTGGCGCTCTGCGGCGCCCTGGCCGGGTTGGCCTGCGAACACACGTCCCGGGGCGTCATGTCCGGGCTCGGTCGCTTCGGCTGGTACAGCGCCCAGCTCGGCGTCGACGGCGGCCTGCGGATGGCGATGGCCGCCGGGCTCGGTCTGGCGGGCGTCCGCTCGCCGGTGGCGTACGCGCTGATCCTGGCAGTGGCGCCGCTGGCCTCGGTGGTGCTGACCCTTCCCGGCGCGCTACGCGGCCTCGGCTCCGGCGCGCCCGTGACGCTGCGCGCGCTGTGCCAGGGTCTGGGCCTGCTGCTCGCCTCGAACCTGCTGATGCAGGTCATCGTCAACATCGGCGTCATCAACGTCAAGCTGCTCTCCCCAGGCGACACCGCGTTCGCGGGCTCCCTGCTGAACGCGCTCCAGCTGGCCCGGATGCCGCTGTTCGTCTTCGCCGCGCTTCAGGCGTCGCTACTGCCGGCGCTGACACGCGCGCTCGCGAGCGGGGACATCCAGGGGTACCGCCGGGTCCTGATCCGGTCGGTCGGGGTGGTCGTGCTGCTCGGCGTGGCCGGCGGGGCCTTCGCCATCGCGGTCGGCCCGGACCTGGTCCCGCTCCTGTTCTCGCAGCCCGACGTGCTGGGCCGGGCGGGCTTCGCCTGGCTGACGGCCGGCACGCTCGCGTACATGGTCGCCAGCGTGGTCGGTCCGGCCGTCGTGGCGCGTGGCCGCCACGCGGCGCAGACCCTCGGCTGGCTGGTGGGCACCGCGGTGCTCGTGGCGATCACGCTCGGCCCCGGGGATGTCCGCCTGCGGGTCGAGCTGGCGTTCGCGATCGGTTCGCTCGTGGTGATCCCGGTACTGGCCCCGTTCGCCTGGTCGCGCCACGCGGCGCCGTCGCCGTCCGGTACGCAGCCGGTCGTGGCGGCCGGCGCCAAGGCCGACTGACGCGGTCAGCTTCCCCCGGACGGGCTGTTGGCGGGCTCCGGTGACGAGCCGGTCGGGCTGGCTACCGGCGCCGGAGCCACCGGACCGGACGTATCCGACGGCTGGGTCGCGGGTACGGGTGCCGGCGCGACGGTGGTCGGCTTGGGCGCGCGCCGTGGCGCCGCCGGAGCGGGAGCCGTAGGCCGCCGGGTCGTTGCCGGCTGCGGCGCGACCTTGGGCAGGCTCGCCGGAGCACTGGTACTGGCGACCTGCGTGAGACTGGGCGACGGAGCGTCCGAGGCGATCGCCGGAGCCGACGGCGCGGGATCGGCCGGGAGAGCGTCACCGGGCGGGGCGCTCTGCAGGCCGGCCCTCGCCGGCGGTTCGGACATCGCCATCGCGTCGGGTACGAGCCGCGTGACGCCGGCGCCGCCCAGCAGGAGGCCGGTAGCCAGGTACCCGACGACGAACCAGCGAGATCGCGGCCTGCGGTGTCGGCCTACCGGCATCCGTACTCCTACCCAGACGTCTTCATCGCGCGGTGAATGTCATGATCATCCACCTTTGTACGCGACGTCCGCGTCCGAGCCGGGCCTGACGGTCAATATCGGTACAAAAGTCCAAGTGGCCGTCGTCGTTCTGCCGGCGCAGGACGACGTTCGGCCGCGTCGCCCCCGGAAACCGGCGTCCGGTTGTGTCCGGAACAGTCCGACAGCGTCCGATGGCGGTTCAGGCGCCGGGCGCGCGGTACTCCACGTTCTGCTTGGCCGCCTGGTCGACCTCTGCCGGGGTCAGCAGCACCGCGGTCTGGGTGGTGGCCCCGCCGGACGCGCCGATCACGAGAGCGACGGCCGCGGCGGCCTTGTTGTCGGGCAGCTCGCAGATCACGTACGTATCGGGCTTGCCGAAGCCGAAGTCGAACGACTCGAGGCGCCCGCCGACACTCTCGGCCATCCTCCGGACCGCCTCGACCCGCCCGCTGCCACCGTCCTTGAGCAGCCCGCGGAGGCCCTCGTTCGTGTAGGTCGCCTGGATGAGGAACCTGGGCATCGAGATCACCCCCTTCAACCCAACCTAGGTTCCCGGGGCGTACCGGCCGAAACGGCCGCTGGGGCAGTCGACCGAAATTCCTCAGAAGGCCGGCTCGCCAGGTCCGCCCTCGTCGGAGTGGACGGCCGTACGGAAACCGCTCCACCTCGGTCCGAGGCCGGCGATCGGACCGGAGCCCCTGCCTAGCGGAGTTCGCCCCTGAGCAGACCCATCGTGAACATGTCGTACCACCGGCCGTCGCGTCGGAAGACCTGACGCAGCCGGCCCTCCTCGACGAAGCCGACCTTCCGGTAGAGGTGGTGGGCACCGTGGTTCTCGGTCACGACGGTCAGCGTGATCTTGTGCAGGCGCATCTTCTCGAACCCGTACCGGCAGATGGCCCGCATCGCATCGGTGCCGTAGCCGCGTCCCCAGTACTCCTTCTCGCCCAGATAGATGTCCAGCTCGGCGCATCCGGTCTCCGGTTCGGCGTCGCGTAGGCGAACCAAGCCGATGAGCGTTCCGTCGGCGCGGACCTCGACCCCGTAGAGCACGTCACCGTACGCGTTGCGCGGCTGCTCCTCCATCCGCTTCCTGACCTGGGCCAGTGACTGGGCATAGCCGTCGCTCATCCAGCGCATCACGTCGGGGTCGTGGTTCCACCGCCATAGCGCGTCGGCGTCCGATGGCTCCATCGGCCGTAGCGTGACCAGGTCTCCGGGCACCATGTCGGGCTGCCTCTCCAGTGCGTCGTGATCGCGTACAGGACTCGGCAGTGGTAGCACAGGCTCAACGTCGCGCTCAACCGATTAGCTGCCCGCTTACGTTTCTACTGGTGGTGGACACGGTGGCTGGACGAAGATGCGCCGCGGCTGGAACAACTGTCAGCGTGGTTTATCCACAGACGCACAGTGGCGGCACAGCGCGAGTCTGGCCGCCATTTACGTCGGTAAGCAGACCTACACGAGCCGCCCGAAATAGCGGCTGTACGTGACGACCTGGGGGCACGAGACGACCGACACAGGCGACCCCGGAGTGGATCGCAGCGGCCATTGTCTGTAGTTGACGCAAGATCAAAGGATGTTCTTGCTGGTGGAGACGAGGGGACTCGAACCCCTAACCCCCGCCTTGCAAAGGCGGTGCTCTGCCAGTTGAGCTACGCCCCCGGGTACTCCCGCGGCACCGGGTCAATTATCACGGCGTCGCCACGCCGAGGATAGCCGGGGACGGCCGGAAGCTATCGCAGATCAGGTGCGGTGGTGGCCTCGTGCCACAGGGCCCGCTCCTCGTTGGCGGAACGGACCTTCTTCGCGATGACTGCGGCGACGCCGAGAACACCAGCGAGGATGATCAGCTTCTTCACCATGTGGGGCTAGCTGGAATCGAACCAGCGACCTCAGAGTTATCAGCTCTGCGCTCTAACCGACTGAGCTATAGCCCCTCATCCTCCGCTGCGGTCTCCCGCAGCGGTGCGACGAGCAAGGTTACCGCACCCGTCTCGCGGATCCCAAACCGGGTACGCCGCACCTGACTTGAGCCTGGCGGCGCGGCGTACCCAAGGAAATCACTCCTTCTCGGCCAGCGTCAGTTCAATTCCACCGACGAGGTCCGAGCACACGTTGTAGATGAACGCACTGAGCGTCGCGAGGGCCGTGAAGAGCACGACGTTGACCAGGCCGAGCAGGCCCGAGCCGACGATGATGCCCTTGGCCGTGATCTTGAAGGTGTTCTTGCTGTCGCCGCCGGTGGCACCCACCATCTCGCTGAGCGCCTTGTTGACGCTGCCGACCACGCCCATGGCGTCGAGCGCCATGTAGAGCACCGCGGTCGCGACCACGCCAACGATGAACAGTACGAACGACACCGCGAACGAGAACTTCATGACCGACCACGGGTCGACCCGCTTCAGGTACAGGCGGGCACGGCGAGGACCGCGGCTGGCGGCCGCGGCCACGGTGGTACGGGCACTGCGGATCGCGGCGCCGACCCGGCCGCCGGGGCCACTAGACCCCGGACCGCCGACCCGGCCACCGGTCTTGATCGGCTGCGTCGCGAGCCCGGGGCGAGTGACCGAGGCAGCGCCCCGGACGGTCGCGCGGGCCACGGCAGGGGCGCCGGCTGCGACCAAGGTCGAGTCGGCCCCCTCCCCCTCCTCTGACGCGTCGTCTTCGTCGTCCGAGGACGGCTGGATGGCATCGGGCGGTGGTGCCATGCCCGGTGCCCGGGTGAACTTGGGTACTGAGGCGGAGCCGGTCGCGGTCGGCTTGGTCGAGCCCTGAGAGTCCGAGTCACCCTCGGACTTCTCACCTGGCACGGTCGCGCGGCCGACCACAACGCCGGTGGCTTCGTCTTCGCCGGTGCTGTCGTGATCAGGGGACTCGGAGTCAGCCTCGGCCGGCTTGGTGGCCGGTCCAGCCTTTCCCGACTTCGCCTGGGTCTCTGGCATTAATTATTCCTGTTCGTCCGGCTCGTCAGCGTTGCGAGCAATCGCGACGAGGGTCACGCCATCCGGCAGGTCCATCAGCTTGACCCCCATTGTGTTCCGATCCCTCGTCCGGCGTACAGGCTTCACCGGAGTTCGGATCACCCCACCGTTAGAGGTGATGGCGAACAACTCGTCGTCCGGACTAATGACGACCGCACCCACCAGGCCCCCGCGGCGAGACGTGATTTTAGCTGTGAGGACGCCCTTCCCCCCGCGCCCCTGGACCGGATACTCCTCGATCGGTGTCCGCTTCGCGTAGCCGCCATCCGTGGCGACCAGCACGTCCATACCCTCCCGCACAACTTCCATAGCTAGCAACTCGTCGCCATCCGTAAAACGCATCCCGATCACGCCCGAGGTCGCCCGGCCCATCGGACGGAGGGCGTCGTCGTTGGCGTTGAACCGGATGGCCTGCGCCTGCCGGCTGACCAGAAGCAGGTCCTCGTCGGGCGCGACCAGTGCGGCGCTGACAAGTTCATCATCTTCACGCAAGTTGATGGCGATGATGCCACCCGAACGGTTGGAGTCGAACTCATCGAGCCGGGTCTTCTTGACCAGGCCGTTCTTGGTCGCGAGTACCAGGTAGGGGGCCACCTGGTAGTCCGGGATCTGGATGACCTGGGTGATCTTCTCTTCCGGCTGGAAGGCGAGCAGGTTCGCGACGTGCTGGCCCCGGGCGGTGCGGTTGGCCTCGGGAAGCTCGTACGCCTTGGCCCGGTACACCCGGCCCTTGTTCGTGAAGAACAGGATCCAGTCGTGTGTGGAGCACACGAAGAAGTGGCTGACGATGTCGTCCTGGCGCAGGCCGGCGCCGTTGACGCCCTTGCCGCCCCGCTTCTGCGAGCGGTACAGATCGGCCTTGGTGCGCTTGGCGTACCCGGTCCGCGTGATCGTCACGACCACGTCCTCGCGGGCGATGAGGTCCTCCATGGAGACCTCGCCGTCGAACGGCACGATCTTGGTACGCCGTTCGTCGCCCCACTTGTCGACGATCGCCGCGAGCTCGTCGGAGATGATCTGCCGC
Source organism: Planosporangium mesophilum (assembly GCF_016863255.1). Taxonomy (GTDB): domain Bacteria; phylum Actinomycetota; class Actinomycetes; order Mycobacteriales; family Micromonosporaceae; genus Planosporangium; species Planosporangium mesophilum. Next base: position 123,467 of record NZ_BOON01000017.1, read on the forward strand.
TGCCGCTCCGGCTTCGCGAGGATGTCCATGAGGTCGGCGATCTCGATCTCGATCTTCGCCAGCTCATCGACGATCTTCTGCCGCTCCAACGCCGCCAGGCGCCGCAGCTGCATGTCGAGGATCGCCGTCGCCTGGACCTCGTCGATCGTCAACAGCTCGATCAGTCCGCTGCGGGCCTCATCCACTGTGGGCGAGCGACGGATCAACGCGATGACCTCGTCGAGCGCGTCGAGCGCCTTGACCAGACCGCGCAGGATGTGCGCGCGCTCCTCAGCCTTGCGCAGCCGGTAGCGGGTACGCCGGACGATGACCTCGATCTGGTGCGCCACGTAGTACCGGACGAACTGTGCCAGGTTGAGGGTGCGCGGCACCCCGTCGACCAGCGCGAGCATGTTCGCGCCGAACGTCTCCTGCAGCTGGGTGTGCTTGTACAGGTTGTTCAGCACGACCTTGGCCACGGCGTCGCGCTTGAGCACGATCACCAGGCGCAGACCGGTGCGGCCGCTGGACTCGTCGCGGATGTCGGCGATGCCGGCGAGCTTGCCCTCCTTGACCAGGTCGGCGATGCGCTCGGCCAGGTTGTCCGGGTTGACCTGGTACGGCAGCTCGGTGACGACCAGTTGCGTGCGGCCCCGGCTGTCCTCATCGACGTCGACAACCGCGCGCATCCGGATCGAGCCCCGGCCCGTGCGGTAGGCGTCCTGGATCGGCCCGGTACCGACGATGAGGCCGGAGGTCGGGAAGTCGGGACCCTTGACGATGTTGATCAGCTCGTCGAGGGTGGTCGCCTCGTCCACCTCCGGGTTGTCGAGGCACCACTGCACCGCCTGCGCGACCTCGCGCAGGTTGTGCGGCGGGATGCTGGTCGCCATACCGACCGCGATACCGCTCGATCCGTTGACGAGCAGGTTGGGGATGCGCGAGGGCAGGATCGTCGGCTCCTGCGCCCGGCCGTCGTAGTTGGGGACGAAGTCGACGGTCTCCTCGTCGATGTCCCGCAGCATCTCCATGGCCAGCGGGTCCAACTTGGACTCGGTGTACCGCATGGCGGCCGGCGGGTCGTTACCCGGCGAACCGAAGTTACCGTTGCCGTCGACCAGCGGGTACCGCAGCGACCAGGGCTGCGCCATCCGTACCAGCGCGTCGTAGATCGACGCGTCGCCGTGCGGGTGGTACTGACCCATGACGTCACCGACCACACGGGAGCACTTCACGTACCCGCGCTCGGGCCGGTAACCCGAGTCGTACATGGCGTACAAAATCTTGCGGTGGACCGGCTTGAGGCCGTCACGGACATCGGGCAGTGCCCGACCGACGATCACGCTCATCGCGTAGTCGAGGTACGAGCGCTGCATCTCGACCTCGATGCCGACCGGTTCGATCCGGCCGCGCAGCCCGATCGCACCTTCTGGGCCGTCAGCCGCCGGGGTGAAGTCCTCGCCGTCCGGACCCGTACTCTGCGTCACGCGTCATTCCTTACTAGTCATTGCGTCCGATTGTCCGCTGTGGACAACCGGCTGTGCTGTGGAAAGTCTCAACGGCGCGGGCCGACGGACGGCGGCCACGCCGCCCGTCGGCACGGACACCTAGATGTCGAGGAAGCGCACGTCCTTGGCGTTGCGCTGGATGAAGCCGCGCCGCGCCTCCACGTCCTCACCCATGAGCACGCTGAACAGTTCGTCGGCGGTTGCCGCGTCGTCCAGGGTGACCTGGCGGAGCGTGCGGGTGTCCGGGTTCATCGTGGTCTCCCACAGCTCCGGGTAGTTCATCTCACCCAGGCCCTTGAACCGCTGGATGTCGTCCGGCTTCGCGTTGGGCTTGGTCTGCTGGCGCGCCAGGATCAGGCCGTCTCGCTCCCGGTCGGAGTACGCGTACTGCGCGTCGTCGCCCCGCTTGTTCCACTTGATCTTGTACAGCGGAGGCGCGGCCAGGTAGACGTGCCCCAGCTCGACCAGCGGCCGCATGAACCGGAACAGCAGCGTCAGCAGGAGGGTGCAGATGTGCTGGCCGTCGACGTCGGCGTCGGCCATCAGCACGATCTTGTGGTACCGGAGCTTCTCGATGTCGAAGTCGTCGTGGATGCCCGTGCCGAGCGCCGTGATCAGCGCCTGCACCTCGTTGTTCTTGAGGACACGGTCGATCCGGGCCTTCTCGACATTGAGGATCTTGCCCCGAATCGGCAGGATCGCCTGCGTCTTCGGGTCGCGCCCCTGCTTGGCCGAGCCGCCGGCCGAGTCACCCTCGACGATGAACAGCTCGGAGACGCGCGGGTCGGTCGACTGGCAGTCGGCCAGCTTGCCCGGCATCGAGCCGGACTCCAGCAGAGACTTGCGCCGGGCCAGCTTGCGAGCCTGCTGCGCGGCGATCCGGGCCCGGGCCGCCTGGGAAGCCTTGGTGATGATCATCTTGGCTTCGGCCGGGTTGCGGTCGAACCAGTCGACGAGCCACTCGTTGCAGACCTTCTGCACGAAGCTCTTGGCTTCGGTGTTGCCCAGCTTGGTCTTGGTCTGACCCTCGAACTGCGGGTTGGCCAGCTTCACGGAGATGATCGCCGCAAGACCTTCCCGGATGTCCTCACCGGAGAGCTTGTCGTCGGTGCCCTTCAGCAGCTTCTTGTCCGCGCCGTACTTGTTGACCACGGTGGTCAGCGCCGAACGGAAGCCCTCTTCGTGGGTGCCGCCCTCGTGCGTGTTGATCGTGTTGGCGAAGGTGTAGACACTCTCGCCGTACGACTCGTTCCACTGCATGGCGATCTCTACCGAGATTCCTTCGCCCTCGCCGGCGAACTGCACCACGGTTTTGTGGATGGGGGTCTTGGTCTGGTTGAGATGCCGGACGAAGTCCGCGATGCCCTCCTTGTAGCAGAAGGTGACCTCCCGCGGAGCGGTCTCCGCGCCGTCGGTCTGTCGCTCGTCGCGCAGGGCGATCGTCAGGCCGCGGTTGAGGAACGCGTACTCCTGGATCCGGCGGTAGATCGTCTCGAACTTGAACTCGGTCGTCTCGAAGATGCTCGGGTCGGGCCAGAACGTGACCGTCGTACCCGTGCCCTCGGTCGGCTCCACCTGGGTCAGGGGGCCTTCTGCCTTGGTGTTGCGGAACGACTGCCGCCACAGGTGGCCGGCCTTCTTGACCTCGATGTCCACCCCGGTGGACAGGGCGTTCACGACGGAGATACCGACACCGTGCAGACCACCGGAGACCGCGTACGCCTTGCCGTCGAACTTGCCGCCGGCGTGGAGCATGGTCAGCGCCATCTCGACGCCCGACTTCTTGGTCTTCGGGTGGATGTCGACCGGGATGCCGCGGCCGTTGTCGATGACGCGCACCCCGCCGTCGGGGAGGATGGTCACCTCGATGGTGTCGCAGTAGCCGGCGAGGGCCTCGTCGACGGAGTTGTCGACGACCTCCCAGACCAGGTGGTGCAGGCCGCGCTCACCGGTCGAGCCGATGTACATGCCGGGCCGCTTCCGGACGGCTTCCAGGCCTTCGAGTGCGGTCAGTGACGCCGCGGTGTAGTTGTCCTGTGGTTCGTTCGGCGCTGCCACCCTGGGTCACTTTCTCGCCCTACGACGACTGGGCCGTCGTCTTACCGGGCGGGGGTCATGCGAGCACGCCGCCTGATCAGCACGTGGAGGCCCGTTTCACACGCCCTCGGGCGGTGTCGGCGGACCTTGCCGTGCCGACCACCGCGGCGTGCGCGCGGATTGCTGTGTCGGCTGAGTCTTACGCTCAATCCTACCCGGCGCGACCGACACTTCTGCCCTCTGGGCACGTTTCTCAGCGCCTCAAATCGCCGTAGCGGCCCGAACGGCTCTGCCCGCAACTCCCCCTACACGCTCTGGGCGGAGGCGGGCGCCGCGCACCTGTGCGGGGCGTCGGGCAGAACTTCGGTGGCGTCGTGATCGGTCGTCGCCGGGGACGCGTTGCGTCCGTACTTATACCTAAACGTCGGGCTCTGTGGCTGAAATTCCCTCGTCGAGGGTCGCGCGAACGGGTCGCCGTGCCGTATGTTCCCCGCGCGCGGCCTTGCGTGTGCCGCGCGCACGGGAGGTGAGGCGGGATGGGGCTGGACAACGTCGCGGTGCAGTGGCCGCGAACCGGCCGCTTCTACGACCCGGTGGCGCCGGCGGAGTTCGTCGACTTCGGCGATCTGATCGACAAGGTCCCGGACCTGCCGGGCCCCGCCGCGGCGCTCGCCGACCACATCGCCAAGACCGGAACGCTCCGGGCCACCGGCTACACCGAACTCGTCGATCTCCTACTCGGCCTCGGCGGCGTGCTCTACGCCACGGAGGCCGCGTCCGAGGACGAGGACCCGGTGATCGACCCCGACGGGTGCGCCTGGATCGCCGGCGGCCTGGAGCGGTTCGTCGACGGCCACCGCGAGCTGGGCGAGGAGGTCACCTTCGAGACCGTCGCCACGGTGCTGCGCGCCGCGCTGGAGGGTTCCCGCCTGGCCGACCAGCAGCTCAAGTGGCTGGACGGCCGGCTCGACGCGCTTCGCGACGATTCCGGCGAGCCGCCGCAGTGGAGCTTCACCCGTACCGAGCTGCAGATCCTCGCCGGCTTCTACCGTCGCTGCGCCGACCGCGGCTTCGCCGTCTACGCCGACTACTGAGCCGACCGTTACCCGGTGACCCGCGGAGCCGGTAGCGCCTCCCGCGGCATCGGGTTGCGCCCCGGCACCGCCACGCCGTACCAGTCGTAGATGATTTCCAGGCGCCACCCCGGCGGCACGAAGTGCCGGCACTCCTCGGCCGGCGCCGCGCACAGGATCGCGTCGACCGTGCCGGCCGGCGGAGCCGGGTGGTGCGGCAGCACGCTCTCCAACGGCACCAGCTCGGCGTCGGGAAGCATCAGCCACCACGGATACTCCCACTGGTCACCGCGGATCACGAGCCCCACCCGCCTGGCGCCGGACGCGCGTACCTTCTCGGCGGCCCACTCGTAGAAGGCGCGGTTGCGGGGTATCCGCGCGAAGCGCTGGTCCCACTCGTCCCGCGACAGCACCGAGTTCTGGCCGACGAGCGGGCGCGGCGTTCCGGCCAGGGCGGCCCAGTACCCGTGGAGCAGCCCGGCGCAGACCACGACAGCGAGGGCACCGGCGACCAGGCGCAGCCGCACGCGGGGCACCCGGATCGCCCCGAGGCGGGGCAGCGCCCAGCCGACCAGTGGCGCGCCGAGGATCAGGGCACTGCCGACGAGCCGGTTGCCCCACGGCTGCCACTTCACCACCACCGCGTACAAGACCAGGACCCCGAGCACGGTCAGCGCGTACGCCCGTACCCGCCCCGGCACCCGCCGGGCGGCGACCGCGCCGGCCGTGGCCAGGAGTACCAGCGCCGACTGCACCGGGTACGGCGAGTGGTCCTCGTCCGGCCACCAGCGCGGGTTGGGGTACCGGGCCCTGCCGACCGTGATCGCCCGGTCCTGCGGGTCGACGCCGATCGCGTGGGCGAACCCGATCACCCCGTCGGCGACGGCCTTGTTTATTGCCGGTACCGGTACGACCAGCGTCGAGGCGGCGATGCGCGCGGCGTTGACCAGCAGCGCGGGCGGGTCGTGGCGCTCCAGCGCGAGGCCGTCGCTCTGGCTGGGCGGACCCAGCGGGCTGCCGAACTCGGCGTTCACGCGGCCCAGGTACGGCCCGGCCAGCACCCCGATCAGCACGAGGACACCGAGCGTACCGGCGGCCGCGTGCAGGACGGCCCGCTGACGGAGCTGGGACAGGCCCCAGAGGAGCAGGACCGGCGCGACGGCGAGCCAGCCGGTCGGCTTCGTGACGACGACCAGGCCGGCCGCGGCCCCGATACCGACGACCGCCGGCAACCGGCTGCGCCGGCCGAGCTCGTCGACCACCAGCGTCGCCGTGCACACCACCCAGGCCGCGACGACCAGGTCGTTCTGGGTACTGGTCGCCTCGAGCACCACCATCGGCGCGCTCGCCACCGTGGCCGCGGCGAGCAGCTGACCGAGCCGCCCCACCCCCAGTTGGGCGGCGATCCGCGACGCGGCGAGCGCGCAGCCGAGCGCGGCCGACCACTGCACCAGGTTGTACAGCCCGTCGCCGCCGGTGAGCAGGCGGAGGTGGAGCAGCAGGTACTCGGCGCCCGGTGCCAGTACCACCTGGGGCAGCATCAGCGTCGGGTACAGCGAGACGTCGTGCTGCGCCACCCAGTGCTCGATCTTGGGAAGGTGGTAGTAGTTCGAGTCGTAGTTGTTCGGGGCGCTGACGAGCGCGAGGAAGAGCTCGACGCCGGCCAGGACCGCCAGCGCGGCGAACAGCAGCCGCTCCACCGGTGACGCGGACCGGGCCCGCTCCCGGAGCGCGGACCGGAGACAGGCACCGTCACGCCGGCGACGCAGGAGCGCGAGTACCGCCGAAGCGGCGAACCCGACCAGCCACAGTCCCACGATCGGCGCCGTCGTGACGGCGTGGACCGCCGACAGCACCTCCACCCCCATGATCGCGAAGGCGCCGACGGCCACCCCCGCCCGGACGGCGGCCAGCCGCAGTGGCGCCGTGGCGGCGGCGCGTGGGCGCAGCGCGTACCCGGTCAGGACGACGGTCGCGACGGGAAGCAGGGCGCCGAGCATCACCCGTACGTGTCCCGGGGCCCGCGCCCGCGCACCCGCCTGGGTCCGCGGCTCCACGACGGCGCAGCCGGCCCGTGGATGTGAAGCTTCGTCACGACCCCGTTCCCGATCTCGCCGGCGATGCGGATCAGCAGCTTGGCGGCGAGCAGGCGCAACTGGGTGGCCCAGGCCGTGGACTCGGCCTCGACGGTCAGCTCACCGTTCTCGAGCTTCACCGGCCGGCAGTGCCCGGCGACGTCTGAGCCGACCACCCGCTCCCAGGCCCCGAACACGGTCGCCTCGGCGGTCGGGCGCTGCCAGCCGCGGGCCTTCACCATGCGGGCCAGGACCGAGGCGAGCGGCTGCGGGTCACGCGGATCGGGGCCGGGACCGGAGTAGCCACGTAACCGGCGTCCGCCCTCGGTACCCGTACCGTCGCCCGAATTGCGGCGCCGGGTCGGGCGGGACGCCTCCCGTCGCACGCGGGCCGCTTCCAGCGCGGCCCGGGCCAGTTTCGGGCCGGTGAGATCCTCACCGGAGGGCTGTGATGAACCGGACGGCGGTGACCGGTCCGCGTCATCCGACACGCCGCACCTCCCCGTTCCCGACCTCGTACCGTGTCCCTCGCAGGGCGGCGGGCACATCCGCCTCGACGGCACAGGTGACCAACGTCTGACTGGAGTCGGAGACCAGCTCTGCCAGCCGCTCGCGACGACCCGCGTCCAGTTCTGCGAAGACGTCGTCGAGCGCGAGCACCGGCTCGATGCCCTCCGAGCGGAGCAGATCGTACGCCGCCAATCTGAGTGCGAGCGCGTAGGACCACGACTCCCCGTGGCTGGCGTACCCCTTGGCCGGCACGTCTCCCAGCGTGAGCGTCAGATCGTCGCGGTGCGGCCCGACCAGGGTCGTGCCGCGCTCCACCTCCGACGCCCGGGACGCCTGCAGCGCCTCCCGGAGCCGCTCTTCCAGATTCTGGACACTCAACGGTGCGACAGAACCGTCATCCGTCCACGATGCCGAGTAGCTGAGCTGCGCGCTGCCCCGGCCGGCGCTCACCGCGTCGTAGGCCTTGGCCACCAGCGGGACCAGGGCTGCGACCAGCTCCAGCCGGCCCGCGAGCAGCTCGGCGCCGTACTTCGCCAGGTGCACGTCCCACACGTCCAGCGTCGACAGGTCACCGCGGCTGCCACCGCCCCGCTTCGCCAGGTACGAGGTCCGCAGCAGCGCGTTGCGCTGCTTGAGTACCCGGTCGTAGTCGGCCCGCACGCCGGCGAAGCGCGGCTGGCGGAGCGTGAGCAGCTCGTCGAGGTACCGGCGACGCTCGCTCGGGTCGCCCCGTACCAGCGCCAGGTCCTCCGGCGCGAACAGCACCATCCGCAGCGCGCCGAGGACGTCCCGCATCCGGGTGACCGGGGAGCGCCCGAGTCGGGCCTTGTTCGCCTTGCCCGGCTCGATCGACAGCTCGATCAGCAACTCCCGGGCGTCCTGGACGACCGCGGTGCGGACCACCGCCCGCTGCGCGCCCACCCGTACCAGCGGCGCGTCGGTGGCGACCCGGTGGCTGCCGAGCGTCGCGACGTACCCCAGGGCCTCCACCAGGTTGGTCTTGCCCTGGCCGTTGCGGCCGACGAACACGCACGGGCCCTGCTCAAGGTCGACGGCGACGCGGGGGTAGTTGCGGAAGTCGACCAGTTCGAGCTGGCGTACGTACACCTAATCCTTCTTGAACGCGTGGCCGCCGAACTGGAAGCGCAGCGCGGCGATCGCCTTCATCGCCGGCGAGTCTTCCTGACGGGAGGCGAACCGGGCGAACAGTGACGCGGCGATCACGTTCATCGGCACCGCGAGGCGGATGGCCTCCTCGACGGTCCAGCGCCCCTCGCCGGTGTCCTCAGCGTACCCGCGGATGCCGGACAGGTCGGGGTCCTCCTCGAGCGCCCGGTCGAGCAGGTCGAGCAGCCACGACTTGACGACGGTGCCCTCGCGCCAGGACTTGAACACGCCGGGCACGTCCTCCACGTACTCGGAGGCGCGCAGCAGCTCGTACCCCTCGGCGTACGCGTGCATCAGGCCGTACTCGATGCCGTTGTGCACCATCTTCGCGTAGTGCCCGGCTCCGACACCGCCGGCGTGGACGAAGCCGTACGGGCCCTCCGGCTTGAGCGCCTCGAAGATCGGCATGCAGCGCTGTACGTGCTCGTCGGCGCCGCCGACCATCAGGCCGTACCCGTACTCGATGCCCCAGACGCCGCCGGAGACCCCGACGTCGACGTAGCCGATGCCGCGCTTGCCCAGCCGCTCGGCGCGCGGCCGGTCGTTGCTGAACCGCGAGTTTCCGCCGTCGATGATGATGTCGCCCTCGGACATCGTCGCGGCCAGCTCGTCGATCGTGGCCTCGGTGACGTCGGCCGGCACCATGACCCACACGACCCGGGGAGCCGCGAGCTTGCCGACCAGTTCCTGCAGGCTCGCGACGTCGGAGACTTCCCGGTGGTGGTCATAACCGACCACCTCGTGCCCGGCGCGGCGTAGCCGTTCGCGCATGTTGCCGCCCATGCGGCCGAGGCCGACGAGACCGAGTTGCATGTCTTCTCTCCCAGGATGGATCGTCGCCGCCCCGCGCGCTCCGGGGCGACCAGTCGCGAGGTGCCGTCAGCCGCCGATGCGCACGGGCATGATGAGGTACCAGTACCCCGACGAGATCTCGCCATCCTCACCGGCCGGCTCGATGATGGCCGGCTTCTTCGGGTCGGTGAACGAGAACACGGCAAACGGCCCGTCCAGCGCGTTCAGCCCGTCCAGCAGGTACTGGTGGTTGAACGCGATCGTGAGCGGGTCGCCGGTGAACGTGCAGTCCAGCGCCTCGCTGGCCCGCGCGTCCTCGGTACCGCCGGCCTCGACGACCAGCCCGTCCTCGCTGAAGCGCAGGCGGACCGGGGTGGCGCGCTCGGCGACGAGCGAGACGCGCTTGACGACCTCGGTGAGCGCCGAGACCGCCACCCTGGCCTGTGCGCTGTGGGTGTCCGGGCGCAGCGAGCGCACCTTGGGGAAGTCCCCGTCGAGCAGTCGGGACGTGGTCCGCCGGGCACCACCGGCGAAGCCGATCATGCCCTCACCCACGCTGCCGCGCGCCAGCGCGATCGTCACCTGGCCACCGAGGGGGCCGAGGGTCTTCGCCGTGTCGTGGAGGGTCTTGGCCGGCACCAGGGTGGCGGCGCTCATCTCCGACTCGTCGGCGGTCCACTCGATCTCGCGCACGGCCAGCCGGTACCGGTCGGTGGCGAGCAGCGCGATGCTGTTGCCCTCGATCTCGAGCCGGACGCCGGTGAGGATCGGCAGCGTGTCGTCACGGCCGGCCGCGATGGCGACCTGGGAGACGGCCTCCGCGAAGATCTTGGCGTCGACCGTTCCGGCGGTCTCCGGCATCTGCGGCAGGCTCGGGTAGTCCTCCACCGGCATCGTCGGCAGGGTGAACCGGGCGCTGCCGCACGTGATCTCGACGTGCGAGCCGACCGCGGCCACCTCCACCGGCTTGCTCGGCAGCGCCTTGGTGATCTCGGCCAGCAGGCGGCCGGAGACCAGGGCGGCGCCGTCGGCGTCTGCGTGCACATCCACCGTGACCTGGCTGGAGACCTCGTAGTCGAAGCCCGAGACCTGCAGGGTGCCGTTCTCCACGCGCATCAGAACGCCAGCGAGCACTGGCACGGACGGCCGACTGGGCAGGCTCTTGGCCGTCCAGGCGACAGCGTCGGCCAGTGCGTCACGCTCGACTCGAAACTTCATCGCGGTGCCTCCCGCGTCGACAGATCTGGTTGTGCCTACGGAACCTTAATGGCAGATGTTGACCTCTGTGCGCTGACCCCGACGATCCGCTCGATCAAGTTTTTCCCCACCCTGATGATTGGGTTTTTCTTTTCTAAGAGATAAAACCCATCGTCGTCATAGGTCCTGTGCGTTCTGTGGATGACGGTCGTTTTAGCAGCTCAGACTGGATATTGGTACGTTGACATCCTGTGGGTATCTCGTGCTCCGTCATCCACAGAACGCCGTCTGCGGCTGTGTGGACACCGTCGTCCACAGCTCGTCCACCGACTATCCACCGGTAGTCCACCGCGTTCAGGGGACTTATCCGCAGGCCTGGGGACAGTCGGAAGGCCAAGATGATCACTCTCAGTGGCTAATCCAGATACGCGGAGATACGTCCACAGCGCTATCCCCACCGGTTATCCACAGGCTGTGGACCCGATCGGGTGGTAAAAACGGGCGCAGCGGGCCGCCGGATGGGCGACCCGCTGCGCTACGCGGTGAAATGTCGAGTGTTACGGCATCTGCTTGATGCGGTTGGTCAGCTCGGCGATCTGGTTGTACAGCGAGCGTCGCTCGGCCATCTGCTGGCGGATCTTCCGGTCGGCGTGCATGACGGTGGTGTGGTCGCGGCCGCCGAAGGCCTGCCCGATCCGGGGCAGCGAGAGGTCGGTCAGCTCGCGGCAGAGGTACATCGCGACCTGGCGTGCGTTGACCAGTACCCGGGAGCGGGAGTGCCCCCGCAGGTCGTCCAGGCTCACGCCGAAGTAGTCGGACGTCGACGCCATGATCTGGTCGGCGGTGATCTCCGGGCCCGAGCCGTCCGGGATGAGGTCGCGCAGCACCTCCTCGGCGAGCGAGAGCTCGACCGGTGAGCGGGTCAGGTTGGCGAACGCGGTGACCCGGATCAGCGCACCCTCCAGCTCCCGGATCGAGGACGCGATCCGCGAGGCGATGAACTCCAGGACGTCCGGCGGTGCGAACAGCCGCTCCTGGGCGGCCTTCTTCTGCAGGATCGCGATCCGCGTCTCCAGGTCCGGCGGCTGGATGTCGGCGAGCAGGCCCCACTCGAACCGCGTCCGCAGCCGGTCCTCCAGGGTGGCGAGCTGCCGGGGCGACCGGTCGGAGGTGATCACGATCTGCTTGTTGGCGTTGTGGAGCGTGTTGAAGGTGTGGAAGAACTCCTCCTGCGTACGCTCGCGGTTCTCCAGGAACTGGATGTCGTCGATCAGCAGGATGTCGACGTCGCGGTAGCGCCGCTGGAACGCGCTGGTCTTGTCGTCTCGCAGCGAGTTGATGAAGTCGTTGGTGAACTCCTCGGTCGACACGTACCGCACCGACCGGGCGTTGCCGAGGGTCTGAGCGTAATGGCCGATCGCGTGCAGCAGGTGCGTCTTGCCGAGCCCGGAGTGGCCGTAGATGAACAGCGGGTTGTACGCCTTGGCCGGCGACTCGGCGACCGCCACCGAGGCGGCGTGCGCGAACCGGTTGGACGAGCCGATGACGAACGTCTCGAACATGTACTTGGGGTTGAGCCGGTTGCCGCCGTTGTCGGCCCCCAGGGCGCCCCGGTCGCCGCGGCCGGTACCGGGGCGGACCCCGCGGGACGGCTCGTGGCGCAGATCGACGGCGGGGCGTGCGCCCCCGGTCGTACCGTCGCCGTGCCGGCCGGTCGGGACGGTGGGGCGGTCACCGTGCGGGCCGGTCCGACCGTCGTCGCCGCGGCTGGCCATGGCACCGGCAGTGGACAGTCCCGGCAGCGTCGGGATCGCGCTGCCCCAGTCCGCCGCGGGCGCGGGCGAGACGGGGTCGTCGAAGAGCCGGTCGGGGTGCAGCGGGCCGCCGTCGAGGGCGGCCGGTACGGACGGGACGGGCCCCGCGGGCGAGAGGGGGGACTCGATGGGCGCGGGCAGGGTCGGGCTCTCCTCGGGCTGCCGTACGGTGACCGCCACCTGGACGGGCCGGCCGAGCCGGCGCGAGAGCGCCTCCGTGATCGCGGGCCGCAGCCGGGACTCGATCACGTCGCGGGTGAAGGCGTCCGGTACCGCCAGGAGCGCGGTGTCCTCCACGATCGCCCGTAGTCGGGTCAGTCGTAGGTACGCCCGCTGCTGCGGCGAGACGATCTCGTCGGCAAGCTCCTCCGTCGCCGCGGCCCACACCGTGGCCAGCTCGCCCACGTCCGTCACCGTCGCCACCCCCATCGTTCGTCGCGGTCCATCCCGCGCCCCCCGCCGACCCCGGCGACAGACCCCATTGTCCACAGGTTGTCCACAGCCTGTGTATCAACGAGTGACGTGCCGCAGACGGTCGGTCTAGATACGGACGCTGCGCTACGAAAGTGGCATCGGTGCTGCTTCACCCTGCCCCAACGAACGAACGCCTCGTCGGTTGCTCTGCTGTTCCCCCGGGGCGGGCACGATCGGGGTCGTTCCCGCGTGCACCGCAACGGGGCACGCTAACAGCGTTGTCCACAACCTCTCAACCGCTGTCCACACCTGCTCGCATCGGTCGAACGGATGGCAGGCGGCGCCACGAAGCCGCGATATTGGTCTTTGGGCAGGTACGGCGTACCCTGGAACGGCTGTCCTGTCGCCGGCTGGTAGGCTGGCGCGACGGTGTGTCCGCCTTGACAGCGGTCGCCAGTCCTGAACTGACGGGCGCAGGTCGCCCCCGAAGCATACGAAGACGGAGCCTGACGTGAGCAAGCGCACCTTCCAGCCGAACAACCGCCGGCGCGCGAAGACCCACGGTTTCCGCCTGCGCATGCGGACCCGCGCCGGTCGCGCGATCATCTCGACGCGCCGCGGCAAGGGCCGCACCCGCCTCGCGGCCTGACCGCCCCGCCCGACAGGACTGGGGCGTGCCGTGCTGTCAGCCGCGCAGCGACTGAGGCGGCGGGAAGAATTCGCCGCCACGATCCGAGCGGGCCGCAGAGCGGGCCGGGGCGTGGTGGTCGTTCACCTCGACGCTCCGGATGATCTCGGTACCCCCCAGGTTCCCGACGACACCTCACCGGCGCCCGCCGGGAGAGCCGATCTCCCGGTGCGCGCCGGTTTTGTCGTACCCAAGACAGTGGGCAAGGCGGTCGCCCGCAACAAGGTCCGCCGGCGCCTGCGGCACCTGATTCGGGAGCGGCTGGATCGATTGCCGCCAGGCGCTACCGTTGTGGTGCGGGCGCTGCCCGGGGCGGCCGACCGGGCTTTCCCGGAACTGGCTGAGGATCTCGACGCCGCTCTGATCGCGGCGCGTAGACGCCAGCCACGCCGCTCCCGCAGGGAGGGCAGATGAAACCGGGCCGACTCGTTGCGCTGCCCATTATCGCGTACCGTCGTTGGATAAGCCCGGCGATGCCGGCGCGGTGCCGGTTCTACCCTTCCTGTAGCGCCTACGCGCTCGAGGCGGTAACCACCCACGGCGCCCTGCGCGGTATCTGCTTGGCAGTCTGGCGATTGCTGCGCTGCCACCCATTCCACCCCGGTGGGTACGACCCGGTGCCGCCACGCTCCGGCAAGCGCCCCCGAACCAATCTCGACGAAGTAACTGGAGCCGTGCAGTGAGCAACCTCTTCAGCCCACTGATGGCAGTGATCTACGAGGCCATCTCCGCGATCCTGCTGTTCTGGCATGCCGCCTGGCACAAGGTGCTGGGCGATGCCAGTTGGTTGGCCACCAACTGGTCGTGGGTGCTCGGCATCATCTTCCTGGTCATCACCGTACGGGCCATCCTCTTCCCGATCTTCGTCAAGCAGATCAAGTCGCAGCGGGCGATGCAGGCGCTCCAGCCCAAGGTCAAGGCCCTGCAGGAGAAGCACAAGGGCGACCGGGAGACCATGCAGCAGGAGCTGATGAAGCTCTACCGGGAGGAGAAGGCCAACCCGCTGATGGGCTGCCTCCCGATGTTCCTCCAGGTGCCGGTGTTCCTGGGTCTGTTCCACGTGCTCAAGCACCTCAAGCCGACCATGCCGGAGCGCCTGAAGACGCTGTACGGCTGGACCGTCGGCCAGTTCGACAGCGCCTCGCACGCCAAGCTGTTCGGCGCCCCGATCGCCGGGAGTTTCAAGTCCACGCCGCACGAGCTGGAGCTGCTCGGGGCCAACGGCACCACCGTCAAGGTCGTCGCCGCCATCCTGATCGCCACCATGATCGCCACGACGTTCCTCACCAGCCGCCAGATGATCCTCAAGACCGGCTGGGCCGAGGACCCGCAGCAGCGGATGGTGCAGCGGCTGATGCTGTACGGCGTCCCGTTCTCGCTGCTCATCTCCGGCGCGATCTTCCCGATCGGTGTGGTCATCTACTGGGTGACGCAGAACCTCTTCTCGCTGGGCCAGCAGATGTGGGTGCTGCGTAAGTACCCGCCGCCGAACCAGCCCGGCGCGGCGGCCAAGCAGCCGGCGAAGCCCGACGCCAAGGGCAAGGGTGACGGTGCGGCAAAGCCGGCCGAGCCCAAGGCGCTGGGCCCCAAAGTCGGCGCGAAGCCGGTGAACCCGAAGAAGGGCGGAGCGGCCAAGCGGTAGGTGGGTCGATGCGACCGGCTCGGGTCGCGGGGCACGGCACCCAGGTGCGGCGTCCGATCCGGGCCGTGGCGCTCCCCACCGGCGGCCATCGCCCTCTATACCGACGTCATGTGACGGCGCCCAGTGCGCCCCGATCATCCGGAGATGACCTGTGACTGATACGAGTACTTCTTCCGTCCCCGAGTCGACCGCGGACGCGACTGCCGCCGAGCCCGAGGCCACCACGGCCGAGGAGACCG
The DNA here is from genome assembly GCF_016863255.1 of Planosporangium mesophilum. Lineage (GTDB taxonomy): Bacteria > Actinomycetota > Actinomycetes > Mycobacteriales > Micromonosporaceae > Planosporangium > Planosporangium mesophilum. The sequence goes on from NZ_BOON01000017.1 coordinate 138,602, forward strand.
CTGACGGAGGTACGGAGCGCCCGGCCGCCGACAACAAGGACCTGTTCCGGGAGAGCGAGATCGCCGCGGACTACGTGGAGGGCCTGCTCGACATCCTCGACTACGACGGCGACATCGACGAGCTGACCCAGGGCGGCCGCCCGGTCGTAGAGGTCGTCGGTGCGCGGCTCCAGTCGCTCGTAGGGCAGCGGGGCGCGACCCTCGAGGCCCTGCAGGAGCTGACCCGGCTCGCCGTCTTCCGCCAGACCGGTACGCCCAGCCGACTGCTGCTCGACGTCGGTGGCTACCGTGCCAGCCGTCGCAAGGAACTGGCGGCGGTGGCGAAGAACGCGGCCGAGAAGGTGAAGCAGTACGGCGAGGCGATCAAGCTGGACCCGATGAGCGCGTTCGAGCGCAAGTGCGTGCACGACGTGATCAACGCGCTTTCCGGGGTAGAGAGTGAGTCCGAAGGTGTCGAGCCGAGCCGGCGGATCGTGGTACGACCCGCAAGCTGACGACATCCGGTACGACCTACGGCGCCGCGCACCTCGTGCGCGGCGCCGTCGTTTGAGCGGGGAGGTCGGCGTGAGCTACCGGGTCGCACGTAGGTCTGGGCGCTTCGTCCGGCGGTTTTCGCGCTTCGGTCCGGTGCCCTGCGCGCCTCGCCGGGCGCCCTGCGAGTCTCGTGCGGTGGTCCGTGCGTTTCGTGCGGCGGTCCACGCGCCTCGCGCCCGTCCCGGCAGCCGTGGTTGCCCAGCCGTGAGCCACCCCGACACATCGCTGACCGATTCGACCTGGAGGCCCCTGTGACCGGCCCGTCCTTCGACCCACCGGCCGAAGTCGCCGAGGCGGCGACCGCTCTCTTCGGCGAGCGGTTACCGCTCGCGGCCGAGTACGCCCGGCGACTGGCGACGGACGGCGTCGTCCGGGGCCTGATCGGCCCCCGCGAGACCGAGCGGCTCTGGGGCCGTCATCTCCTCAACTGTGCCGCCGTCAGCGAATTGGCGCCTTCAGAGGCATCTGTTACGGATGTCGGTTCTGGGGCTGGGCTGCCGGGCCTCGTGCTGGCGGTGGCACGGCCGGATCTGACCGTGGTCCTGGTCGAACCGCTCGCTCGCCGCGTCGACTTCCTCTCGGAGGTGGTGGACGATCTCGGGCTCGACAACGTGTCGGTGGTACGGGCACGTGCCGAGGACGCTACCGATCTGTCCCCCACCGACGTCGTCACCGCCCGGGCGGTTGCGCCCCTGGACCGACTGGCCGCCTGGTGCCTGCCGCTCGCCCGGGTCGGCGGACGTCTGCTTGCCCTCAAGGGCGCGACGGCGGCCGACGAGGTGGCGGCACACCGGGATGCGATCGCCCGCCTCGGCGGAGGCGATCCGGTGATCCGATCATGCGGGGTGGGGCTCCTGCCGGAGCCGACCACGGTCGTCGAGGTGGTACGGGAACGGGACGTGACGCCGGCGGCGAAGCGCCCTCGGGGGGCGGGAGCGGTGCGATCCCGCGGGGGTTCCCGGTCTCGGTCGGGCTCGGGGCCGCGTCCACCCAGGCGGTGACCCTGCGCCGCCTCAGGCGGCGAGGGCGGTGGTGGGCCGGCATGGGTTTCGGCCAGGCGCCACTCCCGGGTTGGGATGGTGTGACCCGGGCGGATCGCCGGCTGTGGTCCGGGATGCCGTCGGCGGCCGGTGCGCGTAATCATCGACCCTGTGGTCGCGCAGTGCGGTCTTCCCGCGCGGCCGTAGCCTTGCGGGCGGCCCTGGCGCACCGGGCTAGCCGCACAGGGGTCTTCGTGCGGGGGGTAGCCCTGTGGGCCGCCTCGGCGTGCCGGGGTGGTGCCAGAGGGTGGCCTCGTGGCCGGCGGGCGCCTGCGCGGCCGCCATGCCCGCGGTCCGCCACCACCCGGCGAGCGACACCGCGCCCGAACGGGGAGCGGTCGGCGGCTCACCGCCAACCGCGCCGCGGTCGGCCGGTGGTCGCGGAGTCGGGGCAAGCGATTCGGTGCCGTCTCGCGTCTCGCGCTGTGGCCGGCCGGGCTCGATTTTCGGATAGTGAGATCACGTACCGTCGGAGATCCGAGCCTCCGCGACCCGTCATACGCCAGTAGCTGGCCTTTGCCGGTCGACCAATGTCTGGTCCCGATCGCCGTTCGTCCATCGCTCGTGGGAAGTCCATAGATTCGTGTTCCGGCGCACCGTAGGCTGACCGCGGCGTCTGCGGCTCGCCAAGCCGGGTGTCTGGATCAACGCCCACCTCCTCACTGGAACCGCATGCGCCGTCCGAGTGGCCGACCAGGTCGGCGGCGTTCAGTTATCCGGGACGGACGGGGTTTGACACGGTGCGCGAGAACGGTACGTATGACGAACTCGAACCCGAGCAGGGTGGCAGAGGCAATGTTTCACGTGAAACTGAGGGGTCTCACCGGTTGGCGGTGCCTCATCCTCGGTTCTCGGGCGTCTCGACCAACGAGGCATACCCCGATTGGGCGCCCAACGCCGCGACGCGGGCACCCTCGCCAAGAATATCGGCCGGGCCTCGGCCCCCCGTGGTGGAATTGGACATCTCTGCTCCTGCGAACGTGAGGTGGACCGGTACCGTGTACGAGCGCGGTGCTGCGCCGATCGACGAGGAAGTACCCCTCGGGCAAGACGAGTTGCCCGCATCGACTCGACGCACGCCGCCATCGCCCCGTCCTCACTCCGCCGTACCCGCCGATACCGAGGTCGCCGTGACCGATGCATACGTTTCACGTGAAACTGAAGATCCGCCCCTAGCCCTGGAGGCCAAGCGGGCGGTCCAGATCCTTAACCCGAGCGGCGAGGTCACCATGCCGCGCCCGCTGCACCGCCGGATCGTCAGTGTCGCCAACCAGAAGGGAGGCGTCGGGAAGACCACCACCGCCGTGAACATCGCGGTGGCCCTGGCGCTCCACGGCAACCGGGTTCTGGTGGTCGATCTGGACCCGCAGGGCAACGCCTCCACGGGGCTGAACGTGCCCCACCACGCCGGCGTACCCGACATCTACGACTGCCTGATCGACGGCGCTCCGCTGGACGCCGTGACCCAGGCCGTCGAGGGCATTCCGAACCTCTGGGCCGTACCCGCGACGATCGACCTCGCGGGTGCCGAGATCGAGCTGGTGTCCGTCGTTGCCCGTGAGTCGCGGCTCCGTCGTGCCATCGAAGCGTCCCGGGCGGAGTACGACTACATCTTCATCGACTGCCCGCCTTCCCTCGGCCTGTTGACCGTCAACGCCCTCGTGGCTTCCAGGGAGGTGCTGATCCCGATCCAGTGCGAGTACTACGCGCTGGAGGGTGTTCAGGCCCTCACGAGCAACATCGACCTCGTACGGTCGCACCTCAACCCGAACCTGGACGTCAGCACGGTCGTACTGACGATGTACGACCGGCGCACCCGTCTGGCCGATCTAGTCGAGCAGGACGTGCGCACCCACTTCGGCCCGAAGGTGCTCGACGTGGTCATCCCCCGCAACGTCCGCGTCTCGGAGGCTCCCAGCTACAGCCAGTCGGTCATGACGTACGACCCGGGCTCGCGGGGCGCGGTCTCGTACTTCGAGGCGGCTCGGGAGATCGCACTGCGAGGCGCGGAACAGACAGGAGAGCAGGAATGAAGAACAACCGTCGTGGTGGTCTGGGACGAGGTCTCGGAGCCCTCATCCCCACCGCACCCCCGGAAGCTCCCGGGGCGACGGCGACGGCGACGGCCCTGGCGACGCCGCCCGGCTACTCCCCTGCCCCGTCCCGCCCGGCCGCCGCTGCCGGAGGCTCTCAGGCCGACTCCGCGGAGTTCGTAACACCAGCCGGTCCTGAACGTGACCTCGCACCGGTACCGGGCGCCCGCTTCGCCGAGGTGCCGGTCGACTCGATCGTCCCCAACCTCAAGCAGCCGCGTCAGGTCTTCGACGAAGAGGCCTTGGAGGAGCTCAAGGTCTCGATCGACCAGGTCGGGTTCCTTCAGCCGATCGTGGTTCGGGAAGTCGAGCCGGAGCGCTACGAGCTCGTCATGGGCGAGCGGCGGTGGCGGGCGGCTCAGGCGCTGGGCCGGGAAATCATCCCGGCGATCATCCGCGATACCCGCGACGACGACATGCTGCGGGATGCGCTCCTGGAGAACATCCACCGGGCCAACCTGAACCCGCTGGAAGAGGCCGCCGCCTACCAACAGCTCCTGGAGGAGTTCGGGGCGACCCACGACGAGCTGGCCAAGCGGATCGGGCGTAGCCGTCCTCAGATCTCCAATACGATCCGGCTGCTGAACCTCCCCGCGAACGTCCAGCGCCGGGTGGCGGCCGGCGTCCTGTCGGCCGGGCACGCGCGGGCGCTCCTGAGCCTCGACGATGAGGAAGAGCAGGAGAAGCTCGCGCACCGCATCGTCGCGGAGGGTCTGTCGGTCCGCGCGACGGAGGAACTGGTGGCGCTGGCCGGAGCCGAGGGCAACTCCCGCAAGGCCCCGGCGCAGCGGCGCCCCAAACCGCATGCGCCGGCGCTGTCCGACCTCGCGGATCGGCTCTCCAATCGCTTCGACACGAGCGTGAAGGTCGATATCGGCCGCCGCAAGGGGAAGATAACGATCGAGTTCGCGACTGTGGACGACCTCGAGCGAATCGTCGGGCTCATCGGGCTTGAGGGGCGAGCTCCGCAGGCCGAGTGACGGTGTACTGAGAAAGGGGCGGCCGGTATCCGGCCGCCCCTTTCTGTTCCTCTCCGTGCCGGAGTTCTCCACAGGCTTTTTCCACAGGCGGAGCCGTTTCACGTGAAACCACGCTGAAAACGGGGTCACCGCTCTGTGGATAACCCTGGGAGTTGGTGCGTCACACTGCGCTCGACTGGTCACTCTCCGCCATGCCGGCTCCGTTCGTGACGACGGCTTCCGATGAGCGCCGACCCTCGCGCTTCGGCCCTGCTCAGTAGGGGGGAGACATCGGTATGGACGGTTGCTAGGGTCGGCTCGTGTCCGAGGTACCGCGCCCCCTACCAGGCTTCGCCGCCTGGCCCACGTTCCCCTTCGAAGGCGACCTGCGCGTCAAGAAGCTGGACGATCCAGTTGCCGTGGAGCCTCCGCGGCATGGCGACGATCCGTCCGAGTGCCGTGCCTGCCATGCCCCAGACCAGGCGTACATCTGGGTGAGCGATCGGTGGCGGGTACGAAGCCTGGACCGTCCCACTGGTCTGCCCATGGTCCTCATCCTCGAATCGCGATCGCATCTCGACCTCGGCGATCTGCCCAACATGCTCGCCGCCGAGTTGGGGGTCATGACGGTACGGCTGGAGCGAGCAGTCCGGTCGCTGGACGGTGTGGCGCGGGTCCACGTCAATCGGTGGGGCGACGGCTCGGCCCATCTGCACCTGTGGTTCCTGGCCCGCCCGGCCGGGCGGCTCCAGCTACGGGGGACCTTCCTCTCGCTGTGGGACGAGATCCTGCCGCCGATTCCTGAACATCAGTGGCGGGAGAACCTCGCGCTCGTGGCGGCCTGGCTCGCCGAGTTCGGCGGTACTCCGCTCGCTGAGCCGCCGCGCATCGACTGGAAGTCCCCGGCGACCCTCACCCCCGTTGCCCAGTCGGGACCGGATGCGAACGGCCCCGCGGCCGCCGGTGGTGCGCTGGCAACCGCCGCGGAGGCGCCTACCCCGGATGTGAGCGAGTCGGAGGCCGCCAGGGACCGGGGCGCGGCTCCCGATGACCCGGCGACCACGAGCGCGGACGGGGAGGGGACGCCCGGCGCCCCAGCCCCGAGCGGCGATGATGCGACTGCGGTACCGGCCGTGCCCGGCGAGTCCGCGAGCACGGATGAGATCCGGGTGGTCCCAGGCCCGTCCGGCTTCCCGCCCATCGGCGAGCCAGGCACGCAGCGGCGCACCCGAGCCGCCGACAAGCCCGGTCCGGTCCCGGGTCAGCGCGACGGCTCGGCGGACGGCCAGGGTCAGCGCGACGGCTCGGCGGACGGCCAGGGTCAGCGCGACGGCTCGGCGGACAGCCGAGATCCGGCCGCGTCGACGCCCGCCTAGTCCGCCGACACCGGACCAGCCCGGCTTGTGCCGCCGCCACAAGCCGGCAAAGCCCGCCAGACGCCTGTAGCCGGTCGCACGGCGGCTGGGTACCCGATGGTGCCGCCAGGGCTGGCACAGGGCCACCAGCGGCCGTACAAGGGCACGCCGCCCACCAAGGGCGGCCGGCCTCCCGGCGATTCCGGCCTCTCCCCCTGAAACGGGCGCCGAGGCGCGATCCGCCGGCATGGCCCGGCTCGGCCGGTACGGGATGGTTGGTGCCGCCGTTACCCTCCCCCGACCGAAAAATGCGCGTACGATCCCTCACGGGGGCAAGGAGGCGGGCGGGTGGCTGGACGACGTAACAGCTCTGTGGGGAACGGCCGATGTCACGCCGCCTTGTCAATCTGACCCTCGACACGCTCGAGGACCTGCCACGCGCCTGTCGCAGGTGCGTCTTCTGGGAGCTTGACCCGGTAGCCGCCGAACGGGCCTGCAGTTCGGGTGATCCAGAGCTGGAGAAAGAGGCCTGGGTCTCGCAGACCCTGCTCGAGTGGGGTTCGTGCGGAAAACTGGTGTACGTCGACGGGATGCCGGCTGGCTTCGTCATGTTCGCGCCGCCGGCCTACGTTCCGCGCTCCATGGCGTTCCCGACGTCTCCGGTCTCGCCCGATGCCGTCCTGCTGACGACCGCGCGGGTCGTCGGGGCGTTCGCCGGCGGCGGTCTCGGCCGGATGCTCGTCCAGGGCGTCGCCCGTGACCTGACCAAGCGCGGGGTCAAGGCCATCGAGGCGTTCGGCGACGCCAAGTTCGGTGACGAAGCCGCCGACGACCGGTCCGGGGGCTGTCTGGCCCCGGCGGACTACTTTCTCTCGGTGGGGTTCAAGACCGTACGGCCGCATCCGCGGTACCCACGGCTGCGGCTGGAGTTACGCACCGCCCTGTCCTGGAAGTCCGACGTGGAGTACGCGCTGGAGAAGTTGCTCGGCTCCATGAGTCCCGAGGCGCTGCTGCGCCCGGTACGACCGGCGACCCGCTCGACCCTCTAGGACCGACGAGAACCGCGTCAGTGGGCGGCGGCCTGTGCCGCCGACGAGGCAGCCGACGCACGCAGCTTGCTGACGTCGATCGAGCCGGTGGGCACGTCGATCTCGACCGGGTAGTACATCCGCTGCACCGCGGCCATGATGGCCTCGACCATCAGGTCCCGGAACAGCGGGTCGACGAGCCTGGTGCGGTCGACCGGCGAGGTGAGGTATCCGGCGTCCACCCGGACCGCGGGCATGCGGGTCAGGCGCAGCAGGTCCCAGGTCTTGGAGTGGGTCTGGCAGTTACGCATGCTGGTACGTGCCACGATCTCCCGCTGGACCAGGCCCGCGAGCCGCTCCCCGACCGTGGAGGTCACGCCGCTGGTCGTGCCGTAGTGGTACGTGGCGACGCCGTCCGCGGCGGTGTTGCGGTGACCGTCAAGGTGGATTGAGATGAGCAGGTCGGCGCCGAGGTCGTTGGCGAGCTTCGCGCGTTCCCGGTTGGTGATCGTCTCGACCGGGTTGGGTCCGCGGGTGAGGTACACCCGCATGCCGGCGGCGGCGAGCCGCCCCTCCAACCGGAGCGCGATGTCGAACGCCAGGTCCGACTCGGTCCAGCGCAGCGGACCGTCCGGTACGACGAAGCCGGGGTCGGTCGGACCGCCGTGACCAGGATCGATGACGATCTTTTTTCCTACCAGGGCGGGGCCGGAGGCGTGGAAGGCGGCGGTCTCGCGCAGCAGCTGCGGGCGTCCACCGACGACCTTGCGGCCGAGCCGGCGCAGGGCGTTGACCGTGGCCGGTCCACAGGAGCCGTCGGGCGACAGCCCGACCTCGCGCTGGAACTGCGCCACCGCCCGCGCGGTGTACCCGCCGTACACGCCGTCGGCGCGGCCCAGGTCGTAACCCATCTCCAGCAGCCGCTCCTGCAGTTGCCGGACGTCGTCGCCGACGAGCGGGTCGGTGACCGCGTGGTACAGCGCCCGCTGCCCCAGCCGCCAGCGCGCGGCGTCGAGCGCCCGCCAGGTCTCGTCGCTCACCTGGCCGTCGATGGACAGGCCACGCCTCTGCTGGAAGGCCCGTACGGCGATCTCCGTGTCGGCGTCGTACTCAGCGCCGCCGTCGGAGTCACCCAGCAGTCCCAGCGTGCTCAGGATCGTCCTGATCTCCACCACTGCTGGACCGTGGTCACCGCGCCGGATCGGACGCATCGACGACCTCCCTCTGCCTCCCCGAGCGTGCACGGGAAACGCTTGTCGTGCCGGTACTGTGTGCGGGCCGCCGCCGTTATGGGCGAATGCACCGGAGCGTACCGTCCCACGTCCGCTCGCGCCCTTCGGCGGCAACGCCGGTCATGGCGAGGTGGATGAGGCGGACCGGGACGGCGAAAGACGCCTTCGGGAACCTATCGCGGATCTCGTCTGGGAACAAAACACCTAGGAAAGCATGAACTTCTACAAAGAAAACGTCCCGTGCCCTGCAGGGCACGGGACGCTGTAAAGGTACAACTCAGGGCGTTGCTCTGATACGCCTCAGATCGCCGCTTCGATCATGCGGAGCAGCGCACTCTTCGGGTGCGCACCCACGATCGACTTCACCGGCTCACCATTCTTGAAGATGGTCAGCGTAGGCACCGACATCACCTGGTACGCGGTGGTGGTAGACGGGTTGGCGTCGATGTCGAGCTTCACGATCTCCAGTTTCTCGCCGAGTTCGGAGGCGATCTCCTCGAGTACGGGCGCCACCTTGCGGCATGGCCCGCACCACTCTGCCCAGAAGTCGACGAGTACCGGCTTGTCCGACTGAAGGACGTCGCTGGCGAAGGTGGCGTCGCTGACCGACTTGGTGGCTCCCATTTCGGTTCTCCCCTACTTGGTTGTGCTCAGGATTCCAGGGCGATGATGTGACGCTCGGCGTCAAGCGCCGCCGCACAGCCGGTACCGGCTGCGGTGATGGCCTGACGGTACGTGTGGTCGACGACGTCACCGGCGGCGTACACGCCGGTGAGGTTGGTACGGGTAGTGGGAGCGGCCACTTTCACGTAGCCCTCGTCGTCCAGCTCGACCTGGCCGCGGAACAGGTCGCTCCGTGGGTCGTGGCCGATCGCGACGAACACGCCGGTGACGTCGAGCTTGGTCTCCTCGCCCGTCTTGATGTTGCGGACCTTCAACCCGCCGACCTTGCCGCCCCCGTCGATCACCTCGGTCACCACCGTGTCCCACAGCACACGGATCTTCGGGTTGGACAGCGCCCGCTCCGCCATGATCTTGCTGGCGCGGAACTGGTCGCGGCGGTGGATGATCGTGACGGTCTCGGCGAACCGGGTGAGGAACGTCGCCTCCTCCATCGCGGAGTCACCGCCACCCACCACGGCGATGTTCTGGCCCCTGAAGAAGAAGCCGTCACAGGTCGCGCAGGACGAGACACCGTGGCCCAGTAGCTCCTGTTCGCCCGGAACCCCGAGCGGACGCCAGGCCGAACCGGTAGCCAGGATCACGGACCTGGACCGGTACTCGGTGTCACCGATCCGGACGATCTTGATGTCCCCGGTCAACTCCACCGAGGTGACGTCGTCGGTGATGAACTCCGCGCCGAAGCGCTCGGCCTGCTTGCGCATGTTGTCCATGAGCTCAGGGCCGAGAACACCGTCCGGGAAGCCGGGGAAGTTCTCCACTTCGGTCGTGGTCATCAGGGCACCACCCGAGGTCGCGCCCTCGATCACCAGCGGCTGGAGGTTGGCGCGTGCGGCGTAGACCGCGGCCGTGTAGCCGGCCGGCCCCGAGCCAACAATGACGAGGTTGCGGACGTCGTCCACGTGGACTCCCTAACGATTGAGGCTGCGCGAGCCTGTGCTGGCCAGAACGCCATCGTACGAACCGGAGATTCCCGCTGTCGTACGTGTCCCGCATCACCCGAGCGGGGCGCTGTACCGCTGATCGGTGGCGACGCCGCCGGCGCCGCAGGTCGGGCCCACCGCGACCACCCATTTCTGCCCGGTGACCCCGCGTGCGCCGTCCAGCAGGACGATCAGGGCGGGGCTGCCCTCGTACCGCGCGTAGTCCAGCAGGCTGGCCGTGCCACCGTACTGCGTCACGAGCGCCTTGATGCAGGCGGCTCTGGCGATCGGCTCGGTGAGCGGCCGCAGCGCCTCGGGCACGTCCGTCGGCCGGGCCGAGGGCTGTGCGGGCGCCCCGAGGGTGTTCGGGCGGGCGTCGGACTTCGCCGCGCCGCTCGGGGTTACGGGGGTCGAGGAGCGGCCGAGAACCGCGAGGGTCTCGGGGCTGTAGTCCGAGCCCGACGCGTTGACGGCGGCGCTCGCGGCGTCGGAGGCCGCCTCGGGGCCACCCGTGGCCGGCGTCGGCGCGGTCGCGGAGGTGCCGGCCGCGTTGTCCGACGCGTCGCCCGCGCCGCCGAGCAGGTGTGGTCCCAGGCTCACCGTCCCGAGGCCCAGAACGAGGACGGCGGCGGCCACGCCGACCACCGTGCGCCGACGCCAGCGGGGCCGCGCGGCGGTTTCGAGCCCACCGGGCAGCACCGAAAGGTGGGCTTTCACGGGCGGTCTCGGCTCGGCGGCGAGCGCGGCGTCCAGCCGCGCCACCACGTCGTCGGGCATCGGCTCCGACCGCCCGGCCAACTGGGCCAGGTCGGCCCGTACGAACGCGTCAGCGGCAACGAGAGCGGCGTGCGCCCGGGTCCAGGCCGGGTCGGTGGCGACAAGGTGGGCAACGCGTGCCTCATCGGGAGTGCCGTCCAGCGCTCCGCCGATGTAGTCGGCGAGCCGATCGAGATCGACATCACCGTTCACGTGCTGCCCTCCTTCCCTGCGGTCGTGATGCCGGACGGGTTACCGGTCGGTGATGGGACGTCCGCGTCGACCGCCCGGTTCCGCACCTCGGCCGGATCGTGATCGCGCAGGTGGCCCAGCAGGACCGCCAGGCGGGCCCGGCCGCGGGCGCACCGGCTCTTGATCGTGCCTTCCGCCACCCCGAGGACGCGGGCCGCGTCGGCCACCGGGTACCCCTGCAGGTCGACAAGGACCAGGGCGGCCCGCTGGTCCGCCGGTAACTGGGCCAGCGCGGCGTGGACGACCAGCGCGGTGTCCGGGTCGGTGGACGGCGCCACGGTCCGGTCGACCTCCGGCAGCGGTACGGTCGGACGGGCCTGACGCCGGCGTAACCGGTCCAGACACGAGTTGACCACGATGCGGTGCAGCCACGTCGTCACCGCGGAGTCGCCGCGGAACCGGTCAGCGGCCCGGAACGCCGACAGGAGCGCGTCCTGCAGCGCGTCCGCCGCCTCCTCACGGTCACCGGTGGTCCGCAGGGCGACCGCCCAGAGCCGGTCGCGGTGCCGCCGGACCAGCTCGGCGAAGGCCTGCCCGTCCCCGGCGGCATGAGCTAGCAGCAGCGCCCCGTCGTCGCGAGGGTCGCGCGCGTCGCTCTCGCCCACCACGGCCTGAACCCTACCGGTCGGCCGCCAACCCCGGGTTCACTGTACGGAGACCGTGACCTCTTGGACGCCCACCTGGTACTTGCCCGGGCTGGTCGGCACCGACGGCAGTTTCGAGATCCAGATGACCAGGTAGCGGACCGGCTTGTCCGGCAGACCGGGCAGCAGGACGTTCGTCGCCGCGTCCGCCTTCGGGTCGCCGACCAGGCCGAACTCGGCACCGTTGATCTTGAGGGTGCCGCCCTCGCTGGTCGCGACCGCGAACGTGCCGCTGAGGTCGCTGGGCGCCGTCGAGGCGGCCCGGAGTTCCAACGACGCGCCCTGCGCCGACAGCTGTACCTGCACCCGGGCGACGTGCTGCTCGCTGCCCAGGTCGAGCAGGACGCCCATACCGGACTTGACATTCGCGAAGCTGGGGCTGTCGTTGTACTGGTCGGTGCGCCAACCGGTGTTGATGTTGCCGTCGACGATCTTCCGTACGTCGGTGTCGTTCTCGTTCTTCTTGCCCTTGACGTCGTCGACGAGGTGCACCTGGTTGGGGCTGAGCTTCAGCTCGGTGAGTTGACCGGAGCGGGCGTTGCCGGGAGTCGACGTGCTGCGGCCGGGACCCTGCGGAACGGCTTGTCGGTGATCCGACAACACCTGGGTGGCGCCCAGCACACCGGCGAGTGCGATGACGATCAGTCCGGCGATCCCGATCATGATCTTGCGACTGGTGGGGCGGGACGGCCCGGCGACCGTACCGGCGGAGTCGAACTCGTGGAAGCCGGACCCCTCGGCCGCGAAGAGCGGGTGACCGCCCTCCTGCTCGAACCGGCTGAGCTCGCCCACCAGGACATCCGCCGGGGGGACCGCGAGCGTCGGGTTGAGCAGATCCGTCGTGAGCTCGTCCAGGTACGACGGGATCCCGGCCCGTACCTGCCGGGGGGCGGCGAGATTGCCGTCGTTGTCGCGGATGGCGTCGGGCAGCGACGTAGGCCCGGCCTCGGCGTGCGGCCAGTGGCCCGTCAACGCGCAGTACAGGACGGCACCGATCGCCCGCAGATCCGCCTCGGGCGTGGTCGCCTCGTCGGCCCGCGCGTCGGCGAGCACGACCCGCCCGTCACCGGCGATCAGGACGGTGCCCGGGTGGATGTTGCCGTGCGCCATTCCGGTGCCGTGGATCGCCGCGACGGCGTCGGCCACCGCGCATGCGATCGTGGCGGCGCGGTCGGCGTCGAGCGGGCCGTCGGCCACCAGCTCGCGCAGGGCGGAGCCGTCGACCCACTCCCGGACGACGTAGGCCCGGTCCCCCTCGTCGATCGCGTCGTACACGCCGACGAGATGGGGGTGCACGATGCGGCTCGCGGCGACCGCCGCGGACAGCATCTCGCCGGCGGAGTCCCCGCCCGGGTAGCGCAGCACGACGGCGACCGGACGGCGCAGGACGACATCGATTCCGCGCCACATCTGCCGGCCGAGCGAGTCGTTGTTGACGTGCTGCTCGAGCTTGTACCGCTCGGCGAGCACCTCTCCCACGCTGGGGGCGCCGAAGGTCAGCACCTGGGGAGCTCCACCGGGCGCCTCCTGACCTTCGCCGTTCTGGGTCACCCGTCCTCCCTCTGGTCGGACCCGCGCCGCGCGGCGCCGTCGGTTCGCACATAAGCCTAGGCGTTTCCGGCGACCGTCGGGACCGACCTTACCTGGCGGCTCTGATGTTGCGGATATCCCGTCATCGTTCTGTTGCGGACGCGGTGGCGTGCTGTAATTACTCAACTACTTAGTGATGCCGACCGTTGCGCTCGGTGTCCAAGGCTCTCTGGAACGGTACGAAGGGTGACCGGGCGCCGGTTCAACGCCCGAGCCGCGCCCGCAACATTCCGCCCAACTCGGTGACCTCGCGCACCCGCAGGGCGACCGCGGCGGCGACGTACCCGGCGAGCAGGACGACACCACCGACCACGAGTTCGATCACGCTGCCCAGCCAGTCGTCGGCGAGGACGGCGCGCAGCCCCACGACGGCGAGCCCGGCCGGCACCGCCGCCAGCGCCGCCGCCAGAGCCAGCCGGGCCAGCGTCGAGCCGACCGCGCGCAGGCCCAGCCGCCCCATGCGCCGCCGCAGCAGCCAGTACCCGAGCACCGTGCCGAACACGAACGAGATGGCGTTGCCACCCATCAGGCCGGCCGCCACCCCGACGACGGGCAGTACCAGCAGGCCGAGCCACTGCACCGCGATGCGCAGCGCCACCACCGGAAGGTTGATCAGTGCCGGTGTCCTGGTGTCGGGCATCGCGTAGAACGCGCCGAGCTGGAGCTGGCTGATGGCGAACGGCACCAGGCCCAGCCCGGCGACAGCGATCACCCAGCCGGTCTTGACCGCGTTGTCGTGCCCGTAGTCGCCGTGGTCGAACAGTGTCACGCCCAGCGGGCGGCCGAGCACGAGGTAGGCGGCGGTGGCCGGGACAAGGATCACCGACGAGAGCCGGGTGCCGAGCGAGAGCTGGTCGGCCAGGTCGGCGTAGCGGCCCTCGGAGGCGGCCGCCGACATCCGGGGCATCAGCGCGGTCAGGACGGACACCGCCACGATGCCGTGGGCCATCATGAAGATCAGGTACGAGTTGAGGTAGATGGCCGGACCGGGGGCACCTGCCCGGTCAGCGGCGATCTTGGCAATCTTCAGCGCGGCGACCACACCGACCTGGCTGACCAGGACGTAGCCCAACATCCAGCCGCCGATGCGGGCCAGTTCGCCAAGGTGCAGGGCACCGAAGTCCCAGCGCCAGCGCCACCGGAAGCCGACCTTGCGCAGGGCCGGGATCAGCCCGCAGGCCTGCACCACGATGCCCAGCGTGGTGCCGACGCCGAGGACCAGGACCTGGGTGGTGGAGATCGTGGCCGCGGAGTTCCCGGTCGACGGGAGCAGCATGTACAGCGCGGCCGTCGCGATGACCACGATGTTGTTGAGGATCGGAGTCCACATCGGGGCGGCGAAGTGCCCGCGCGTGTTGAGGATCGCCGCGAGCAGCGCCGCGACGCCGTAGAAGAAGATCTCCGGCAGCAGTAGGTAGCCGAGGATGGTGATCAGGTCACGGTCGGCGGCGGGTGTGTCCGCGTTCGCCATCAACCTCGTCAGCAGCGGCGCGGCGGCGACCGCGGCCACCGTGGCCACCGCCAGGAACACCGTGGCGAGGGTCAGCAGGCGCTGCGCGTACGCCTCGCCCCGGTCGGGGTCGTTGGTACGGGCCCGGACCAGCAGCGGTACGACCACGCTCGCCAGCACGCCGCCGAGCAGCAGCTCGTACACCATGTTCGGCAGGTTGTTGGCGAGGTTGTAGTCGTCGGCCAGCGCGGCGGAGCCGATCGCCGCCCCGATCGTGGCGGTACGCAGGAAGCCGGTCACCCGGCTGACGACGCTCAGCGCGGCCATCACGGCGCTGTTGCGCGCGACCGATCCGCCGCCGTCCCCCGGCGAAGCCGGCTCGCCCGGCGGTACCGGGCCGGTGGGCGGCACCGTCGGCAGGACCACGGTCGGCTGTGACTCGTAGCCGGCCTCGTGGGCACCGCGGGTACTGGAGTCGGGGGTGACGACCGGCAGCGCGACGGTCGCGTCTGGGTCGAACGATCGCGAGTTGCCGTAGTCGGCCCGGCCGGTCATGCCTGAGAAGAGTAATGCCCGTTCCCGTCGTCATCGCTGCGGCGGGATACCGGAGGCATCTACCTGCCGCTGCCCGATAGGCTTGCCATCCCATGTCGAACTCGTCCCCCATTGCCCGGGCGAACGCCGCGACCGGCGATGGCCAGGAGCCCGCCGCCACCAACCGTGAGCTCACCGAGGCACAGCGTCGCGCCGTCGCGGAACTGATGCGCGTCTCGCCCGTAGCCGACGAACTGGGGCGGCGTTTCGCCGCCGCCGGTCACGAGCTCCACCTCGTCGGCGGTTCGGTACGTGACGCGCTGCTCGGCCGGCTCGGCGACGATCTCGACTTCGCCACCAGCGCCCACCCGGAGGAGACCCAGCGGCTGCTCGAGGGCTGGGCCGAGGCGATCTGGACGACCGGCATCGAGTTCGGCACCATCGGTGCGGCCCGGCGGGGTCTGCGGTTGGAGATCACGACGTTCCGGGCCGAGGCGTACGACCGGGTCAGCCGCAACCCGATCGTCCGGTACGGCACGAACCTCGCCGACGACCTGAAGCGGCGCGACTTCACCGTGAACGCGATGGCCGTCTCCGTGCCAGACCACCGGTTCACCGACCCGCACGGCGGCCTGGCCGACCTGGCGGCGCACACACTGCGCACTCCCGGTACGCCACAGGAGTCCTTCGCCGACGACCCGCTGCGGATGCTGCGGGCGGCGCGGTTCGCGTCGCAGTTGCGGTTCACCGTCGCGCCCGAGGTGGTGGCCGCGATGACCGCGATGGCCCCCGACCTGGCGCGGATCACCGCCGAGCGCATCCGCGACGAGTTCACCAAGCTGCTGACCGGTGCCGATCCGGTCGCCGCGCTACGGCTGCTCGTCGACACCGGCCTGGCCGAGCAGTTTCTGCCGGAGCTGTCCGGACTGCGGTTGGAGATCGACGAGCACGCGCAGCACAAGGACGTGTACGAGCACACGCTGACCGTCGTTCGCAACGCCATCAACCTGGAGGAGGACGGACCGGACTTCGTGCTGCGCATGGCGGCCCTCCTGCACGACGTGGGCAAGCCGGCGACCAAGTCGGTCGGCCTCGACGGGCGGGTCAGCTTCCACCACCACGAGGTGGTGGGCGCCCGCATGGCCAGGCAGCGGATGAAGGCGCTGCGGTACTCCAAGGACGTGACGACCGCCGTCACCGAGCTGGTCACCCTGCACCTGCGCTTCTACGGGTACGGGCGGGGCGAGTGGACCGACTCCGCGGTGCGCCGCTACGTCGCGGACGCCGGTGACCTGCTCCCCCGGCTGCACAAGCTGACCCGCAGCGACTGCACGACCCGCAACCGGCGCAAAGCGGCGGCCCTGGCAGCCGACTACGACGCGCTGGAGGAGCGTATCGAGAGGCTGCGGGCCGCCGAGGATCTCGCGAACGTACGCCCGGACCTGGACGGAAACGCGATCATGGAGCTGCTCGGGCTCCCGCCGGGTCCGCTGGTCGGTCAGGCCTGGCGCCACCTCAAGGAGCTGAGGCTGGAGCGGGGCCCGCTCGACCACGACGAGGCCGTGGCCGAGCTGCACCGCTGGGCCGCCGAGCGGGGCGTCACCCCACCCGGCTGATCGTCACCTCCACCTTCGGGCGGCCGTCGCCGGGTCCGTTGGAGTCGTCGGTGCCGGCCTCCGCGATCTTCTCCAGGACGTCCAGCCCCGCGGTGATGCGGCCGAAGACGCTGTAGCTCGGGTCGATCGCACTGTCGCGGTACACCAGGAAGAACTGGCTGCCGTTGGTACCCGGCCCGGAGTTCGCCATCGCGACGGCGCCGCGGGGGTACGCGGGGTTGCTCCTGGTGGGCAGGTTCTCGTCGCCGTACCGGTAGCCGGGGCCGCCCTGGCCGGTGCCGGTCGGATCGCCGCACTGCAGCACGTACAGGGCGTCGGTGGTGAGCCGGTGGCACTGGGTGCCGGTGAAGTACCCGCCCCGGGCCAGGGTCAGGAACGAGTTGACGGTGCAGGGAGCCGCGTCGGCGGCCAGGTCGATCTCGATCACGCCCTGGCCGGTGGTCAGCTTGACGTGCGGCCGGCCGGACACCGTCGGACGCGGGTTGGGCGTGGCGACCTGGCGCTGGCCGGAGTCGGTCGTGGCCTGGTACTGGCAGCGCGGACCCGTACCGCCGGACCCGCTGGCGACGGGGCTCTTCTTCGTGCCGCTCCCCGATCCGTCGTCGAGCCCGTCGTCGAGCCCGGGCGTCCCGGCGCTCGGATCGGCGCTCGTCTCGGCGCTCGGAGTGGGTGTGACCATCGCGGTGTCACCGGCGCGGTGGCGGGTCAGCGCGAGGGCCGCACCACCCCCGGCGACCAGGACCAGGGCCGTGACGAGGGCGACCAGCCCCCAGCGGCTGGAGCGGGGCGAAGCTTTACGTGGCATGTGGAGGAAGCATAGTCAAATCGGATATGTCGGGCTTGCGGAAAGCCGTGGCGGCGGGTCGTCGTGCGGAAGCCGTGGTGCGCGGGCCGCACGGGAAGCCGCAGCGCGGGCCCCACGGGAAGCCGCAGCGCGGGCCGCACGGAAAGCCGCGCGCTCAGACGCCGCGCCCCACCCCGCCACGAACCTGCCGCGCGCCGACGATGTCGTCGCCGACCCGCCGCGCCCAGCGCCCGGCCGTCACCGTGTACCAGGCGGCGACCACCGCGTACCCGATCCCGACGACCAGCAGCACGCCCGCCGAGTGCCCGTCCGGCGGGAGCACCAGCGCGGCGACGAACAGGCCGACCACGAAGCACAGGTTGAACAGGGTGTCGTTGACGCTGAAGACCCGGCCCCGGTAGGCGTCCTCGCACTCGTGCTGCAGGGCCGTGTCGACCACGATCTTGATGCCCTGGGTGGCGATGTTGACGAACACCACCGCGATCACGAGCAGGCCCGGCCTGAACGGCAGGCCGAAGGCGACCACCACGACGGCGGTGGCCATGAGCAGCGCGGCGACCCAGCGCCACCCGCCGAAGCGCCGGGTGACCGGAGGGGTGAGGAAGGCCGCGATGAGCACACCGGCCCCGCCTGCGACGAACACCATGCCGAGCCCGCTGATCGACCCGTTCAGGTCCCTGGACGGGTGGAAGTACTGGCGGTACAGCAGGAGCACCGCCAGCGCGAGCACCCCGTACAGCGCCCGGAAGGCCGACTGCGCCAGTACCGCGTACGCGGCGCCCCGCCGGCTGGCGAGGTGCCGTACTCCGCGCACCATGCCGTGGGCGACGGTGACCAGAGCGGCGGCGAGTGCGTCGCGGCGGCGCTCCCCCGCCTCCGGCCCCAACTCGTCCGGCCGGAACGACCATCGCGCGAGTAATGCCGAGGCCAGGTAGCCGACCGGCGCGAGCGCCGCCAGCAGCGCGTACCCGTGCAGGGTCGCCGAGAGCGCGGTCTTCACCAGGATCACGGCGGTGCCGAGCCCGAGCGAGAAGCAGATCGAGCCGAGCGTGCCGCTCAGCGCGTTCGCGGTGACCAGGCGCCGGTCCTCCACCACGTGCGGGATGGCCGCGGACAGCCCGGCCAGGAAGAACCGGTTCAGACCGATGACGAGCAGGGCCAGCCCGACGAAGGCGGCGGCATGCTCCGTCCCGTACCAGATGAAGGCGACCGTGGGCAGTACGAGCAGCGCGCGCAGCGCGTTGGCCATGACGATGATCGAGCGCCGGCTCCAGCGGTCGAGGAAGACCCCGACGTACGGGCCGATCAACGAGTACGGCAGCAGCAGCACCGCGAACCCGATCGCGATCTCCAGCGGGTCGGTGCGCTTCTCCGGGTTGAACAGGACGCTCCCGGCGAGGCCGGCCTGAAACCAACCGTCAGAGATCTGGCTGACCAGTCGGACGCCCAGGAGGCGGCGGAATCCGCGCGCGGCGAGCACGGCACGTAGGTTGCGGGCGTTCTTCTGGGTGTCCAGCAGGGGGCTGGCGGTCGCTGGCACCCCTCGAGCCTACGTGGCGGCGCGCCTGGACCGGGTGCTGCGAACACCGCCGGGGAGCGAGCGCGTGCACACTGGGCAGATGCGCTGGATCGTGCTGTCGACCCCGGTGGGCGACCTGTCGGTCGCCTCCGCTCGTGAGGCCATCTGCCGGGTCGAGTTCGGGCGCGTCGACGCCCGGCCGGGAAGGGCTGAGGGGGTCGACGACGCCGTGCTGGCGGCGGCGACAGCCCAGTTGGAGGAGTACTTCGCCGGCCGCCGGACGGCGTTCGAGCTTCCGCTGGCCGAGGTCGGAGGCTCGGAGTTCGAGCGGGCGGTCCGGGCCGAGCTGTCGCGGATCCCCTACGGCGAGATGCGCACGTACGGCCAGGTCGCCACCGCGGTCGGCGATCCGGGCGCGGCGCGGGCGGTGGGGACCGCGTGCAACCGCAATCCCCTACCCGTACTCGTGCCCTGTCACCGGGTGGTGGGCGCCGGCGGGAAGCTCGTCGGCTTCGGCGGCGGCCTGCCGCGCAAGCGGGTCCTGCTGGAGTTGGAGGCGCGGGTACGGGTGGAGCGCGACTTCGCCCCGTAGCGCACTTCCCCGGTGCACAAACGCCGGACGGCGGCGGGATCACCCCGCCGCCGTCCGGAAAAAACGTACGTTTCCCGTGAAACGTTCCGTCAGCGATCGACCTCGCCGCGGATGAACTTCTCCACGGCCTCGTGCGCGTCGTGGTCGTTGTACTGCACCGGCGGCGACTTCATGAAGTAGCTGGAGGCGCTCAGGATCGGGCCGCCGATACCCCGGTCCTTGGCGATCTTCGCGGCGCGCACCGCGTCGATGATGACGCCGGCCGAGTTGGGCGAGTCCCACACCTCGAGCTTGAGTTCGGCGTTGAGCGGCGTGTCGCCGAACGACCTGCCCTCCAGGCGGATGTAGGCCCACTTGCGGTCGTCGAGCCACGGCACGTGGTCGGAAGGTCCGATGTGGACGGAGGCCTTCTCCATCTCGTGCGGGATCTGCGAGGTCACCGACTGGGTCTTCGAGATCTTCTTCGACACCAGGCGGTTGCGCTCGAGCATGTTCATGAAGTCCATGTTCCCGCCGAAGTTGAGCTGGTACGTGCGCAGCAGCTCGACGCCGCGGTCCTCGAACAGCTTCGCCAGCGCCCGGTGCACGATCGTCGCGCCCACCTGGCTCTTGATGTCGTCACCGACGATCGGCAGCCCCGCGTCCTCGAACTTCTTGGCCCACACCGGGTCCGACGCGATGAAGACCGGCAGCGCGTTGACGAACGCGCACCCGGCGTCGATGGCAGCCTGGGCGTAGAACTTGTCCGCCTGGTCCGAACCGACCGGCAGGTAGCTGACGACGACGTCGACCCGGGCCTCGCGAAGCGCGGCGGCCACGTCGACGGGGGCGTCGTCGGACTCCTCGATCATCTCTCGGTAGTACTGGCCCATGCCGTCGTAGGTCGGTCCACGCTGGACCGTCACGCCGGTGGGTGGCACGTCGCAGAGCTTGATGGTGTTGTTCTCGCTGGCGACGATCGCCTCGGCCAGGTCGCGCCCGACCTTCTTGGCGTCGACGTCGAACGCGGCCACAAACTCGACATCGGAGACGTGGTAGTCCCCGAAGGTGACATGCATCAGACCCGGGACGCGATCTCCGGGATCGGCGTTGCGGTAGTACTCCACGCCCTGGACCAGGGACGAGGCGCAGTTACCGACACCGACGATGGCAACGCGGACGGAGCCCATCGCGAGTGCCTCCTCACTTCTGGCTTATCGCTCCGGCGGGTCCGGAGGCGGGTTGGAAGGGATAGTTACCTGGGGGGGTCGACCGGAGCGCTCGTGCGCGATGAGCTCCTCCAACCAGCGGACCTCGCGCTCACAGGCGTCCAGACCGTGGCGTTGCAGCTCGAGCGTGTAGGCGTCGAGTCGTTCGGCCGCGCGCGAGAGCACGTCTCGCATACCTTCGCGGCGCTCTTCGACCCGGCGACGGCGTCCCTCGAGGATGCGTAGCCGGGTCGCGGAATCGGTACGGGCGAAGAACGCGAAGTGCACGCCGAACCCCGGGTCGTCGAAGGTCTCGGGACCCGAGCTGCCGAGCAGTTCCTGGAAACGTTCCTTGCCCTCTGCCGTGATCTTGTAGACCACCCGGCTCCGCCGGTTGGTCAACAGTGGTGCGTCGGCGGCGGGCGCCACCGACTCCTCGGTGATGCAGCCGGCGGCCTGCAGCCGACGCAGCGTCGGATACAGCGATCCGTAGCTGATGGCTGCCCGGAACGCGCCGAGCTTCGTGGTGAGCTGCTTGCGCAGCTCGTATCCGTGCATGGGCGACTCGTGCAGGAGTCCGAGAATGGCGAACTCGAGCACCGTCGCCTCCCTTCACCACCTGTCCCCCGTGACATCTGCCCGATGTATCGGGTCGATACATCGCACGTTAGGCGCAGCGGTCCGGGCACGCAACTCGAAGCGGTGAAATAGGCGTGTCGGGTCGCTCACTGATCACTATGGGTGACCGTTGTCGCCGTGTTGCGCATGACCGCGTACCCTCGGGCGCATGCGTACGCAGCGCCAGGTCGTCGACTACTCGCTTCGGCGGCGGTCAGTGCTGCGCGAGGTGTACTCCGGGCGGGTCGGTACCCATGAGGTGTGCGACGCCTCGCCCTACCTCAAAAGCGCAGCCAAGTTCCACGGCGAGCCGACCGAGGACCACTGTCCCGTCTGCCGTCGCGAGAACCTCACGCACGTCCACTACATCTACGGCGACGAGCTCAAGCAGGCCGCCGGACAGGCCCGCCGCAAGGCGGAACTGCCGGTCCTGGCGATGACGTTCCGTGAGTTCCAGGTGTACGTCGTCGAGGTGTGTCGTGGCTGCGGCTGGAACCACCTCGTCGAGCAGTACCTGCTCGGCCGGGACGGGATCGAGCAGTCGACCGGGACGGCCGACGCGGTGGGCGCGAACGCGCCGGCCGGTTCGACCGGCGCCGGCCGCACGCCGACCCGTGCCCGTACCCGGCTGCGACCCGGGAGCGGCGAGTGAGGAGAGCTCGCCATACCGACCGTCGGTCCTCGTGGCCGGGTCGGAGCGAGACCTTTGGATCACGTCCGATAAATCGGAACTTATCTATTAACGGCCCTTTCGGTGGCGGCACCGCCCGTGACGTGCGCGGAACCCGGTACGTACGGACGTGTGTCGCTTCGCCGGTAGGTGGCAGGGCTCACGGATCCTGATGATGGCAGTGGTGTCAGCATCACAACCGGCAAGGTGGGACGCATGAACGACGGTGACCCGAACGCCCCCCGGCGGGGGCGGGCCCAGGTTCCGGGCTCGCCCGGTGGCCCCGCTGGCGGGAACCCCTTCGGCGGCATGCCCATGGCGGATGGCTCCGGCGCCTCGTCCGGCCGTGCGCGGGTCGGCCGCGCGTCGGTCGGGGGTGCCGGCGGTGGCGCCGCCGGACGTGCCCCCGTGGGAGGTGCCGCCGGCAGTGCCGGACGGGCCCGCGTACCGGTTCAGAGCGGTGCGGCCGGTCGCGCCACGGTGGGCCGCGCCAGCGTGTCCGCCGGTGCGGCGGACGACGTCATCGAGAACCGGGGAAGCAGTGGCCGGCCGGCGAAGGGCTCGCCGCCGTCGGGCGCCGCGGCCGCGCGGGCCAAGCGGGCCCGGCGCCGCAACATGATCCTCGGCGCGTTCGCCCTCTTCATCATGATCGCCGGTGGCACGGTCGTCGGTGGCACGTTCTTCTACGACGACGTCGCCCTGCCCAAGGATCTGCCGCAGCGGGAGCAGTCGACGACGATCTACTACTCGGACAACAAGACCGAGATGGGGAAGATCGGTAACCAGAACCGGACCATCATCCCGAGCGACCAGATCCCGAAGGACGTCAAGAACGCGGTCGTCGCGACCGAGAACAAGACCTTCTACACCGACCGCGGTATCTCGTACACCGGCATCGCCCGGGCGGCCTGGAACAACATGACCGGTGGCGAACGCCAGGGCGCCTCGACCATCACCCAGCAGTACGCCCGGGAGGTCGCCGAGCTCAAGGGGATCACGTACTCGCGGAAGCTGCGCGAGGCCGTGCTGGCGATGAAGCTCAACGACACGTACGACAAGGACAAGATCCTTACCGCGTACCTCAACACGGTCTACTTCGGACGTAACTCGTACGGTATCGAGGCGGCCGCTCAGGCGTACTTCGGCAAGAGCGCCAAGCAACTGGACGCCGCCGAGGGCATGGCCCTGGCCGCGATGATCAAGAACCCGGCGGGCGGCCCGAACGGCCTCAGCTACTACGACGGCACCGTCCAGCCGGAGCAGGCGGTCGCCCGGTTCGAGAGCATCAAGCCGAACATGGTCGAGATGAAGTTCATCACGCCGGAACAGGCCGCGACGCTGAAGTACCCGCCGATGAAGAGGTACGACCCGAGCGACCCGGCGTTCGCGCCGCAGTGGGGCCTCGACCGGCCGACCGGCAACGTCCTGCACAACGTGATCGACGAACTGACCCACATGACCGACGCGAAGGGGAACCCGATGTTCCCCGACCTCGAGGCCGGCGGCTACCGGATCGTCACCACGATCGACAAGAACATGCAGGACCAGGCCGAGAAGTACGCCAGCGGGAAGCTCAAGGACTCCCCGCTGGCGAGCGCGAAGGCCGGCGCGATCCAGGGCGTCCCACCGGAGCAGAACAAGGTCGTGGCGGCACTGGTGTCCGTCGAGCCGTACAGCGGCCGGGTCAAGGCCTACTACGGCGGCCCGAACGGCGCCGAGCAGGACGTGGCCGGGGTCTGGCGGGACAAGATCCTCAGCCCCGACAAGAAGGACGACTGGGCCGGCTTCGGCCGGCACGCGCCGGCGTCCTCATTCAAGGTCTACACGCTCGGTGCGGCGCTCCGGGAGGGCATCTCCGTCAACTCGTACTGGGACGCCCCGGCGACCAAGAAATACGACGGTGAGCCCGGCGAGATCCGCAACGCGGAGGGGAACGGCAAGTGCGCCGCCGGCCAGACCTGCCGGCTGTGGGAGGCCACGGCGCAGTCGCTCAACGTGCCGTTCTACGACCTGACGAAGCAGATCGGGCCGAGCAAGGTGCTCGAGTTCGCCCGTGACGCCGGGGTCCGGTACATCTGGGACGACAACGGCAAGAAGTACGACCTCAACCCGACCGGTCCGATCAAGGACCCCCTCAACGACGCCCACGTCGGCATCGGCCAGTTCCGGGTCACCGTCCTCGATCACGCCAACGGCGTCGCCACCCTCGCCGCCCGCGGCGCGCGGGCGCAGGCGCACTTCGTCTCGCAGGTGTACAAGGGCTCCGCGCTGCTGTACAAAGAGGCCTTCAAGCCGGCCCAGATCCGCGGGTTCACCCAGCAGATGGCGGACGACGAGGCGTACGCCCTGCAGAAGGTGCTCAGCAGTACCAACCCGGGTCTGCAGCTCGCCAACCAGCGCGTTGCCGCCGCCAAGACCGGTACCTGGCAGGCCACCGAGGGTGCCAGCGACACCAAGAACAACGGCAACTCCAACGCCTGGATGGTCGGGTACATCGCCCCCGACCTGACCAAGAAGCCGCAGCAGTTCTACGGGTTGGCGACGGCGGTGTGGATGGGTGCGCTCAAGGGGGACAGTGTGCCGATCACCATCGGTCGCTCGCCGATGTTCGGCTCCTCCGGTCCGGGGAAGATCTGGAAGGGCTACATGGACGTCGTCACCACCAGCATGCCGAAGACCAAGTTCGCCGAGCCGAAGTTCGTCGGGGACGACAGCAGGGGCAACGTGGCGGCACCGGTGGCCCCGCCGCCCGCCGACCCGAACGCGGGTCAGCCCGGCGGTATCTGCATCCCGCCGTTCTGCCAGCCGGGGCAGCAGCAGCCGGGTGGGCCGGGGCAACCCGGTCAGCCCCCGGCCCAGCCGGGAGTCGTGCCCGGCAACGGCAACGGCAACGGCAACGGCCATGGCAACGGCGGTCAGGGCGGCGGCGGACCGGCACCGGGCACACCGGCCGTGTTCCCGTTCAGACGGAACTGAGCTGAAAGATGTCGAGGCCCCCGCGCGGTAGCGATCGCGCGGGGGCCTCGCCGTTGCGCCCGCCCGGCCGATTACGGCCACCAGGGGCGAAAAGCTGCCGTCGCGCCACACGGCCGCCGGGATCGGGCAGGATGCCAACCATGAGCACGAACACGGTGGCGCAGCCGGACCCCCGCCCGACGAACGGGAGGCCTGACGACCTCGTTGACGAGCCGGCCCGATCCGACCGGTTCGTCCGCGGCCTGTCCGAGGCGATCGGCGGCCCGCTCGGCGAGCACGCCGTACGGCCACCGCGCTCGAGGTTCGGCGGCGGCCGGTTCTGGACCCCGGTGCGCATCGTGCTGGCCCTGACCTGCCTGATGCTGTCGCTGCACTGGGTGCAGAAGTCGCCGTGTCGGGACGGCGCGTGGGGCCAGGACCTACCGCAGTACAAGCACTTCTGCTACACCGACGTGCTCGCGCTGTACTACGCCGAAGGGCTGGCCGAGGGCAAGGTGCCCTACGCCGGTCACGCCGTCGAGTACCCGGTGCTGACCGGCGTGTTCATGGGCGCGCTGGGGCTGCCGGTACACGCGTTCGCCGCCGACAGCCCGGGGATCAACCAGGCCCAGCGCTTCTACGACCTGAACGCGCTGGTCCTCGGCGCGCTCGCGGTCGCCACCGTGGCGATGATCCTGGCGCTGCGCCGGCGCCGACCCTGGGACGCGGCGATGTTCGCGCTGTCACCGGCGCTCTTCGTTTCCGCGACCGTCAACTGGGATCTGCTCGCGGTCGCGCTGTCCGCCTTCTTCCTGTACTTCTGGGCCCGCAAGCGACCCGTGCTGGCCGGGCTGATGCTCGGCCTGGCGACCGCCGCGAAGTTCTACCCGCTGCTGCTGGCCGGCGCGCTGATCGCGCTCGCCCTGCGGACCGCACGGCGGCGGGAGGTCTCCGCCGTGCTCACCACGCTTGGCGTCGCGGCCGGCACCTGGGTGGCCGTGAACGCGCCGGTCGCGCTGCTGTATCCGAGTTCGTGGCGGGAGTTCTTCCGCCTCAACTCCGAACGGGGCGTCGACTGGGGAACGATCTGGTACATCGGCGAACACTTCCCGCTCGGCGGTGACCGGTACGGGCTCCCGCCGTTCCAGTGGCTGGACCACCAGCCCGGGCACGGGACGCTGAACACGCTGTACCTGCTGTTGTTCGTCCTCGCGTGCGTCGGCATCCTGCTGCTGGTCCTCCGCGCACCGCGGCGCCCGCGCCTGGCGCAGGTGGCGTTCCTGATCGTGGCGGCCTTCCTGGTGACCGGCAAGGTGTGGTCGCAGCAGTACGTGTTGTGGCTGCTGCCGCTGGCGATCCTGGCCCGCCCCCGCTGGGGCGCGTTCCTGGCCTGGCAGTTCGCTGAGGTCGCATACTTCGTGTCGTTCTACGGCGAGCTGATGAACGCCTCCGGGCGCAACGTCTTCCCCGAGTGGGTCTTCGTGCTGGCGTCCGTCCTGCGGCTGGGCACGGTGTGCGCCCTGATCTGGTTGGTGGTCCGCGACATCCTGCGGGCCGCCGACGACGTGGTGCGGCAGACGTACCCCGACGACCCTGACGGCGGCGTATTCGACGGCGCCCCGGACGCCGACTGGCTACGCCTGAGCCCGGAGCGCGGGTGGATCGACGGCGAGGCCGCCCCGGCGACTCGCTGACGCGGCGCTACGGCGTGAGCGTGTAGATGATCATGTCGCCGCGCTCCTCGCGGGTGATGCCCAGCGAGTCCACGTTCGCGGCGAGCCGCATCGGGTCGTCGAGCTTGTCGCGGAGGATCACCACGGTGCGCACTCCGGCGGCACGAAGCTGCTCGACACTGTCCGCCTCGGGGAACTTGTCCCCCGCCGCGCGCAGCTCGGCCTGCTTCGGCGGCTGGTATCCGCTGAGGCCGTTGACCATGGTCGGGAAGCCCGACGTGCTCCACAGCATGTACACCTCGTCGTCGTTCCCCTCGTCCGGAAGGACCAGGAACGGACCCCGTAGCTGGCTGAACCCGGCCGGCGGGGCGGGTACCACGGGGTGCGGCATCGTGTTCACGCCCTCGGCCACCACCAGCGCGAGCGGGATCAGCGAGGCGACCCGTAGCAGCCGCTCGCGCCAACCCGGTACGCGGTCGCCCCGCGCGGTGCCACCGCGCCCGGCCAGTCCGGTGAGCGCGCCGGCCGCGAGGACGCCGAGCAGCAGCGTGGTCCAGATGATCAGCCGACCGGGGGTACGGAGGGCGTCGATCCCCGGCAGATGGTAGAGGGCCACGTACCCCAGCCAGCCATTGAACGGCCCGTTGGTGCCGAGCGCGCAGACCAGCGTCACCACCACGGCGGCCGCCAGCGCCAGGCGGGCACGCAGCGACCACGCCGAGACGAACAGCCCGGCCAGCGCCAGCCCGATCAGCGCGAAGCCGGGGAGCAGCGCCATCTCGGGCGGGAACGGCAGGCTCTCCCGGATCGCCGTGTGCGCGGTGCCCCACACCAGCGAGTCCGGCGGGGCAACCAGGAAGCCGCGCAGCGGCGGCGAGAAGACCCTCAGGTCCGAGATGGTCCGGCCCACGTTCGGGTACGTGGCCATGACCCGGAAGAACGGGTAGGCCATGAACGCCGTGACGGCCAGGAACACGACGCCGCCGATCAGGTTGAACAGCACCGCACGGCGCGGTATCCGCCACCGACGCAGCAGCCAGGCGACCGCCCCGACCAGGACGCAGCCGCCGAGCACGTACCCGAAGATGATGCCGATGCCGAAGCCGATCGAGATCTGCCAGGCGGCCACCAACCAGCCCGCGAGGATCCATCGCGGGCGGACCAGCTCGCGCCGGTAGCCGTCGCGCAGCGAGAGCCCGTGCCCCCGGGCCAGCATCGCCAGCGCCAGCACGATCCCGCCGTTCGACATGATGTGCAGGTGGCCGGACTGGCTGTAGTGCCACGGCGCGTACGCGTAGGCGACGCCGGCGAGCGCCGCGCCGACGCGGTTCGCGCCGAGCTGGCGGACCAGGGCGTACGCCCCGACGAACGCGAGCGCGAACGCGAAGATGAACAGCACGTTGTACCGGATCACCGCCGCCACCCAGCCGGTACCGATGAGGCCGGCCGGCAGGTATCCCAGCATGGTGTCGGTGAACGCCAGGCTGTACGGGTTGGGGTAGAACGCGTTGGTGTGCCACAACTGGGACGGGTCGTGGGTGAGGGCGTGACCCGACCAGGACAGGATCCAGGCCACCAGCGGCGGGTCCCCGAGGTCCTCGGGCAACGTGTCGCTCGGGTGCAGTGCGGCCGGCCACGTCATGGCCACGGAGAGCAGGACACCGAGGACGCTCACCACGGTCCATTCGTGGCTCAGCACCCGGCCCAGCCGTCCGGCCCATCGCCGTACCCGGCCCGGAGCCCGGACCGACGCCGGTCCGAACGCCTCCCACCGGTCCGGGCCGTCGCCGGAGGCGGTCACGCCGGCTGAGGCGCCGTCGGCGCCCGAGCCTGCTCCCGGATCCGTCGCTTCGCCGGGGGTGTCCTCCGCCTCCCCGGCCGCCGTGCTTTCCGTGGGCGTGTCGGCCCGGTCCGATCCCGTCGGTTCACGATCGCTGGTCATGGTCGCCTTACGTCGTCAGCCGTTCGCGCAGGTAGGCGATGTCCGCCGCCTGTCCCTCCGCCCCACCGGGCGTCTCCACCACGACCGGGCAGCCGGCCGCGCGGACCACCGCGGTGAGGAGGTCGGGGTCGATCGTGCCCTGTCCGAGGTTGGCGTGTCTGTCCCGTCCGGAGTCGAACGCGTCACGGGAATCGTTGGCGTGGACGAGATCGATACGGCCCGTGATGGCCTTTACCCGGTCGACGATGCCGAGCAGGTCTTCCCCGCCGGCGTGGGCGTGGCAGGTGTCGAGACAGAAACCGACCTCGTACTCCCCGATCGCGTCCCAGAGTCGGGCGAGCGAGTCGAAGCGGCGGGCGCACGCGTTGTCGCCGCCGGCCGTGTTCTCGATCAGGACCCGGGTGCCGAAGCCGCCCGACTCCGCCGCGTACGCGAAGGTCTTCCGCCAGTTGTCGAAGCCCTTGGCGATGTCGTCGCCCTTGTTGACGTGACCGCCGTGCACGATGACTCCGCTGGCGCCGATCTCGGCCGCGGACTTGGTGTGCGCCACGAGGAGCTTGCGACTGGGGATCCGGATGCGGTTGTTCAGCGTCGCCACATTGATCACGTACGGCGCGTGGACGAAGACATCGATCTCACTCGCGCGCAGCTCGGCGGCGTCCGCGCGCGGCTCGGGCGACGCCCAGCCCTGTGGGTCGGAGAGGAAGAACTGCACCACGTCGGCCGAGCGCGCTCCGGCGGCGCCGAGTGGGTCGGTTGAGTCGAGGTGTGCCCCGATACGCATGCGGCAGAGCCTACGACGAACCGCTGACATCGAACCCGCGTCACTGTGCCCTATTCGCGTCGTTAGTCCGATCGACCCCGAACCAAAGGTATGAGCCGCGCCGGTCCCCCCGGTGCGCCCCGGAAGATGTGGATGTCGACGTTGTCTGGACACCGAAGGACCCCAGGCGCGGCGGCGGCGATCGCGGCGGTAGCCTTCGCCGCCGGCCTGAGCCTGGGCACCGCCCCCGCGTACGCCGCAGACAGTCAGACGGTGAACTTCACCGGCGGCAGCGTGCTGAGCATGCTGGTGTGCAAGTCCGAGCCGAGTGTGGCCCGGCTGAACGTTCCCCGCGAGTCGCGCGTCATGTTCGTCAACCGCCTCGGCCAAGCCGCGACGCTGCGCATCAACGGACAGCCGGCGGTGGAGGTCGGTCCCAACAAGGCGGCGCCGGTCGTCTTCCACCGCGGGCCGGTCTCGGTCTCGATGACCTTCTCCTGCGGCGCCGGCATCGTCCAGCAGTTCTCCGCCGCGTCGGTCTCCGTCACCGGTGGGGGTGCGCCGCCGACGCAGAAGCCGACCGCCAAGCCGTCGACGCCCGCCGCGAGCCACAGCGCACCGGCCAAGAGCCGTGCCGGTGAGACCGGTCGAGCGGCGCTGTCGCCGGTGCGGCCGGCCACCCCGAGCAGCGACGCGGTGGTGCCGGCCGGCGACGGCGGTGGTCCGGCCGCACCCGACCCGGCGGCCGGTGCGGCCACCAACTCCGGAAAGGGCGGTAACGCGGTCGCCCTTGAGCCGATCGTGACGGCCTCCGGTACGCCGAGGGACAGCGCCTCGGGCCTGCTCGCGCTGGTCGCCGCGGTTTGCGCGATCGGCGTGACGATAGCGTCTATTCGGGCTATTATCTCAAAACGTACAACTCAGACGCGCTACGCGTAGGGTTCATACAGTCTCCGCGGGGCTCTCGTCCAACTCGCTGGTGTGGTCGTTCCTCCCCAGGTCCCACCCAAGAAACGGACGAGCGCCCCGCGGTCTCTTCAGGTGGTCGGCCGGCGTTCGCGCCGGTCGACTCTTGTATTGACAGTGGCCCGGCTCCACCTTCGGCGGGCCGAGCCGCTATTCTTGTTCGGTTCACCGGCATCCGGTGCCGGTGAACCGACGCACGACCTCCTGCCACGGAAGGACCGTGGCCGCCAGACCAGAGGGGGTGAGCACGTCTTGCGTCATTACGAAATCATGGTGATCCTCGATGGAAGTCTCGAGGAGCGCACCGTCGCACCGTCGCTTGACACGTACCTGAACGTGATCCGGACGTCCGGTGGCTCGGTGGAGAAGCTCGACGTGTGGGGCCGTCGGCGCCTCGCGTACGAGATCAACAAGAAGACCGAGGGTATCTACGCCGTCATCGACCTGCAGGCTGAGCCGCAGGCCGTGGCAGAGCTGGACCGTCAGCTGCGACTCAACGAGTCCGTGCTGCGTACCAAGGTCATTCGGCCGGAAGTCCGCTAAGACATTTCCGGCAGAGCCCGATCACGCTCCGGGCCGAAATTGTCACACCCGAGTGACAATCTGAGCCCGAACAGCCGAATGCGCGCGAGGAGCGACCAATGGCAGGAGAAACGATCATCACGGTCGTCGGCAATCTGACCGATGACCCCGAGCTCCGCTTCACCCCCTCGGGTGCGGCGGTCGCCAAGTTCCGCGTCGCCTCGACCCCGCGCACGCTTGACCGGGCGTCCGGCGAGTGGAAGGACGGCGAGCCGCTCTTCCTGGCGTGCAACATCTGGCGCCAGGCGGCCGAGAACGTGGCCGAGTCGCTGCAGCGCGGCGCCCGGGTGATCGTCACCGGCCGGCTGCGTCAGCGGTCGTACGAGACGCGCGAGGGCGAGAAGCGCACGGTCATGGAGCTGGAAGTCGACGAGATCGGCCCCTCGCTGCGGTACGCCACGGCGAAGGTGCAGAAGATGTCGCGCAGCTCCGGTGGCGGTGGCGGCTTCGGTGCCTCCAGCGGCGGCGGTGGCGGTGGCGGTAACCGGGGCGGCGGCGGTGGTTACGCCGACGACCCCTGGGCCAGTGCCGCGCCGGCCGGTGGAAACGGCGGCGGATCGGGCTCCTCCTTCGAGGAAGAGCCCCCGTTCTAATGGCATTTGGAGCAAGGAAAATGGCGAAGGCTGCGGCACTGCGCAAGCCGAAGAAGAAGGTGAACCCTCTCGACAAGGAGAGCATCACCTACATCGACTACAAGGACACCGCGCTGCTGCGCAAGTTCATCTCCGACCGCGGCAAGATCCGCGCGCGGCGGGTGACGGGCGTGAGCGCCCAGCAGCAGCGGCAGGTTGCCCGTGCGGTCAAGAACGCCCGTGAGATGGCGCTCCTGCCGTACACGACCACGACCCGCTGAGAGGAGGCCGACATGAAGATCATCCTGACCCAGGAAGTGAACGGACTCGGCTCTCCCGGCGACATCGTCGAGGTCAAGGGCGGTTACGGACGCAACTACCTGCTCCCGCAGGGGTTCGCGATTCCGTGGAGCCGGGGCGCGGAGAAGCAGATCGACGTGATCAAGCGGGCCCGCGCGGCCCGGGAGATCCGCGACCTGGACCACGCCAACGAGGTCAAGGCGAGCCTGGAGAACCTGTCGGTCAAGCTCCCCGTGCGCGCGGGTGAGGGCGGCCGGCTCTACGGCTCGGTCACCCCGGCCGAGATCGCCGCTGCCGTCAAGCGCGCCGGCGGTCCCGACCTGGACAAGCGCCGGCTCGAACTGTCCGGCCACATCAAGTCCACCGGTGCCCACAAGGTGCAGATCCGCCTGCACCCGGAGGTCTCGGCGGCGTTCACGCTGAACGTGGTGCCCGAGAAGTAGGTCACCCACGACGCGGAAAACGGGCGGTGCGTACGACGCGCCGCCCGTTTTCGTGTCCGCGGTCCACCGCTCGATCCGGGCGGGTCAGGCGGTGTTGACCACCGTGTAGAGAATGGTCGCGATGCCGGCCCCCACGACCGCGGCGGCGAAGCCGACCGTGGCGGACCGCCAGAACGGCGAGACCCACCGGATCAGCAGCGCCATGAAGGCACTGAGCACAATCGCGATCCCGAGCTCCGGCAGGTGCGCCTGGAACGTCTGGAACGCCGCATCGCGCGGGGCGGGACAGGGCTGCCCGGCCGCGGTGACGCAGCCGGCCTGGGCGGTACTACCCAGCAGCACGGCCCATAGCAGGAACGCGCCGATCGGCAGGCCGAACCAGCCGACCGAGGCGAGGGCGGCGCCGACATACCGGTACGACGACACGTCGTCGGCGCCGCCGGCACGCCTCGCGGTGACGGCGGCCGGCCGGCGGACCGGCTCTCTCCGGCCGGTGGGGGTCTCCCTCCGGCCGTCAACGGTCTCACCACGGCCGGTGACGGCGCGCTGGGTGGTGCTGCCGGCGACGCTCCGTGGACCGGCGTACGCGGTCGTTCGGATGGAACTACGCCTCGGTGGCCACTCTTCCTCGTCGTCGTAACCGCTCACGGCGTGCCGGCCGGACCGGTAGCGGGGCGCGTCGTCCTGGTCGGGCTCGTCGTCGTATCGGGAGCGGAGCGCCCGGCGGCCCGACGGCTCGGAGTCGCCGACCCGGTAGTCGTCCTCGCGGCCGCGGATCGCCCGCGTCACGCTCCTGGGGATCTCACCGGTGTCGTCGTACCGCCGGACGCTGAAGCTCGGCTGCTCACCGGTGTCGCCGCTACGCGGGACCCACTCGCCACGGCTGCTGCTCCAGGAACCGGTCTCCGTGCTCCGGTCGCCGCCGTCGAGGTCCTCGTCGAACGAGGGCGGACGGCGCCAGGAGCCGGTGGTCGCGGTGTCCCGGGCACGCCAGGTGCCCGTCTCGCTGCGCCACGTCTCCAGGTCGGAGTCGGCGTGCCTGCCACCGCCTTCCGCCGGAGTCCCGGCGGAACCGATGGCACGGGTACCGAAGCGGGCCGTGCCCGGGTCCCGGGACCCGACGCGGCCGCCGCTGATGTCACCGGGTTCAAGGTCGATCGTCGTGCCGCTGCGCCACGGGGCCGGTTCGGCACGCCAGGCCTCGGTCGCGGGATCCTCGCCGATCCCGGTCGGCTGCGGCGGACGCCACGAGTCCGTACCGCCCTGGTCGCGGGAGCGGGACGACGCGGGGATGAACCCGTTCCAGCTGGACGAGGAGTCCGACAGCAGGTCCAACGGGTCGATGCGCGGCCGGGTCGAAGCCGGGAGCGCTCGCAGGGCCGCCTGCTCCTCGGCGCGCCGGGAGCGGCGTGGGCCCTCCTCCTCGCTGCGGCGGGAGCGGCGGGGCTCCGGGTCGTCGACGACGCTCGGCCAGGAGCCGGGACGGTACGGGCGTACCGGCTCGTCGTCGTGGTCGCGCCGCGAGACGGTACCGGGCTCCCACCGTGGCTCGTCGTCCGACGATTCGGGGTACGCGGAGTAGCGGCTACGCGGGGAGCGGGGCTCGGGCAGGAGGTCGTCGCGCTCCTCCCGGGAGAAGGACCGCTCCGACGGCGAGAACGACCGCTCCGACGGCGAGAAGGACCGCTCCGACGGCGAGAAGGACCGCTCCGCGGACGGGAGGGCCCGGTCGTCGGTACGGGAAGGCCGGTCCTCGGCCGGGGAGATGGTCGACCAACCGGCCGCGTCCGAGCGGACGCGCGGGACGGGACGGTCGGACTGCCGCCCGCTCCGCTCAGCGGTCCGAGCGGTGCGGTCGCGCCGGGCGTTCAACGGGGTCGGGCGGTCGATCGTCGCATCGCCGAACTCGGCAGCGCTTGGCGGTCGGCGACCATGGCCGTCACGCGGCCTGTCCCCCTTGTCGCGATAGCCCACAGCCGGAGAGCGACCCTTCTGTGACGATGTTGCGGACACCCGGAGCCGGAATCCGGTCGGGTGGATCCGTTCGCCAGCGACGATACCCGGTGCCGTTCGGCGTGTCGTGACCTACTTTGTTTCGTCCACAGGCTGGGGACTAGATCAACCCAGGTCGGAGCGGGTACCGGTGCCTCGTCCCCAAGGTTTTCCCCAGCCACCGCACAGCTGTGCCCACCGGTTGCGGGCCGATGTCCACAGGTTGTCCCGAGGCCTGTCCACGACCCGAATTGTGCTCTGGCCTCGGAGTTTCTACGGTGGTCGCTCGGTGCTCTGTCGAAACTGTCGTACCCATGCGGTTTCCTGACACCTCCGGGGAACCGGGCGAGCAACAGGTCACGGAGGCGGGAGCATGTCGATCACGGATGACGTGCGGGCGGCCGAGTCGTGGCCACCGGACGGTCACGGCGGCGGCGAGCCGCGCGGGACCGCGCAACGCGCCGGCGGGTCCGGCGGCGACGGGCACTTCGACCGCACCCCGCCCCAGGACGTGGCGGCCGAGCAGTCCGTCCTCGGCGGCATGCTGCTGTCCAAGGACGCGATCGCCGACGTGGTCGAGATCCTCCGGTCAGCCGACTTCTACAAGCCCGCGCACACCACGATCTTCGACGCGATCATCGACATCTACGGGCGGGGCGAGCCCGCGGACGCGATCACCGTGGCGGCCGCGCTGCACGACTCCGGCGACCTGGCCCGGGTCGGTGGCGCGCCCTATCTGCACACGCTGCTCGCGAGCGTGCCAACGGCGGCCAACGCCGCCTACTACGCGAAGATCGTCAGCGAGCGTGCCGTACTGCGCCGACTCATCGAGGCCGGCACCCGCATCGTTCAGCTCGGTTTCGGCAGCGCCGCCGGCAACGGCCGCGACACCGACGACCTGGTCGACATGGCGCAGCAGGCCGTGTACGAGATCACCGAGCGCCGCACCAGCGAGGACTTCGCGGCGCTGGCCGAGATGCTGCAGCCCACGCTCGACGAGATCGAGGCGGTCGGCGCGTCGGGCGGGGTGATGACCGGCGTGCCGACCGGCTTCACCGACCTGGACCGGCTGCTCAACGGCCTGCACCCGGGCCAGTTGATCATTGTTGCCGGCCGACCCGGACTCGGGAAGTCAACTGCATCGATGGACTTCGCCCGCAACGCGGCCATCCGGGCGAACTCGGCCAGCGCAATCTTCTCCCTGGAAATGAGCAAGGTCGAGATCGTCATGCGGGTGCTCTCGGCGGAGGCCAAGGTGCCGCTGCACGTGCTCCGCTCCGGCCAGCTCTCCGACGACGACTGGACCAAGCTGGCCCGCTGCATGGGCGAGATCAGCGACGCGCCGTTGTTCGTCGACGACACGCCCAACATGAACCTGATGGAGATCCGGGCGAAGGCTCGGCGGCTCAAGCAGAAGCACGACCTCAAGCTGATCGTCGTGGACTACCTCCAGCTGATGAGCTCGCCGAAGCGCACCGAGAGCCGTCAGCAGGAGGTCGCAGAGCTGTCGCGTGGCCTCAAGCTGCTGGCCAAGGAGGTCGAGGCCCCGGTGATCGCGGTGAGCCAGCTCAACCGTGGTCCCGAGCAGCGCACCGACAAGCGCCCCCAGCTGTCCGACCTGCGTGAGTCGGGCTCGATCGAGCAGGACGCGGACGTCGTCATCCTGCTGCACCGAGACGACTACTACGACAAGGAGTCGCCGCGGGCCGGCGAGGCCGACTTCATCGTCGCCAAGCACCGTAACGGCCCCACCGACACCGTGACCGTGGCCGCGCAGCTGCACCTGTCGCGGTTCGTGGACATGGCGATCTAGACCCGGGACAGTAGCGATACCACCTCGGCGTCACTGACCTGCTCGAACTCTTCGTACCAGCGGCTCACCGCATCGAAGTCGGTTGGCTGTACCGGGCAGATGACCTCGTCGGCGACCCGGAGCAACTGCTCGACGGCGAGCGGGGAGCCGACCGGTACGGCGACGACCACCCAGCGGGCGCCGAGCCGGCGGGCCACCGCGACCGCCGCCCGGGCACTGGCGCCGGTGGCCAGCCCGTCGTCGACCAGTACCGCGATCCGCCCGTCCAGCGCGAGCGGGGGCCGGCCGAGCCGGTACCACTGTTCGCGCCGGTCCAACTCCGCGAGCTCCCGCCGCAGCACGCCGGTGATCTCGTCCGCGGGCAACTGCGCGGCCAGGTCCTCGTTGAGGATGCACACGTCCTCGGCGCTCAGCGCGCCGAACGCGATCTCGGGAGCCGACGGAACCCCGAGCTTCCGTACGACCAGCGCCTCGAGGGTCACCTCCAGGCGCCGGGCGATCACCGCGGCGACCGGCACGCCGCCGCGTACCAGGCCGACGACGACGAGATCCGGGCGCCCGGCGTACTTGGCCAGCGCACCGGCGAGGACGGCGCCGCCCGCCGCGCGGTCGCGGAAACTCACTCCCCCTGTGTACGCCCGACGGCGATGCGCCGCGAACCCACGTGGGCCGGCGCACCCGCGTCGGCAACCGGGTGCAGCGCCGACCGCCAGAC
Organism: Planosporangium mesophilum; assembly: GCF_016863255.1. Taxonomy (GTDB): domain Bacteria; phylum Actinomycetota; class Actinomycetes; order Mycobacteriales; family Micromonosporaceae; genus Planosporangium; species Planosporangium mesophilum. The sequence goes on from NZ_BOON01000017.1 coordinate 175,396, forward strand.
CAGGTACGCGGCCGGGTACAGCAGGTACCCGAACCGGGTGGCGGGCATCAGCGCGATCGCGGCGGTGAGCCCGTACGCGCTGAACGTCGCGGCGCTCCCGGCGTCACGCGGTGGCCGGCGCAGCAGCCACCAGCCGATCACGAGGCCCGCCACGACCAGCAGCGCCGCGGCGATGCCCCGCCCGGCCGGCAGGGCCGCCGCGATCAGGTGGCCGGGGAACGGCGACGCCGCCGGGCTGCCGACCAGTCCTCGGCCGAGTGGGAAGTGGACGAGGTTCTCCACGGCCGCACCGGGGTCCACCGCCACGGCCGGCACCACGGCCAGGACCGGCAACCCGAGGGCCGGTACGGCATAGCCGCCGAGCGCGCGCCGGCCGCGGGTCGCGGCGAACGCCAGCAGTACCAGCGCGACCGGCCAGGCGAACAGCTTGAGGGTCCCGGCCAGGCCCATCGCGAGTCCGGCGGCTGCCGGCCGGCCGGTCGCGGCGAGGGCGAACGCCAGCAGGCAGAGCGCGAGGACCGGCAGGTCGTCCCCGCCGACCGCGAGGGCGAGGGCGCACAGCGGCAGTACGGTCGCCGCCTGGGCAGCCCGTACCAGGGTCGCGCCGGGCACTCGCGGCGCCAGCACCGCCAGGGCCGCGCCGAGCGCGACGGCGGTGGCCAGTGCGAACCACACCCGGGCATCGGTCCACCAGGCGTTCCCGGCGAGCGCCCGGGGCAGCCCGAACACCGCCATGCCCGGCTGGTACGGGACGTACCCGAGCAGTCGCTCGTCGGGTGGCATCGCGGCGATCGCCGCCCGGCCGAGGTAGGGGGTACCGGCGTCCAGCAGGCGCCCGCCGGCGCGCTCGACGACGGTCACCTCCTCCTGCGCCTGGCCGTGGGCCGCCTCGACAACGAGTGGTACGAGCGCGGTCGCCACCCAGCACAGCCCGGTGACGACCGCCCGCCCGATCACAGCCGCGCGTCCGACGACGAGTTGGACGAGCACGCAGAGCGTGGCCGCCGCGTACCCGAAGACGGCGATGGCGCCCCAGGCGCGGTGCGGGCCGAGCGTGGAACCGGCCGCGGTGACGAGCGCGAACAGTGCGGACAGGCCGTACAGGGCGAGGTCGACGGCGAGAACCCGCGCCGCCGGACCTCCACGCGGGCGTACCATCACGGCCGCCAGTCTGGCAGATCAGCTGCTGCGGTCGAGGCGCTGGCCGCCGCGGGGGCGTTTCGGGATGCGTACCACCGACCCCGCCTCGTGCAACGGTTCGGCCAGCCGGCCCGGCCGGCCGTCGAAGCCCCGGCCCAGCGCGGCGAGGAGCGCGTCCAGCGACATCGCGCGGGCGAACAGGTACCCCTGGCCGGCGGGGCAGCCCAGCTCCCACAGCCGCCGCCGCTGGTCCTCGCTCTCGACTCCCTCGGCCACGACCATCACCTGGAGGCTGCGGCCCAGCTCCACCGTGGACCGGACGACGGCCGCCTCGGCCGGGGAGTCCATCCCGGAGACGAAGCCACGGTCGATCTTCAGCTCCTGTACGGGTACCCGCGCCAGGGTCGACAGCGACGAGTACCCGGTACCGAAGTCGTCGAGCGCGATCACGATGCCGTCCTCGCGCAGCGCGCGGAGCACCTCGTCGACTACCTCGAGCTGGCTGAGTATGAGCGACTCGGTCACCTCGATGACCAGTGCCTCCGGCGGCAGGCCGTACCGGGCGAGACTGGCCTTGACCGTGCCGGGGAACCGCGGGTCGAGCAGGCTGCGCGGTGACACGTTGACCGCCACCGGAATCGTGTAGCCGGCGGCGCGCCAGGTGACGGCGGCGGCGAGGGCCTGGTTGAGGATCGACTTGGCGAACGCGCCCAGTTGGGTGGAGCGCTCGATCGCGTCGAGGAACCGGGCGGGCGGCAGGTCGCCGTGGTCGGGGTGGTGCCAGCGGGCGAGGGCCTCCGCCGCGATCACCTCGGCGCTGCCGAGGTCGACGATCGGCTGGAACTTGACGGTGAACTCCTCCTCGGCCAGCGCCCGGGCCAGGTCGCCGCCGAGGACGAGGGAGTCGACGTCCGCGGTGTCGCGGGTCGCGGCGTACCGGGTGACCTGCTGGCCGCTCTTCTTGGCCTGGTACATCGCGATGTCCGCGCGGCGGAGCAGTTCGGCGATGTCCGTGCTGCCGTCGGCGACCGCGATCCCGGCGCTGGCCTCGACGCTGATCCGCATGCCGTCGAGGTCCATCGGAGCGGCGATCGACGCGAGTACGGCCTGCGCGCGGGGGATCGCGACCGGCGGCGCCGGCAGCCCGGTGAGCAGGATCGCGAACTCGTCGCCACCGAACCGGGCGACCAGGTCACCGGCGGTGGACAGCGCCTCCAGCCGGCGGGCGATCTCGATCAGGACCCTGTCGCCGGCGGTGTGCCCGAGGGTGTCGTTGACCTCCTTGAACCGGTTGAGGTCGAGCAGCACCAGGGCGGTGACGCCGTGGGGCGGGCCGCCCAGGATCTCGTCGGCGTACTGCTCCAGCCGGCGACGGTTGGCGAGCGAGGTCAGCGGGTCCTGCGCGGCGGCGCGGGCGTGGCTCTCGGCGAGGCGCCGGGTCTCCGCGTGCGCGGACGCGTTGCGGATCGCGGTGCAGAGCGCGGCCGCGAAGGTACGGAAGATGTACTCCTCCCGCTCGCTGAGCGCGACCTGACCGCGGAACCGCAGGCGAAGCTCGCCGATCGCGGTGTCGCCGTCGTGGCTCTCGAGCGGCGTGATGATGGCTGTGCCCTGTGCCGGCGGCGCCGAGTCCGGCGCGTCGTCGTAGTGGACGCGTTCGTCGGTGCCCCGTACCAGCCGGGCCGGCGACGACCCCTCGTGGACCTCGACCTCGACCTCGTCGGCCGAGAACAGCTCGGCGGCCCGCCTGACCGCGGAGCGCAGGACGCCGTCGAGGTCGACCGCGTTGAGCTCGTCCGTCGTGCGGGCCAGACGTTGCCACGCGGCCCGCTCCTCGCGGTTGCGGACGCGGCCTGCGGATGACAGGTGCAGCGCGTACAGCAACGGGGAGAGCCCGATGACCAGCCAACGATCAACCGTCAAGATCATAGTGGCGCCGAGCGCCATGGCCAGGCCGATAGACCGGGAGACCAGCCGGATGTCGAGGTGTTCGAGGAACCGCTCACGGAGCGACGTCCTCGTCGCCAGCGCGATGACGGGGAAGATGAGGCCCTCGTCGACGATCGCGTACGCCAGGGCGGCGACGGGTATGACGAGAAGGTGCCGGGAGAGGCTGCCGGCCAGCTGCTCGGGGCCGACCGGCGGTGCGCCGAGGGCGACCATCACGGCACACGCCGCGCTCGCCGCCAGGCTCTCCTTGGCGACGTTGAACCGGAGTTTCATGAACGCCGACCGGGCCCTCAGGTTGGCGACCAGGACCCCGAGCGCCATGCCGAGCACCACCCAGCCGAACGACACGATTGTCGACGCCATCAGCACCGTCGCGGACTCGGCCGACAGCCAGATGTTCGTGGAACGGATGCGGATGCTGACGCCGCTGATCTTCGCCAGGGCGATCAGGCCGCACAGGACCACGGGGAACAGCCCGGCCGGTTGATGGTCGAAGATGACGTCGCGGAGCGCGGCGAGGATGTTGCCGGCCCCGCACACGACAACGAGACCAACCAGCAGCCGCAGCCGCCCGTTGGTCGCGTCGTCGTCTGTCGTCGTCACATCGCCCGTCCGTTCGCCCCCTGCATGGTGCATGGGGGGCGGGGGCGGATGTCAACCGCTTCGACGGTCCGGTTCGGGCTTCGCGGGCCCGACCGATCGTCCGACTCGGTCCAGTCAGGCCTTTAGCGCCACTCGACTTCACGCACTGTAATCTCCTCATGATCGTCGCCAGCCTGTCGTCCAGCGAACCCCGACGATGTGGTGGTGCATCCGAGCGCTCTGAGCACAAGATATGAGGAGATCGTTGCCGGTGCCCAATTAATTTGTCAGAGCATTCGGCATGTGCGAACTTGGTAATATTTCGTAACAGAAGTCCGATTGTGTGATTACGGACCGTGTCGACTTCATGGACAGCTCTCTGCGATGGTGACTCGCCAGTGGCTGGCGGTCGAGGTTCAGAAATCGCACGGAGTAGTACGGTCGACCGCCGCCAAACGCCCGAACTGCTGTCGGTAAACGCCTCGTCACCGAATGACTGGTACCCGGGAATGAAATCGAGATGCGTCAATTCACTGAACCGGGTGAACGCCGCGCGGCCCCGCCGCCGCTCGACCCGTACGCTCGTGGACGTGGCTGAGCGGTTGACACACGTGGACGACAGCGGCGCGGCGCGCATGGTCGACGTGTCGGGCAAGGACGTGACGGTGCGCCGGGCGGTCGCCGCCGGCACCGTGACCACCACCGCCGAGGTGATCGCGCTGCTGCGGCGGGACGCGCTGCCCAAGGGCGACGCGCTCGGCGTCGCGCGGGTCGCCGGGATCATGGGCGCCAAGCGGACGCCGGACCTCATCCCGCTGTGCCACCCGATCGCCCTGCACGGCGTCCAGGTGGAGCTGACCCCGCGCGAGACGAGCATCGACATCGAGGTCGCGGTCAAGACCGCCGACCGAACCGGCGTCGAGATGGAGGCCCTGACCGCGGTGGCCGCGGCCGGGCTCGCCCTGATCGACATGGTCAAGGCCGTCGACCCCGCCGCCGGGCTGGACCGGGTACGGGTCCTGCGCAAGGAGGGCGGCAAGACCGGGCTGTGGGAGCGTCCGTCGTGAAGGCGCGGGTGGTGGTGGCGTCCAACCGGGCGTCCGCCGGGGTGTACGAGGACACCAGCGGGCCGCTGCTCGTCTCCGGCCTGCGTGACCTCGGCTGCGAGGTGGGTGAGCCGGTTGTCGTCCCGGACGGGCCGCCGGTCGAGGGCGCCCTGCGCACGGCCGTCGCCGATGGCATGGACGTGGTGGTCACCAGCGGGGGTACCGGCATCAGCCCCACCGACGCGACGCCGGACATGACCAAACGGGTCCTCGACTACGAGATCCCCGGCATCGCCGAGGCCATCCGGGCGTACAGCCGGGACAAGGTACCGACCGCGGTGCTGTCCCGAGGGGTGGCGGGCGTCGCGGGTCGCACCCTGATCGTCAACCTGCCCGGCTCCAAGGGCGGCGCCAAGGACGGCCTGGCCGTGCTCGGACCCGTCCTGGCCCACGCGGTAGATCAGCTTCGCGGCGGCGACCACTAGACCGTTAGGCTCGTACCCGTGACGCCGGTGCCCTGGGACGAAGCACGAGCGGCCGCCTACCGGGCCGGAGCCGACGCCGCGCGCGCGGCCGTCGAGACGCCACTGGCCGAGGCCGACGGCCTCACGCTGGCCGCGCCCCTGGTGACCCTCACCGATCTGCCCGCCTTTCCCACGTCGAGTGTTGACGGGTGGGCGGTACGCGGGCCGGCGCCCTGGCGGGTGGTGGGGCGGGTGCTCGCCGGCGACCAGGCGGCGCCGCTGGCCGACGACGGTACGTGTGTCGAGATCGCCACCGGCGCGATGGTGCCGGGCGGCACCGAACACGTGCTGCGCGTCGAGGAGTCCACCCTGGACGGTGAGCTGGTCACCGGCGAGCCGCGACCGAACCCGGAATGGCGCGTACCCGGAGACGAGGCATCCCGGGGCGAGGAGCTGCTGCCCGCCGGCACCCCGGTCACCCCGGGGGTGATCGGCCTCGCCGCGTCCTGCGGTTACGACGCCGTACCGGCACGGCCGGCGCCGCGGGCCGCCCTGATCGTCTTCGGCGACGAGCTGCTGACCTCCGGGCCGCCCGGTGCCGGTCGGGTGCGCGACTCCCTCGGCCCGCAGCTCCCGGGCTGGCTGCGCCGGCTGGGCGCCACTGTGGACACGATGGTCGGGCCGGTCAAGGACACGCTCGACGCGCACGTGGAGGCGATCCGCACGGCGTTCGAGAGCGGCGCGGACCTGGTGTGCACCACCGGCGGGACGATGCACGGGCCGGTCGACCACCTGCACCCGGCCCTCGCCGAGCTGGGTGCGTCCTATGTGGTCAACACCGTCGCGGTACGCCCGGGCTTTCCGATGCTGCTGGCGGCGCTGCCGGGCGGCAAGTTCCTCGCCGGGCTCCCCGGCAACCCGCAGTCCGCGGTCGTCGCGCTGATGTCGCTGGTCGCCCCGCTGCTGGCCGGGCTGCAGGGCCGGGCGTCGGCAGCGACGCGAACGGTCACGCTCGGCGCACCGATTCCCGGCCGGGGCTCGTACACCCACCTGGCTCTGGTACGGCTGGAAGACGGCCTCGCGTACCCGGTCGGCCACGTCGCCTCGTCGATGCTCCGTGGGCTCTCCCGGTCGGCCGGCTTCGCGGTGGTCGCACCCGGTACGAACGGTGACAAGGGCGCTACGCTTCCGCTCGTACCGTTGCCCATGATGGACGGAGAACGGCCGTGACCATCGCGGAGGGAGCGACCACGGCGGTGGCGGTGACCACCGAACCGCTCGACGTCGCCGCGCACGAGCGCCTCGTCGCGCGCGCCGCGGCCGGGGCGGTGGTGTCGTTCGCCGGGATCGTGCGCGACCACGACGACGGGCGCGGAGTCCTGGAGCTCGAGTACGAGGGGCACCCGAGCGCCGGCCGCATCCTCGCCGAGGTGGCCGCCGAGATCGCCGCCGACCCGGCGGTGTACGCGGTCGCGGTGTCGCACCGGATCGGCCGGTTGGAGATCGGCGACGTGGCCCTGGCCGCGGCGGTGTCGACGGCGCACCGCGCCGAGGCGTTCGCCGCCTGCGCCCGGCTGGTCGACGAGGTGAAGGCGCGGCTACCGATCTGGAAGCGTCAGGGTTTCGCCGACGGCACCGAAGAGTGGGTCAACTGCCCCTGATCGAAGAGGGTCGAACGGCACGTGCCCCGCGAGCGTCGTCGCTCGCGGGGCACGGAGTCGGGCTACGGCGTCAGGCGGACGAGCGGACCAGGCCCCGGCGGGCGGTCGCCGGGCGGGGGTCGAAGACCGGCTCGGCCCCCTGCCGCCAGGGCAGCAGCACGACCAGCATGATCGCGGCCAGCGCCAGGGAGTTCTCCATCAGCGCGCCGTACCGGCCGTCGGCGTAGTGCGACATCTGGGACAGCCGGTGCTCGTACCGCCACATCGGTGAGATGACGATCAGCAGGTAGACACCGACCGCCGCGGTGGCGTGGCGCAGCCCCGCCAGTACCGGGAAGCGCCCGATGTTGAAGCCGCGCACCGCCCGCCGGCGCCGCAGCGCCACGTCGACCAGGATCACCAGCGCCGGTACCAGGAACACGAAGTGGTGGGTCCACGAGATCGGGCAGATCGCGTTCGCGGTCAGGCCGATGATCGTGAACGCGGCCATCTCGTCGCCCTCGACGTGGGCGGCCTTGGCCCGCGACAGCCCGACGGCGAGCAGCAGGACGGCGAACGCCAGCCACATCAGGGTGGGCGTGGTGGGCGAGTCGTAGGCCCGGGCGAGCAGGCCGGCCAGGGACTGGTTGGGGGTGGCGTCGACGACGCCGACCCGGTTGGTGTCCCAGACGACGCTGCTGAAGTAGGTGACCGACTCGCCACCGGCGAACAGGTACCCGACGGCGGTCGCGCCGATCGCGGCGCCGATCGCGGTGAAGGCGACCCGCCACTGGCGGGTGACCATGAAGTACACGATGAACAGGCCCGGGGTCAGCTTGACCGAGGTGGCCAGCCCGACGCCGGCGCCGGCGAACGCGCCGGTCACCCAGGCGTGCCGCAGCCAGCCCAGCAGGGTCTGTTCCGGGCGCGGACCGCCGGCCGGTGCGGGGTCGAGGCCCGTCGCCGGTCCGCGGGTGAGGGTCGCCCGGCCGCGCCAGCGCAGGGCCACCAGGTCCGCGACGATGAGGCCGGCCAGGATGAGGTTGATCTGGCCGAAGCCGAGGGTCTCGCGGACCGGTTCGGTCGCGCCCGCCAGCGACACGGCGACCCCGACGGCGAACCAGCGCGGGACGCCGTACCGGTCGGCGATCGGACCGACGACGGTGAACAGGATCAACGCCAGTGCGGCGAGGTTGAGCAGCACGTTGACCCAGCCCGCGGCCTGCGTACCCAGCATCGCCATCGGCAGCATGGCCAGCGCGGCGAACGGGGGGTACGTGAAGCCGAGCGTTGTCTGGGGTGCAACGAACTGGTACAGGTCGCCGCCCTCGGCCCACCACACCACCGCGCCGTGATAGATCCGCAGGTCGAAGAAGTCGTACTGGCGACCGTACGTCCGGACGGCCCACACCGCGACGAGCGCGGTGGCGGCGACGACGCCGAGCCGTACGAACGTGGTCGTCCAGACCTGCCGTGCAACGCGGTGAACTGTGGTGAGCAGGGACGGCGGTCGCTCGACCGTCGCCGGCATTCGGCTGCCACCCCCGTACTGCTGTCGGTTATCTCGCCCATCTCGCCTTGTTCCGACAAGCAGCGTAGAACGGCCGGTCACGCACCACCTCCAGCGTTATCCGACCGTGTCCCATCGCACACGAGCCGGTGATCTGTACGCGCGTGTTAACTCATCGCTGTTTGCGGGGTTATCACCGCTGGAGGAGCGAATAGTCAGCGCGAGACCTTGTTGTTATGGTCTCGCGCTGATCGATGTGATCGTGCCCTTGGTCGGAGGCGGCCGTCAGCGGGTCAGCACACCTGCGACCGGTGTGGACTTCACCGCGAACTTGGCCTCCCTGGTCGCCGTACGCGCGGCGCGGCGCGCGTCGTCAGCGGCCCGCTTGGCCTCCTTCGCCGTGAGGTGTGCCGCCCGTTTCGTCTCTTTGGCGGTGGTGTGGGCGGCGCGCTTGACCGTGTCCTGGGCGTGCTCCGCGAGGTGACCCGTGCGCCAGGCCACGCCCGGCTTTCCTTCGGTGTCGACGGCGGCGAGCAGCAGGCCGCCGAGCAGGCCCAGGTTCTTGAGAAGCTCGGGGCGGTCGAGGATGGGGCGTCCGGTGGTGTCCCCGGGCTCGGGGGACCAGACGTCGCGGCCGGCCAGTGTGGACGGAACGAGCGTACCGGCGAGCGCCAGGGCGGCGGGGCCGACCGCCGTGTTGGTGCCGAGCAGGACACCGCCCACCATCTGCACCACGCCGGTGGCGCGCGCCAGCGAGCGCGGGTCGGTGGGCAGGCCGACCGAGTTGAGGGTCGGCCCCCACCGGTCGGTCACCGCCTGCGCGCCGTCGAGGTACCGGTCGGGATTCTTGTAGGCGTCCAGCCCTCCGCGGACGAAAACTGCCGCGAGGAGAGCGCGAGCCACGGTACGAACTGGTTTCATGCGGCTCCCTTACCCGTCATCGACCGGCTTTACCCTCGACCGGCCTGAATCCTTGCCGCCGCGTCTACCGTGGACCTCAGGCATCCACCGCGGGCTGGGAGCGGAGGTACCGGCCGAAATGCGGCACCGTGAACGCGACGGCGCCCCGCTCGCCGGAGTAGATGAGGCCCTTCTTGATGAGCGCGTCGCGAGCCGGTGAAAGGCTCGCCGGCTTGCGCCCCAGCGCCTTGGCGATCTCGGCGGTCGCCACCGCCGTGTCCATGTCGTCGGCCTCGGCCAGGGCCGCCATGGTGCGCATGTACTCGCGCTCGGCCGGCGTGGCCCGCTCGTACCGGGAGCCGAAGAAGCCGACCGCCAGTTCGGCCTCCGCGTCCGGGGCGGCGACCCGCACGTCGCCGGGGGTGATCGGGTTACGGGGTGCGTGGTCCCAGGTCGCCTTGCCGTAGGCCTGCACGAAGTACGGATACCCGCCGGAGGTCTCGTAGAGGGCATCGAGCGCCTTCGGCTCGTACTCGACCCCCTCGCGCGCGGCCGGCGCGCTCAGCGCCCGGTCGGCGGCGAGCCGGTCGAGCCGGTCGATCCGCTGGTACCTGAACAGCCGCTCGGAGTACGACTTGGAGGCCGACAGCACCGCAGGCAGGTGCGGGAGGCCGGCGCCGACCACGACCAGCGGCGCCCCGGTCTGCGACAGTTCGTGGCACGCGGCGCACAGCGCCGAGACGTCGCCGGCCGGTACGTCCTGCATCTCGTCGATGAACAGCGCGATCCCGGTACCGACGTCGGTGGCGATGCCCGCCGCGTCGGTGAGCAGTTCGACCAGGTCGATCTCGATGTCACCGGAGTCCGCGCGGCCCCGGGCGGCCGGCACATCGATGCCGGGGTTCCACCGGTCGCGCAGCTTGGCGTTGTCCGGGACCGACCTCGCGCCGAACGCTCTCAGGACGCCGAGGAACTCGTCGATGCGGTCCGGCGCGCGGTGGCGTGGCGCCAGCTCGCGGATCGCCATGTGCAGCGCGGCCGTGACCGGCCGGCGCAGCGACTGGTCGGGGCGCGCCTCGATCTTGCCGGTGCCCCAGAGTCGCCCGATCGCCTGCGACCGCAGCGTGTTGAGCAGGACGGTCTTGCCGACACCGCGCAGGCCGGTGAGGACGAGCGAGCGCTCCGGACGGCCCCGGGCGATCCGTTCGAGGACCACCTCGAACATCTCCAACTCGCGGTCGCGTCCGGCGAGCTCCGGTGGGCGCTGGCCGGCTCCGGGCGCGTACGGGTTGCGAACCGGATCCACGATCGCACGGTATCGGCACGTCTAGTGCGTCCGCTAGACATTGGTAGAAGTAACTCGAGCCCCTTCTCGTGCTTTCTAGGAAATTGACTAGATAGCTCTAGAAGGTGCTACTTCCGTTGCTTGAGGCAGAGCACGAAGTCCTTGGAGTCGGCGGGGCTGTCGAAGAAGTAGTTGTGCGTGTATCCCGGTACGCCGTCGCACCTGGCCTTGTCGATCGTCCCGGAGAAGCGCTTGACCACCTCGAACGTGTCCTTGGCGCAGGTGACCACGCGCATCCGAGGTACCTCGTTGCTGCCGTCGTTGACCAGGCATTCACCGAGCTTCACGTCGCCGGCGTCGCCGCTCACGGCCTCGCCGTCGCCGACCACCGCGTCCGGTGGTGGTACCGGCGTCGGCGAGTCGGCGGTGGGTGCCGGCCCCGCGTCCGTCGCGCCGGAGGCGGCGCGCCCGTCGGTGCCCTTCTGCCGCATCAGGTAGAGGCCGACGCCACCGGCGCCGAGCAGGAGTACGGCCAGCACCGCGACCACGGTGACCAGAGACCGCGACCGGCGGCGGCCCGGCTTCCCCGCCGGCTTCGCCACCGGTTTCACCGGCAGACTTGCCGGCAGCGCGGCCGGTGCGTGCGTCGTCGGCGGTGCCTGGGTCTGCGTGGCCGCCGGGTAGGGCTCATTCGGCGTCGTCGGATAGGCCTGCGGGCCGGCCGGGTACGTCGGCGCTCCAGCCGGGTACGTCGGCGCTCCAGCCGACGGGTAGGTCTGCGTGCCGGCCGGGTCCCAGGTCGTCTCCGGGGAACGGGAGTGCGGCTCCCAGGCGGGTGGCTCCCACGCCTGCGGCTCCCTCCGGGGCTGCTGCTGGTACGGGTCGTACGAGGGCGGTTGGCCGTAGCCCGGCGACTGCTCGTGCCTCGGCTGCCCGTGGAACGCCGTGTGCCGCAGATACTCGGGCTGCTGCGGGTAGTCGGCCTGCCCGTACCGCGACGCCGACGGCGGGTACGCGGTCGGGGTCACGTACGGGGAGTCCTGCTCGTACGAGCCGCCGCCCGGCGCGGTCGGCCCCGACGTCGTGCCCCAGGCCTCGCCCGGCCCCCAGGGCTGGCCGTACGACGGGGCCTGCTGCCCGTACGACTCGCCGTTCTGCTCCTGGTACGGATCCCCCGGCTCCTGGCCGTACCGCGGATCCCATGGTTGGCCTGCGGGGTGGCGTCCGCCCGGCGGTCCGGACATCGACATGGGGGCTCCTCCCGGTCGTGGCGGCGTCGGCACCCGCTCCGACCACATGGGCACGGCTGTTACCGGCCACCGTAGCGTGATCGCCTGATCGGCTCATCTCAGGAAAAACCGCGGCGCGCCCATGACCGGAACGTTACGTATGACCGGCAGGTTACGTCGGGAGAAGCGCCGTCGGGGGGCGCCGCACCCTCCGCAACCCGACCGGGCGACCCCGGGTCACCGGTCTGGGTGGCGCTGCTCGTCGTGGTCGGCGTGGCGGTGGTTTCCACGGCGCGCCGCCGGAAGCGGTTGTCCACAGTGTCATCCACCGAACCGTCCACCGAGCCGATCACGCATAACTGCAGCTCAAAGCCGTCCTGACGGCCGTTTTCCACAGGCTGTACGGACCTTTTCCACAAGAGCCCACAGACCGCGCGGAGGGTGCGCTACGGTGCCCCGATGCTCCGGGTGCTGCTCGCTGCCGCGACCGGCGCCGCTGCCGGGCCGCTGCTGCGGACGTGGGTGTCGGCGTACGCGCGGCCGCCCGCGACCGGTCTGGTGAGCGCGATCGCGGCCGGGGTGTTCGCCCTGCTCGCCTGGCGGATACCGGCGGTACCGGCGCTCGCGGCGTTCGGCTGGGTCGGTTGCGTCGGCATCGTCGCCGGGTTCGTGGACGCGGCCCTGCACCGGCTCCCCGACCGGCTCACCGGGCTTGCGTTCACCGGGGCGCTGGTCCTGCTGGCCGCCGACGCGCTCGCCGGCGGCCGGGCCGGCGCCCTCGGCCGGGCCGTCCTGTCCGGCGCCGCGCTGGCCGCCTTCTACGCCGCGCTGGTCGTGGCCAACCCGGTGGGGATGGGGGCCGGGGACGCCAAGCTCGCCCTCAGCCTCGGTACCGTGCTCGGCTGGCTCGGTCCGACCGTGACGTTCCTGGGCGCGCTGACCGGGCTGGCGCTCGCGTCCGTGTACGCGATGATTCTGCTGGCCTCGCGGCGGATCTCCCGCGGCGACCACCTCGCGCACGGCCCGTTCATGCTGCTCGGTGCGCTGTTCGCGATCGTGGTCAGAGACAGCTAGATCAGCCGGAGCTGCCGGTCGCGGGGGCGGCGCGGCTCGTCCCCGCCCCGCCGCTCCAGCAGACCCGGATCGATCGAGGACAGGAACGGCGAGGCCGCCAGCTCACGCTCGGAGCCGTGCCGGAACCGCTTACGGGCGTGGCTGAGGTACAGCCGGTCCTGCGCCCGCGTGAGTCCGACGAAGAACAGCCGCCGCTCCTCGGCGACGTCGTCGTCGGACGGCGCCGCCCCGGGGTGCCGCAGCGGCAGCAGCCCGTCCTCGCAGCCGACCAGGAACACCACCGGGAACTCCAGGCCCTTCGCGGCGTGCAGGGTGAGCAGGGTGACCCGGTCCGCCCGCGGGTCGAGGGCGTCGACCTCCGCGCCGGTGGCGAGCTCGCGCAGGAACCGCTCCAGGTCGTCGCCGCAGCGCAGGGCGAGCGGGGTGAGCAGCTCGACCGCGATGTGGACGTCCTCGGCCCGCACGCCGCTGTTGATCTCGTCCAGCGCCGGCTGGGCGCAGCGGGCCGCCAGGACCTGCCCGACCAGCCGTACCCGCGCGGCGAGCGAGCCGTCCAGCCCGGTGGCGAAGCGCAGCTCCCGGGCCAGGGCTTCGACGCCGGGGCGGTCGAGCAGCCGGTCGTGCGAGCGCTTCTGCACCGGGATACCGGCCCGCGACAGCGCGTCCACGATCGCGGCTGCCTGGGAGTCGGTGCGGTACAGCACCGCGATGTCGTTGAACGACAGCGGGCCGCCGGGCGCCGACCGGGAGTCGACCCGCCCCGAATCCAGCGAGCGGTGCGACACCCCGCCGACGAGTTCGTCGACGGTACGCACGACGAAGTCGGCCTCGTCCGCAACCGACGCCGCCGAGTACAGCACGACCTGCGGCGCCTCGGGGTCGACCCGGGCCGGGTCGAGCCGGCGCCCCGGTACCAGCGTGGTCGGGGCGATGGCTTGGACCGCGGCGGCCAGGATCGGCGCCGAGGAGCGGTAGTTGCGGGTCAGCCGCACCATCCGGGCCTCGGTGAAGTCGGTCGAGAACCGCAGGAAGAACGACACCTCGGCGCCGCGGAACGAGTAGATCGCCTGGTCCGGGTCGCCGATCGCGTACAGGTTGCCGTCCGGCGGGCACAGCAGGCGCAGCAGCGCGTACTGGGTCGGGTCCACGTCCTGGTACTCGTCGACGAAGACCCACTTCCACCGGGCCCGGTATTCGTCGACGAGCGCTCGGTTCGCTGACAGCAGCGCCACCGGCAGCGACACCAGCTCGTCCAGGTCGACCAGGTCTCTGGCGCGGAGCGCCTTGACGTACTTCTCGCGGAGCACCGTGGTGTCCTGCTCGCGGAGCGGCGCGTCGTCGGCGAGCGAGGCGAGCGCCCGGCGGGCCTCCCGCTCGGACGGGTTGGACCCGAGCCCGGCCGCCTCCGCGACGACCTCCAGCCGCTCGGCCTCCTCGGCCACCCGGAAGTGCGGCGACAGCCCGGCCGCGCCCGCGTTCTCGCGCAGGATCGACAGGCCGAGCGAGTGGAACGTGGCGACCGTGACGTCCTCGGCCACCGGTCCGAGCAGCCCGTCCAGGCGCTGCCGCAGCTCCTCGGCGGCGCGCCGGGTGAACGTGATCGCCAGGCACTGCTCGGGGTACACGTTCAGCTCGGCGCACAGGTACGCGATGCGGTGGGTGAGCGTCCGGGTCTTACCCGTACCCGGCCCGGCGACGATCAGCATCGGGCCGCCCGGCGCCGACGCGGCGACGCGCTGCATCGCGTCCAGCCGGTCCAGCAGGCCGGTGCCGACCTCCTCCATGCCGGCGAACATCGGTTCGAACGGCTCGTGCGGCGAGACCGACGGGGCCAGCGGCGGTGCCGGGGTCTCGGTCTTGCGCTGCTTCGGGGTGTTCTTCTTCGCTTTGACGGGGGCGTCGATCACTGCCGCCGGCTTCGGCTTCGGCTTCGGTCGCTGCTTCGGCACGGGTACGTCGAAGAGCGTGTCCCCGGAGTCGCCGCGCAGCTCGGCGGGCTCGAAGAGCCGGATCACGCCGTACTCGCCGTCGTAGCCGGCGGTCCGGTGGACCCGGCCGGCCCGCAGCCGGCCGATCGCCTCGCCGAGCAGCTCCCCGCCGGCGCGCGTCACCTCGTCGAGCGGGGCGTGCCGCAGGATCGAAAGCTCCGGTCCGAGGGCGGCCACGAGCGTGTTGAGCTTGCCGTCGACGGTCTTGGACTTCGGGCCGACCCCATTGACCTCACCCAGGATCTCGGCGAGCTGGATCAGGTGCTCGACCGCCGGCGCCCCGTCCGGGCGGAAGTCGTCGGGCCGGTCGGCCAGCTCCTCGACCCGGTGCAGGACACCGATGGTGAGCGGCTTGCCGCACTCCGGGCAGCGGCCGCCGGTCTCGCGGCTGCGTGCCGGCTCCCAGTTGACGCCGCAGGCCCGGTGGCCGTCGGCGTGGTACTTGCCCTCCTCGGGGAAGAACTCGATCGTCCCCGCCAGGCCGTCGCCGGTCCGGAGCGCCTCTCGAACCGCGTAGTAGTCAAGCTCGGCGGTGAGTAGGGTCGCCTCGCGGGCCAGCGCCGGGGCCGAGTGGGCGTCGGAGTTGGAGACCAGGCGGTACCGGTCGAGGCTGGAAACCCGCCAGTTCATCTCCGGGTCGGACGACAGCCCGGTCTCCACCGCGAAGATGTGGTCGGCCAGGTCGGCGTAGCAGTCGGCGATCGCGTCGAAGCCCGACTTCGAGCCGAGCGCCGAGAACCAGGGCGTCCAGATGTGGGCCGGCACCAGGTACCCGTCCGGGCTGGCCTCGAGGGTGATCTCCAGCAGGTCCCGGGAGTCGAGGCCGAGGATCGGCCGGCCGTCGGCGCCGAGGTTGCCGATGCGCCCCAGTGCGGTGTTGAACCGGGCGACCGCGTCGAGGTCGGGCAGGTAGATCAGGTGGTGGACCTTGCGGGTACGGTCGCCGCGCTTGTAGATCGTGGAGATCTCGACCGAGAGCTGAAACCGCACGGGTACGTCCTGGCCCGCCAGGCGTGGTGGCAGCTTGCGCAGCACGTCGGCCTCGCGGTCGGGGTGCAGCCGGTACAGGCCGGGCTCGGCGGGGACCAGCGACTCGCGGAGGTGGTCGTACCAGGCCGGATGGGTGAAGTCGCCGGTACCCAGGAGGGTGATGCCCTTGCGCCGCGCCCACCAGCTGAGAGTGTCGAGATTGAGATCCCGGCTGCAGGCGCGCGAGTACTTGGAGTGGATGTGCAGATCCGCCACGTACGAAGGCACGAGCCATCCTAGTCACAGCGCGTGTCGTACCCGTACGTCGGCACGCCCTCTTCGTTGACGCGCCGCCGAACTCGAAGATCGCTGAGGTCGGCTACGCCGAGCGCAGCTCGATCAGGGTGATGTCGGGCGGGGCGCCCACCCGTACCGGCGGTCCCCAGAAGCCGGCGCCGCGGGTCACGTAGAGCTGGGTGTCGCCGAAACGGGCGTACCCGGCGATCACCGGCTGCTGGAGGCGTACCAGGTAGCTGAAGGGGAAGATCTGGCCGCCGTGCGTGTGGCCGGAGAGTTGCAGGTCCACGCCGTGGTGCTGCGCGTCGAGGACCTGGATCGGCTGGTGGGCCATGAGGACGACCGGCTTGGCCGGGTCCCGGTCCGCCAGCGCCAGGCCGAAGTCGGGCCCGTCGCCGTACTGGGCTCCGGTGACGTCGTTGACGCCGGCCAGGTCGAGGCCGTCGATCTCGACCCGCTCGTTGCGCAGCACCGACAGGCCGTACGACTCGATCTCCGGGATCCACTCCTGGTACCCGGAGAAGTACTCGTGGTTGCCGGTGACGAAGAACGAGCCCCGGCGGCTACGCAGTCCCGACAGCGGACGCGCGGCGCTGCCGAGCTCGGCCACGCTGCCGTCGACCAGGTCGCCCACGACCGTGACGAGGTCGGCGTCGAGCCGGTTGATGGTGTCCACGATGCGCTGCGTGTGGCCGCGCCCCAGCAGCGGCCCGAGGTGGATGTCGGACACCACCGCGATCCGGAAGCCGTCCATCCGCCGGGGCAGCTTGCGCAGCGTGATCTGCCGGCGGACCACCGTGGGCGGACCCATCGCGGTACGGGTACCGACCGCCGTGGCACCGACGGCGGTCAGCCCGGCGACGATCGC
The DNA here is from genome assembly GCF_016863255.1 of Planosporangium mesophilum. Classification (GTDB taxonomy): domain Bacteria; phylum Actinomycetota; class Actinomycetes; order Mycobacteriales; family Micromonosporaceae; genus Planosporangium; species Planosporangium mesophilum. The sequence goes on from NZ_BOON01000017.1 coordinate 192,338, forward strand.
CGCCGACCGGGCCAGCAGCAGCCGGCGCGACGGGTCGGCCACGCCCGGCGGGGAGTCCACCACGGCCGGCTCGGGCTCGGCGGCCACCACCGCCTTGCGCCGGCGTACCCACGGACGCAGCGCGAGCCGCGGGATCTCCAGGACCAGCAGGACGGTGAAGGCCAGGAACATCACCGACAGCCACAGGTAGCCCGGCCAGGCCAGCAGCCGCTGCGAGTCCAGCGGCAGGGCCCGCGTCGCCGCCACGGTGGCCGGTGCCAGCACGGCCAGCGCGATGATCAGAACCGTCCCGATCCGCCGCCAGCGGCCGGGCCGGGTGGTGTCGCGTACCAGCCGGGTCCAGAGGTACAGGTGGAGCAATCCGACCACCAGGACAACCACCAGCAGGAACGCAGAGATCATGGTGGGAGAGACTAGCCGCCGGCGAACGGCGGCAGGACGTCCACGCCCGCCCCCGCCGGCAGGGCGGCGCCCCGGTCGTGGCAGACGACCTCGTCCACCAGGAACGAGGCGACCTCGAGCACCTTCTCCAGGCCGGAGCCGTGCCTGGCCGACAGCGTGAGGATCAGTTCGTCCAGCGTCGCCGCGTCGACCTGCTCCTCCCCGGTCCCGGCCGCGGCCCGGGCGCCGGCGAAGTACCGCACCGTCACCATCGCGTGGCTCAGCCCCCGATCGCCGACATCGGCCGGGCCGGCTGCAGGAAGGCCGGGTCGTCGATGCCGTGGCCGGCCGGTTTGCCCCACATCGCCTCGCGCCACAGCCGTACCAGCTCGTCGTCGGACACCCCGGCGCGCATCGCGCCGCGCAGGCTGGTCTCCTCCTGCGCGAACAGGCACGCGCGGACGGCGCCGTCGGCGGTCAGCCGGGTGCGGTTGCAGGCGCGGCAGAAGGGCTGGCTCACGCTGGCGATGACGCCGACCTTGGCGGGCGCGCCGTCCGGCCGGACGTGGCCAGCCACCAGCCACGTCTCGGCCGGTGCGCCGCCGCGCTCGGCCGGGTCGGGCAGCAGCTCGTACGCGCCCTTCAGCTGGTCGAGGATCTCCGTGGCGGTGACCATGTTGTCGCGCCGCCAGGTGTGCCCGGCGTCGAGCGGCATCTGCTCGATGAACCGCAGTTCGTAGCCGCGCTCCAGGGCCCAGGCCAGCAGCGGCACCGCCTCGTCCTCGTTGACGCCGCGCATCAGTACAGTATTGATCTTGACGGGTTTCAGCCCGGCGGCCTCGGCCGCGGCGACCCCGGCCAGGGTGTCGTCCAGACGGCGACGGTGTGCCAGCCGGACGAACCGCTCGGGGTCGAGCGTGTCCAGGGAGATGTTGACCCGGTCCAGCCCGGCCTCGGCCAGCGGCCGGGCCTTCCGGTCCAGGCCGATCGCGTTGGTGGTCAGCGAGAGGCGGGGGCGCGGTCGCAGCGCCGCCGCGGCCGCGACGATGTCGACCAGGCCGGGGCGCAGCAGCGGCTCGCCGCCCGTGAACCGGATCTCGCGGACGCCGAGCCGCTCCACCGCGATGCGCACGAGCCGACCCACCTCGTCGTCGCTCAGCAGATCGGGGCCGGGTAACCAGGGCAGCCCTTCCGGCGGCATGCAGTACGTGCAGCGGAGGTTGCACCGGTCGGTCAGCGACACCCGTAGGTCGGTGGCCACCCGCTGATAGCGATCGATCAGCGCAACGTCGGGGGTCATGCACCGAACGGTACCCTTCGCCACCGACATTGGACTCGTCATGATCCGCACAACTTCCGATATGTTGCGGTCTCGATGGGCGTGGAGACGACGGCTCCCGGTCAGAAACCGACCGCGCGGGCGGCGGCCAGCACCGAGGAGCGGTACGCCCCGCCGAACAGGGCCGTGTGTACGAGCAGCAGGTACAGCTGGTGCAGCGGTACCCGTTCGCGCCAGCCGGCCGCCAGCGGCCACGCCTCGTCGTACGCGTGCAGGATCCGGTCGGAGTACGGCGCGCTGCCGAACAGCGACAGCAGGGCGAGGTCGGTCTCCCGGTGGCCGCCGTGCGCCGCCGGGTCCACCAGCCACACCCGCGAGCCCGACCACAGCAGGTTGCCCGGCCACAGGTCGCCGTGGATCCGCGCCGGCGGCTCGTCGCCGGCCTCACCCGCGCACCCGTCGATGTTCTCGATGATCTGGTCGATCCGCGCGGCGTCGGCATTGGACAGCGACCCGTTGTCGACCGACATGCGCAGGTACGGCGCCAGGCGGTTCGCGGCGAACCAGCCAGGCCAGGGGCCGGGTGACGGCTCGTTGGCCAGCGGCAGCGACCCGATGTAGCCGGGCCAGTCGGCGCCGAACGCCGGCGCACCGGCGCGGTGCAGCGCGGCCAGCTCGCGCCCCAGTCGCTCGGCCGCCTCCTGCTCCGGCTCGGTCTGCTCGACCCACTCCAGCGCGAGCATCCCGGGCAGCTCGGCGATGACCTCGGGTACGGGTACCGCGCCGGCCTCGCGCAGCCAGCGCAGCCCGTTGGCCTCGGCGGCGAAGAAGTCGGACGGCGCGCCCTCGAGCGACTTGGCGAACACCGACTCGCCGGTGTCGAACGTGAGCCGGCTCGACGCGCAGATGGAGCCGCCCGCGACCGGCGTCTCCCGGATGCGCTGGTGCGTCAGGAACGTCGGCAGGTGGTGCGGGTGCTCGCGCAGGTACGCCAGATCCACGTGTGAAACGTTACCGGCCCCGGACCGCGCGCAGGGCGGTTCGGGCGTCCGCGTACGCGTGCAGCACGTCGCGTACGGGCGCGACGACCAGCTCCCGGCCGACCTCGCGGACGGCGGCGTGCAGCCGGGTGGCCGCCCGCGCCGCGGCGCGTCGGGAGCCGAGCCCGATCAGCGGCCGGACCACGGCTGACACCAGTACCCCGGCGAGCAGCCCGCCGAACAGCAGGACCGTCGCCAGCGGCACCCGGCCGACGTTCGGGCCGGGCAGCTCCGGCAGGCCGAGCGCGAAGAACACGTACCGGACCGCCAGCCACGCCAGGCCGACCAGCGCGACGAGGGTGGCAGCCCACTGGAGTACGCCGACGAACCGCCACCAGGCCGGCCGGCGGCTCACGCCGAGGTCGGTACGCGCGATCACGACGTCGAGCTCGTCGGGCAGGTCGTCGGCGCGCGACCGGGCCGCGTCCAGGATCGCACCGGGCCACGGCTCGGGCAGGCCGGCGCCGGCCCGGTCGCCAAGGGCGCGCAGCGCCAGCCCCACCGCCGCACGCTCGGCGGGCGCGGCCGGCGGCAACGAGGTGGCCTCGGTGACCGCCGCACCGGCATCGCCCAGCCGCAGCCGCCGCAGCGGGTCCGGGCGCAGCCGGCCCAGCCAGCGCGACACCGGCCAGCCCATCTCGGCCAGGGCGCGGCGGCGGTACGCGCGCCGGGTGGCGTCCGTGACCATCGGTACCCCGGCCGCGCCGGCCAGGGCCGTGGTCAGGGTCTCGATGCTCTCCCGGTCGACGCTGTGCTCCGCCGCCTCCGGGCCGAGCAGCGGCTCGAAGGCGGCGACCACGTCGTCCAGGTCACCGCCGAGCCGCTCCAGCGCCGCCCGCCGCTTCGCGACCGCGCCCTCCAGCAGGTCGCGCAGTTGCCGCGGGCCGGGCCGGTCCACCGCGGAGGTGGCGAGCACCGGTACGCCGTCGAGCCCGTCGGTGGTCAGCAGCCGCTTCAGGTCCTCCAGGCAGCGCTCGGCGTCGGCCGGTTCCAACCGGTCGGTCTGGTTGAGGACGACCACGGTGACGTCGCGGTGCCGGGCGAAGTGCGACAGGTACCGCTCGTGCACGACCCGGTCGGCGTACTTCTGCGGGTCGAGCACCCAGATCACCAGGTCGACCAGGGACAGCAGCCGGTCGGACTCGACGCGGTGCGCCTCCTCGACGGAGTCGAAGTCGGGCAGGTCGAGCAGGACCAGCCCGCGCAGCTTGCGCTCGTCGTCGCCGTCCAGGGCGCTCTCCCGGCGGAACCGGCGCGACGGCGGTACGCCCAGCCACTCGAGCAGCTCGCCGCTGTGCTCGGCGCCCCACACGCAGGCGTGCGCCACCCCGGTCGTCGGCCGGCGTACCCCCACCTGGGACAGCTGCAGCCGGGCCAGCGCGTTGAACAGGCTCGACTTGCCGCTGCCGGTCGCACCGGCGAGGGCCACCACGGTGTGCTCCCGGGACAGCCCCATTCGCTGCCCGGCGCGGTCGACGACGGTACGGGCGGGAGCGAGTCGCTCCTCGGGCAGGTGGTCGTCGACCGCCCGCAGGAACCGGCGCAGCGCCTCCACCCGGTTCGGGACGTCGGACAGTTCGGACCGGCCCGTGGTGTCCCGGCGCCACGCGGTGTCCAGGATCATGACTACACCCCGTTCAGGGTCGGCTTCGGCAATCCGCCGCCGCCGGGTAGCAGGGTAGCCGCCCGCGCGGCCTGCGTGGTCGTCGCGGCCCGGCGCAGCCGATCGGCCGCCGTCGGGTCGATGCCGGCGTTGTCGAGTACGGCCAGGAAGCGGTCGGCCTCCTCCTTGAGCAGCGTGGAGATCCGGGCCAGCAGGTCCTGCCGCGCCTTGTCGGCGAGGTCCCGGATCGCCTGGTCTCCGAAGATCGCTTCGAGCACCTTCTGCGCGGCCACCGTGGTGCCGCCGGCGACCGCGATCTCCAGGCCGGTCGGGATGAACGACGTCGCGACGAAGACGCTCACCATCACCAGCAGGCCCGTCGCGTTGACCGCGAAGGCGCCGGCCTTGGCCGCCTTGCGCTTGCCGCCGGCCTCCTTACGTACCAGGTCCAGCACGCCCCGCTGCCAGTCGCGGACCATCCGCTCGACCCGCTCGGGCAGGTCGGCCGAGGACGCGGTCAGTTCGATCGCCGCCTCGGGCTTCTCCAGCAGCGCCGCGCCGGCGGGGTGCGCCCGCCAGGCGGCGACGGCCCGTTCGCTCGCGTCGGCGGCGGCGTTGCGGACCAGGACCACCAGCCCGGAGCCCAGCGCCGCCTGCAGCTGCTGGGCCGGCTCCGACCGACCGGTTATCGCCGCAGCCATCCGGTCGCGTGCCCGTCCCACCTTGGCCTGCAGCCCGCGCATCAGCTCGCCGGTGCCCACCAGGTCCTGCCACCGGGCGAGAACCTCGCCGCGCAGCAGCGCGCCGTCGCGGACGCCCTGCTCGACGGCTGTCCCGGCGTCGCGGTAGGCGGCGCTCACCGCGGCCGCGAGAACGTCCGCGGCGTCGACCTGCTCGGTGGCGGCGACCGCGAGCCGTTCGACGGCGGGCCCGAGCGCGGCGACGGCGCCGTCGACGGTCTGGCGGACCACGGAGGCCCGCGCGGCCGCGGACTGCGCCAGCTCCGCGAACCAGTCCCGCAGCGGCGTCACGATCCGGTCCGGGAGCAGTCCCTGCTCCAGCCGGGTCTCGGGCAGCACGAACAGGGGCGCGGCGCCCAGGTCGTTGGCGCGCAGCATGCCGGTCAGGTGCGGCCCGATCGCGTCGGCGGCGCCCGACGGCACCCGGTCGAGGACCAGGGCGATGGCCGTGCCCCGGTCGCGCGCGGTGCGCAGCAGCTCCCACGGCACGGCGTCCGCGTACCGGGCCGCCGTGGTCACGAACAGCCACAGGTCGGCCGCGGCGAGAAGCTGTACGGCGAGCGCCCGGTTGGCGTCGACCACCGAGTCGATGTCGGGCGCGTCCAGGAAGGCGAGCCCCGGAGTGAGGCCCTCGGACGGTACGACCTGGAGGGCATCGGTGCCGGACGGCCGGCCCGTGGTCCGCTCCAGGCCGGGCAGCAGCCGCGCCTCGGTGAACCAGGGCGCGTCGTCGGGGTGGCAGACGAGGACGGGGGCCCGGGTCGTGGGCCGCAGCACGCCGGCTTCGCTGACCGTCGCCCGTACCAGGCTGTTGACCAGCGTGGACTTGCCCGCCCCGGTGGAGCCGCCGACGACCACGAGCAGCGGTGCGTCCAGCCGGCCGAGCCGGGGGAGTAGGTAGTCGTCGAGCTGGTCGCGGATCGCCGAGGCCTCGCCGAGCGCCTCCTCGGCGCTCGGCAGTGCCAGCGGGTACCGGATCCCGGCCACCGTGTCGCGCACGTCGCCGAGGGCGCCGACCAGGCGTTCTACCCTCGGCGCGACAGCATTGCCCGACGGCTCGGCCCGAGGGCCGGAGCGGGCCGCGGACGTGCTGGTGGAAGGCTCGTCCGCCGACGCGGACCGGCTGGATCGGGCGAGCGTCGGATCGCCCTGCGTGGTCACGCGTCAAGCGTGCACGATCAAGCCCTGACCAGACAATGCGGGGGTACGTATCTGTCGATCCGTTTGCCCGATTCCGCCATGACGGGAGCCCTCCGTGAGGCACGGATCACGAGTATGCGCGTAGGGTTGCGCGTGGTCGGCTCAACTGTGGCATCATTGAGTCCGGTTAACTCAACTTAACGACGGGGATCTCCCCGGCCACTGGAGGAACGAAAACATGGCACGTGCGGTCGGCATCGACCTCGGTACCACCAACTCGGTGGTCAGCGTCCTCGAAGGTGGCGAACCCACCGTGATCGCGAATGCCGAGGGAGCCCGGACGACGCCGTCTATCGTCGCCTTCGCCCGCAACGGCGAGGTGCTCGTGGGTGAGGTCGCCAAGCGTCAGGCGGTGACGAACCCCGACCGGACCATCCGCTCGGTCAAGCGCGAGATGGGCACCAACTGGTCGCTCGACATCGACGGCAAGAAGTACACCCCGCAGGAGATCTCCGCGCGGGTGCTGATGAAGCTCAAGCGGGACGCGGAGTCCTACCTCGGCGAGCAGATCGCCGACGCGGTGATCACCGTCCCGGCCTACTTCAACGACGCGCAGCGGCAGGCCACCAAGGAGGCGGGCGAGATCGCCGGCTTCAACGTGCTGCGTATCGTCAACGAGCCCACCGCCGCCGCCCTGGCGTACGGGCTGGACAAGGGATCCAAGGAGCAGACCGTCCTGGTCTTCGACCTGGGTGGTGGCACGTTCGACGTCTCCCTGCTGGAGCTGGGCGAGGGTGTCATCGAGGTCAAGGCGACCGCCGGTAACAACCACCTCGGCGGCGACGACTGGGACGAGCGGATCATCGACCACCTGGTCAAGACGTTCCGCGGCCAGCACGGCATCGACCTGTCGCAGGACAAGATGGCGATGCAGCGGCTCAAGGAGGCGGCCGAGAAGGCCAAGATCGAGCTGTCCGCCGCCACCACGACCAGCATCAACCTGCCCTACATCACCGCCGGCCCGGCGGGCCCGCTGCACATGGACACCCAGCTGTCGCGCGCGGAGTTCCAGCGCATGAGCCAGGACCTGCTCGACTCCTGCAAGGGCCCGTTCGAGCAGGCGATCAAGGACGCGGGGATCCGGGTCAGCGACGTCGACCACGTCATCCTGGTCGGCGGCTCGACCCGTATGCCGGCCGTCTCCGACCTGGTCAAGCAGCTCACCGGCAAGGAGCCCAACAAGGGCGTCAACCCGGACGAGGTCGTCGCCGTCGGCGCCGCGCTGCAGGCCGGCGTGCTCAAGGGCGAGGTCAAGGACGTCCTGCTCCTCGACGTCACGCCGCTGTCGCTGGGTATCGAGACCAAGGGCGGCATCTTCACCAAGCTCATCGAGCGCAACACCACGATCCCGACCAAGCGTTCGGAGATCTTCACGACCGCCGACGACAACCAGCCGTCCGTGCTGATCCAGGTGTTCCAGGGTGAGCGGGAGATCGCGGCCTACAACAAGAAGCTCGGCACGTTCGAGTTGACCGGCCTGCCGCCGGCGCCGCGCGGCGTACCGCAGATCGAGGTCACGTTCGACATCGACGCCAACGGCATCGTGCACGTCGGCGCCAAGGACCTCGGCACCGGCAAGGAGCAGTCGATGACGATCACCGGCGGCTCGGCGCTGCCGAAGGACGACATCGAGCGGATGATGCGCGACGCGCAGGACCACGCCGACGAGGACAAGCGGCGCAAGGAGGAGGCGGAGACCCGCAACCTCGCCGAGGCGCTGCAGTGGCAGACCGAGAAGTTCCTGGCCGAGAGCGGCGACAAGTTGCCGTCCGAGGTCAAGGACGAGATCAACGAGGCGCTCGGCGAGCTGCGTGGCGCGCTCGGCGGCTCCGACATCGAGCGGATCAAGCAGGCCCAGGAGAAGCTCGCCACCGTCTCGCAGAAGGCCGGCTCGGCGCTGTACGAGCAGCAGTCGGCGGCCGGGGCGGACGCGGATGCCGGTACGGCCGGTGGCGCGACCGGTTCGGGCCCGCAGGCGGCGAAGGACGACGTCGTGGACGCTGAGATCGTCGACGAGGACGACAAGCGGTGACCGAGTCCCGCCGCACGGACTCCGGTTCCCGGCCGGACGCGACCGAGTCGCGCCGGCCGGGAACCGCCGGGGCCGGCCGGCACGCCGCCGGCGCGCCGGAGGAGTCGGCAGAGGAACGGGTCGTCATTCGGGACAAGCGGAAGATGAAAGTGCCTGACGGAAAGCACACGAAGAGTACGGAAGCGGACGCCGACGAGACGGCGGCCCGGAGCGGGGCCGAGGCGCAGCCGGACGCGCCGGCCGGCGATGTGGTCGAGGAGCCTGCGGCCTCGCCGCTCGGCGCCGAGCTGGAGTCGCTGCGGACCGAGCTCGACGAGCGGACCAGGGACCTGCAGCGGGTCACCGCCGAGTACGCCAACTACCGCAAGCGCGTCGAGCGCGACCGGGCGTTGGTGGGCGAGCAGGCGACCGGCAACGTGCTCGCCGCGCTCCTGCCCGTACTCGACGACCTGGACCGGGCCCGTGACCACGGTGACCTGGTCGGTCCCTTCGGCACCGTGGCCGATCAGCTCACCACCGCGCTGTCGAAGTTCGGCCTCACCCCGTTCGGGTCGAAGGGCGATCTGTTCGACCCGAACCGCCACGAGGCGGTCGCCCACCTCACCTCGGCCGAGGTGACGGAGCCGACCTGCGTCGACGTCATGCGCCGTGGCTACCTGCTCGGCGAGCGGTTGCTGCGGCCGGCGCTGGTCGCCGTAGCCGACCCCGAGTGATCAACCATCGTGCCGGTCGCGGTGCCGCTCCGGCGGCACCGCGACCGGTGACCACCTTCGATCAGGAGGCCCCCCGGTGAGTTCCAAGGACTGGCTGGAGAAGGACTTCTACGCTGTCCTCGGCGTCGCCAAGTCGGCCTCCACCGACGAGATCAAGAAGGCGTACCGCAAGCTCGCCCGCGACCTGCACCCCGACCACAACCCCGGGGACAAGAAGGCCGAGGAGCGCTTCAAGGACGTCTCCGAGGCGTACGGCGTCCTCTCCGACGAGCGCAAGCGCAAGGAGTACGACGAGATGCGCGCCCTGTTCGGGTCGGGCGCGTTCCGGCGCAGCGCCCGCGCCGGGGCCGGCGGCGGTGCCGGTGCCGGCGTCCCGTTCGACCTGTCCGACCTGTTCGGGGCCGGTGCCGGGGCGGGCGCCGGTGACCGGCGGTTCGGCGGCGGCGGCGGCGGGTTCTCCGACCTGTTCGGTTCGATCTTCTCCGGTGGCGGCGGCGGGACGGGCCGCCGGGGTGCCGGCCGTGGCCGCGACGTCGAGGCCGAGGTGACGCTGTCGTTCGCCGACGCGGTGCGGGGCGTCACCATGCCGCTCACGCTCCGGACGCCGGGCGTCTGCGACACCTGCCACGGCAGCGGCGCGGCGCCGGGCAGCAAGACCCGGCAGTGCCCGGCCTGCCACGGCTCCGGCCTGGTCACCAGCAACCAGGGCGCGTTCAGCTTCTCCGAGCCGTGCCGGGAGTGCCAGGGCGTCGGCAGCATCGTCGAGGAGAAGTGTCCCGAGTGCCGTGGCACCGGCGGGGTCACCAAGACCCGTACCCTCAACGTCCGCATCCCCCCGGGGGTGAACGACGGTCAGCGCATCCGGCTGTCCGGCCGGGGTGAGCCGGGTGAGCGCGGCGGCGCGGCCGGTGACCTGTACGTCTTGATCAAGGTCAAGGCGGATGAGATCTTCGAACGCAAGGGTGACGACCTTGCCCTGACCGTGCCGATCACCTTCGCCGAGGCGGTGTTCGGCACCGACCTGCGGGTGCCGACCATGGACGGCGCGGTGACCGTCCGGGTGCCACCGGGCACTCCCGGTGGGCGGACCCTGAGGGTACGCGGGAAGGGCGTCGCCACCCGGTCCGGGAGTACCGGAGACCTGCTCGTCACCGTGGACGTGCAGGTGCCCAAGGACCTGTCCGAACAGGCGCGCAAGGCGCTCCAGGAGTTCGCCGACGCGACTCCGCCCGCATCCCGCGAGCGACTCGACGACGCCGCCCGACGGATGACCGGAGGGAGCCGCTCGTGAACGAACACGTGGAACAGGTCGTGATCGGCGTCGAGTCCGACGACAAGGTGCTGATCATCTCGGTGGCGGCGCGGATGGCCGGCATGCACCCGCAGACCCTGCGCCAGTACGACCGGCTCGGGCTGGTACAGCCGGGCCGGTCGTCGGGCGGCGGCCGGCGGTACAGCCCCCGCGACGTCGCACTGCTGCGGGAGATCCAGCGGCTGAGCCAGGAGGACGGGGTCAACCTGGCCGGCATCAAGCGGATCATCGAACTGGAGCAGCTCGTCACCGTACTCCAGGAGCGGCTCGCGGACGCGCGGACGGAGCTGGCCGAGGCGCGGCAGCGGATCGCTCAACTGGAGGCCGGCAGCGCGTTCCCGCGCCGGGATCTGGTACCGCTGTCCCGCAGCCAGACCGCGCTGGTCGTGTGGCGCCCGAGCCGGCCGGCCGGCCAGTAGCGGCGTCAGCCGCGGTAGTGCCTCAACCGATGCGGCGCGGGTTGCGGACCAGGTCGCCCTCGCACCAGTCGCGGTACTCGAACAGGTCCGGTCGGGCCAGCAGCATCCGTACGTTGTGCGCCCAGACCATCAGCACCTCGTCGCCGACCTGCTCGGCGTGCTCGATGAACTTGCGCAGCCGGCGGCGCGGGTGCGCCCGGAAGTTGGTACGGATGGCATCGGCCGCGTAGATGTACAGGCAGTGCAGCGCGAAGCGGCGCGCGGGACAGCTCTGGTCGGCGGCGAGGTCGAAGAGCGTGCCGATGAGTCGGTCACCGGAGACGAGCAGATCCCAGTCCGGGGGCAGGGTGTGGAGCATCGTCGGGTCGGGGTGGTAGGCCCAGGCGCGCAGCTCCGCGGGGGTCGGGTCGACCGGATTCGCGAAGCCGCGAAAAGGCGCTTGTTGAACACTCACCGCTATCTCCTTGGCCAGTCTGACTCCGCGTGTCCTGGCAGGATCGGCGTCACCGTAGCCGGTCAGGCGTCGTTTACGGAAGAGCCCGAGGTGCCGTCCCGGCTGCTCCGGGCCGCAGCACTCCATGATAGGTCGGCCGTGCCGGTACATTGCCCCCTGTGACCGGCGAATTGATGCCCTCCAACCGCGAGATGCGGCTGTCCGATGCCGACCGGGAGCGGGTGGTCGGCTGGCTCAACGCCGCCGTCACCGAGGGGCGACTGACCCTGGCTGAGTTCGAGGAACGTGTCGACGCGGTGCTGCGCGCCAAGACGTACGGCGAGGTGGAGCCGCACCTGGCCGACCTGCCGGTGGGGATGGCGTCCGGTGGGCGGCCGTCGCGGGACCTCGTCGAGCTGCGCAGCACCGCCGCGTCCCTCACGCGCCGGGGACGGTGGGCCGTCCCGCGCCGCCTCGTCGTGCGGAACAAGGCCGGTTCGGTCAAGCTCGACTTCGCCGAGGCCGTGATCGACCACCCGGTGGTGGAGATCGACGTGAACGTGCTGGCCGGAAACACCGTGCTGATCCTTCCCGCCGGGGCGACCGCCGACATCGACGACGTGCGGATGACGGCGGGTCATGCGAGATCGACGGTGCCGGCGAGCTACGACGTGCCCGACGGGCGTCCGCGCTTCGTGGTGACCGGCTCGCAGAAGGCCGGCAACCTGACGGTCCGGTACCGACGCCGCTTCCTGCGCTGGAGCTGGTAGCTCGGGGCGCGGTTCGACGGGGTGGCGACGGTGGTCGCCACCCCGTCGGTGTGTGCGCGTTCTCATGGCGGATTGAAAGTTGAGTTGGATAGACTCAACCCCGGATTTGGGTCTACCGATGAAGTCCGAGGAGCCGATGAACGCCGAACGCCTCACCACGAAGAGCCGCGAGGTCATCAAGGCGGCTGTCGACACCGCCGCATCCCGCGGCCACGCCACGGTCGAGCCGTGGCATCTGCTGCTCGCCCTGCTGGACACCGGCGGGTCGACCGCCGCCGGGCTGCTGCGCGCGGTCGGCGCCAACCCGGCCGACGTACGCCGTGAGGCCGTCCGCGCCGTCGAGAAGCTGCCTTCGGCCCGGGGTTCGTCCGTGGCGGAGCCGAGCATCGCGCGGGAGTTCGCCAACGCGATCGCCTCCGCCGAGCAGATCGCCCGGCCACTGGGCGACGAGTACGTCTCCACCGAGCACCTGCTGGCCGGCCTGGCCCGGGTCGGCGGCGCGGTCGGCAACGCCCTGCGCCGGGTGGGCGCGACCGAGGAGAGCCTGGTCGCCGCGTTCCCGCAGGTACGCGGCGGTGACCGGCGGGTCACCACCGCGGACCCCGAGGAGGGCTACCAGGCCCTGGCGAAGTACGGCGTCGACCTGACCGAGCTCGCCCGCGAGGGCAAGATCGACCCGGTCATCGGGCGGGACTCCGAGATCCGCCGCGTGATCCAGGTGCTCTCCCGGCGTACCAAGAACAACCCGGTCCTGATCGGCGAGCCCGGCGTGGGTAAGACCGCGATCGTGGAGGGCCTGGCCCAGCGCATCGTCGCCGGCGACGTACCGGAGTCGCTGCGCGACAAGCGGCTGGTCTCGCTCGACCTCGGCGCCATGGTCGCCGGCGCGCAGTACCGGGGGCAGTTCGAGGAGCGTCTCAAGAGCGTCCTGGAGGAGATCAAGAACTCCAACGGGAAGGTCATCACCTTCCTCGACGAGCTGCACACCGTCGTCGGCGCGGGCAAGGCCGAGGGCTCGATGGACGCCGGCAACATGCTCAAGCCCATGCTCGCCCGCGGCGAGCTGCGCATGGTGGGCGCGACAACGCTCGACGAGTACCGCGAGCACATCGAGAAGGACCCGGCGCTGGAGCGGCGTTTCCAGCCGGTCCTCGTCGGCGAGCCCACCGTCACCGACACCATCGGCATCCTGCGCGGCCTGAAGGAGCGCTACGAGGTGCACCACGGCGTGCGGATCACCGACGCCGCGCTGGTCGCCGCCGCGGCGCTCTCCGACCGGTACATCACCGACCGCTTCCTGCCGGACAAGGCGATCGACCTCATCGACGAGGCCGCCTCACGGCTCCGGATGGAGATCGACTCGCGGCCGACCGAGGTGGACGAGGTCCAGCGGGCCGTCGACCGGCTCGCCATCGAGGAGATGGCGCTGGCGAAGGAGCCCGACCCGGCCAGCGTCCAGCGGCTGGAGAAGCTACGCGCGGAGCTGGCCGACCGCCGCGAGCAGCTCACCGCGCTGACCGAGCGGTGGCAGTTCGAGAAGCAGCACATCGCCGCGATCTCGTCCACGAAGGAGGAGCTGGAGCGGCTGCGCGGCGAGGCCGAGCGGGCCGAGCGCGACGCGGAGCTGGAGCGGGCCGCCGAGCTGCGGTACGCCCGCATCCCGGAGCTGGAGCGGCGGCTGACCAACGCCGAGGCGGAGCTGGCGGCGCTGCAGAGCGCCGGCGCGATGCTCAAGGAGGAGGTCGGCGCCGACGACATCGCCGCAGTCGTCGGCGCGTGGACCGGGATCCCGGCCGGCCGGCTGCTCGAGGGCGAGACCGCGAAGCTGCTGCGGATGGAGGAGTCCCTGCGGGCGCGGGTCGTCGGCCAGGACGAGGCGGTCGCGGCCGTCTCGGACGCGGTACGGCGCGCGCGGGCCGGCATCGCCGACCCCGACCGTCCGACCGGGTCGTTCCTGTTCCTCGGCCCGACCGGTGTCGGCAAGACCGAGCTGGCCAAGGCGCTCGCGGAGTTCCTGTTCGACGACGAGCGGGCGATGGTACGCATCGACATGAGCGAGTACGCCGAGAAGCACTCGGTGGCCCGCCTGCTCGGCGCCCCGCCCGGCTACGTGGGGTACGAGGAGGGCGGCCAGCTCACCGAGGCGGTTCGCCGGCGGCCGTACTCGGTGATCCTGCTCGACGAGGTCGAGAAGGCCCACCCCGACGTGTTCGACGTCCTGCTGCAGGTGCTCGACGACGGCCGGCTCACCGACGGCCAGGGGCGTACGGTCGACTTCCGCAACGCGATCCTGGTACTGACCTCGAACCTCGGCTCGCAGGTGATCGCCGACCCGACCCTGACCGAGGAGCAGCGCCGGGACGCCGTCATGGCGGTGGTACGCGAGCACTTCAAGCCCGAGTTCCTCAACCGGCTCGACGACATCGTGGTGTTCGCGGCCCTGGCCGGCGACCACCTCAAGTCGATCGTCGGCATCCAGCTCGCCCGGCTGGCCCGGCGGCTGGCCGACCGCCGGCTGGTCCTCGACGTCTCCGACGTGGCGCGAGATTGGCTGGCCAGTAATGGGTATGACCCCATCTACGGTGCCCGCCCGCTGCGCCGGCTGATCCAGACCGCGATCGGCGACCAGTTGGCCAAGGCGCTGCTGGGCGGTGAGGTCCGCGACGGTGACCGCGTCGTGGTGGATCTGGCCGACGACAAGAGAGCGTTGACGGTCCGCGCTGCGTGACCGTTTTCTCTAGCGATCTCGGACGCCTGCGCGACCCGCAGCACGCGCAGGCGTCCAGGATCGCCGTCGAAGGGAGCGACATGGAGGAGCTCGAGCGGAATCTGCGCGAACTGGAGCAGGCCGAGGTGGTCGCGTTCGGCGGAGTCGGTTTCGCCGGCGAGGTGTTGTCGGTGACCAGGGCGTTCGACGCCGTGGCCGACGAGTGCGGTGCGGCACTGCGACCGCGGCTGGAGCGCCTGCTCGACCGGGGATCGGCGGCCGGGCGGGTGTACGCCGCCTTCCTCCTGGCGCGCTGCGACCGGCAGGCCGGTCGGGACGCGTGGCAGCGGCTGGCCGGCGACCGCTCCCCGGTCGAGACCTTCACGGGCTGCGTGAAGAACCGGACGACGATCGCCGAGTACGCGGCCGCCCAGCACGAGCCGGCCTGACCCGCCGGTAAACAGACCCGAACGGCCATGTGATCAGCCTCGCGTATTCGATCTCCACCGGATACCGTGTCCGCCGGATGTCCCGGGAGGCGCCGGGACACCCGGGGAGGAGACGTCGATGGCGTACGCCGCCGCGCCGGTGGAGCCCAAGAGGCGGCCTGCCGTCGTCACCGTCGCGTGCTGGCTGCTCTGCCTGGTCGCCGCGGCCCAGGTGCTGTCGGCCGTCGTCACCCTCAGCCAGTTGGGCGCGAGCAGGCAGGCGTACCGGGAGGTCTTCCTCGCGACGCCAATGAAGGGCGCCGAGGACATGTTCGTGGCGATCTCGGCCGCCTCCGCGGTGGGGTTCGGCCTGCTCCTGGGCGTCGGGTACGTCGTACTGGCGGTCCTGGACGGCCGGGGCCGGAATCCGGCCCGGATCATCACCTGGATCGTCGCCGGCCTGTCCGTCTGCATTTCCGTCGCCGGCCTCGCGCTGAATTCGGCCGCTCTGAGCACCGGTGGTACCGGCTCCGCCAACGGCGCTCCCAGCGGCCAGGAGATCCAGCAGGCGCTCGACAACGCCTGGCCGGGGTGGTACCAGCCGGTGCTCACCACGATCGGAGTCGTCTCCCTCGTCGGCCTGGTCGCGACGGTGGTCCTGCTCGCGCTGCCGGCCGCCAACCGGTTCTTCCGCAAGCCCGAACAGCCTGCGGCGTGGCAGCCGCCGGTCCCGCCGCCGACCGCCTGAGCACATCGATCCGGCACCTTTCACACGAGGAGACACTGGTGACCAAGACCGCACTGGTCACGGGGGCGACCGCCGGCATCGGCGCCGCGTTCGCGCGGCGGCTGGCCGTCGAGGGGTACGACCTGGTTCTGATCGCCCGTGACGAGGCGCGGCTGGTCGCGTTCGGTGCGGAGCTCGGTGACCGGCACGGCGTGACGGTGGTACCGATGGCCGCCGACCTGTCCACGACCGAGGGCTGCGAGCGGGTGGAGGCCCGGCTCGCGGACCCGGCGGCACCGGTCGACATGCTGGTCAACAATGCCGGGATCAGTCTCAACGCACCGTTCCTGCAGTCGACCGTGGATGGCGAGGAGAGACTGCTGCGGCTCAATGTCCACGCGGTCATGCGGCTCACCCTGGCGGCGCTGCCCGGAATGGTGGAGCGGCGTCGGGGTGAGATTGTGAACGTTTCATCGGTTGCGGGTTTCGGCACGCCGATGCCCGGCTCGACGTACTCGGCGAGCAAGGCGTGGGTGACTAACTTCAGTCAGTCGATCGCCGAGTCGGTCCGGTCGTCCCCGGTTCGGGTGATGGCGCTGTGCCCCGGCTACACCCGTACTGAATTTCACAATCGTGCCGGCATAAACATCTCGATGATGCCGGACTGGATGTGGCTGAGCGCCGAGGAGGTCGTTCGGGACGGCCTGCGCGATCTGCGGCGCGGAAAGATCGTCAGCGTGCCGGACTGGAAGTACAAAGTCGCGGTCTTCGGCCTGCGGCACCTGCCGCAGGGCCTGGTACGAACCGTGTCAAAAGACGCGCGCGGCCGCATCCAGCGGTAGACCTTTTGCACAAATTACGCATCTGAACCAATAATGTTTGGGATACGTCGGCGCTCTAGCACTCGATCATTGAGTCGCTGACACGATCGTCAGGAAAGCGACGCTCGTCACAACGATAGTCGTCAGTATCCGGCGTGTCGTTGGTGTACTGGTGGCCCCGGTCGCCCGGAACTGGAAGAATGTGACTGCCGGAATAGCGGGGCGTTCGTGTCCGTCGAACGCGTGACCAGTACGCTTTTCAGCATGACCGAACGTGACGACCTCGGTAAACTCATCACTGAACTGGCTGTGGTAAACGGCCGCGTGAGCTTGTCCTCGGGTGGCGAGGCGGATTTCTATGTGGACCTGCGCCGGATCACCCTCCATCACGCGGCCGCGCCGCTGGTCGGGCGGGTGATGCTCGATCTCGTCGCGGACTGGGAGTTTGACGTCGTGGGCGGGTTGACGCTGGGAGCCGATCCCGTCGCCACGGCTATGTTGCACGCGGCTGCCGCACGTGGCCGGGCGGTTGACGCGTGCGTCGTACGCAAGGCGGAGAAGGTCCATGGCTTGCAACGGCGGATCGAAGGGCCCGACGTGGCGGGACGGCGGGTGCTTGCCGTCGAGGACACCTCTACAACCGGCAAGAGCGTGTTGGCGGCGGTGGAGGCGTTTCAGCAGGCAGGAGCCGAGGTGGTAGGGGTGGCTGTGATCGTGGATCGAGGAGCGGGGGATGCGGTGCGATCCGCAGGGCTGAACTACCGCTCAGTATTCTCGTTGGCCCAGCTTGGCCTTGCGGTTTGAAAATTTGTCGATTCGGACCTGCGGATATGCAGGCGGGTCGATGCTGTTGGTGGAAGGATGGATTTCGTGGGAACTGCGCTGGCCGAGATGACAATGCCTCAGATTTCGCCGCTTGCCGGCGAACCGATCGATCGTGCTGACGCCGAGCGCCTCGCCGGGGTGCTCAAGGCGCTCGCCGATCCGGCCCGACTCAGGCTGCTGAGCCTGATCCAGTCGGCGCCGGAGGGCGAAGCCTGCGTCTGTGACTTGACCGCTCCGCTGGGCCTGTCCCAGCCGACGGTGAGCCACCACCTCCGCATCCTGACCGAGGCTGGACTGCTCGAGCGGGAGAAGCGGGGCGTGTGGGCGTTCTACCGGATCGTGCCGGCTGCGATCGGTACGATCGCCGACCTGCTCACGCCGCCGCGTAAGCGCGCCAGCAAGAAGTCGGCGCGCTGACCGGACATCACGCCCCTGGCCGGGGGCGGGTGTGAACTACGGCGCCGGAGATCCGCGCGACCAGCTCGCTCATGTGGGGAGCGAGGTGGTCCGCGCGGGTCTCGTCGTGGGCTCCGGTGGCAACCTGTCCGCCCGGGTGTCCGGCAACGGTGACTTCTGGGTCACCGCTGCCGGCACCTGGCTGGACCGGCTGGATCGGTCGGCGTTCGTCCGCGTCCGCATCGCGGACGGTGCGACCGTGTCGGACGACACCCATCCGCCGACCTCCGAGCTGCCGCTGCACCTGGCCACCTACCGCCGGCGGCCCGACGTGGCCGCGATCGTGCACCTGCACCCCCAGGCGGTACTGCTGCTGGACGCGCTCGGTGAGCAGATCCGGCTGGTCACCACCGATCACGCCTTCTACCTGCGCCGGGTCGTGACGACTCCGTTCCGGCTGCCGGGCACCGCGGAGCTGGCCGACGAGGCCGCGGCCGCGGCCGCCGACGGTACCAACTGCGTGATCCTCTCCCGTCACGGCTGCTCCGTCGTAGCCGACAGCGTGGAGCTGGCCCACAAGCGGGCGCTGTACCTGGAGGAGGCGGCCCGCCTCACGTACCAGGCGCTGGCCCTGGGCCGGGCCGGGACGCTGCCCGACTGCCCGCCCGAGTTCGTCCGGGCCGTCGAAGCGGGTACGCAGTCCACGGTGTGACCACGCACGCGGCAGGCCTTTCACAGTCGAACGCCCGGAGGAGATCGGTGCGATCTTCCTCCAGGCGCTCGCGGGACGAACTGAAGTCTGTGCTCAGGCCACGTCGTCGCGGCGTGGGGCCGCCATGGCCCGGGAGCGCCGGCGGTCGGCATAGCCCCGGCCGACCTCGATCATGATCGGGAGCGCCGAGAGCAGCACGATCAGCAGCGTGACCGGAATGATGTACGAGTCGATCTTCTCCGGTGGGATGACGTTCGTGATCTGCTTGGCGAGGGCCCAGCCGGCGAGGACGATGCCGTCGGTCCACAGGATCCCGCCGATCACGTTCCAGATGAAGAACTGCTTCGCGGGCATCCGCAGCACGCCGGCGACCGGGTTCAGGAACGTGCGGACGATCGGGATGAAGCGCGCGAGCACGACCGCCTTCGCCGGGCCGTACTTGTTGAAGTAGTACTCGGCCTTGTCCACGTACTCCTGCTTGAACAGCCGGGAGTTGGGCCGGTTGAACAGCGGCCGGCCGTACCGGGCGCCCAGCCAGTGCCCGAGCTGGGCGCCGGCGATCGCGCAGATCGGGGTGACCAGCAGCATCCAGGACAGCGGAAGCTGGATACCGACGATCTCCTTCGCGACGGGAGAGGCCGCGATCCCGGCCAGGAACAGCAGCGAGTCACCGGGCAGGAAAAAGCCGATCATCAGGCCGGTCTCGGCAAACATGATCACCCAGATGCCGACCAGGCCGAACGTCCTGAGCAGGCCCTTGGCGTCCAGAGGGTTGAGCGCAAGCGTGTCATTGAGGGCACGTGTCTTCTCGGCGGTATCCACGGGCAATGAGGTTACCTGTGCCCCGCACGTCCCGGCCTGGTCCAGGCACACCCGCACGCCAGGCTGCCGCCGTGGGTCTTTTCGTGGCGGTCCCCGCCGGTACGGGCATAGCGTGGAACCCGTGGCGGCCGACACGCTGAGCCTGAGCGACCCGTACACGGTGGCGACGAGTTACTGGCACCGGCTCGACGACGGGCGCATCCAATGCGACGTCTGCCCGCGGGCCTGCAAGCTGCGCGAGGGGCAGCGCGGGCTCTGCTTCGTCCGCGGTCGGGTGGACGACCAGGTGGTCCTGGCCAGCTACGGCCGCTCGTCGGGGTTCTGCATCGACCCGATCGAGAAGAAGCCGCTCAACCACTTCCTGCCCGGCTCGTCGGTGCTGTCCTTCGGTACCGCCGGCTGCAACCTGGCCTGCCGCTTCTGCCAGAACTGGGACATCTCCAAGTCGCGGGAGATCGACACGCTCTCCTCGGCGGCGTCCCCTTCGATCCTTGCGGAGACCGCGGAGCGGCTCGGCTGCCGCAGCATCGCGTTCACCTACAACGACCCGGTGATCTTCATGGAGTACGCGATGGACGTCGCGGACGCCTGCCGGGAGCGCGGCATCAAGGCCGTGGCGGTGAGCGCCGGGTACATGAAGCCGGCTCCGCGCGCCGAGTTCTACCGGCACATGGACGCGGCGAACATCGACCTCAAGGCGTTCACCGAGTCCTTCTACCAGAAGATCACGTTCTCCAAGCTGCCCGTGGTCCTGGAGACGCTCGAGTACCTGCGCGACACCGATGTGTGGTTCGAGATCACCACGCTGCTCATCCCCGGCCACAACGACTCCGACGCCGAGATCACCGACGAGTGCGAGTGGTTGGTTTCGCACGTGGGCCCGGACGTGCCGCTGCACTTCACGGCGTTCCACCCCGACTTCAAGATGCGCGACGTGCCACACACCCCGCCGGAGACGCTGAGCCGGGCCCGGCGGATCGCCCGCGAGCACGGGCTGCGCTACGTCTACACCGGCAACGTCCACGATCCCGCGGGTCAGACCACGACCTGCCCGGGCTGCGACCGGCCGGTGATCGTGCGCGACTGGTACGTCATCAGCGACTACCGGCTGACCGACGACGGCCGGTGCGACCACTGCGGCACCTCGCTGCCGGGCCGGTACGACGGGCCGGTCGGCTCGTGGGGCGCGCGGCGGGTACCGGTGCGGCTGGGGATGTGATGGCTGGCGGTCGCCGGGCGGTACGGACGGCGGCCCGGCCGCCCGCGGTCGCCGGGCTCTTCTACCCGGCCGATCCGCGCGTCCTCGCCACCCAGGTCGACCAGCTGCTCGACGCGGTCGACGTGCCGGCGAACGACGTGCTGGCACCCGCCTACGTCGTACCGCACGCCGGCTACCAGTACTCCGGTCCGACGGCGGCCCACGTGTACGCCCGGCTGCGCCACCACGCCTCCGAGGTGTCACGCGTGGTCGTGGCGGGGCCCGCGCACCGGGTACCGGTGGAGGGCTGCGTCGTCTCGGGTGCCCGGGAGTGGCTCACCCCGCTGGGTGAGGTGCCGGTGGACCAGCGTGTCGACGCGCTGGTCGCGAACGGGTACGCGGTCTTCGACGACCTTCCGCACGCGCCGGAGCACTCGATCGAGGTGCAGTTGCCGTTCCTGCAGCGCACCGTGGGCGAGGTGCCGCTGGTACCGATCGTCGTCGGCCCGTCCGGCGTCGACGACGTGGCGGCCGCCCTCTCCGCCGCCGCCGAGCCGGACCCGGCCGGCACGGTCGTCCTGTGCAGCACCGACCTGTCCCACTACCTGCCCGACGAGCAGGCACGGCAGCGGGACGGGGAGACGCTGAGGGCGGTCGGGGATCTCGCCCCGGAGCGGATCGGGGAGGGCGACGCGTGCGGCGTGTTCGCCCTGCGTGGCCTGGTCGGCCTGGCGCGGCGGGTCGGTCTGGAGCCGTGGCTGCTGGACTACGCGACGAGCGCGGACACGACCGGGGACCCGACCCGGGTGGTCGGGTACGCGGCGGTGGCCTTCGCCCCGAGGTAGCGGTCGGCATAGACAATGGTGGGATGGCCCGACGACTCGTGGTGATCGGTGGCAACGCCGCCGGCATGTCCGCCGCCTCCCAGGCCCGCCGCCGGCGCGGCCGGGACGAGCTGGAGATCGTGGTCTTCGAGCGGAGCCACTTCACGTCGTACTCCTCCTGCGGCATCCCGTACTGGGTGGGTGGCCTGGTGCCGGGCCCGGACGAGCTGGTGGCCCGGACACCGGCGACCTTCCGGGACGAGTACGCGATGGACGTCCGGCTGCGGCACGAGGTCGTCGCGATCGACCTCTCCGAGCGCCTCGTCGTGGCGAAGGACCTGGCCAACGGCGGCGAACCGGTCCGGGAGCGCTTCGACGACCTCGTGTACGCGCCGGGCGCCGCCCCGGTGCGGCCGGACTGGGCCGACGGCGGGCCGGCGGGCGTGTTCGGCATGCAGACCCTCGACGACGGGGCCGCCCTGATGGGCTGGCTCGACGCCGACGCCGACGCCGACGCCGACGCCGACGCCGACGCCGACGCCGAGGTTGTCGCGGCGCCGCGGAGCGCGGTCGTCGTCGGCGCCGGGTACATCGGCGTCGAGATGGCCGAGGCACTGGTCCGGCGCGGCCTTCGCGTGACGGTGGTCGAGAAGAGCCCGCAGCCGATGTCGACCGTCGACCCGGACATGGGGGCGCTGGTCCGCGACGCCATCTGCGGGCTGGGCATCGAGGTCCGCACCGGGGTCGCGGTGACCGGGCTCAAGGAGACCGACGGCCGGGTGTCGGCGGTGGTCACCGACGAGGGTGAGCTGCCGGCCGACGTCGTGGTGCTGGGCCTGGGGGTACGCCCGAACACCGACCTGGCGCGCGACGCCGGACTCCCGGTCGGGCGTACCGGAGGGGTCGTCACCGACCTGCGGATGCGGGTGGCCGACGGGGTGTGGGCGGCCGGCGACTGCGTCGAGACGGTGCACCGGGTGAGCGGGCGGCCGGTGTACGTGCCGCTGGGTACCCACGCCAACAAGCAGGGCCGGGTCGCCGGCATCAACCTCGGCGGCGGGTACGCGACGTTCCCCGGGGTGGTCGGCACCGCCGTGACCAAGGTGTGCGACCTCGAGGTCGGCCGGACCGGCCTGCTGGAGCGGGACGCCACCGCCGCGGGCTATGAGTACGTGACCGCCGTGATCAGGTCGACCAACCGGGCCGGCTACTTTCCGGGCGCTCAGGAGATGACGGTCAAGCTGATCGCGGAGCGGCGCACCGGCCTGCTGCTGGGCGCCCAGATCGTCGGGCGGTCGGAGGCGGCCAAGCGGATCGACGTGCTGGCGGCCGCGCTCTGGCACCGCACGACCGTCGAGGAGATGACCGCACTGGACCTCGGCTACGCCCCGCCGTACGCCCCGGTCTGGGATCCGGTCCTGGTCGCCGCGCGGAAGGCGGCCGCTGCTGTGGAGGCGGGTCAGTAGTCGTCGTGCACCTCGACGGGGATCGACTGCTCGATCGCGTCGGCCTCGCTGACGTCGGGCCGTACCCGCGGGGTTTCCGGCCGGTCGTCGGGGACGGCCAGCAGCGCCTGCTCGATCGCGTCCGCCTCGCTGACGTCGGGCCGTACCCGCGGCTCCTCCGGCAAATCCTCGGGGTGAGCCGGCAGCGTCTGCTCGAACGCGTCCGCCAGTGGCGCCTCCGGATCCTCGGTCGCCGGCCGCAAGGGCTCGTCGGCCTCGTCCCCGGTACCCCGGAACTCCTCGTCAGGCTGCGTCATGGCTCCCCCATCCGCTCGTCCCATTTCATACCGTACGCAGCTAACCCCGTCTGATGCGCTCCGAAACTCCAGGTTCGTCCGCCCACCGTGTTTTCCAGGCCCCCGCGCGCACCTCCGCGCTGCTGCGGGATACTCCCTGCACGAGGACAGCGGGTTCCCCCGACGACGGACCCACCAGCCAAGGAGCGTCGCAATGCCCATCGCTTCGCCAGATGCCTACGCCGAGATGCTCGACCGAGCGAAAGCCGGAGCGTTCGCGTACCCAGCGATCAACGTGACGTCATCGCAGACGCTGAACGCGGCCCTTCGCGGCTTCGCCGAAGCGGAGAGCGACGGCATCATCCAGGTCTCGACCGGTGGTGCCGAGTACCTGTCCGGGTCGACCGTGAAGGACATGGTCACGGGCTCCGTGGCGTTCGCCGCGTTCGCCGCCGAGGTCGCGAAGAAGTACCCCGTCAACATCGCCCTGCACACCGACCACTGCCCCAAGGACAAGCTGGACAAGTTCGTCCGGCCGCTGCTCGCCATCTCGAAGGAGCGGGTGGCCCGGGGCGAGGAGCCGCTGTTCCAGTCGCACATGTGGGACGGCTCGGCGGTGCCGCTGGCCGAGAACCTGGAGATCGCCCAGGACCTGCTTGCCGAGGCCGCCGCGGCGAAGGTGGTCCTGGAGGTGGAGGTCGGTGTCGTCGGTGGTGAGGAGGACGGCATCGTCGGCGCGATCGACGAGAAGCTGTACACCACCGCCGAGGACGGGCTGGCCCTCGTCGAGGCGCTGGGCCTGGGTGAGAAGGGCCGCTACATGGCGGCGCTGACCTTCGGCAACGTGCACGGCGTCTACAAGCCGGGCAACGTCAAGCTGCGCCCGGAGATCCTCAAGGAGATCCAGGAAGCGATCGGCCGGCAGTACGGCCGGGAGAAGCCGCTGTCCCTGGTGTTCCACGGCGGCTCCGGCTCGTTGCTCGAGGAGATCCGCGCGGCGCTGGACTACGGCGTGGTGAAGATGAACATCGACACCGACACCCAGTACGCGTTCACCCGGCCGGTCGCCGAGCACATGTTCCGCAAGTACGACGGCGTCCTGAAGATCGACGGCGAGGTCGGCGACAAGAAGGCGTACGACCCGCGGGCGTGGGGCAAGGCGGCCGAGGGGAACATGGCCAACCGGATCGTCGAGGCGTGCCAGCACCTCCGCTCCGTCGGCACCAGCATGAACAAGTAGTTCCGTTCTTCCTCGATCTTGGACACTTGGCGGGCCTGGTCCCGCCAGGTGTCCAAGATCGCGTTCAGCGGGTTGTGAGGAGTGCGACCGCCTCGGCGACGTCGTCGGTCACGTGGATCAGCCCGCTCAGGTCGCCTACCGGCGAGCCGGCCAGCAGGGGTTCGAGCAGTGCGCGGACCGGCAGCCGGTCGGTCCAGTACGCGGTGTCCAGGAAGACGTACGGCCCGCTGATCCCGTCGGTGGCGTAGAACGTCTTGGTGGCGGCCTGGAACACCTCCTGAACGGTGCCGGCCCAGCCCGGCGCGAACACGATCCCGCCCCGGGACAGCCGCAGGATGGTGTCCTCCCGGATGGCGTTGGAGAAGTACTTCGCGACCCGGGCGGCGAACAGGTTGGCCGGCTCGTGCCCGTACAGCCAGGTCGGGATCGACAGCCCGCCGCGCCGCGCGAAGCTGAGGCCGCCCTCCTCGACGGTCGCGAAGTCGTCGCGGACCTTGAGCGCGGCGGCCGTGTACGGGTCGTGGTCGCGGAAGTCGGGTGCGCCGGCCAGGAGCTCGATCGCGGCGGCGAGGTCCGCAGCGGAGCGCTCGGCCAGGAAGGCGCCGAGGTTCGCCGCCTCCATCACGCCGGGGCCGCCGCCAGTCACGACGAGCCGCCCGGCCCTCGCCAGCTCCCGGCCCAGCGTCGCGGCCAGCCGGTAGGTGGCCGAGCCCCGAGGCACCGCGTGGCCGCCCATCACCCCGATCGCCGCGGACCGGCCGGCGGCCGCGATCCAGGAGTTCGTGACGACGGCGAGGGCATTGTCGATCCCGCTGTCGTGCAACCGCTGTACCAGCGCCTCGCGCGGTGCCGGCTGGGCGCCGCCGGCCGCGCGGAAGTGCTGGTACACCACCGTGTCGTACATGCCGTCGAACCCGTCCCGCGCGAAGCCGGCGGCGAGGTCGTCCGGGGTGTACAGCCGGCTGGGATGGGTGGGGTACGGGACCTCGTCGAACGACGGCACCACCAGCGCGCCGCGGCGGACCAGGCCCGCGGTCATCTCCGGCGAGGCGAACCGGCAGCCGACGAAGAGGGCATCGTGAACGTCCACGGCGGACAGTGCGGCGACCGCGTCCCCGTCGTCCAGGCGCAACCCCTGGACGATCAAACCGCTGAGGGTACCGGCGGAGAGGTGGCGGTCCAGCTCAGCTCGCGATTCGACCTCGTTCGGGGTGTCGTCGTGGAGAGCGATGACGTCGGTGGGTGGAGGTGTCGGCACCCCGGTAATCCTGCCGCAACCGGCCCCGAACAGGGCGATGGCCCGAGTACGAGTCTCGGGCCATCGCGGTGCCGGTTCCTGGGGAGGCTCCGGACCTCAATCCTCATCCGCCTTGCGCAAACGCGCACCGGCCGCACGCGTGACGAAGACCTCAACCGTTTGGCCATCTGCGGGGCCGGTGCGGGGGTTGAATTGCGACATGAAGAACCTGCTCCCACAGCCGCCGCCCACGTTGTTGCCCGCCGATACCGAGGCTGACGCGGCCATGGCCGAAGCCGGTGTGGGTGACGAGGAGACCGCCCCGGCCGGCCCGGTCGGCGTTCCGGACGACCTGAAGTCCGTGGCGGCGAGGTTTCCGACCTACAGCACCGCCTGGGCGCGGCTCGGCGAGCACGCGCTCGCCGCGGGCGACCCGGTGACGGCGTACGCGTACGCCCGGACCGGGTACCACCGGGGTCTCGACCAGTTGCGCCGCAGCGGGTGGCGCGGGCACGGGCCGGTGCCGTGGTCGCACGTACCCAACCGTGGCTTCCTGCGCAGTGTGAACGTCCTGACGCTGGCGGCCGACGCGATCGGTGAGTCCGAGGAGGCGGCGCGCTGCGCCCAGCTGCTCCGGGACTGCGACCCCGCCGCCGGCGACGCCCTCTCCGGCTGATCGTCGCCTCTATCGCCTTGATCGTCAGGACTTCCGCATCGGAGGTGTGGTCTCGGAGTGCTCGGGAGACCACAACCTCCGATGAGGAAGTGAGTTGATCTAGAGGCCCTCGGCGACCGCGGCCGCGATCTTCAGCCAGGCGTCCTTCGTCTGGGACGAGAGCCCGCTGTAGCGGAGCGGCTCACCCGAGTCGATCAATCGCTCGTACGGTGCCAGCAGGACGGTACGGGTACGCGCCTGGAAGTGCTGCTCGATCGCCGGGATGTCCAGCTCGCGGCGGCTCGGCGGCATCGACACCACGGTGACGGCGTTACGGACCAGTCGGTGCAGCCCCTGCTGCTCCAGGTAGTCCAGCATCCGGGCGGCGGTCTCGGCGGAGTCGTTACGGGCTGACATCGTCACCACCAGCTGATCGGTCGCGTCGATCGCCGCCTGCCAGTTCTCCGCGCGTACGTTGTTGCCGGTGTCCACAAAGATCAGTTTGTAGAACCGGCTCACGACCTCGCGGATGTCGCCGAACGCCGCCGCGGTGAGCATCTCGCCCGCGGTGGCCGACTCGTCCGAGGCGAGCACGTCGAACATGCCCTCGCCCTGGGCCCGTACGAACTTCGACAGGTCACCGACCCGGCCGTGCGCGCCCCGGAAGCTGTCCATCTCGCGGAGCAGGTCCCGCACCGTACGGGCGTGGAAGTCCTGCTGGGCGCGCATCCCGAGGGTGCCCTGGGTCTCGTTGTTGTCCCAGGCCAGCACGTATCCGCCGCGTCGCTGCCCGAAGGTCATGGCCAGCAGCAGCACCGCCATGGTCTTGCCGGCACCGCCCTTGGGGTTGACCACGGTGACCTGGCGCAGACCGCCGAAGTTGCGCCGCACCATCTCGATGTCGTGGCGGATCTTCTGCTCGCGTGCCCCGGGGCCCAGGTTGAGCAGGCCGAACGTGGACTTGCGGAGCACGGCCCGCATACCGATGGTCGCCACCGGCTCGACCGGGCGCGCGGCGCGGCGGCGGGCGAAGTCCTCCGCCGTCACGGCACCCTCGGGCGCCCAGTCGGCAGGCGCAGGAGCGTGTGGGACCGGCCGCTCGGCCGGCGGTACGTACGTCGGGGCCTGGTAGACACCGGGCGCGGGCGAGTAGGGCGGCTGCGGTGCGACACCGGGTGCCGGCGCGGTCGGTGCCGGACCGGCCTGGTACCCGGCCGCCGGTGGCGCCACGGGCTGGGCCGGTGGCGGAGGGGTGTGCGTCGGTTGTGGCGCCACGGGCTGGGCCGGTGGCGGAGGGGTGTGCGTCGGTTGCGGCGCCGCCTGGGCCGGTGGCGGCGTGGCCGGCTGTGGCGCCATGGCCGGCGCCGGGGGGCCGGCCTGGGCCGGCCGCGACGGCGGGTCCATCGACGCCGGCGGTCCCGAGGACGGTCCGGTGGGCGTCCCCGCTGCTGCCGGCGCCTCCACGGGTGCCGCGGGTGCCTGCGGCGGCTGTGCGGGCGGCGGGTCGGCGGGGCGGTAGATGCCGGGTGGGGACGCAGTCGGCGGCCGGACGCTGGCGGACTCCGAAGCCGCGGCGGTCGGGGCCGGAGCGGCCTGGGCCGACGTCGGAGCGCCCGGCGGGGCGACCGGCGGGGCGACCGGGGAGGTCGGAGCCGCTGACGCCGGTGCCGTCGGAGCGGGAGCGGCTGCGGTGGCTCGCGCGGCCCCCGGTGCCGCTGCTACGCCTGACGCCGGCGGTACGCCCACCCGGCCGTTGCCGCCCGCACCCGGCTCGGTACGCGGAGTGGCCGGCGGCTGGGTCCAGGGTGAGCCCAGGTGCTCCTCGCGCGGGCGGGTCGGTGCGAACGCCGGCGTGGTCGGATCGATGGTGACCGGCTGGCCGTGCACGGGCGGTGGGGCCAGGTGATCGCGGGGCGGCCCGCCACGGTCCTCGCGGGACGACGCGACGTTCTCATCCGGCGGCCAGAACGGCTCTTCCATGGCGTACCCCCCTCCGGGCGATGCACAGCAGAGTTTCGCATGGTTTTGAATATGTCACCGTAGTGGCCTCGGCCGGGCCGGCCGGAACCGTTACGCCGCGAAGACGGCCCACGCTCCTCGCTCCATCCACCAGGTCCTCTTGCGTCCCAGTGTGCCCGCCACCCCGTCATCGACAAATGGAACATCCGCTCGCGGGTGAACGGCGACGGCACGGCCGCGGGCCCGGCGTACCTCCACCCGTACCTCCCGCCGGCCGTACCACCGGCGCGTGGTGACCGGCAGCGCGACCGCCACGTCGAGTACGCCGTCGGCGGCGTCGGCCTTGACGATCAGCGGCAGGTCGTCGACTGTCGCGTATCCGTCGGCGTTGGCGACGGCCGTCGCGAGCAGGGGCTCGGTGCCGTCACTGAGCACGGTGTCGTCGACGTTGACCTGAGCGGCGTACGGCACCGCCCGCCCGGTGTCGTCGGAGCCGCCGAGCAGCGTGCCGTGCAGGGTCACCGACCCGCCGTCGTTGCGCAGCAGGTCCAGCCGGCGGGCGCGCCCCGCCAGGACGGCCGCGGCGACCTCCGCCGGCTCGCGGGGCAGCCCGAGCCGGGCGACCAGCTCCACGTCCCCCATCGGGAGGATGCCCAGTGGGGGCAGGTCGGGCAGGGTGCGGTCGGCCGGGAGATCATCGGGGCGCTTGCTGGGCGCCGGCGCGTACCGGCGGACCAGCCGCCGTACCACCGCGCGGACCTCGCCGTCGGTGGCCGCCGCGACGATCACCCGGGCGTCGGCGTTGTCCAGCACGGCGTCGATGTCCGCGTCGGAGTAGGCCGTGATCGTCTCGACCCGGGCACCTCCGGCGACCAGCGCGTCGCGGCAGGCCAGAACGGGTACCCGTGGACTGCTCGAGCACCCGCCGGCGGGCCCGTCCTCGAGCGTCAGCAGCACCACGTCGTACACCGTTTCGCCTCCTTGTTAGCCTTGCACCCCGGGGCCCGGCCGCGGCCGGAGCGGCACCGACCCCGCGGAAGGCGGAACTCAAATGCCAGCGATCGTGCTGATCGGCGCGCAGTGGGGCGACGAGGGCAAGGGCAAGGTTACCGACCTGCTCGGAGAGCGCGTCGACTACGTCGTGCGGTACCAGGGCGGCAACAACGCCGGCCACACCGTGGTCACGCCGGACGGGCAGAAGTACGCCCTGCACCTGCTCCCGTCCGGGGTGCTGACGCCGGGCTGCGTACCGGTGATCGGTAACGGGGTCGTGGTCGACCCGAAGGTGCTCCTCAGCGAGTTGGACGGGTTGGCCGAGCGCGGCGTGGACGCGACCAGGCTGCTCATCTCGACCGACGCGCACCTGATCATGCCGCACCACCGGGCGCTGGACCGGGTGGTCGAGCGCTACCTCGGCTCGTCCCGGATCGGGACCACCGGGCGCGGCATCGGGCCGGCGTACGGCGACAAGATCGCCCGGATGGGCATCCGGGTGCAGGACCTGCTCGACCCGGGCATCTTCCGCAAGAAGCTGGAGCTGGTGCTGCGGGAGAAGAACCAGATCCTGTTCAAGGTCTACAACCGCAAGCCGATCGACGTCGATGCGGTCGTCGAGGAGTACCTGGGGTACGCCGAGCGGCTGCGCCCGTACATCGCCGACACCCGGCTGATCCTGGGCAAGGCCCTCGAGGCGGACAAGACGGTACTGCTGGAGGGCGCCCAGGCCACGCTGCTGGACGTGGACCACGGCACGTACCCGTTCGTGACCTCGTCCAACCCGACCGCAGGTGGTGCCTGTGTCGGCTCCGGCGTCCCGCCGACCCGGATCAACCAGGTCATCGCCGTGGCCAAGGCGTACACCACCCGGGTCGGTTCGGGCCCGTTCCCGACGGAGCTGTTCGACGCCAACGGCCAGCACCTACTCAAGGTCGGCGGGGAGTACGGGACGACGACCGGCCGGGAGCGCCGGTGCGGCTGGTTCGACGCGGTCGTCGCCCGGTACGCGGCGCGGGTCAACGGCGTCACCGACTTCGTGGTCACCAAGCTCGACGTGCTGAGCGGCCTGGAGAAGGTGCCGATCTGCGTGGCGTACGAGATCGACGGCGAGCGGGTCGACGAGATGCCGATGACGCAGACCGCCTTCCACCACGCCAAGCCGATCTACGAGGAGCTGCCCGGCTGGGACGAGGACATCTCCAAGTGCCGTACCGAGGCTGAGCTGCCCGAGAACGCGCGCCGCTACATCGAGCGGATCGAGGAGCTGTCCGGGGCGCGGGTCAGCGCGGTCGGCGTCGGGCCGGGGCGCGACGAGAACGTGGTCCGCCACCCGCTGCTCTGAGCACCGACCGTACGATCGCGTTGTGCGTGTCCTTCTGATCGGTTCCGGCGGGCGTGAGCACGCCCTCGCCACCGCTCTCGCCGTCGACCCGTCCGTCACCTCGCTGGTCTGTGCCCCGGGCAACCCCGGGATGGAGTCGCTGGCCGAGCTGGTACCGGTCGACGCCGGCGATCCCGACGCCGTCGCGGGCCTGGCCGTACAGGTACGGGCCGACCTGGTCGTGATCGGCCCCGAGCAGCCGCTGGTGGCCGGCGCAGCTGACGCCATCAGGGCGAAGGGCATCGCCTGCTTCGGGCCGTCGGCCGAGGCGGCGCGGCTGGAGGGGTCGAAGGCGTTCGCCAAGGAGATCATGGACGTGGCCGGCGTGCCGACGGCCCGGTCCCGGGTCTGCGAGAGCCCGGCCGAGGTGGCCGCCGCGCTCGACGAGTTCGGGGCGCCGCACGTGGTCAAGGACGACGGGCTCGCCGCGGGTAAGGGCGTCGTGGTCACGTCCGACCGGGGGGCGGCGCTCGAGCATGCCGCCGGGTGCGGCCGGGTCGTGGTCGAGGAGTACCTCGCCGGACCCGAGGTATCGCTGTTCGCGGTCACCGACGGCGAGGCTGCGCTGCCGCTGGTACCGGCTCAGGACTTCAAGCGCGTCGGTGAGGGCGACACCGGCCCCAACACCGGCGGCATGGGCGCCTATGCGCCGCTGCCGTGGGCGCCCGCCGGCCTCGTCGACGAGGTCATGGCCTCCGTGGTGCACCCGACCCTGGCGGCGATGCGCGAGCGCGGCACGCCGTTCGCCGGGCTGCTGTACGTCGGGCTGGCGATCACCGCCGACGGGCCGAAGGTGATCGAGTTCAACTGCCGGTTCGGTGACCCGGAGACCCAGGTCGTACTGGCTCTGCTGGAGACGCCCCTGGCCGGCCTGCTGTACGCGGCCGCGACCGGTGCGCTGGGCGGACACCCGCCGCTGCGGTGGCGCGACGGCTCGGCGGTGACCGTGGTGGTGGCGGCCGAGAACTACCCCGGTACGCCCCGCAAGGGAGACGTGATCACCGGCGCCGACGGCGTGCCCGGCGTCATCCACGCCGGTACGGCCCGCCGTGACGACGGCGCCCTCGTCTCCGCCGGCGGACGGGTACTGTGCTGCACCGCCGCCGGTGGTGACCTCCAAGCCGCCCGGGACGCCGCCTATGCGCTGGTCGACGGGGTCGGGCTGGCCGGCTCGCATCATCGCCGGGACATCGCGCTGGCCGCGGAGCGCGGCGAGATCGCCGTGCCTTAGTAGATCTTGGAGAGTCCGACACCGGTACCGGTGCCGAACTCTCCAAGATCGGGAAGTCAGTCCTCGATGCGCGGCAGGTGCATCGTGACGTCGTTGGAGTCGGCCGCCGAGCGGGGGTCGGGCTGTCGCGGCGGCGGGCTCATCGGCGCCCGGTACGACGATCGGGGACTCGTCGGCGGCTGGTGGGTCGGCGGCTGGTGAGTCGGCGCCTGGCGCATTGGTGCCGGGCCAGCCTGCGCGGGACCCGCCGGTGCCGGGCTCGTCGGCGCGCTGGGCGCCAGGTACCGACGCATGATCTTGCCGGTCGCGTTTCGGGGCAGCTCGGCGACGAAGTGGACGTCCCGCGGCACGCTGAACCGGGCCGCCGTTCGGCGTACGTACTCGCGTACGCCCTCGGAGTCGAGCTGCTCGCCCTGGTAGAGCACGATCCAGGCGGCCAGGCGCTGGCCGTACACCCGGTCCGGGACGCCGACCACGGCCACGTCGCGGACCTGGGGCAGCTCGGCGATGGCGTTCTCGACCGCGGAGGGGTACACGTTCTCCCCGCCGCAGATCACCATGTCGTCCTCGCGACCGTCCACGTAGACCAGACCCTCGGGGGAGACGCGGCCGATGTCGCCGGTCGCGATCAGCCCGTTACGCCACTCCTTGTTGCCGCCGTCGGTGTAGCCCTCGAAGAGCATGTCGTTTCCGACGAAGATCCGGCCGACCTTCTGCGGCGGCAACGGGTTGCCGTTCGGGTCGAGGATCAGCACCTTGGTGCCGACGGGCGATCGCCCGGCGCAGGTGGGGTCGGCGCGCAGCTCGTCGGGCGTGGCGATGCTCGCCCACGACGCCTCGGTCGACCCGTACAGGTTGTAGAGCACGTCACCGAAGACGTCCATGAACCGCAGGACCACCGGCGCGGGCATCGCCGAGCCGCTGGTCGCCACGACCCGCAGCGGGGTGTGGATCCGCCGGCCCTGCGAGGCGTCGAGCATCCGCTGCAGCATGACCGGCACCGCCAGCAGCGCGGTGCACTGGTGCTCGTGGATCGCGGCGAGCGTGTCCATCGGCTCGAACCGCCGGCGCAGCACGACGGTCGCTCGCAGCGCCAGGGCGATCTGCAGCCCCGCGTACCCCCAGGTGTGGAAGAGCGGGGCGGCGATGAAGATCCGTTCGCCGACCGACATCGGGATCCGGGAGATCACCGCGGCGAGCGGGCTGAAGCTCGGCGGGATCGGCCGGCGGGCGCCCTTCGGGGTACCCGTAGTGCCCGACGTGAGCACGATCGTTCGACCCGTCTGCTCCGGCGGAGGTCCGTCGTCGTCAGGGGAGCGCTCGATCAGTCCGGCCACGGTCGGGGTCTCGCGGCCGGCGTCGCCGTCGGCGCTGACCCGGGCGACGGACGGCGGAACGGCCGACACCATCTCGAAGAACTCGTCGTCGTGGATGAGCACGCTCACCTGCTGGTTGTGCAGGACGTTCTCGAGCTGGCCGGGGCCGAGTCCGGTGTTGACCAGGACCACGTCGGCGCCGATCATCCCCGCGGCCAGCATCGACTCGAACATCGACACGGAGTTGCGGCACAGCAGGCCGAGGCGGTCGCCCTCGGCCAGGCCGTACCCGGCACGCAGGCCGTTGGCCAGCCGCCGGGCGTTCATCGCGAGTTCGCCGTACGTGACCGAGCGGGTCTCGTCGATGACCGCCACTCGCCGAGGATCGCGGGCGGCCGCCGAACGCATCTCGCCGGTGAGGGTGAACCCCCACCGGCGCAACGCATTGAGCTGGCGGGCGACCCTGTCGGGCCGCCCCGGGCTGAGTAGGCCACGTCTAGCCAACGTCCGGATCAGGAAGGCTGCTTGCACGTCATCTGCCTATCGCTCGTGGTGCCCCCACGGTAAACCCGTGCCCACCATTCATCGATGTTCGTGATGGAGCCCCCCGTGACCCGGGCACTCAGCGGATGTACATGCCCGAGATCGCCCGAGAGACCACCAGTCGCTGGATCTCGCTGGTCCCTTCGAAGATGGTATAAATCTTGGCGTCTCGATACCAGCGCTCAACTGGATGGTCACGAACGAAACCGGCGCCGCCGAGGATCTGGACCGCCTTTTCCGCGTTGGCGACCGCCACCTCGCCGGCCTTGAGCTTGCTCATCGAGCCCTCACCGGATTCGAACACCCGGTTGTTGCGCCCCATCCAGGCCGCACGCCATACCAGCAGTCGGGCCGCGTCGAGCTCCATCTTCATGTCGGCGAGCGCGAACGCGATGGCCTGGTTCTCGATGATCTTCCGGCCGAACTGCTCCCGGTCCTTGGCGTACTCCAGCGCGTACTCGTACGCCGCGCGGGCGATGCCGAGCGCTTGGGCGCCGACGGCCGGCCGGGACAGCTCGAACGTACGCATGGCTGCCTGGCCGCTGGCCCGCTGGCCCTCCCGGGCCCGAGCCAGCCGCTCGTCGAGCGCCTCCTTGCCGCCGAGCAGGCAGCTGCCGGGCACCCGCACCTCGTCGAGGAACACGTCGGCGGTGTGCGAGGCGCGCAGGCCGAGCTTCTTCAGCTTCTTGGTGGCGTCGAGGCCCGGGGTGCCGGGTGGCACGATGAAGCCGGCCTGGCCGCGCGAGCCCAGCTCCGGGTCGACACTCGCGGTCACCACGTGGACGTTGGCGATGCCGCCGTTGGTGGCGTACGCCTTCTGCCCGCTGATCACCCACTCGTCGGTGGCCTCGTCGTACCGGGCGCGGGTACGCATCGAGCTGACGTCCGAGCCGGCCTGCGGCTCGGTGGTGCAGAACGCGGCCACCTTGGGGTCGTCGGCGTCACCGAAGCACTGCGGCACCCACTCGACCAGCTGGTCGGGGGTGCCGGAGCCGTAGATGGCTGCGACCGCCAGGTGCGTGCCGAAGATCGACATGGCGATCCCGGCGTCGCCCCAGAACAGCTCTTCATTCGAGATGCACAGCGAGAGGCCGGTCGGATCGGACCAGGAGTTGACGAGGAACTCGAAGCCGTACAGCCCGATCTTGGCCGCTTCCTTGATGATCGGCCAGGGCGTCTCTTCGCGCTCGTCCCACTCCGCGCCGGCCGGGCGCACGACCTCGCTGGCGAAGCCGTGCATCCAGTCGCGCAGATCCCGCTGCTCCTCGTTCAGATCGAGCGAGAACTCGGGCATGGCTCAGGCCTTCGGGATGTCGAAGAGGTTGGCGATGTTCGCGGCGAGGCCCAGGTCGCCCTTGGCCTTCAGCTTGCCGGTCATGAACATCATCATCGGGTTGCCGTTACCCGAGACGACCTTGATGAAGTCGACCGGGCCCACGGTGATCGCCAGCTTCGGGTCGTGCTCGGGGGTCGGCGACAGCGTGCAGGTGCCGTTCGAGATGACCAGCTCGTACGTGCTCACGCCGCCGTCCGGGGCGCCGCCGACGTTCCAGTGGATGACGGCGTTGGTGGAGCCGGCCCGGTCCGCGCGGAACAGGCTGGGGAACTTCGCGAAGATCGCGTCGAGGATCTGCTTGCGGTGCTCGCCCTGCAGCAGTTCGGAGATCTCCGAGTCCTTCGTCTGCTTGACGATCTGGGCGAACTGCTTGGGCTCGACGGTGGCGAAGTCGAGGCCGGTGATGTCCGTCATGGGAACCCCTCTGTGGCTGATACCTTACTCGTGCGTAACCTTACGGGCGAGTAGGTAAGCTGGCAAGGTGCGACCCGTCACCTCCAAGCGCGTTCCGCGCGCCGTACGCGAACAGCAGATGCTCGACGCCGCCGTCTCCGTCTTCGGTCGGCAGGGCTTCCACGCCGCCTCCATGGACGACATCGCCGAGCTCGCCGGGATCTCCAAACCCATGGTGTACGCCTACCTGGGCACCAAGGAGGACCTGTTCAGGGCGTGTCTGCACCGGGAGGCGACCCGGATGGTCGAGGCGGTGGTCGGCGCCGTGGGGTCGAGTACCCGACCGGACGAGCAACTGTGGAACGGCCTGCGCGGCTTCTTCTCCTTCGTCGGTGAGCGTCGCGACGGCTGGAACATGATCTACCGGCAGTCGCGCGGCCTGGAGCCGTTCGCCAGCGAGTGGGCGGAGATGCGCGGCCGGATGATCGACATCGTGAGCGGGCTGCTGGCCCGGGCGGTGGAGTCGGCCGGCGGGCCGAGCGGCCCGGAGCACCTGGAGCCGGTGACGTACGCGCTGGTGGGCGCGGCCGAGTCGATGGCCGACTGGCTGGCCGACCGCCCCGGGGAGGACCCGGGGCGGACGGCCGCACGGCTGATGAACTTCATCTGGTTGGGCGCCGAGGACCTGCTCCACGGCGCGGTCTGGCGCCCGTCTTCCTGATCCTCCCGCTGCGGCCTCAGGCGTGCAGGCTGGGGCCGAGCAGGGTCAGGAACCCGAGCAGCGCCAGCACCCCGGCGAGGACGGCGACCTGTACCCGGGTACGGGCACCGCGCGGCGCGTACGCCAGTCCGGCGGCCACGATCGCGCCGACGACGAGACCGCCGAGGTGGCCGGCCTTGGAGATGCCCGGGAAGAAGAACGTGATGTACAGGTTGATCGCCAGGATCGGCAGGATGCCCGCGAGGCTTCCACCGAGCCGACGGACGATGATCGCGTACGCGGCGAACAGGCCGAAGATCGCGGTCGAGGCGCCGGCCGAGAGCGCGTCGGGGCTGAACAGATAGGCCGCGACGTTGCCGCCGAGCCCGGCGAGCAGGTAGAGCGCCAGGAACCGGCCGCGGCCGAGCACGGCTTCGAGTTGGCGGCCGAGGATCCACAGCCCCCACATGTTCATCAGCAGGTGCAGCAGCCCGTAGTGGATGAACATGGCGGTGATCAGGCGGTACCAGCCGCCGTTGTCGATACCGGGGAAGGTCTGGCTGCCGCCGGCCGACTGGAGCACCACGTTGGGGCCGACGACCGCGCCGACGTAATGGACGAGGCTCGAGCCGGTGAAGAGCCCACGGCCGAGGAGGGCGCCGGTGCCGCTGAGCAACACGCCGATGAGCATCACGGCGACGTTGATCGCGATCAGGACCTTGGTCACCGTGCCCCGGTGGCCGGCCGCGGTCCCGCCGAAGGCGGTGCGGACCGACGGCTGGGTGCGCCGCCCCTCGGTGACGCACTCGGGGCACTGGTGACCGACCGACGCCTCGCGCATGCAGTCGGGGCAGATCGGCCGGTCACAGCGATTGCAACGGACGTATGTCTCCCGTGACGGATGCCGGTAGCACGCCGGCACCCCGACGGACGGGGGTTGTGTCATGCGAGCAAGACTACTGAGTCCGCTCAATCTCGACGCGCTCGATGACGACGTCCTGCAGCGGACGGTCCCGCGGGTCGGTCTGGGTACCCGCGATGGCGTCCACGGTCTTGCGCGACTCGTCGTCGGCGACCTCGCCGAAGATGGTGTGCTTGCCGTTGAGCCAGGTGGTGGGGCCGACGCTGATGAAGAACTGCGAGCCGTTGGTGCCCTGGCCGCCGCGGGTGCCGGCGTTCGCCATGGCGAGCAGGTACGGCCGGTTGAACTGCAGGTCCGGGTGGATCTCGTCGTTGAAGGTGTACCCCGGACCGCCGGTGCCGGTGCCGGTCGGGTCGCCTCCCTGGATCATGAACCCGCTGATGACCCGGTGGAAGACCGTGCCGTCGTAGTACGGACCGCTGCCCGGCTGGCGCGTGCGCGGGTCGGTGTACTCCTGCGTACCCTCGGCCAGGCCGACGAAGTTCCGCACGGTCTTCGGCGCGTGATCGGGGAAGAGCTCGGCCCGGATCGGCCCGACGTTCGTGTGCAACGTCGCGAATATGCGCTCGGCCACAATGCTCCCTTTCGTGTGAAGATCGTCAGCGATTACCGTACCTCCGGCCCCGCTGCCGCGCCGCTCGTGGGCGCCAGGTGCGCGATCGACCGCCGCCCACCGGGTCTAGATCACTGTGGACCAGCGAAAACAGGTTCTTCTCCTCCGCCGCTGGGTAATGCGAGGGGGTACGAGTGTTCGCCGGCACTGGAGGTGGGACTGTGTTTGGACGGCGTCAGGTGAAGACGCAGAACGTCATGATGCGCGAGGAACTCGGCAAGGGGATCAATCACCTGCGGATGGCCGCGGCCCACGCGACGGGTTCGGCCGCCGGGATGATCGCCCCCCGGATCGACATGGTGCGGGAACGGATGATCGAGCCGACCGTCGACAAGTCGATGGACGCGGCGCGCGACGGTGCGCGCAGGGCGGGCGGCATGGCGCGCCGGGCAACCGGTAGGAAGCCGAAGGCCAGCACCAGGCGGTTGCCGAGGATGGTGGGGGGCCTGATGATCGCGGGTGTGGCGCTGGGTGCCGTCAGCGCACTGCTCTCGCGCCGCCGTCAGCGCAAGTGGGACGAGTACGGCTCGGTCGGCAACACCCTGACGGAGCGGGCGCGGTCGGTCACGGACACGGCCCGGCCAGCCGCGTCGTCGATGACGGACACCGCCAAGGAGAAGGCGTCCGACGTGATGGGGCAGATGAAGGGCGCCTCCGACACCTCGCCGCCCTCGTCGGGTGCGGCCGGTTCGTTCAGCGGCGGCCCGAGCGGCCCGAGCGGCTCGCGCAACGGGCACCCGTAGCGCCCGGGGAAAACTTTGTCCGGGAGGAGCGCGCCGCGCTCCTCCCGGAGCACGTCGGCCGGTCGGTCTACAGCCAGCCGGAGCGCCGGAAGGCCCGGTACAACCCGAGCGAGATGGCGACCATCAGCGCCAGTAGCACGGGGTAGAAGTATTTCCAGTCCTTCTCGGGCATGTCCAGGTTCATGCCGTAGATGCCCGTGACGAAGGTCCAGAAGGCGGCGATACCGGCCCAGGCTGCGATCTTGCGCATGTCGTTGTTCTGGTCCACCGTCACCTGGGCCAGCCGCGCCTGCAGGATCGAGTTGAGCAGGTCGTCGAAGTACATGACCTGCTCGACCGTACGGGTCAGGTGGTCGTTGACGTCGCGGAAGTACCGGCGGATCTCGGCGGGCACGTTGGCCAACTGCCCGCTGGCCAGACCGGCGAGCGGGCGCTGCAGTGGGAGGACCGCCCGCTTGAACTCCATCAGCTCCCGCTT
Organism: Planosporangium mesophilum; assembly: GCF_016863255.1. GTDB lineage: Bacteria > Actinomycetota > Actinomycetes > Mycobacteriales > Micromonosporaceae > Planosporangium > Planosporangium mesophilum. The sequence continues at coordinate 231,204 of NZ_BOON01000017.1, forward strand.
GAGCTGGTAGATCCGCTGGATCCGACCGCTGCCGCCCTGGCGGGCGAAGACGCTGTCCTCGACGATCGCGATGTCCTCCTCGATCGCCGACGCGACCTCGATCAGGATGTCCACGACCAGGTCGTACACCGCGTACGCGACCGCCCAGGGGCCCTGCTTGAGCAGGTCGTGCTTGTCGTTCAGCCCGGCCCGTACCGGAGCCAGCCGGGCGGCGTCGCCGTGTCGCACCGTGATGATGAAGTGCTCGCCGATGAACATCATGACGTCGCCGCTCTCGACGACCTCGCTGGTCTCGGTCAGTTCGGCGTGCTCGATGTACCGCGCGGTCCGCATGGTCACGAACGTCATGTCGCCGTAGCGCTCCACCTTCGGGCGCTGGTGCGACTTCACGGCGTCCTCCACCGGAAGTTCGTGCAGGTCGAAGGCGTCGGCGATGTCGGCCAGCTCGTGCGCGTCGGGCTCCTTGAGCCCCAGCCAGACGAAGGCGTCGCGGGTACCGCGGGCCGCGGTCAGCGCGTCCCGGTAGTTCCAGTCACCCGGCTGGCGCACCCCGTCGACGTAGAGCGCGCAGTCGACCACTCCGCTGTGATGACCGGTCGTGACGTCGGTGATCTCCACCGTCGGCGCGGCGCTACGCATCCGGTCCATGGCGCGGCGGACGGGCGCGGCGAGCGCGCGGGACAGGCTACGGCCGGTGCCGTCGTCGTGGACCATGCACTACTCCAGACGTTCGTCGGTCTGGACGCTGCCACCACGACGCATCGGAGGGTGTGCACCGGGCGGGCCGTCCGCAGGTGGGGGGTAAGCGGGGACGGCCCGCCCGGTGCCGGTGGGGGCGGGGGTGAAGCCTGTCAGCGCAGGTCGAGTAATGACCGCGCGGCAGGATTGTGATCCATCCGACCCGGGCGGGGAAACCCCTTCACATCACGTTTTGGTGTCAGCCTTGCTCGCGTACCTCCGCCACGGCGGCCGCCAGCCGACGTACACCCTCGTCGATCTGGTCCGTCGTGACCGCCGAGTACGCCAGCCGCAGCGCGTGCTTGCCGCCCTCCAGCAGGAAGTCGCTGCCCTTGACGACCGCCACTCCGCGCGCGGTGGCCGCCGGTACGAGCTTGTCGACGTCGACGTCGTCAGCCAGCTCCACCCACAGGAAGTAGCCGCCGTCCGGCTCGGTGAAGCGGGCGTCCGGGATGTGCTCCCGCAGCGCCGCGCCGAGCAGCCGGGCCCGCTCGCCGAGCGCCGCACTGACGCTCGCGATGGAGCGGTCGATGTCACCCGAGACGCAGAACTGGTGCACGATCGCCTCGGAGACCATGCCGGGCGAGATGTACAGGTTCGTGGCCCGCTTGGCGATCGTGGCGATGAGGTCCTTCGGCCCGACCAGGTAACCGACGCGCACGCCCGGGCAGACCGTCTTGGTGAACGAACTGGCGTGGACGACGGTGCCGGCGGTGTCCTGCTCCAGCATCGACGGCAGCTTCTCGCCCCGGAAGCGGATGTCCGCGTACGGGTCGTCCTCGAAGATCGTGAACCCGTACTCCTCGGCCAGCGCGATCAGGGCGCGCCGGCGGTCGGCGCTCAGCGTGACGCCGGCCGGGTTCTGGTAGTTCGGGATGATGTGGGCCAGCTTCGGCCGTACCCCCGACTCGAGCAGCGCGCGCAGCTCCTCGACGTCGAGCCCGTCCTTGTCGAGGGTGACCTGGTGCACCTTCGCGCCGAGATTGCGCAGGTTGAGCAGGGTCCGGTCGTAGGTCGGCTTCTCCACGATCACGTCGTCACCGGCGCTGACCAGGTGCTCGAACAGCAGCGCGTCGGCCTGCAGCGAGCCATTGGTGACGATCACCTGGTCGGCGGCCACGCCGTGCTTGTCCGCGATCCACTGACGCAAGGGGAGGTAGCCCACGGACGTTCCGTACGCGGTGACACCGGCCGGGTCGGCCTCGAAAGCGCGGACGGCGGCGGCCTTGAGGCCGTCGATGTCGACGATGTCCAGGGACGGGGCGCCACGGGCGAATGAGATGAGCTGCGCGGAGGTCATGGCTCTAAAGGGTACGACCTGTAGTTGATCGATTTTGTCAAGCCCGGGCGGAAGGCCGGTGCTAGGCGGGCACCGTCGACGGGTTCTGGGACCAGACGCGCACCACGTCGCGTACCGAGATGATGCCGAGCACCTCGCCGTCGTCCACGACGACCAGGTGGCGGAAACCGCCCTTGATCATCGCTGCCGCCGCCTCCTCCAGCGTCCACGTCGGCCCGGCGTACACCACGTCCCAGGTGATGTGCGGGCCCACCTCCTCGCGGTCGGGATCTCCCCCGGCGGCGATGGCGTTGAGGATGTCTCGTTCGGTGACGATGCCGAGCCCCGACCCGTCCGGGTCGAGCACCACCGCCGAACCGACCTTGCGGGAGGACATGAACTGAGCCGTCTGACGCAGCGTGTGCCCAGGCCCCACGCTCAGGACCACCTTGCTCATCGCGTCACGTACCTGCATGGTGTAATCCCCCTCACATTGGTACAGACATGGTCCCGTCCCGGCGATGAACACTCAAGACTTTCGATTCACGGATATCGCGGCCGCCTCGCCGGAGTCCTCTGACGGGCGACTCGCCGGAGGTGCCCGGGGATGCACCCGGGGACCTGGCAATACTGGACAGCATGCAGTTCCTGTCCAAGGCCGCGTACGACCTGACCTACGACGATGTCTTCATGGTGCCCTCCCGCTCCAGCGTGGAGTCGCGCCTCGACGTCGACCTGTCGAGCAGCGACGGCACCGGTACGACAATCCCGCTCCTGGTCGCCAACATGACCGCCGTCGCCGGCCGGCGGATGGCGGAGACGGTCGCGCGCCGGGGCGGCCTCGCGATCATCCCGCAGGACATCCCGGTCGACGTCGTGGCCGACGTGGTGGGCTGGATCAAGCGCCGCCACCTGGTACACGACACCCCGATCACGCTGAGCCCGGGCGACACCGTCTCGCAGGCCCTCGCGCTGCTGCCCAAGCGGGCCCACGGCGCGGTCGTGGTCGTGGAGGACGGCCGCCCGGTCGGCATCGTGACCGAGTACGACTGTGCCGACGTCGACCGCTTCACCCAGCTCGGCGCGGTGATGTCCCGCGACCTGCTCACGCTGCCGGCGGACATCGTCCCCGAGGACGCCTTCGAGCGCCTCCAGGCCGGCCACCACCGGCTGGCGCCGGTCGTCGACGACAGCGGCGCGCTGGTCGGCATCCTGACCCGCAAGGCCGCCCTGCGGGCGACCCTCTACCGCCCCGCCGTCGACGACGACGGACGGCTGCGGGTCGCGGCCGCGATCGGCATCAACGGCGACGTGGCCGGCCGCGCCGACAAGCTGCTGGCCGCCGGCATCGACGTCCTGGTCGTGGACACCGCGCACGGCCACCAGGAGCGGATGATCTCCGCGCTGCGGTCGGTCCGGGCGCTGCGGCCCGCGGTACCGGTGGCGGCCGGCAACGTCGTCACGGCGGCCGGGGTACGCGACCTGATCGCGGCCGGCGCCGACATCGTGAAGGTCGGCGTCGGGCCCGGCGCGATGTGCACAACCCGGATGATGACCGGGGTGGGGCGTCCGCAGTTCTCCGCCGTCCTCGAGTGCTCGCAGCAGGCCCGGGAGCTGGGCGGACACGTCTGGGCGGACGGCGGGGTACGGCATCCGAGGGACGTCGCCCTGGCGCTCGCGGCAGGCGCCTCCAACGTCATGATCGGCTCCTGGCTGGCCGGCACGCACGAGTCGCCGGGCGACCCGCAGCGCGACGCCGACGGCCGGCTGTACAAGGAGAACTTCGGGATGGCCTCGGCGCGCGCCGTCAGCCGCCGCACCTCGGACGAGACCCCGTACGACCGGGCCCGCAAGGCCCTGTTCGAGGAGGGGATCTCGACCTCCCGGATGTACCTCGATCCGCGCCGTCCCGGCGTCGAGGACATCATCGACGAGATCGTGGCCGGCATCCGCAGCGCGTGCACGTACGCGGGCGCCCGTTCCCTCGCCGAACTGCACGAACGTGCGCTGATCGGGGTACAGAGCGCCGCCGGGTACGCCGAGGGGAAGCCGCTGTCGACCAGTTGGTGACCGGTACCGGCCCGATCCCGCCACGCGATATCCTGCCTCGCGTCCGATGGGGGACGGACATCCGTCTCGACGTGAAGGGAAGTACCACGTGGCGATCAACGTGGTGATCCTGGCCGCTGGCCTGGGCACCCGGCTCGGCCGTCCCCACCCGAAGCCGCTGACCCCGCTGGCCGACGGGCGCAGCATCCTGCGCCAGCAGCTGGACCATCTGACGAAGACCTTCGATCCGCGCCCGCACGTCACGATCGTGGTCGGGTACAAGATGGATCTGATCATGGAGGCCGCCGCGTCGGACGCCGCGTTCGTCTACAACGAGCTGTACGACCAGACCGGCACCGCCAAGAGCCTGCTCAAGGCGCTGCGGCTGGCCCCGCCCGGCGGGGTGCTGTGGCTCAACGGCGACGTCGTGTTCGTACCCGGCCTGCTCGACGCGCTGCTGCCGCACATCGAGGCCGGCCGCAGCCTCGTCGCCGTGAACACGGCGAGCGTCGCCGACGAAGAGGTCAAGTACACCCTCGACGGCGACGGGTACGTCCGCGAACTGTCCAAGAAGGTCGTCGGCGGGCTGGGCGAGGCGGTCGGGATCAACTACATCGCACCGGCCGACCGCGCCGTGCTCGTCGAGCACCTCGAAAGCTGCCCGGACAACGAGTACTTCGAGTACGGGCTGGAGACCGCGATCGCGGAGGCCGGCCTGCGCGTCACGGCCGTCGACATCTCCCGCTACGGCTGCGTCGAGGTCGACTTCGAGCCCGACCTCGACCGGGCCAACGCGCTGGACGGCCACCGGTGACCGCCACGGCTCAAGCGACCCGGCACACGGCGGCCGACTTCCTGGCCCGCAACCGGGGCGGGGGGCTCTTCACCGAGACGATCAACCAGCGGATCGGCGCGCACCTGTCGGTGGCGGCCGAGCGCCTCGGGCTCCCGCCGACCGCGCTGACCCTGGCCAACTTCGTCCTCGGCCTCGCCGCCGCGGTGCTGGTCGTGCTGGCCGCCCCGGCGATGGCCGGCGGCCGGGTGTCGGCGCTGCTGATCGGGCTGGTCGCGCTGGTGCTGTGGCAGTTGGCGTACTCGCTCGACTGCGCCGACGGCCAGCTGGCCCGGGTGACCGGCCAGGCCAGCCCCGCCGGTGCCCGGCTCGACATCCTGTGCGACGTCGCGCTGCAGATCGCGCTGGTCGCGGCGGTGGCGAGCGTCGCGCACGCCTACGACCCGGACACCCCGACCTGGCTGGTCGCCGCGTTCGCCGGTACCTGGATGGTCAACCTGGTCACCTCCGCGCTCCAGCAGGGGGCGGCGGCCGCCAGCCTCGTCACCAGCCGTTCAACCGCAGTTCGCCTGATCAAGTTGGTGCGCGACTACGGTGCCGTGGTGACCGTGATCGGATTGACGCTCGCCCTGGTACCGGCCTGGACGGTCTGGCTGATGGCCGCGTTCACCCTGGTCAACGGCGGGTTCCTGCTCGCCAGCGTGGTGGCGTCCGCCCGGGCGAGCCTGAACCGGGGCTGATCGGGGTGCGCGGCGTGCGCCGGGTGGGCGCCGGGCTGGCCGACCAGTTCGTGGTGGCCTGCGCCAACGCGGGCAACACCCTACTGGCGCTGCTGCTGCTGGACCGGCATCGCTCCGGCGTCATGCTGCAGTCGCTGGCGCTGGCCTACGTCGTCATGTACCTCAACCGGGCGTTCGTCGGCGATGTGCTGCTGGCGCTCGCCTCCCGGTACGACGGTGAGCGCCGCGACCGCCTGGTCCGCAACGGCCTGGCCACCGCCACCGCGTTCGCGGCCGTCTCCGCCGTCGTGCTGCTCGGGTTCTGGGCATTCTGGCCGCGCGGCGACGTCAACCTGACCGACCTGATCTGGGTCGCACCGTTCCTGCCGGTACTGCTGCTGCAGGACACCGGGCGGTCCAGCTACCTAGCCGACCGGCAGCCGGCGAAGGCTCTCGCGAACGACCTGGTCGCGGTCGGTACGCAGGCGGTCGCGGTAACGGTCCTGCTGCTCGCCGGGGTGCCTACCGCCGGCGGACTGTTCGTCTGCTGGGGGCTCGGTGCGGCCGTGGGTGCGGCCGGGTACCTGCTCCGCACCGGCCACCGCCCCTGGCAGGGCAGGCCGCTGCGGTGGGTCGCCGAGACGCGGCACCTGTCCGGCTGGTTCAGCGCGACCGCGGTCATCGGGCAGTTCCAGGTGCTCGCCGTGACCTTCCTGGTCAGCCACCAGCTCAATCCGGTGGCCCTGTCCGGCCTGCGGGGTGCGCAGACGGCTCTGCTCCAGCCGGTACAGAACTTCGTGACGGCCGTCCAGGGGCTCGTCGTACCGCGGGCCTCCCGGCTGGCCCGGGACGCCGCCCGGCCGGCCGACGAAGGGGTACGCGCCGCCACCGAGCTGCGCCGGCTGACCCGGAAGCTGGCGCTGGCGTTCACCGCGCTGGCCGTCGTCATGGTGCTGGTGGTGTGGCCGCTGGCCGTGTTCGTGCTGGGGCGCTTCGACAAGTTCGCCGACATCGCCAAGCTGGCCCTGCCGATGGCCCTGCAGGCCGCCGTCTACCTGGTCCAGGTGCCGTTCACGGCGGCGCTGCGGGCGATGCACCGGGCCCGGATGCTGTTCCTGCAGTACGTGGTCTTCACGACCACGAGCATCATCGGGCTGCTGGTCGGCGCCGGCACGCGCGGGCTGGAAGGCGCCGCCTGGGGCCTGACGGCCGGTGCGGCCGCCGGGCTGATGGTGATGGTCGGCCTGTACCGGTACTCGCTGCGCTACCTGGGCGAGCCCGAGCCCGACCGCTCCGGGGAGCCGGAAGAGCCCGCCGCCATTCCCGCATGACCCTGAAGGATTCTCCGCGTCGGGACACGGAGATCCTTCAGGATCATGGAACGAGGGCGTGTTCGGGCTCGGAGTGCTGCCCAGCGAGGGCGGGGCGCAGAACCAGCCAGGCCTCGCCGGCGACCAGCAGGATCCAGAGGGTGCCGCCGGTACCGCCGAGCAGCCAGTCGGCGGTGGCGATCGTCGGTACCGCCCCGACGGCGGTCACGGTGAGCCAGGCGGGCGCCTTCCGCCCGTCCCGGGTGCCCCGCCAGGCGTGTACGAGCAGCAGGCCGAGGCCGAGCAGGAAGGCCAGCTCACCCAGTACGCCACCGCGGCGCAGGGCGCCGACGGCCGCGTTGTCGGTGGTCAGGTCGAGCGGCTTCTCGCCGGCCAGGTGGCCGTCGTCGGCGCGGTGCACCACGGCCCGGACCGTCTTCGTGTCGCCGAAGAGCTTCTCGGCGACGGGCCCGTCCACCCACTCCCGCCCGACCTGCCGCCAGGTGTCGGTACGGCCGCTGGTGATGTCGGCGCCCGCGTAGCGCTCCTTGAACAGGAAGCCCTTCCCGCCCGAGGCCACCAGCACGAGCGCGAGCACCACGAACGGCACCGCCGCCGCGACCCAGACCCGCCGGTACTCCGGCAGGCCGTCGCCGCGTCGGCGCAGCAGCAGGTACCCGTGGACCACCGCCGCGACGCCGAAGTACATGAAGCCGGTACGGGAGTTGGTGACGTACACGACCCCGCCGGCCAGCAGCGTCACCGCGATCCGCTGCCACACCGCGAACGCCCGGTCCACCCCGATCCGGGTGGCCACCACGATCGCGATCAGGGCCAGTGAGTTGGGGTGGTACAGCAGCCACGGGCCGCCCCAGAACCGGTGCACCATCACCTCGGTGCCCCAGCCGCTCGGCGGTACGACGTGCCGGTGCTGGAACAGGTTGCCCGAACCGGACACGAACAGCAGCGCGATCGCCAGTGCGAACGCGCCGGCGATGCCGACCGACAGGTCACGGCCCCGGTCCCGGCGCGCGCTGGCGATCACGGCCAGCACCGCGAGGCCGAAGACCCCGGCGTACGCGAGCCGCTGCGCCCCGATCCCGAGCCGGACGGCGAGCAGTGCCCCGACCACGCCGAGGATCCAGTACGCCACGCCCAGCCAGGTGGTGCCGAGCCGGGACGACACCCGCAGGTCACGCAGCCACGGCCAGGACCAGACGGCGAAGACGACCCCCTCCACCGCCAGCAGCGGCCAGACCAGCCAGCGGGCGTACCCCAGCGAGGTCCAGCTCAGCATCCCGGCGAGTACGAAGAAGCCGCCGGTGACCAGGCCGCGCAGGGTCAGACCGGGCAGGGTGGTGACGAACCAGGCGATCGCGGCGGCGAGCGCACCGGCGACCAGGGCCCCCGACGCGTACAGCGCGGAGTGGCTGTGGGCGAACTCCACGACCGCGCACGCGAGCGCCAGAACGGCGCCGGCGCCGACCGCGAGCCTGTTCGTCACTTCGCTACCTCTCCGTAGATGTCGATCAGCTTCCGGACCAGCACGTCGGGGGCGAAGCTCTGCTCGTACCGTCGTCTGGCGGTTGTGGCGAGACCGGCCGCAGCCGCGTGCGCGGCCTTGAGCCCGGCGGCGATCGCGCCCGCCTCCGGCTCCACGACCCAGCCGGCGTCGCCGACCAGGTAGGGGATCCCGCCCATGGTCGTGCCCAGGACCGGCCGCCCGGAGGCGAGGGCCTCCAGGATGATCGTGGGGAGTACGTCGTGCCAGGCGGACGGCGCCACGACGCAGGCCGCGGCGGCGATCTGGGCCAGCGTGGCGGGCCGGTCCAGCGGGCCGAGGTAGGTCACGTCGGCGCGGGAGGCCGCGACCGACTCGGCGAGCGGGCGCAGGGGGCCGTCGCCGGCGATCCGCAGCGTGCCGAGCTCACCCTCGGCGTGCCCGAGCCAGGCGTCGAGCAGCAGGCCGAGCCCCTTCTCCGGGGACAGCCGGGCGGCGAACAGGAAGCCGGAGCCGGGCGTACCGGCGGGCTGCCCCGGGTCGGGGATGGCGTTCGGCTTGACGCTGATCCGGTCGGCCGGGATGCCGTAGTCGCGCAGGTGGTCGGCGATGGCCGAGGTCAGGGCGACGTACCGGTCGACCGACCGCCAGGTGCCCCGGTGGACCGCCAGGGTGGTCGCCATGATCGCGCTCTGCGGGCGGGAACCGCGGTAGCAGGCGTGCCGGATCGCGGGCAGGCCGAACGCCCGGCCCCGGCAGTCGTGGCAGACGTGGCCGTCGCGGAAGTACAGCCCGGGTGCGCAGACCTGCCGGTAGTTGTGCACGGTCTGGACCACCGGTACGCCGTGCTTGTGCGCCGTGCGGACCACCCACGGCGACAGCAGCGGGTACGGGTTGTGCAGGTGCAGCACGTCCGGCTTCTCGGTGCGCAGCAGCTCGGCGAGCGCGCGCTGCGAGGGGCCGTTGTAGATCGGGGACAGCGGCAGCAGCGCCTTCTGCCCGGCCGGCAGCCCACCGATCTCGTCGGAGCTGCGCAGGAACGGGGCGACGGTGACGCCGGCCGCGCGTAGCTGCGCGATCTCGGCGTCGACGATGACATTCTCGCCGGAGGGCGCAGCTGCGGCGTACCGGTTGTGCGCGACGACGACCTTCAGACCGGGCTTCATGGCGACGATGAGCCTACGGCAGCGCCGTGATCTCGGGCAGACTGAACGGGTGCCCGAACTCCCCGAGGTCACCGCCCTCGCCGCCTACCTGCGCGAGCGGGCGGTCGGACGCCGCGTGAACCGCGCCGAGGTGTCCGCCATCAGTGCGCTCAAGACGTACGACCCGCCGGCCGGCGCGCTGGCCGGCGCCGAGGTCACCGACGCGACCCGGCACGGTAAGTACCTGGACGTCGTCTTCGACGGCGGTCTCCATCTCGTCGTCCATCTCGCGCGGGCCGGCTGGCTGCAGTACCGGGAGGAGTTTCCCGGTACCACCCCGCTCAAGCCCGGCAAGGGGCCGATCGCGCTGCGGGTACGCCTCGACGACGGCTCGGGCTTCGACCTGACCGAGGCCGGTACCCAGAAGAAGCTCGCGGTCTACCTCGTTCCCGACCCCGCGCTGGTGCCCGGGGTGGCGAAGCTGGGTCCGGACGCTCTGACCGCCCCGCCGGACGTGTTCGCTGATCGGATCCGGGGCCGGCGCGGGCAGGTCAAGGGGGTGCTGACCGACCAGTCGGTGCTCGCCGGCGTCGGCAACGCGTACTCCGACGAGATCCTGCACCGGGCGAAGCTGTCGCCGTTCGCGATCACCGACCGGATCCCCGACGAGGCGATGGCCCGGCTGTACGAGGCCACCCACGAGGTGCTGACCGACGCGGTGGAGCGCTCGGTGGGCCAGAAGGCGGCCACGCTGAAGTCCGAGAAGCGGTCGGGGCTCGCGGTGCACGCCCGTACCGGCCTGCCCTGCCCGGTCTGCGGCGACACGATCCGGGAGGTGTCGTTCGCCGACTCGAGCCTCCAGTACTGCCCGACCTGCCAGACCGGGGGCAAGCCGCTCGCGGACCGCCGGCTGTCCCGCCTCGTCCGGTAGCCGTACCCTGTCGGGGTGCCGCACCCACGCCGGGTCTTCCTGCTTGCGTTCGCCGCGTTTTTCCTGATGTCGGCGTCGTGGGCGCTCGCGCTGCCGGTCAACGGGACCTACGACGAGAAGCACCACGTCGTGCGGGCCTACGCCGTGGTGACCGGCCACTGGCTCCCCGACGGCCCCGCGTCCGACGGCACCACGTTCGGCAGTGAGGGCTTCGACGTACCGGCGAGCCTGCTCCCCGGCAACGTCAACTGCGCCGTGGGGGAGAAGAACCGGGGGCCGGCGGACTGCCAGACCCCGACCGGCAGCCGGGAGACGGTCCGGGTCCCGAGCGCCGCCGCGCGGTACTCCCCCGTGTACTACCTGCCGGTCGGGCTGCCGCTGCTGGTGAGCCCCGACGGTACCGGCGTCGTGCTGGCCCGGCTGGTGTCCGCGCTGGTCTCGGCGCTGCTGCTGGCCGCCGCGGTGGCGACGGCGGTACGGCTGCGCAGCCGCCTGCTGGTGGCCGGCGTCGCGCTGGTCGCCACCCCGATGGCGATGAACCTGAACGGCTCGGTCAACCCCAACGGCATCGAGATCGCCGCCGGGGTGCTGCTGTTCGTCGCGCTCTCGGCGCTGCTGCGCGGTGTGGTGACCCGCCGGCTGCTGGTACTCACCGGGATCGCCGCGGCGCTGCTGCTGACCGTGCGCCAACTCGGCCCGGTCCTGCTCGCCGTCGACGTCGCCGCCTGCGCGCTGCTGGCCGGCCGGGGCCGGGTGGTCGAGCTGTGGCGTTCCCGGTCCGCGCGCGCGATCCTGGGCGGCTTCGGCCTCGTCGGGGTGGTGGTCGTCGTGGCCTGGATGGCAGGATCGGGCGGCGCGGACACCGGCGCCATCCCGGAGCGCGGGATCGGCGGTGATCTCGCGGGCCGGATCCTCTCCGACCGGGTGCCGTTCTACCTACGCCAGGTCGTGGGCCAGTTCGGGTACGGCGAGGTCACGATCTCGCCGGCCGCGATCGGTCTCTGGTACCTGCTGCTGGCCGCGGTGGTGGTACCGGCGCTGGTGCGGTCCGGGTGGCGGCTGCGGCTGGTCGTCGCCGGCCTGCTCGCGTTCTGCGCGGCGCTGCTGGTCGCCCTGGACTGGCACTTCGCGCCGCTGAGCGGCTGGTTCGCGCACGGGCGGTACGCGCTGCCCACGGCGGTGGGGGTGGTACTGCTCACCGCGCTGTACCGCCGCGGCGACGGTCCACGGTGGCTGGCGCTCGCGCTCGTCGTGGCCACCGTGCCGGTGCACCTGTACGCGCTGGCCCGGGCCATCACCCGGTTCTCCGGTGGACTCGACGCGTCGCTGAACCCGTTCGCCGGACCGTGGCAACCGGCCGGTGGCGCGGCGGTACCGCTGTTGGTGGCGGTGGTCGGCCTGTCCGCGCTCGTGGGTGTGAGCTTGGTCACGGAGCGTGGTCGGATTGTCGACCCTGGTACCGTTTCCGGCGAGCTGGATAACGGAAGCGTCACGCCGGTCGAACGGAGCGCGAAGACGGGTACGAGGGCCTCGACAACCGAGACTACGAGCCATTAGTGTCGGTCGGTCGTCACCTATCGTCCCCTACGAGAAAGCACACTGAGGGGCGCCGTGAACGATTTGTCGCCTCAGCGGCGGAATCGACGCTCAGTGATGGGTTGTATGAACGCACGGGCGGGCAAGGGTACCGGTCGGACCGTTCCCCTTGGCCTAGGTTCGCCGTGGCCCGGGAGGACACCCAAGTGACCACGAGCCTGCAACGTCCGGCGAGCGGACCGAGCCGGAGAACCAACGTGCGGGAGCTTGACAGCTTCGAGATCATCCCCGAGGCGCCACAGACGTCCAACGGGATCCCCCGGTCGGCGTGGTTCCGTACCCGCCGCCGCGCCACCTGGTACCGCTCCTACGCGGGCCTGCTGGTCGTGTTCGACTACGTCGCCGTCGCGCTGGCCAGCTTCACCGCCAGCTCCACTCTCGGCCAGTCGGCCTCCGGCTTCCAGCAGAACCTGGGCCTGTTCAGTCTGATCAAGTACGTGCTGCTGCCGCTGGGCTGGCTGGTCGTGCTGTGGGCACACGGCTCCTACGACCGGCGCTACACCGGTGTCGGCACGGACGAGTTCAAGCAGGTGTTCCGCGCCTCCTGGACGATGATCGCGATCGTGTCGTTCCTGGCCTTCGCCACCAAGACGGACCTTTCGCGGCTCTCGGTCGGCATCGCGCTGGTCGGCGCGCTCGTCTTCATCCTGATCCTGCGGTACCTCGCCCGTAAGGTGCTCTACCTGGCGCGCGGCAACGGCCTGGCCACGCACCGGCTGCTGCTGGTCGGCACGGTGCCGGAGACGATGGAGGTCTACTCCACCATCACCCGCAGCCCGCAGGCCGGACTCGTACCGGTGGGCATCCACGCCACCGAGGGGTACACGACCCAGCGCAAGGAGCCCCCGGTGCCGGTCTTCGCCGGGCGGGACGTGGTCGCGCTGGTCCGTGAACTGGGCGCCGACACCATCGCGGTGTGCGGTTCGGCCAGCACCGAGCCGGGCGAGCTCCGGCGCCTCGCGTGGCAGCTGGAGGGTACCGGCGTCGACCTGGTCGTGGCGCCGCAGCTGACCGACATCGCCGGCCCCCGGGTGCACATCCGCCCCGTCGAGGGCCTGCCGCTGCTCTACGTCGAAGAGCCGACCCTCTCCGGTCTGGCGTGGCTCTTCAAGAACCTCATCGACCGGATGGTGGCGCTCATCGGCCTGGTCGTCCTGCTGCCGGTGTTCATCGCGATCGCCGTCGCGATCCGGATCTCCGACCCCGGCCCGGTCTTCTTCCGACAGGCCCGGGTGGGTCGGGAGGGCGGCACCTTCCGGGTCTGGAAGTTCCGGACCATGTACACCGACGCCGAGGAACGGGTCGCGGAGCTGGAGGACATGAACGAGACCGACGGTCTCCTTTTCAAGATCCGCAACGATCCGCGGGTGTTCCCGGTCGGCAAGTTCCTCCGCGCCACCTCCCTTGACGAGCTTCCTCAGCTCATCAACGTGCTGATCGGGGAGATGTCCCTGGTCGGGCCACGCCCGCTGCCCGCGGAGGACGGCGACTTCCTCGGTGACGTGCGCCGCCGGCTGCTGGTACGCCCCGGCATCACCGGGCTCTGGCAGGTCTCCGGTCGCAGCGACCTGTCCTGGGACGACGCCGTCCGGCTCGACCTGTACTACGTCGACAACTGGTCGCTGGTGCTCGACCTGCACACGCTGTGGCGCACCGTCGGAGCCGTGCTGCGCCGCAAGGGCGCGTACTGAGCCCCGGGGTTATTGACCTGACGGTGGTTGTGCCGATCGCGGCGGGCGGGTGACTATCCAGCCGTGCTGGCTAACCTCTCGGCCGCGCTGGCGGTCCTGGCGCTGCTCGCCGCGCTCGTCGGCGCGGTGTACGCGGTGGTGCGGCTGCGGGCCCGACGGGGGATCGCCACCGCCACCCAGCGCGCCACCTACGAGGTGCTGCACATCGGGGCCCTCGCGGCCGAACCGCTCCAGGCCGGCCTCAGCTCGGCTGCGGCCGGCAAGGCCGTACGCCACCTGCGTACCCTCACCGGCGCCGTCGGCTTCGCGATCGCCTCGGCCGACGGGATCCTGGCCTTCGACGGCGAGGGCGACCACCACCGGGCGGAGTTGGAGGCGGCCGTCGCGAAGGTCGTCAGCGCGGGGCGGTCGGTCGTGCTGGGTACCGATGAACTCCCCTGTGACCTGGTCGACTGTGTGGTGCGCGGTGCGGTCGTGGTACCGATCGACCGGGGCGGCACCCAGGGCGCGTTGGTCGCGGTAAGTCACGGACCGGTCGCTCCAGGGCTGGTACAGGCGACCGTCGAGACCGGGCGCTGGGTCGCGGCTCAGCTCGCACTGGCAGAGTTGGACTCCTCGCGAGCCCGGCTCGCCCGCGCCGAGGTACGCGCCCTGCGCGCCCAGATCAGCCCGCACTTCATCTACAACGCCCTGACGGCGATCGCGTCGTTCGTCCGTACCGACCCGGAGCGGGCCCGGGAGCTGATCCTCGAGTTCGCCGAGTTCACCCGGTACTCGTTCCGAGCGCACGGTGAGTTCACCACCCTCGCGGAGGAGCTGCGCTCGATCGACCGGTACCTGACGATCGAGCGGGCCCGGTTCGGCGAGCGGCTACAGGTACGCCTGCAGATCGCCCCCGAGGTGCTGCCGGTCGGTCTGCCGTTCCTGTGCCTGCAACCCCTGGTGGAGAACGCCGTCCGGCACGGGTTGTCGCGCAAGCCGGGGGTCGGCATGATCAGCATCGTCGCCCTCGACGCGGGCGCCGAGTGCCACCTCACCGTCGAGGACGACGGCGTGGGCATGGACCCGTCGGTCCTCGGCGGGCCGGCCTCGGCCGAGGACGAGGCGACCGAATCCGGCCAGCACGTGGGGCTGAGCAACGTGGACGACCGGCTGCGGTCGGTCTTCGGCGACGAGTTCGGACTCGTGGTCGAGACCGCGCCGGGCGCCGGGACGAAGGTGAGCATGCGGATACCGAAGTTCCATCCGGTGGTACGGGCCCGGAGCGCGACGTGAACGCGGCCGTCGACTATCCCCAGACTGCGCCGGCAAGCCTGCGGGTCCTCGCCGTCGACGACGAACCACCGGCCCTGGACGAGTTGGCCTTTCTGCTGCGCGCGGACCCGCGGGTGGCGAAGGTGACCACCGCCACGGACGCGACCGAGGCGCTGCGGGTACTGCGCGACACCGACGTCGACGCGGTGTTCCTCGACATCCGGATGCCCGGCCTGGACGGGATGGAGCTGGCCCGGCTGCTCGCCCGGTTCGCCAAGCCACCCGCGATCGTGTTCGTCACCGCGTACGACGACCGCGCCGCCGAGGCGTTCGACCTCGGCGTGACCGACTACGTGCGCAAGCCGGTACAGGCCGACCGCGTCGCCGAGTCGCTGCGGCGGGGGG